>JANQFR010000039.1 GCA_028277745.1 Phycisphaeraceae bacterium
TTTGTGTTGAAGGGGGCTTTGCAACAGGAGTATGGACGCGAACTGCGCTGGGCGCAAGGGTTTAGGGCAACCGCGCATAATGTCCGCGCATGCGGGGCTCCGTTGTATACGGGCTCCCGTCATGCGGAGCTACACCCAGATATTCATGAACAGCGCATCCTCGGTGTTCTTCGCCACGAGCTTGCCGATGGTGGTGGTGACGAACTTGACCTCGTACTCGGGGTGGGCGTCGAGCCACTCGTTGACCTGTTCATCGAGGTGGTTGATGGCGTCGAGCCGGAGCTTGGTGACGAAGGTCTTGACGTGGATCGCGCCGGTGCCGGTTGCGTTGGGGGTCCGCTTCCAGTGCTCATCATGGGGGACGCGCTGGCTCGGGCCGAAGGTGCGGATCTTGTTTTTCCCGCGTTGCTCGTCCTGCTCGTCGATCAGGTCGACGGGGGTGAGCTCTTCGTCTTCCTCTTCGGGGACGACCTCGATCGGCTCTTCCTCGGCCAGATCCGCCGGATCGATCGGGATCGCCTTGTTGAGCAGTTCGTCGTCGGATGCGTGAGACATTTCGGTTCTCCTGAGAAATGGGCCCCGTGGATCGGAAGAGGTTTCCGTATTTTGTCCAAGGTAGCCGAACCGGCCGCCCCCGACAATAGGAACGCCCCCGCCCTCACCCTGCCCCCTCGCCCGTGTTGAGCGGCTGGGTCCGCCCCGCGCGGCCTCACCGGACCGCCCGGTCCGCCAGGACCACCGCCCGCCAGCACGCAGGGCCGAGCCGGTCGAGGCGCAGGTCGAGTTCGCGGCGGACGTTGCGGAGCCGTAGGGTGGTGAGGATCAGCCCCCGTGCCCAGCGGCGGGGCGTGTGCCGCCCCGCGTCGACCCGGCGGATATGCCCGCGCCCGCCGGTGAGGGGCCCGGTGTAAGCGAGGTACCGCGGCCGGTGCGGAGGCAGCGGCGTGAGCGTCAGCCCGCCGAGCCGGGCCCACCGATCGGGCGGCTGCATGACCCGGGCGGCCCACAGCCGGCCACCGGCGTCGGTCGGGTCGGCCAGCAGCAGGTCGTAGTGCGCCCCGCAGGCGGTGGTGTGCAGCAGGACGGCGGCCGGGAGGCGGGTCATCAGCGATTCTCCAGCTTGCCGGGGTGGCTGGCCGATTCTATCCTCAACGTTCACAATGGATGCTGATTCTTTTTCAGCCACAAAAAGGCATAAAAAGCACAAAACAGGGCCAAACCCGGGTGACCGCGGCCGGGCGTCCAGCCCACCGCCGCAATCCCTTCCTTTTTGGGCCTTTTGTGGCGAAACCACCCCGGCTAGTCGGTTGAGTAAGGAAGCACACATGGCCAGGACACGTACGATGAATCGATGGATCGCGTTGGCGCTGGCGGGCTTGGCGCTGGGCTTATGGGGTTGCCAGAAGCCCGTGGAGACGCCCGACTTCTTTGTGACCAACTCGATGCTGCGCGAGAAGGGCTACGACGCGATCAACGCCGGCGACCTGCCCGCCGCCCGCGGGTTTTTCCAGCAGGCGGTGGACCGCAAGCCCGATGATGCGCTGTCCTGGTACTACCTCGGCCGGATGCAGCTTCGCCTGGATGAGCCGCTCGACGCGGAGCTGTCGTTGGAGAAGGCCCTGGCGCTTCGTCCCAACGACCCCGAGCTGACCCCGATGGTCCTCGACTACCTCGCCGAGGCCATGTTCAAGCAGCGGCGCTACGACAACCTCGCCGCGTTCCTCGCCGAGACCGCCGACAGCTCCAACGCGTCGGCGGACTACCTGCGCCAGGCGCGCTACCTCGTCCGCATCGGCGACCCCGACGGCGCCGCCGCCGCGTACCGCAAGGCCGCCTACTTCGCCCCCCGCGGCGACGCGGCGCCCTACCTCGAACTCGCCGACTATTACCTCTCCATCAACGACATCCCCAACGGCACCATCGCGCTGCGCTACGCCTACTACGAAGACCCCGACACCCTCGGCCTCGCCGAACGCTTCCGCAGGCTCGGCATCGTCCCCGGCCCCACCGTCGGCCTCGAGCCGCCCAAGCCCAGGCTCGCGGTCGAGTGAGCGGAAAAGCAGAAAAGCAGAAAAACAGGAAAACAGAAAATTCGGAATGGATCGCTCCGGCCCTGCTTTTCTTCATTTCCTGCCTTTCTGTATTTCCTGCTTTCCTGCTTTTAAACCATGCCCCGCCCCCGCAAGCATGACGACGTCACGGAGCTCGACCGGGTCCGGTTGGCGGACATCCAGCCGGGGTGGGGGTCGCTGCTGGTCCGCCTGGCCCTGATCCTCGCGGTCCTCGTCGGCGTGCTGTTCATGTACGGCTTTTACCAGCCGCCGATCTCCGCGTGGATGATCCGGGCCGGCCAGTCGGTGCTGCTGGCCGCGTATTGGGCGGTGATGATCCGCAACACGCTGCGCCTGCCCCGGGTCCTGGGGCCGTGGCGGCTGCGCCGGTTCGACTTCGTGCTCATGGGCGTGATGGTCGTGGGCGGGCTGCTGAGCCTGCCGCCGTGGCGATCCCCCACCTGGCCGCTGGTCGAGGCCGCCGCCGGCCTCGCGCTCGTCATGGAGCTGTGGCGCGCGCAGGTCCGCCTGTCGCGCCAGCTCACCCGCCCCGGCCTGCTGCTGCCCGCGTCGTTCGCCCTCATGATCCTCACCGGCACGGTCCTCCTCAAGCTCCCCGTCGCCGCACCCCCCGGGCAGCCGGTCTCCTGGCTCGAGGCCCTCTTCACCATGACCTCCGCCGTCTGCGTCACCGGCCTCACCGTGCGCGATACCGCCACCCAGTTCACCCCCTTCGGCCAGACCGTCATCGGCGTCTTCATCCAGCTCGGCGGGATGGGCATCATCATCTTCGGCTCCATGCTCGCCCTGCTCCTGGGCCGCCGCCTCAGCCTCCGCGAGAACGTCAGCCTCAGCCAGATGCTCAACGACCAGCCGCTCTACCAGCTCACCAACTACGTGCGGTTCATCGTCGTCACCATCATCGTGATCGAGCTGATCGGCGCGGCCCTGCTCTACCCCCAGTGGCGACCGATCGACGGCGAATCCCTCACCGTCGCCCACCGCATCGGCCTGAGCCTCTTCCATTCCGTCAGCGCGTTCTGCAACGCCGGCTTCAGCCTGTACGCCGACAACCTCCAGGACTACCGCTACGCCATGCTCACCCACGCTGTCCTCGTCCCGCTCATCGTCATCGGCGGGCTGGGCCTCCCCGTCCTGGGCAACATCCGCAACATGGTCATGCACCGCGCGAAACAGCTGCTGCTGCGCGACCGCTACCGACCGAACATGGCCGACCTCTCGCTCCACCGCATGAGCCTGCACACCAAGATCGTCCTCACCACGACGGCCGCCCTCTATCTCATCGGCGTGCTCGGGATCGGCCTCAGCCAGTTCATGCCCTTCACCTACGAGTCGCTGCACCTCGGTCAGACCGCGCACCAGCAGCGGCCCGACCCGCTCTCGCCCGCCGCGATCGGCGGGGTGCTCGCCGACGCCAGCTTCATGTCCGTCTCCGCCCGCACCGCCGGGTTCAACACCCTCCCCATGGACGAGCTGCAGCCCGGCAGCCGGCTCACGCTCATCGCCATGATGTTCGTCGGCGGGTCGCCCGGGTCCACCGCCGGCGGGGTGAAGACCACCGTCATCGCCGTCCTCGTGCTGGGCATCGTCGCCTCCATCCGCCAACGCGACGAGGCCGAGGCCTTCGGGCGCTCCATCCACGGCGCCCTCCGCGGTCGCGCGGGGACCCTGTTCCTGCTCTACGGCATGATGATCACCCTCGCCGTGTTCCTGCTCCTGCTCGTCGAGCCGTTCTCCTTCGAGGCGCTCACGTTCGAGGTGGTCAGCGCCGCGACCACCACCGGCCTGTCGCTGGGGATCACCGAGGATTTGACCCCGTTCGGCCAGGCGGTGATCATCGCGGTGATGTTCCTGGGCCGGGTCGGCCCGCTGGCGTTGCTGGGTGCGTTGATCTTCGGCCCCGGCGCGTCCAAACCGTACACGTACCCGCATGAAGATGTGGTCATCGGATAAAGGCGCCGGTCCATGCAGCGATTCGCGATCATCGGGTTGGGACGGTTCGGGGCGCGGCTCGCGGCCAACCTCGCCGCCGCCGGCCACGACGTCGTGGGCATCGACCGCGACGTGGCGCTCGTCGAGGAGATGCGCGACCGCGTGACCCTCGCCGTCGCCCTCGACGGCGCCGACGAGCAGGCCCTGCTCATGCAGGGCGTCAATCACGTCGATGTCGCCGTCGTCGGCATCGGCGGCGACTTCGAGTCGATCGTCCTCGCCACCGTCGTCCTCAAGCGCATCGGCGTGCCCAAGGTCGTCGCCCGCGCCATCTCCCCCGTCAGCGCCCAGGTCCTCGCCTCCGTCGGCGCCGACGAGGTGGTCAACCCCGAAGACGAGTCCGCCGACCGATGGGCCGACCGTCTCATGAGCCCCCACTTCCTCAAGCACGTCGAGCTCGACCCCCGCCACAGCATCGTCGAGATCAAGCCCCCCGCCCGCTGGATCGGCCAGACCCTCAAGCAGCTCGACCTCCGCGCCCAGGCCGGCCTCCACATCATCGCCATCAAACGCAAACTCGAAAACGAGGACGAGCCCGACGCGGTCAAGATCAAGCTGCCTCACCCCGACGACCCCATCATGCAGGACGACATCCTCGTCGTCCTCGGCGACGACGACAACCTCGCCCAACTCCCCGTGTCATGAAGCCGTCCCACCCCCTTCCGGAAGACCGCCATGCGTTCCGCTCCCTGCCTGTCCCGGGTTGTTTGCATGTTGTTTTTAACGTCTTTGGCCCTGCCCGCATCCGGCGCCGATGATGGCGGCGCGATCGACGCGCTGACCCTTGAGACCCTGCGTAAGGAAATCAAGCGTCAGGAAGACGCGGTGGCCAACCTGGAAGCTCACGGCGAGGCGAAGTGGATGGCCCGCCCCAACCCCGAAGCGCCTTTCAAGGAAACGGGTAAAAACCGAATCAATGGGCTTTATCACAATGCCCTCGATGGGCCGGCCAAGCTGGACTTCGAAGAGTCCATATCGCCTTGGCATGTTCATGGAGACGTACGCGTTGCCGAAGAGAAATTTATTGTTGCGTTTGACGGCCGCATCGGCCAACAACTGACGCTTGGCCGTGCGACAACCGGCGGCATGAAAGAAGTGTTGTCCGGAACCATCCGGGCGCAGCGATCCAATGACATCAAAGGTGGTTCATTCGCGACAGGTTGGTCTGTATCCATCTACGGAGCGTCGGCGTTCTACCGCCAGACTTTTTCCGGCATGTTGAGCGAAGAGTCTCGTTACCTGCGCAAACTCAACGTGCGGACGACGCAACTCGACGGCAAAGAAGTGGCTGAAATCACGTATATCAAGCCGGTGGGCGTCACGTCGTGGTATTTCGACCCGGCCAACGGCTACCGCCTGTTCCGTAACGAAATAAGAGGCGAAGGAGACCGGCTGATCCGGCAGATGAATGTCACGCGTTTCCACGAGATCGCGCCTGGGGTCTTCTACCCGGCCAGCGCGGTGTCGGAAACCTACGCAACAGACAATCAGGGCCGGCTGTATGTCAAGAAAAGGGCGACGATGGAGGTTGACCGGGCGGTGATCCGCGAGAAGGTGTTGCCGCGTTCGGCGTTCCAGATCCAGTGGCCCGGCGGGACGGTCATCCACGACGAGATCACCAACACCCGGTTCAGGGTCGGCGTGGACCCTGAGGAGGAACTGGGCGTCGTGCTGGAGCAGGCGGAGTAGCTCGCGCAGTTGATGGAATCCGGCGACGGCGCCGCCGAACCGGGCCCGGACGACGCCGCGGACCCGGCGCTGCCCGGCCCGGGCGTGCGGAAACTGGTCCTGGAGTTCGACGCCGATCCCCTCGAAAGCGGGCCGTTCAAACGCACGGTCATCGTCGCGTTGAGAAGCGTCTCGTCAGGTAAAACATTTTCGGTCATCATCTCGGTGTCCGGCGTGAAAGGCGCCCCCGGGTTCGGCGGTGAGGTGATCTGGTGGCCCAAGAAAATCGTGCTGGACGACGCGGTTTTCGAGGATGAAGCCGCGGCGCCCGCCGTCTATTTTTCCGTCAAAGCCGATATGGACATCCTCCCCCTGGCGCCGACCGACGCCGTGATATCGGTCAGGCCGGCCCCGCTCGAGGACACGCCGGCATGGGGCGGGCGCAAGCTCCTGAGATTTGTGGTGTCACGCGTCGAGGGCGATCCGTCGTTTCACGCCCCGCACAGGATTTCTTTTCAGGTGATAGACCATGCCCGGTTGAACGCGAAACGTGCTGACCGACAGATCACGATCCCGGTCTATTAGGCCGTGTGGATGTTAGGAAATGCGCGACCGGGTGACCCTTTTGGTCGTCTTCGACGGCGCCGACAACCTCGCCCAACTCCCCGTATCATGAAGCCGTCTTTTTACGGGGCGCCTGACTCACGCCTTCCTCGACCCTCTACAGAAGCCAAAGCATGGTCAGCACGCACGACGCAGAACACTACGCCTGGGGTGCCGATTGTCACGGCTGGCATCTTGTCAGGTCGCCACATCTGAGCGTGATCCAGGAACGCGTCCCCCCCGGCTCCCGGGAAACGCGCCACTACCACAGCCGGTCGGAACAGTTCTTCTACATCCTCAAGGGCGCCGCCACGCTTGAGGTGGATGGCGCCGTGAATCAGCTGCGCGAACAACAAGGGCTCCATATCCCGCCACGGGTCCCGCATCAGCTGAGCAACGAGTCAGATTCAGACCTGCACTTCCTGGTGATCTCAACCCCACCGAGCCACGGCGATCGCACGGACGCCCAACAAGCCGATACAACGGATGCCCCTCAGGGGCGCACCGACGGTTGACGTTTAGCGGCCGCACGGCAGCAGGTCAGTCTGAAAATCCAACGCTGTCTCAAGGTCACGAACCACATGGCCATGACCAGCCTGCACTTCTGCTGTCACAACCCGTGCCGCATCCACCAGACGCTGCGCGTCACCCCCTCCCCCCCCGCGATGGGGGCCGGGGGGCCGATCACGTCTGGACGGTCGAGGAGCTGGTGAGCCTGCTGGAAACCAAAGAGGCTACGGTCATCGGGACTGAAGACAACAAGCGGGGGCCAAATAAGAAGACTCGGAATTCAACTGGCCCACGACCGGCCGGGCCCGCTCGGCGTTTTTTTCTTGTCTCCCGCTATTTTGTTTGTATAATGATAGGTATTGTCGAGGCCTCCGAAGCCGGGGCGCGATCTACGGGTTTTCCGGAAGGACGTCCTACCCGTTTAAGGCGGACACCATCTAAGAATTGGAATTCAAAAGACTTATCGTGAAAATGAACATATCCTCCCCCTCCAGGGCGGACATGTCCGGGGTCGGGGATGGCGTTTGGGGGCAGTATCGGGTAGGATGTAGAGCAACAATTGCTCATCCCCGATCCCCTCACCACCGCGGCCCTTCACTCAGCCGCACGGGAGCACGCATCATGAAATCCGTTCCGCATCTGGCTATGGCGTTGGTCTTCGCGTGGGGCATGGCGCTGGGCTCGGCCCCGCCCGCCGACGCCGGCGAGAAGATCGTTCTCACCCCCGACATGATCACCAACGAGAGCGGCGTCGGCGCGCCCGAGGCCATGGTCGACGAGCAGGGGCCCGCCGGGCAGCCCCGTGTCTCGTCGCCCGAAACCAAGTGGCAGACCCCCGGCTACAACAAGCTCGACCAGTACCCCGTCCACTTCTACATCGACCTCGGTCAGACCCGCCACCTCAGCCGCGTCAGCTTCTACGACATGAACGGCAAGGGCGACATCCACGTCTCCACCGGCCAACCCGGACAGTGGGAGCCCCTGCTTACCGATGACGGCGTCGGCTACAAGACCTGGAAGGACCACGACGTCGACGTCAAGACCCGCTACGTCCGCGTTACCAAGGACGGCCCCGGCGGGCTGTTCCACGAGTTGGCGCTCTACGAGTACACCGACGCGGAGCTCGTCGAGCTTGCGGCGCGCAAGAAGGTTGAGCAGGAGCGCCAGCGCCGGCTCGAAATCGCCCGTGCCGAGAAGGCCGACCGCCCCCTCGTCGACGCCGGCGCGCCCTTCGGCAAGCTGCCGTTGATCCAGGAGATCATCTGCGGCCAGGACGCCGCCGACGGCGTCGAGTTCGTCGAGGGCCCGGGCGGGGCGTCGAAGGTCGAGCAGGTCTTCGGCAAGCCGGTGCGCGTCCTGCCCAATGAGGGCGGGCCGAAGTACTTCGCCTACCGCATGGGTCAGTACAAGCTGCTCGAGCCGCACAAGGCGTACCTGCTGACGGTCGACTTCCCCGAGGACCAGCCGCGCAGCTTCGTGATCGAGAACCGCGGGGGCGACCTGACCCGCGGCGTCCACACCGGCCACACCGCCGGCGACGTCCTGTACACCTACACCGACAACCACATCGAGTCGATCGATGTGCCCTTGTCGGGTGAGATGAACACCTTCCAATCGCTGTTCTACCTCAACGAGCGGATCGCCGGCCTGCCCAAGCAGCGCGGCGGCGCCAAGCACGGCCGGCCGTTCGGGCCCGACGACGGGTTCTACGTCGTCATCTCCCAGACCGACAGCAAGAACGCCCCCCTCTCCGCCGGCGCGGCCGTGTCGCGGATCCGCTTGTTCGAGGTCCCCGACCCCGAACGCTTCAACGTGACGCTCAACCTGCCCGAGGGCCTGCCCCACCGTCACCTGTTCTACCGCGAGGAGATGGGCGACGGCGTGGTCGGGTCCCGAGACGCGACCCGGCGTGCGTTCGACCAGAAAGAGGACTGGTACCGCGTCCGCGCCAAGACCATGAATTTCCTGGGCATGAACACCTTCAGCAAAGACCTGCTGGAGTTCGGCGCGGTGCAGGACTGGGACGCGGGCGACAACAACTGGTTCTGGGTCAGCCACACGCCGCAGGTGTGGGGCAACATCCTGCCGATCATGGCCGAGCACGGGCTGAACGTCCTGCCGATGTACGAGTACGGCGGCGCGGCGGGCCGGGAGGGCATCGGCGCCAAGCAATTCGCCGAGCCGTTGCGTGGCCCGGGCGACTACACCCACGTCAAATGGACCGAGAAACGCCGGGCCGACCTGACCGACCCGCGCATCTATGAAGACTTCAAGAAGGTCCTGGACTATACGGTGGTCCGCCATAAGGACAAGGCGGATTTCCTCGGCATCTGGCTGAGGCCGCGCCCGTCGCAGCTGCCCATCAGCTTCGCCGACGCGACCCGCCAGCGCTTTGCCGAGGAAGCCAACGACGGCGTCGCCGTGTCACGCCAGCAGTTGCAGGACGACGAGTCGCTCCTGCAGCGCTATTACGACTGGTGGTTCGGCAAGCGGCGCGACTTCCTGCTGGCGATGCGCGACCACCTGCGGGACAACGGCGTGGACGACGCGATCGTGCTCATGGAGTGCGATCCCAGTGAGCCCGGCGCCGGGCCCGGCGCCAGCCGCGGTGACCGGCGACTGGTCGTGACCGACCGGTCCGATCTCTGGGAGCCGTTGCTGCAGAACCCCGACCACGAGAAGCTGGAGCTGATGTCGTGGGACCGCGCGGTCGAGGCGTATCCCGACGCCCTCACCGACTGGCGCGGGACCTGGTCGCATTGGGAGTGGCAGCACGCGGTCCCGCCCGCAGACCCGCAGCGCTACGCCGAGGACGACGGCGTCATGATGGCGTACGGGTTCAACCGCCAGTTCTCGGTGGCGAACCCCGAGGGCATGGAGCGGTTCCGCGGCCCGTCGGGGCTGGCGATGGTCCGCCACTACGCGCTTAACGAACACGCCGGGCACGACGACCTGGGCTACCTGGTCGTCGACATGGAGCGCACCGGCCCGTACTCGATGCTGCTCGAGGCCCGCGCGGTGGCGCAGGGCGACCCGTGGCACATCGGCTACCTGGCGGGCCACATCTTCCAGCGCGGCTTCCCCGAGTACGCGCGTCGGTTCAACCAGAACTTCCTCGCGCTGCCGGCCCTGCCCAGCGTCGTCGTCGACGGCGCCGCCGATGCGCCCGAGGTCGTTGTCCGGAGCATCGAAACCCCCGGCCACGGCACGTACCTCGCCGTGGTCAACACCGGCTTGCACGATCAGCCGGAGGTCACGGTCAAGCTGCCGGCTCAAGGCCGCGTCACCGATGCGGTCACCGGTGAAGCCGTCGCCTCGCGCAACGGCGCGGTCACACTCTCGCTCTACCCGGGCGAGCTGCGGTCGCTGCATGTTGAGTAGCGAAGCCCCGCATGCGCATGCGGGGCTACGGGGTGATCATCGCGGCTTCGATCGCTTCACCCAGCGCATCGGGCTCGGCCGGCGTGTTGGCGAGGTCGATGAGCGTCAGCGTCTCGGTCAGCTCCACCGCCGCGCCCGGGTCGGCGTCGGTGAGGGGGCTGACCTGCTCCATCTCGCACCACCGGCGATCCGGTTTGTCCATCTGGAAGATGGTGATGTTGGCGCCGCCTTCGGGGTACGCGGCGTGGGGATCGTAGGCCGCCGCGCTGACCAGGGCTCGGCCGTGGCGCACCATCGCGACCCACCCCGTGTCGCTGGCGAGGCCGATCTTGCACGCGGTCCCGTTGAGCGGTCGGCCGCAGTCGACCGCGAGGGTGCGCCGGCCGAAGGCGTAGCCGGGCTGGGGCATGCGCGTCCACCATGGCAGGGCGATCCGCCGCAGCGGCCGCGCCTCGGCGCCGAAGAGCGCGACGATGCGCCCGTTGGGCTCGAAGCTGGTCAACGACCACGCGGCGTAGCGGCGCGGCCGGTCCGAGAGGTTCTCCAGGCGGTAACGCAATCGCAGCCGGGGGAGGCGCTCGTCCAGCGCAACGTGAACGGTGTAGCGGAGTTCAGCAGCGGCCGAAGCCGCGAGTTGAACGGTCGCCGAGGAGGGGGTGGATTCGATGAACCGGCCGGGCTGGTTCCCCGGGTCGAACGAGTCGTCGATCTGGGTGGGCTCCATGTACGCCAGCCTCACCCCGTACTCGGGATGCGCGGCGTCGGCCATCAGGCTCGGTTCGCCCGGGCGGCTCAGCGCCAGGACCCGGAACCGCGGGCGGACCGCGATGAACGCCTGGGCGTGGGGCGTGCGGACCCACCGCCCCTCGTAGCCGTCGTGCCGGTCGAGCGCGGGGCCGTCGGCCCGGATCGGGCCCACGCTGACGAACAGGGTCAGCGCGGCCCAGAGCGATGCCGCGATCGAGCGGCGGGTCACTTCGGGTCGATCCAGTAGTCCCAGGGCTTGTGCGGCGGGTTCCCGCCGCCGGTCGCCAGGTGGTAGCCGCTGTAGGGGCCGGTCTGCAGGTAGCGGTCCGACACGTAACCCTGGCTGTTGAACTGGATGCCGTCGGTGTACCGCGGGTCGGTCAGGACCGGGACGTGCCCGTCGAGGAACATGGTGGGCCGGGGGAGGCTGTCCTTGCCGCGGAAGTGCCAGGAACTGTGGGGCAGGAAGATGTTGTTGGCGTCGCCGGAGGTCAGTGAGTCGCTCACTTCGGTCGGGAATTTTTTCTGACTGCAGAACTGGTAGGGCAGGCCGCTGGGGCGGGTGAAGTAGTCGAGGCGGAGTTGCGACAGCGCGGCGTAGACGATCGGGCCGCCGCCGGGGTCGTGGTTGGCGGAGTTGTTGTCCCAGGTGACCTGGGTTTGGCTGTAGACCGTGGTCTGGTAGCCGGTGGCCTGCCCCCAGGTGTCCCCTTCATAGTAGAGCCCCCAGCCGCGTTTACCGGTGATGGGCGCCGACGGGCACCAGAAGCCCTCGTGGCCGGTGTTGTCGACGTTGCCGAGGGCCACCCGGTTGGCGCTGTCCCAGGTCCAGTTGGGACGTTCGGCGCCCATGTAAGGCGCGAGCATGTACTCGAAGGTGCTCCCGCCCGCGCCGCTGCCGGCGGGCCCGTTGGGGCCGGGGCGGAACGGCAGGTGGTCTTTTTCATCGGCGCCATAGGCGAAGAGGGCGATCACCTGCTGACGCAGCGTGGACTGGCAGGCGGTCATGCGCGCCGACTCGCGCGCCTGCCGCAGAGCCGGCATCAGCAGCGCGACCAGCAACGCAATGATCGCGATGACCACCAGTAGTTCGATGAGCGTAAATCCGCGTGGCGAACGGAACCGGCTTCGTGTGGGGTTTGGCATGGTCGGCGTTCCTTCGGGTGAGGCGTCAGGGCCTGCCGCGTACGCCCATCAGCCCGGCGCCGAGGCCCAGCAGGGCCAGCGACGCCGGCTCGGGCACGGCCGGCAGCACGTTTTCGACCCGGATCGAGTTGACCAGGAAATCCACATCGGACCCGTCGACCACCCGCAGGCGGACCCCGCTCAGGTCAGATCCGCCCCCGACGCCGGCGGCGGCGTTGTCGATCGCTAGGGCGCCGTCGATGTAGAGCGCGTGGCTCTGATCGTTGAGCGTGCGCGTCACCCCGTCGGGCCCGAGGTATTGCTCGGCGGCGCCCGAGTCGTTCAGCAGGAGGAGGAAGGCGTATTCTTGGCCGTAGACCAGGTCATTGATCTGTGCGCTGCTGAGCTCGGCCCGGAAGTCGGACCCTGTCCGGCGGAAGAGGATCTGGTCGAACCGCTGGGCGGTGGTGCCGCCCGAGTTGTAGTTGTTCGATGCAGGTTCGTAGTCGCCGATCTGGAGCGTGACCGACGGCCCGAAGTTAACTGCTAATTTGTTGTCGAACGTAAAGACGAACTCGAGGGCCAGGAGGCTCGGCGCGGGGTTGTCGAGGTCGACGCGCAGGAGGCCGGCCAGCCCGCCGGGCTGGATGTCGAACACCAGTTGATCGTTGGCGACCGACACCGTGCTGCCGCTGATGGCGGAGATGTCGTTGAACTGGCCGGCGTCGGGTGTCGCGCTGACGAAATCGCCCACGGTCGACGAGCTGGTGAAGTCCTGATCCAGCAGCACATCGGCGCGGCCGGGGCCGACGGCGGGGAGGGTGAGCATGAGCACCGACGCGAGGATCAGCAGGGTTTTCATCAACGGTCCTCCAAGGAAGGGCCAAGCGGCGGGAGCGGAAGGGAAGAATTCGGAAGCTGAGAGAACGACGTGTGACGCTGCCGAAGCCCGCCGAGTACATGAGCAACTTTTGCTCATTCTACCCCGCAACGGGTCCGCCGTCAATGGTTCAGGCCGGTTGATGCGCGTTTTTGCGGCGTTGGGGTGGGGTTACGGACCGAGCGACCGGACGGATTCGCGGGCGATCAGGTGGTTGTCGAGGATCTGCTGGATGGGCTGGCTGCCGGCGTCCTGGAGGTGCTGGGTCAGGATATCGAGGGCCGCGGTGGCGAGCTGGTCGAACGGCTGGCAGAGCGTGGTGAGCGGGGGGTGGATGAATCGGGAGACCTTGGCGTTTTCCAGGCCGACCACGGACAGGTCGTCGGGGATGTTGAGCCCGAGGCGGTGCTTGAGGACGTAGGCGGCCTCGATGGTGAGGTCTTCGCCGGTGAGGAACAGGGCGGTGGCGTCGGATTGGAGCAGGCGGCCCATGGCCTGCTCGACGGGCTGGTGATCGGTGAAGCCGACGATGAGCCCGGCGGGGTCGTGGCCGCGGCGTTTGAGGGTTTGGCGCACGCCCTCGATGCGTTGGCCTGCGCCCCAGTCGCGCTCCTCGGCGAGGAACGCGATCCGCCGGTGGCCGTGGTCGATCAGGTGCTCGGCCACGAGCTGGCCGCCCTGGAAGTGGTCGGTGGCGGCGGTGGAGAAGCCTTCGAGGTCAAGCCGGTTGACCATCACGATCGCGACGTTGCTGAGCTGGCGCAGCTTGGTGACGGTCTGGTCCGACCAGGTCAGCGCCAACACGCCGTCGATGAAGCGGGTGCCCAGTCGGTCGACGTTGTCCTCGGTGTAGACTTCGGAGGCGAAGTCGTATCGCGCCAGGGCGGTGATGAGGTGGGTGAGCAGGGTCGACTGGAACCCGCCGTAGGAGGCGTAGCGGAACCGGTCGACGACGATGGCGACGGTGTCCTGCCGGACCGAGGCCCTGGGCCGGAACCCCGCCTCGCGGGCGGCGGCCAAGACGCGGAGGCGGGTGCCTTTGCTGATGCGTCCGCGTTGGTTGAGCACGCGGCTGACGGTGCTGGTCGACAGCCCGGTCTTGCGGGCGAGCTCGTAGATGCTGGAGACGGAAGATTTACTGCTCAAGGGAGATACTCGGGGGGCCGCCACGGAATGATGCAATGCATTGATTGCGTGATTGTACTTGACGCAATTAACTTGGTCAGACGATGGGCACGGTTTTTTCGACGCAAAAAGGCGCAAAAAGCATGGGAATAAAGGGTTAGGTCGCTGTCGGCACGTCTGGCCGCGGTGTTGCATCGCCCGGGATGATCTTCGAATGCTGCGCCTTTTGCACCCTTCCGCGGCCGATCAAACCTCGATCGGTTGGGGGCTTGGAAGCGGCGTCAGGCGTGGGTTTCAGAACCATTCGACCGTGAAGTAATCGTCGGGCTGATTGATCAGTTCCTGGTCTGCGACGCTTCCGCCGTGGCCATCGTAGAAGAGGATGTTGACCGAGGCGTTGGGGTGTCGATAGGCCGGGGCGTTGGTGGGCGTATTGGCGTTGACGACATCGCTGACATAGTTCGGGGCGTATTGCTTGAGGCTGAAATGACCGATGGAGTCATGCATGCGCATCGCGTCGGATGCGTTTTTGACGCTGTCGATCGGGATGCTTCCGCGCTCCGCGGCCCCCCAGGGGGTTTTGCCGGCAAGGGCGCCGTCCCACCAGTCCTGGGTGTTGACGCCATAGCTGAAAACCATGGTCGGTCGTCCATAAATGTTGTCGTCGGTACGGGCGTTTTCGGCATCGGGACACATCAGATCTAAGTTCCAATCCCAGAAACCGCCTTCCTCTTCGGCCAGGTATCCGCTGAAGAGTGTGTTCTCGACCCAATACGGGGAGACGCCGTCGCTGTGGCCGGGGACGGTGTAGCCGTTGCTGTCGTTGGCGTACATGTAGGTCGCGAGGCCGAACTGTTTGAGCATGCTGGCGCACTGGGTCTGCCGTGCGGTGGCGCGGGCGGCGGCGAGGGAGGGCAGCAGCAGCGCAATCAGCAAAGCAATGATAGAAATGACCACCAGTAACTCGATCAGGGTGAAGCCGGACGTGGTTCGTTTCATGCGCGAGTCTCCTGTGAAATGCGTGGCCGAATCAGCCAAGCCCGCGGCAACGAGATGAGGGGGCGTGCGCGAGCGATGTGCAACTGTTGCTCATTTTATCCCGAACGTTGGTCCCGGTCAACCTTTTTTGTGAATGAAAAACGGACCGGCAAAGCCGTGATTAAATATTTAATCATACGTTTATGAGGTTTATAGCCTTAAAATGACGTTGAGGGCCGCGCAAAATGAGGGTAGCCGGGTTGCGAAACAAGGGCCGGCGCAAGAAGGGGCGGGACTCAATTGTTGCTCGGGCGATCGGCCGGGAAGAGGTAGGCGAGGACCTCGCCGAAGCGGTCGGCGTAGTCGGCCTCGGTGTGCCGGCCGCCGTCGATCTCGAGGAAGCTGAGGCGTTGGCCGTCGGCGTCCCCGGTCAGGGCGCGGGCGTCGGCGAGCTGTTGGGCGACGTCGTAGTCGGTCCCGCCGGCCGTGCCCATGTCGAGGTAGAGCCGGACGGCGTCGGGGTCGGGCAGCGCGATGCGCCGGCCGTCGACCGAGAGCAGGGGCGAGAGAGCGGCGGCCTGATGGAAGACGTCGGGGTGTCGGCCGGCGGTGTGCAGGGCGGCGAGCCCGCCCAGGGACGAGCCGGCGACCGCGGTGTGGTCCGCTTCGGGGCGTGTGCGGTAGATACGGTCGATGAACGGCTTGATCTCGGTCGCGAGCATGTCCGCGTAGGCGTCGGCTTTCTGGCCGGGGGTGAACTCGGCGGTGCGGTCGGGGGTGTTGTAGACGCCGACGATGATGACCGGTTCGACGGCGCCGGCGGCGATCAGGCGCTGGGCGGTTTCGTCCACGCGCCACTCCACGCCGGCGTAGGACTCGGCCTCGTTGAAGAGGTTCTGGCCGTCGTTCATGTAGAGCACGGGGTAACGCCGATCGGCCTGGTTGTCGTAGCCGGGCGGGAGGTAGACCACGAGTTTGCGTTCGTTGTCGAGCAGGTCGGAGTGGAACTTGGGGTGTTCGCGGACGAGGCCGGCGAGGGTGATGCGGCCGGGGATGGTCTTGCCTTCATCGACCCAGCGTTCGACCACGATGTCGAGGGTGGCGTCGTTTTCACTGCGGAGGGTGCGGTCGGGGATCTCGTTGCCCTGCGCGTCTTTTTCGACGGTGCCCCAGGTGCCTCGGGTGATTTTGAAGCCGTAGGCGATGCCCGAGAGGACCTGGGCGGTGGCGTAGTGCCTGCCGTCCCCGTTGGGCTGGAGCGGGACGCCCGCGGCGTCCCAGTTGCCCAGCGCGGGGGAACTGCCCGAGAGGTAGAGGGTCTGGTCGGCGGGCGTGCCGGGGGGCGGGGTGACGGCGAAGGTGACCTGGATCGGCGTGCGCGCCTGGCTGACGTCGACGAACGCCTGGGTGCGGGCCTCGATGCCGCGGGTGGTCTGGTTGAACCAGATGCCGATGGCGAGCAGGGCGATGAGGAAAATAATGGCGATGGAGATGAGGGCGCCCTTCATGATGCGGCCTTTCGTGGGGAGACAGGTGGAGCTTTATTTTATCACCGCCCGGGTGGGGGGCGAAGCGGGACTTATTGTTATGGCAGATGGCGGATGAGGGAGAGGGGCTGAGTTGATTGCGGGCCGGCGGGGCCGGGCGGTCGTTTTAAGGGGGTATGCGATCTGGGTTAAACGTCCATCCGCCGTTTCGCGTTGCGGCCTGGGCGTATCTGTTCTACCGTCTGGGGACCTGATTGCGTTTTTTTGAGAAGGAGCACCGGGGATGCAGCTGGAATCCAAAGACCTGGGCGACGGCGTGTTGCTGATCGAGGTTTACGGCGACCTGGACTCGGCGGCGTCCGAGGCGTTTTTCAAAGATGTGTCGTGGCTGCTCGACCACGGGGCGAAGCATCTGATCGTGGATTGCGGCTCCCTCGAACTCGTGTCGAGCATGGGGCTGGCGTCGATGATGCGGCTACACGCGCGGATGAAGAAACAGGGCGGCAACGTGAAACTCGCCGCCCTGCGCGGCGTGGTGCTGGAGGTCATCAAGCTGATGAACCTGCACCGGGTCGTGCAGGTGTACGACGGCGTGGACGAGGCGCGGGCGGCGATCGACGTGGAGCGGCAGAATCAGGAGTGATCGACGTATGCCTGACAAATACGTGGTGATGAACGACGGGCTCTACGATTACCTCAAGCGGGTGACCGTTGATGAGCACCCGACCGCAGCCCGGCTGCGGGAGCGGACCGAGCAGATGCCCAATGCCGGCATGCAGGTCTCGCCCGACCAGGCGCGGTTCATGGCGCTGATGATGAAGCTGACCGGCGCCCGGCGGGTGCTGGAGATCGGCACGTTCACCGGTTACAGCGCGTTGCACTTCGCGTTGGCGTTGCCCGCGGACGGGTCGGTGGTGTGTTGCGACGTGAGCGAGGAATACACGTCGATCGGCGGGCCATTCTGGGAAGAGGCGGGGGTCGTGGAAATGATCGACCTGCGGATCGCCCCGGCGTTGCAGACGTTGGACGGGTTGATCGCCCAGGGCGCCGCCGGCTCGTTCGACGCGGCGTTCATCGACGCGGACAAGACCGGGTACGACGCGTATTACGAGCGGTGCCTGACCCTGCTGCGGGGCGGCGGGCTGATCATGATCGACAACGTGCTGTGGGACGGGCACGTGACGAACATGGAGAAGGACGACGAGAATACGCGGGCGATCCGCGCGATTAACGCGAAGGTGTTTGCCGACGACCGGGTCGACGCGAGTTTGGCGACCATCGGGGACGGGATCACGCTGGCGCGGAAGCGCGGCGGGTGAAGCGCGGCGGTATCATGCCGCGACCTCAGCAGCCAGGAGAGCCCGTATGGAAATGGAAACCTACCCGATTTCGCACTCCGTTCACGTCGTCCGCGTGCACGGCGACCTGGACGGCAAGACCGCCGAGACGTTTTTCGACGGGATCGCCCAGATCATCGACGACGGCAAGCGGAAACTGATCATCGACTGCGGCCGGCTGGGGTACGTCTCGAGCGTGGGGATCGCGGCGTTGATGCGGACGCACGCCCGGATGAAAGCCAAGGGCGGCAACGTGAAGCTGGCGGCGTTGCAGAGCGTGGTGCAGAGCGTCCTGACGACGATGCGGCTGGATCGGGTGTTCGACATGTACGAGAGCATCGAGGGGGCGAACGTGGCGTTCATGGAAGAGAAGAAGCCTTGAGCGAGAGGCCGCCGCTGCCCCCGGTTCGGACCACGCTGGCCGGGATCGATATCGCGTGGATGGTTGGCCTGCTGGTGGCGGTGGTGGTGCTGGGGGGGCTTTACGTGCAGCGGTCGGTGTTCCTGGAGACCTACCTCGGGGACACGCAGGTGTATTTCCGGGCGGCGTGGGCGGCGTGGGCGGGGCAGGACATCTACGCGATCGAGGACGACAAGGGGCAGCTCTACGCGTATCCGCCGTTTCTGGCGTTGGTGTTGATCCCGCTGGCGGACCCGCCGGCGGACGCGGGGGCGGTGTGGGCCGTGCCGTGGCCGGCGACGGTGGTGATGTGGTACGCGTTGAACGTGGTGTTGTTGTGGTGGGGGGTGTGCCTGGCGGCGGGGGCGGTGGAGCGTCGGTGGGCGGATTCGTGGGTCGGCCGGCAGCCGCGTTACGGGCTGTGGTGGTGGCTGATCCGCGCGGCGCCGGTGCTGTTCGCCAGCGTGGCGATCGGCCGGTCGATGGTCCGGGGGCAGATGGGCTCGATCCTGATCCTGTCGTTGTGCGGCATGGCGGCGGGGCTGATGGACCGCAGGCACGTGCGGGCGGGGCTGTGGCTGGCGCTGGCGATCTGCATCAAGGTCATCCCGGCGTACCTGCTGCTGTATCCCCTGTGGCGGCGGGACTGGAAGTGCATCGGCGGGTGCATGGCGGGGCTGGCGGCCGGGCTGGTGATCCTGCCGCTGCTGGTGATAGGGCCCCGGGCGACGTGGGACGCGTACGACGCCTTATTGAACGAGGTGCTGCTGCCGGGCGCCCTGGGCTCCGAGGGTGAAGAGCGGGCCAACGAGCTGACGGCCCAGAACAGCACGGACAGCAACTCCATCAAGACGACGCTGCACAACCTCCAGCACTTCTGGACGGTGAACCGGCGGATGCGGCCGCCGACGGTGGACACGTGGGTGAAGGTGGCGCACTGGGGCAGCGCGGCCATGCTGACCGGGTTGACGCTGGCGGCGGCGGGGTGGAGGCGGCCGGGCTCGGACACGGCGGCGTCGGTGCTGCTGTTCCTCGGGTCGTTGACGATCGTTCACATGGTGATCAGCCCGATCTTCCACCCGCACTATTTCGCGCTCAGCGTGGTGCCGATCATGGGGCTGCTGGTGTACATATGGCAGTACCGCAAGCCGTTCCCGGACCTGGGCGGGTGGTGGCAGGCGTTGCTGTGGAGCAACGTGGTGATCCACGCGGTGACGGCGATGGGGTTCCGCTGGCTGCGGGACGGGGGGCTGGTGCTGTGGGGGGCGTTGCTGATGTGGGGGGTTTGTACGGCGGTGCTTTGGCGTGCGGTGCGGGTGGAGGGGCGTGCGGGCGATCAGCCGGCGGGCTTGAGCAGCGGGTGGGAGCCGTCTTCGTCGGGCTCGGCGGCGGAAGCGTCTTCGGGGAAAAATGCCGCCGCCAGCAGCGGGTGATCCTTGCCTCCGTGGCGCAGGGCGTCAATCATGGATTGTTGCAGCAGCGCGAGCTCGCGCTTGGTCTCGTTGACCTGCTGCTGGATATCGGCCCGCAGGGCGCGTTGCTCGGCGAGCCGCTGACGCAGCCGGGCCTCGTCTTCGCGGAACGGCTGGAGCACGGCGTCGAGCGCCTGCCCGGGCGTCATCGGTTCCTGGGGATGGGCTTCGGTCATCTTCAGGGTTTGCATCGTCCCGGCCCCGGCCGGACTTGAGCGCGGCGGCGGGATGGAATGTTTCGGATAACGGCTGTGTTGATTGGGCAAGCCGTCGGAGGCCGACGATGACAAGCGTAGTGACCAGGACCGGGAAAACGATGGGAGGCATCCGGCTGATGGATTATTCCGCCAGCCCGCGGGTGCCGGTGCTGCTGGACATGGTCGCGGCCCTCAGCCGGGCCCGTGAGCCTAGCGAGGTGCTGGTCGAGTTCTCCAAGCGCTGGATCGGGATGAACGCGCCGGCCGGGGGGTATGTCTCGCTCTCCACCCGGGACCTGGCGCCGGGCGAATACCGCATCACCCGCCTGCTCAATGAAGACAATCTCAACGATATCAGCAGGGACGATACCTGGACGAGCCCTCAGAAGCCCCCGGTCCATCGCGGCGGGCTGCTGGGGTCGATCGTCGAGGACGGCGTGCCGGTGGTGATCCAGCACATGGAGCTGCGCGACGATCCGGTCGTCGGCTCGGCGCTGGCCGATTACCGGTCGATGATGGCCCTGCCCCTGTTTGACGATGGCAAGGCCTTGAACTGGTCGATCCAGCTCAAGCGCGAGCCCGACGCGTTCACCGTGACGGAATTGGAGGACACGCTGCTGCGGAGCAATCTCGTGGGCGGCACGGTGCGGCACGTCCAGACCGCCAAGCAGCTGCGCGAGGCCCAGGCGACGATGCGGCGCGAGGTGGACAAGATCGCCGAGATTCAGAAGGCGTTGCTCCCGCAGGAGCTGCCCAAAATCCCCGGCGTGTCGATCTCCACCAGCTACGAAACCTTCGACCAGGCCGGCGGCGACATGTATTTCTTCCACGAACTGGGCACCGACCGCGTCACCGGCGCCGGCGATCCCGATGGGTGGTGGGGCATGTTCATCGCCGACGTTTCCGGCCACGGCCCGTCGGCCGCGGTCGTCATGGCGATGGTCGAGTCGATCCTCGCGTCGGTCCCCTTCTCTCAGCAGATGAACCCGGGCGAGATCCTGATGTATCTCAACCGCCACCTGTCGTCGAAGCGGATCGCCAACGCCTTCGTCACCGCGTTCATCGCCGGCTTCGACCCCAGCAGCGGCGAGTTGAAGTACGCCCGCGCGGGCCACCCCCCGCCCCTGCTGCGCCGCTGCTGCGAGGTCGGCCAGGAGATGACCATCGACAGCCTCGACGCCGTCGGCGGGCTGCCCCTGGGCATCCGCTTCGAGGAGAAGTACGACTACGCCGCCGACCGCTTCAACCCCGGCGACACCCTCGCCCTTTACACGGACGGCATCACCGAGGCCCGCTCGCCCGATGGCCGGTTTTTCGCCACCGACGGCGTGATCCAGGCCCTCCGCGACTGCAACGGCCAGGCCTACTGCCTCGTGGACACGTTGAAGAAGCAGCTGCTCGAACACGAGGCCGGCCAGCGGCCCCAGGACGATCAGACCCTGGTTGCGCTTCACCGCGACCTCTGAACCGGCCGATATGAGCAACGTATGAATCAGCAGACCCGCGACCCTCGACGAGGAGTTCCCATGGCTCGCAAAAACACGATCACCCGGACCACCCTGGCCGCGGCCTGCGGCCTGCTGCTCACCGCGTCCCTCACCGGCTGCGCGACCGACGCCCAGACCGGCGGCCTGATCGGCGCCGGGGCGGGCGCTGGCCTCGGCGCGGCCATCGGATCGGCGTTCGGCGCCCCCGGCCTCGGGGCCGGCATCGGCGCCGGCGGCGGCGCGCTCTCGGGCTACGTCATCGGCAACGAGCTCGATAAGCAGAAGCAGAACGAGCGCCTCGACCGGCTCGAACGGCAGCGGGATCGGTACTGACCGCCCACACACGACCATTGGTATCATGCGCCCGTCATGACCACCTTCGTCGGGATTGATCATCTCCGTACGCCGTTTGCCGATCTGCCTGGTCAGATGCAGGCGAGCGCCTATGGGGTGGAATACGCCTATGTCGATCGCGGCACGGGCGGGCTGATCTGGTGTACGCCTTACGGCTGGTCGCTGATCGAGCTGCTCCTGCCGAACGTGTGGTTCTGCCACCGCGAATACGCCACGGACGGCGTGAAGCTGATCGGCGGCACGGGCTCGGTCTTCAAGTTCCCCGCCCCTCGCCCCAACGGGCGGGTGGAGGACCTGGTCATCAAGTTCAGCCGGGTCGGCCAGGACGTGCCGGTCGTGGTGGAAGAGAGTTTCGCCGAGCAGGTGCCGCAGGACCTGCTCGATAACGCGGAGTTCAGTTGCCCGTTCCAGGAGTTTGGCGCGCTCAACGCGCTACGGAGCCAGCCCGACCAGCCGCGTGTCCGCACGAAGCGGCCCCTGGCGATCTACAGCCCGCCGCGGACCTACCAGCCGTGGCAGCTGGGGCGGGCGCCCGGCCGGTTTCTGAAACACCAGCGGCTGCTCGAACGCAACCAGCAGCAGGAGGGCGGCCGCGTTCCATGCGAGCTCGATATCCACCGCGATTACATCCTGCTCTTCGAGTGGGTCGACGGCGTCAACGCCGAGCAGGCCTACATCGACGGCCTGCTCAGCGAGGACGAGCTCCACGCGGTCACCTTTCGCGTGTCCCGGGAACTCCGCGACAAGGGCTTTGTCGTGATCGATCACAAGCCGAAGCACATCATCCTGCGGCAGCGTCATGGCGACGGCGAACTGGTCCGCCGCAACGGCGAGCTGGCTTACGTATTGGTAGACTTTGAACTATTGCGTCGTTACCGATTTCACTCATGAGCCCGGATGGGAATCCGGAGCTTCGAAGCGCCGGGCCGCCGCCCTGTGCTCAAGGGGTTTTGACTGATATGTCTGCTCTCGTTTCTGATCGTCTTGACGCCCATTTCCCAAGATATGAAGCCCATGACCCGGCCGTGCCGGTCTGGGATTTGACAGCGGGGGAGCGCGGCTGCCTGCACCGTTTCTTTGACACCTGGCCCATCAGCCCGAGCGGGCGGTACGCGGCCGTGTTCCGGACGCCGTTTGAAGACCGCTTGCCGTCGGCGGGTGACATGGGACACGTGCTGGTGATCGATCTGGAAGAGGGCGGGCGCCGGGTCGTGGCCGAGACGCGCGGCTGGGAGCCGCAGATGGGGTGCAACCTCAACTGGGGCGCCGACGATCACACGTTGATCTTCAACGACCTGGACGTCGAGACGTGGACGCCGCAGATCGTCAGGCTCAACTGGAGCAGCGGCGCCCGGGCGACGGTTCCGGGCGGGGTGTACCACGTCTCGCCCGACGGCCGCTACGCCGCCGCGGCGTCGATGGACCGCATGTGCCGCACCCAGCGGGGCTACGGCGTGGTCGTGCCCGAAGACCGCATCGGCCGCAACATCGGCGCCCCCGAGGATGACGGGCTCTTCATCACCGACCTCGAAACCATGGACCGCAGGCTCGTGTTCTCGCTCCGCGACGCGGCCGCGGCGATCCCCGAACTGCGCGACGCGCCGCTCGAGCCGTGGGAGATCTACGGCTTCCACGTGAAATGGAGCCCTGACGGGCAGCGGCTTATCTTCACCATCCGGCGCTTCCCGGTCGATCAGCCCGAGCGGTTCGACCTCAATTCCAAGCGCGGCCTGCTGCGGTTTGACGTGCTGACCCTGCGTCCCGACGGCACGGACGTCCACGACGCCGTGCCCGCGCCGCGGTGGGAGCACGGGGGCCACCACATCAACTGGTATCCCGACAGCCGGCAGCTGTCGATGAACCTCGGCGGGTTCGGCCAGGGGCTGCGGTTCGTGCGCGTCGATTACGACGGCACCGACCTCCGGCCGATCTTTGACGACGTCATGGGCTCGGGGCACCCCAGCATCCATCCCGACGGCCGCCACCTGATCAGCGACACCTACGCTCATGAGGAGACCTCCTACGGCGACGGCTCGATCCCGCTGCGGTGGATCGACCTGCAGACCGGCGCCGAACAGGCGATCGTGCGGATGCACTCCAAGGTTGAGCCGCAGAACCACGGGGCCCTGCGGGTCGATCCGCACCCGATCGTGGACCGGTCGGGGCACTGGGTGGCGTTCAATGGCGTGGCCGACAACACGCGGCACGTGTTCCTGGCGGACCTGCGGCCGCTGCTGGATGAGCGCGCTACACAATAGCCGGGCCGCTACGCGGCCCCGGACCAGGCGGGCGTAGCCCGCCGGCTAAAGTCGTCGGATTGAATCAATCCAGCCGCTGGCGGACCTCGATCAGGTGATAGCCGAACTGCGTCTTGACCGGGTCCGACACCTGCCCGAGGGGCAGGTCGCTGAAAATCACGGCGTCGAACTCGGGGACCATGTCGCCCTGGCCGAACTCGCCCAGATCGCCGCCGGCCTGACTCGACGGGCAGGACGAGTGCTTCTTGGCCAGCTCGGCGAACTGGGCGCCGTCTTCGATCTGTTGTTTCAGGTCCAACGCTTCGGCTTCGGTGGAGACGAGGATGTGGCTGGCGACGGCGCGGGGCATGGCGGGCTCCTTGATGGGGGTGGCGCCGGGTGCGGCGCGGAAACCGGGATGATACCGTGTTCGGCCCATGCCTGACTCGACGCACGACCGCCGCCTCAACATCGCGATGAGCGCCCACGACCGGCTGCACCCGCTGGGCGGCGCCGCCAATACCGTCGACCTGGTCCGCACGGCCGCCTCGCGCATGGGCGTTGATGACGTGAGCCCTCACCCGCGGATCGCCCAACACCTCGGCGAGCCGCGGCATCTCGTGTTCGTGCTGCTCGACGGCCTGGGCATGAACGTGGTGGAGCAACTTGGGCCGGACGATGCGATTGCGGCCCACGTCCGGATGGAGCTGCGTGCGATCTGCCCGTCGACCACCGCCGCGGCGCTGACCAGCATCGCCACCGGCGCCTACCCGACCGACCACGCCGTCACCGGCTGGTTCACCCACCTGCCGGAGCTCGGATGCACGTCGGTGATCCTCAAGTTCATCGAACGGCGCAGCGAGCGGCCGCTGACCGGCCGGGGCGTCACTCTCACGTCGCTCATGCCCGCGCCGGCGCTCACCCCGCGCATGAATCGCGACACCCTCCACGTCGTCCCCGCTGAATACTGCGACAGCGAATACACCCGCTACACCCGCGGCGACACCGCCGGCCATGGCTACACGTCGCTACCCTCGGCGATCGACCACATCATCCAACGCGTCCGTGCGGCCGACGGCCCGACCTACACCTACCTTTATGTGGCGGACATCGACACCCTCGAACACGAGGTCGGCCCCGACCACGAACGCGTGTTGTTTTTGGTCCATGAGATCGGCGCCCAGCTGACCCGGCTGGCCCGGGACGCCGACGCGACGGTCGTCGCGACCGCGGATCACGGGCAGGTTCACATCCCGGTCGAGAACCGCCGGGCGTTGTTCGACGGCGACGCGCTTGGCGTGTTGCTCGAGGTCATGCCCTCGGGGACGGGCCGGATGCCGCTGTTCCACGTGCGAGACGGGTGTGACGCCGCGTTCCGTGAGCTGTTCGAGAAGCGGTACGCGGACCGGTTCGCGTTGCTGCCGCTAGCGGACGCCGAGGCGTTGCAGCTGTTGGGCCCGGGCCCGTGCAGCGACGTGGCCCGGCAGCGATTCGGCGACTACCTCGCGCTGCCCCGCGGCGAGTCGCTGCTCAGATACTACAAGCCGGGCAAGTCCCCGCAGACCGACCACACCGGCCACCACGGCGGCCTGTCGCCGCAGGAGATGCGCGTCCCGTTGATTGTGATGAACGGCGAAGGAGACTGACAGCATGACGATCCGTTGGGGCATCATTGGTTGCGGCGACGTGTGCGAGGTCAAGAGCGGCCCCGCCTTGCAGAAAGCCGACGGCAGCGAGCTGGTCGCCGTCATGCGGCGGGACGCCGCGAAGGCGGAGGATTTCGCCAAACGCCACGGCGTGCCGCGCTGGACGACCGACGCCGACGCGGTGATCCGCGACCCCGATGTCGACATCGTCTACATCGCCACCCCGCCCGACACGCACTGCGGCTACGCGCTGCAGGTCGCGGCCGCGGGCAAGCCGTGCTATGTCGAGAAGCCGATGGCCCGCCATCACGCCGAATGCGTGCGCATGGCGGAGGCCTTCGATCGGGCGGGGCGGCCGTTGTTCGTGGCGTACTACCGCCGCCGCCTGCCGCGCTTTGTCAAGGCCAGGCAGCTGATCGATGACGGCGCCGTCGGCGAGGTGACATCGGTGTTGTACCGTCAGTCCAACCCCGGGCATCTGCGGGACTATGGGGTCGACGTGATGTGGCGGCTGCGCGCCGAGGTGTCGGGCGCCGGGCTGTTCCTCGACCTGGGTTCCCACACGCTCGACCTCCTCGACTATCTGCTCGGCCCGATCGTCCAGGTGGGCGGGGCGGCGGCGAACCGGGCCACGCCGATCGATGTCGAAGACAACGTCGTGATGCACTTCGTCCATGAGAGCGGTGTCCTCGGCAACGCCGCGTGGAACTTCGCGTCAACCGTCAACGAAGACCTGCTCGAGATCCGTGGGGCCGGGGGGCGGATCACGCTCTCGGTCTTCGGCGACGACGACGTGGTGTTGGTCAACGCCGACGGCGAGCAGCGGTTCGACGGCCGCAAGCCCGCGCACGTCCATCAGCCGCTGGTGCAGACGATCGTCGATGAGCTGAGCGGTAAGAGCGGACGCTGCCCCAGCACCGGCGTGACCGCGGCGCGCACCTCCAAGGTGATGGACGACGTGTTGTCGGGCTATTACGGCGGCCGGGACGACGCGTTCTGGGCGCGGCCCCAGACGTGGCCGGGCCGGCGGGTCAGCCGAAAGTGATTTCGAGCATGGAGAAGTCGTCGCCGAATCCTTCACGGCCCTGGAAGTCGCGGATGTCGGCGACGACGCTGTCGAGCCGGCCGTTGGACGAGCCGACGCGGCCGGCCAGCACCCCGACGAGGCCGCTGTAGTTGAGCATGTCGCCGTCAGGGCTGCGCAGCTCAAACGCGCCGTCGCTGAACAGGTACAGCCGGCTGCCGGGCGCGATGGTGTGGGTGAGCTGCGGATACTCGGCGTCGGGCACCGCGCCGATCATAAAGCTGGGCTCACCCAGCTCGACGGGCGTGGGCGTGTCGGCGGCAAACAGCACGGCCGGGTGGTGCCCGCCGGCGGCGTAGGCGAGTTGTCGGGTCGCGGGGTCGTACACGCCGTACCAGATGGTGAAAAACTTGTTGGCGTTCTGCTCCATGGGGAAGGCGCGGTTAAGGCCGGCGAGCACGGAGGCGGGCTCGGTGAAGTCGACGCCGGGCAGCGACATGGTACGCACGGCCTGGTACGCCGACGCCGACAGCAGCGACGCGGCGACGCCGTGGCCGCAGACGTCCAGCAGGTAAACCGCCAGTTGCCCCGAGGGCAGCACGTGGTGGCCGAACAGGTCGCCGCCGAGGTCGGAGCTGGCGATAAACCGCCAGTCGGTGGCGACGGGCGCATCGAGCGGGCGCGGGATCAACGAGTGCACGTACGCCGCCGCGTCGCGCAGCTCGCCGGCGAGGCGCTCCCGCGTGGCGACCAGGGCGTTCTTGGTCTCGATCAGCTCGCGCTGGGCGGCGATCACGTCGATCATGTTCAGCTCGTGTTGCGCGATGTCCGCGAGCTTGCGCATCGCGTCGTGCGGCAGCTCGTCGGGCCGGCGGGGCTGCGGATCGGCCACGCAGAGCGTGCCGACGTTGTGGCCGTTGGGCCCGGCCAGCGGGAAGCCGGCGTAGAAGCGCACGAACGGCTCGCCGGTGACCAGCGGGTTGTCGTGGAAACGCTCGTCCAGCCGGGCGTCGGGGATGATCAGCGGCTCGGCCTGCAGGATGGTGTGGCCGCAGAACGATTCGCGCCGGCCGGTCTGGTCGGCGTCGACGCCGCACTTGGCCTTGAACCACTGCCGGTCGGCGTCGACCATGGCGATGTAGGCGATCGGCGCCGGCACCACCGTCGTCGCCAGCTCGACGAGGTTGTCGAACCGCTTCTCCGGCGGGGTGTCCAGGATGTCCAGGGCCCGCAGGTCGGCGAGCCGTTCGTCCTCGTCCGGTGGCGTGGGCGCGGGGATCATGAGCGACAGATTGTAGGCCATCCCCCACGGCCCATCACGGCTGGTCCTTGGCCTCCATCTCCCCCACGAGGCGATGAGCGGTCTGAAGCACCTCGTGCAGCTTGCCGTGGGCCGCGACCCGGCCGTCGGGCCCGACCACGACCGCGTGCGGGATGCTGTAGACCCGGTATTGATCGAACAGCCGGCCCCACGCCTTGGCCTCCGCGCCGGGCGGCACGTCGATGCAGACCGGGTAGCTCATCTCGAACTCCTCCATCACCTTGTCGATCTTTTCCCGGTCGCTGCCGGGCGTGTGGACGGACAGGACGGTGATGCCGGTCTGCTCGCTCCGCCGGTGCAGCTCGGCCAGCGTGGGGAAGTCGTTCCGGCACGGGCCGCACCACTCCGCCCAGAAGTCGATCACGACGACCTGTCCGGCGAGGCGGTCCCAAGCCAGGGGTTCGCTGTTGATCCAAGCCGCCCCTTCGGGAAAGGGCGGGGCGGGCTTGCCGACAAGGGCCTGCTGATCGCGCTTGATCTTTTGCCATTTCTCATCGCGCTGCCGCGCCTCGGCGACGATCGCGGCGTATTCCGCCTCGGTCATCTTCGAGTCATAGGTGTAGTGCAGCGGCGGATCGTGCCCCCAGTCGTGGACCTTCACGCCGTCACGCATCTCGACCGTGAACAGCTCGTCCGGCAACGGTTGGTTGACCTCGGCGAGCGTCGTGCGGAAGTCGCGCCGGCCTGATTCGAAGCTTTCGCCGTCCGGCGGATGTTCGATAAAGGAATAGCTCTGCCGCATCGGATACCAGCAGCCCGGCGCAATCTCGGTCCAGTCGGAGAGGCGATGGATGACCCACGGCTTGGCTTGCCGCTTCATGCCCGCGGTCGTTTCGCGCTTGACCATGGCCAGCTTGGATTCGGGCAACGATTCAACCCACCGCTTCCACTGACGCGGCGTGTTGACCGACCCCCCGTGGCGCGCCGCGATGTCCCGGTACAGCGGCGTCCAGTCCATGTCTCCGGAGATCGAGAGGTTGACCATCCCGTAGAGCCGATGATCATCAACGCCGATGTACCATCTTTGCCAGGGCGCCGAGATGGTCTCAATTACATAGCACTCAACGCCTTCGAACATTTCGCGGCCGATCCGCTCGAAGTCTTCCGGCGCTGGGTGGCTGGAGCGAAGCTGCTTTTCGGTCCGCGGCAGCCACCAGAACGAGTGCCCCGCGGCCCGGGGCCAGCTCGACTCGTACAGGAACGTGTTGCCCAGGTAACGCTGCGGCTCGTCGTCAAACGCGTAGTGCTCCTGCTCGTGGGTGAAGTAGACCGAGTAGGCGATCAGCCGCTGGCCGTCCCAGATGCGCAGGTTGCGGTTGATGTCGTGGTGATCGACCAGCTTCCGGGCCCGCTCATGGTCGAACACGATCTCGATCGTTTCGGTCGTCCGAGGGCGCAGTTCCCAGAACCGCTCGGCGGTGATCTCGGTTCCGGGGAACTGTTTTTCGTATTCCGCACGCCGATGCGCGATCGCCTCCGGCGTCTTGGTCCAGGCCGCCTCCATATGCAGTTGCAGGCTGTCGATCTCATGCAGCCACCCCTCGGCGGCCCGGGCCTCACGGACCAGGTCCGCGGCGTCGGGCTCGGCGGCGAGAGCGAGCGGGGCGAGGGCGAGTCCCAGTAATACGGCCCATGGCATAGCAGGTCTCCGCATAAGGCGAGACGGACAGACATCCCCTTGATTATGGACGCACTGACCCCGTCGGTTTTGCAGTATTTTTCCGTAAACCGAGCGGCCGGGGATGATCTTCAACGCCGTGGGGGCGGGACCCCCGCGCGGCGGGGGGTATATTGGCCGCATGGACGACCGACAGCGGCTGACCGTGATGGAGGAAAAGATCGCCTATCTCGAACAGGCGCTCGACGCGTTGAACGGCGTGGTCCGGGAACTGGGCGATCAGGCTGTCGATCAGCAACGGACCCTCGCGCAACTCCGCGAGACGGTGCGGAAGCTGGCCGAGGTGCAGGCGCCCGACCCGCCCGACGAGCGGCCGCCGCACTGGTGACAGGACGAGGCGGAATGAATGGCGGTCGGCGGCGTCGGTAGGCCGTATCATGCGCCTCATGAATCAGGATCAGGCGGCTTTGCGGGTGGTGTCGCTCATCCCGTCCGGGACCGAGATCGTCTACGCGCTGGGGATGGGTGATGCCTTGGTGGGGAGGTCGCACGAATGTGATTACCCGGCCGAGGCGGCGTCGTTGCCGGCGGTCACGCGCCCGCTCGTGCCCAACGCGGGCGGGAGCCGGACGATCCACGACGCCATCGGCGAGGCCTGGCGGGCCCGGTCCGGCGCCGGGCGGGCGCTGTCGATCTACGAGGTGGACGCCGCGGCCCTCGACGCCTTGCGGCCGGATGTGATCATCACCCAGTCACAGTGCGCCGCGTGCGCGGTCAGCCTGACCGACGTGGAGGCGGCGGTGAACGAGATGGTGTCGTCGCGTCCTGCGATCGTGTCGTGTGAGCCCAACGAACTGGAAGACATCTGGTCGGATATCGAGAAGATCGCCGAGGTGCTGGGCGTGGCGCCGGCGGGGCGTCTGAAGGTCGAACAGCTCAAGGGTCGGATGTACGCCATCGCGAACCGCACGGCGTCCTGCCCGGATCGGCCGCGGACGGCGATGCTGGAATGGCTCGACCCGTTGATGGCGGCGGGGAACTGGATGCCGCGGCTGCTCGAGATGGCCGGCGGTGAAGACGCGCTGGGGGGCGAGGGCAAGAGCCACTGGGTGGAATGGGACGCGGTGCGGGCCGCCCGTCCGGAGGCGGTATTGTTGATGCCGTGCGGGTTCGACCTGGAGCGGACCCTGACAGAAGCGGCGGCGGTCGCGTCGCGGCCGGGGTGGGACGACCTGCCCGCGGTGCGCGGCGGGCGGGTCTTTGCGGTCGACGGCAACCAGTGGTTCAACCGGCCCGGGCCGCGCGTGGTCGAGTCGCTGGAGGCCCTGTGTGAGATGCTGCACCCCGAGGCGTTCAACCCCGTCCACGAAGGCGTGGTCTGGAAGCGCGCGGCGACCTAGGCGATTGACGTATCATGCCCGCCGGACGCCATTGGCCGAATCATGGGTGAGTTCGTGGAAGCAGGACAGATCACAGGCGAGTCGTCCCGGCGGGTGCTGGTGCTGGGCAATCCATACAACGGGCACGTCCAGACGCGTGAGGCGGCTTCGCAGCTGACCCAGGCCCTGGAGCAGGCCGCGTTCGAGCCGGTCTTGTGCTGGGACCGCGACCGGCGGGCGGACGTGTTGAGCGACGTGACGGGCTATCGCTGCCTGATCGTCATCGGCGGGGACGGGTCGGTGCGGGAGGTGCTCAACGCCTTGCCGCGCAACGGCGGGCCGGTCGGCCTGCCGGTCACCACGCTGCCCGCCGGGAACGAGAACCTGTTCGCCCGACACCTGGGCGTCGACGGCGACCCGGTCAGGCTGGTCGGCGCCATCGAGCGGCTCCGCACCCGCCGGCTCGACCTCGGCGAGGCAGACGGCGAGGTGTTTACGCTGATGCTCACCGCCGGCTTCGACGCGGAGGTGGTCCACCGCGTCTCCGAGTGGCGCCATCGCGGCGGCGGGGTCGCTCGCGTGAGCCGACGCACCTACGTCCCGCATATCGCCGATTCCCTCCGGCGGTACCGCTACCCCAAGATCACCATCGACGCGGACGGGCAGACCTACACCGGCAGCCACGTCCTGCTGTTCAACCTCCCCCAGTACGGCGGCCCGCTGGACCCGGCGCCGGACGCCCAGGACGACGACGGCGCCCTGGATTACCTGGTGCTGGAGCGGCGCGGCGTGGTGCGGCTGCTGGGCTACGCCCAGGCGCTGCTGCGCGGCTCGGAGGGGCGCGACATCCACCGCGGCCGGGCCCGGCGGGTGCGGATCACCTGCGACGGCGCCGCCCCGCTCCAGGCCGACGGCGACCCGGTCGGCCACGCCCCCTGCGACGTGCGCGTGCTCCCCCAGGCCATGACCGTCATCGATTCGCACCCCGATCCGGCTTGATGAATGAGTGCCGCGATGACGCGGACAATCATTTAGCCGCGGGGCTTGCCCCGCGTTCGCCCGCTATTGCGGCAGCGGCGCGGGGCTGGGGGCGGTGAACGGCGTTTCGCCCCGGATCCGCCGGGCGATGTCCGCGAGGATGCGCGGGTCATTGAGGGCGCCGTCGTGCGCCGTTTCGAGGAAGCCGTTGGACACCCAATAGGGCGTTTGTCCCGGCGGCGCGGCGTTGTCGGCGCCGACGATCGTGTCGGTGAGCCTGACGTAGGGGATGATGGGGTAGGGGTCGCTCGACCGTGCGTCATTGAGTTCGCGGATGAAAGGCGAGCCGGGCTTCATGTCGTGCATGAGCGGGTCCCAGAACGGGATGCCCGCGGACTGTGCGCCCAGGTGGGGGCTGGAGATGGTGAAGAGCCGGCGGATGTTGAGCCGCGCCCGGGGCGGGTCGCCGTTTCCGGGGGGCAGGGCGGCGTATCGCGCGACCAGACCGCCCATGGACAGGCCGATGATGTCAACCTCCATGGTCTGGTCCGGGTCGTCGGACGGGAACCGTTCGCGCATCACCTCGAGGACGCGGTCGCGGCACGCATCCATGGAGAAGACGAGCGGGAACACGACGGTCGCGACCCGGTCGGACCCGGTCGCGTTCTTCAATTCACGGGCGGTCCGCCGGGCCTGGCCTCCCCAGTCGCCCCAGCCGGAAACCACGAGGATCGGCCGGTCGGGCGGGTTGGGCTCAGCGGCCATCTGCTCCAGGGCGTACCGGGCGTCTTCGCGGGTGACGGGAAAAGTCGGGTTGACGCGATCGGCGGCGCACCCGCCCAGCAGGCTCAGAACGGCCAACAACAGCGGGACAGTGGAAAAGCGGCGGCGGGGCATACGGGTATTGTGGCGACGGCGGCGGGGATGGCAAGAACGGCGGGGGCGGTTAGAATTCAGTCTGGGAAGGCGGGTCGACGGTGGGCTGACGGCGGGAGCCGAACGTGAAAGAGAACGCCATGTGCTGCGGCGTGGATCAAGACAGGACGTGGAGGGCGACTGGGCTGGCGGTCGGCGTAGCGCTGGTGTTGTGCGCGGCCGGCGGCTGCACCGCGCCGCCGGTGGAGCCGGACATCCGGGCCTCGGATACGCCGGCGAAAATCCCCGCTATCATGCACGCGGCATATACGGGCGATCAGGACAAGGTGCCGGAGTTGGTGGCGGCGTTGGATAGCGAAGACCCGGCCGTGCGGCTGTTTGCGTTCGAAGCGCTGGTCCGGATGACCGGCCACCGTTTCGATTACGTGTGGTACGCCACCCGCGAGCAGCGGCAGCCGGCGCTGGCGAAGTGGCGGGCGTTCCGTGACGGCAAGTCCGTGCCCGGGCACGCGCCCGGCGGGGTCAAGCCGCTGGCGGAGCCCGAGCCGGCGGACGCCCAGCCCGATCAGGTCAGTCTCCAGGCCCCCTAGACGGGCCGTGTTACAAGGATGAGTGGATGTCGATAGAAACCGGATCTGATTTGATCTCCCAGGCCCGTCAGGAGGGCGGGGCGTTGATCGTCGTGGTGGCGGCGGACGTGACGGTGGTCAACGCGCCCGCGGCGCGGGAGACCCTGACCCGTCTGATCAACACCCACAAGCCGCCCAAACTCGTGGTGAACATGGAGCAGGTCCGTTACATGGATTCGTCAGGTCTGGCGGTCCTGGTCGAGGTCAAGCGGGTGTTGGGCTCGGGCGATCTCGTGTTGACGTCGCTGAGCAAGGAAGTCAAAGGCCTGATGAAGATCATGAACCTGCACGCGTTGTTCGGCTTCGCGGACACCGAGGCCGACGCGCTCTCGAACGCCGCGGAGGGCTGACGCAGCAGGGGGAGCTCGTGGTATTGATCCCGGTCACCCGACCCATCTCTCGTATAGGCGCCCGCCTGATCCAGCTGATCACCTTCATCGGTGCGCTGGGGCTGCTGTTCCGCGACACCTTCGCCGTTACGCCGCGCATGGTGTTCGTCAAACGCGGCAGGCGGCTGGCGTGGTCGAACCTGTGGTTCCAGCTCTACCGCGTCGGCGTCAAGAGCATCGGCGTCGTCGGGCTGGTTACGTTCTGCATCGGCGCGATCCTGGCCCTGCAGATCGGGCCCATCCTGGATGACTACGGCGTCGCGTCACAGCTGCCCGGCGTGATCGGGATCGCCATGTTCCGCGAGCTGGGCCCCCTGATCGGGGCGATCGTGCTCACCGGCTTCGCGGGCGCCTCCATCGCCGCGGAACTGGGGACCATGGCCGTGGGCGAGGAGCTCAAGGCCCTGCGCAGCCACGCGATCAGCCCGGTGCGGTTCCTCGTGGTGCCGCGGGTGTTGGCGACGATCATCATGACCGCCTGCCTCGCCACCCTCTCCAACGCCATGGGCGTCCTCGGCGGGATGTTCACCGCTAACATCACCCAAGGGATGGACTACGGCGTGTACCTCAACGCGACCTTCGAGTCGGCCAAGGCGCTGGACTTCGTGACCGGTATCATCAAGGCCGCGGTATTCGGCATGATGATCGGCGGGCTGGCGTGCTTCTACGGCATGAGCGTCCGCGGCGGGGCCGAGGGCGTCGGCAACGCCACCACCAAGACCGTGGTGATCAGCATCGTCTCGCTGATCATGGTGGACCTGACCTTCACCTTCGTCTTCTACACGCTCGACCTCTAGGACGTTGTGATGCCTGACGAGACGACCGCCCCCTCCGCCCTCCCCGCTGACGCCGACGCCGAGCCGATCATCCGGTGCATCAATGTCACCAAGCAGTTCGGCAGCCAGAAGGTGCTGCACGACCTGACCCTCAACGTGAAACGCGGTGAGCGGCTGGTCATGCTCGGCGGCTCGGGCGCCGGCAAGTCGACCCTGCTCAACCTCATGGCCGCCGAGACCCGCGCCACCTCCGGGCAGGTCATCGTCAACGGCCGGAACATCTGCTCCATGTCCGACGCCGAGCTCGACAAGCACCGCACCACCATGGGCGTGCTTTTCCAGTCCGGCGCCCTGTTCCAGTCCATGACCCTCGCCGAAAACGTCGCGCTGCCCATCCGCGAGCACACCGACCTGGTCGACCGCACCATCGACACCATCGTCAAGATGAAGCTCGAACTCGTCGGCCTCCGCGAGCACGCCGACAAGAAACCCGCCGAGATCTCCGGCGGCATGAAAAAACGCGCCGGCCTCGCCCGCGCCCTCGCCCTCGACCCGCAGATCATTTTCTACGACGAGCCCTCCGCCGGCCTCGACCCCGTCTCCGTCACCGAGGTCGACCAGCTCATGATCGGCCTCAACGAAACCCTCGGCGTCACCACCGTCGTCATCACCCACGAGATGACCTCGGCGTTCCGCATCGCCCACCGCCTCGTCCTGCTCGATCAGGGCAAGTTCGTCGCCGCCGGCTCTCCCGATGAGATGAAAAACTCCGATGACCCGCTCGTCCATCAGTTCGTGCACGGCCTCACCGCCGGGCCCCTCACCGACCGACGCGACGACTGCGACTACCTCACCGACCTGCTCAACCCCCAGCGATAAACGTCCGACCGGAACCGACGCATGAACGAATCCAGATACGCCTTCGCCGCCGGCCTTTTCATCATCGCGATGATCGCGCTGGCGCTGTTCATCATCGTTTCGTCCGCCGACCCCGCGCAGATCTTCCAGACCCGGGTCGGGCAGACGGTCGTCTTCGCCTCCGGCAATGACGTCAAGGGCCTCAACAACCGCTCCGACGTACGGGTCTTTGGCGTCAAGGTCGGGCAGGTCGACCGCGTGGACCTCATCCCCGCCCGCGACGGCGGGCCCGCCGAGGTGCGGGTGTCGTTCCACCTGCCCGAGGCGTATCAATTGCGCCAGGGCGCCGCGGTTCAGGTCCAGACCGGGCTGACCGGCGGGTCGCTGCTGAACATCACCGACCTCGGCGACGGCGCCCCGCTCGCGCCCGGCGAGGCGGTCCGGGCCGAGACGTACGGCTTCGACCAGATCCTCGCCGAACTCAGAGAGACGATCCCCCAGATCAAAGAGACCCTCGCCAACTTCAAGCAGGCCGGCGCCCGCGCCACGGTCCTGATCGACCACGTCAACGAGAAAATCGATCCGGTCGTCGAACGCTACAACGTCCTGGTCGACACCGGCACGGACGTTCTTAAAGACGTCAAGGACATCCTCGGCGACACCAAGGTCGACATCCGCACCGCGATCGTCAACATCAAGGACGCGATCACGACGATCAAGGAGCGGTCGCCGACGCTCTTCGACAAGGCCGAGGGTGCGATGGACTCCGCCAAGGCCGCGCTCGACAAGGCCAGGGGAGCGGTCGAGAAGCTCGACCCGTCGATCGACAACGCCAAGGTGATCACGACCAACCTGAGGCAGGCGGTCACCGAGAACCGCCACAAGATCGACCAGGTCATGAACTCGCTCAAGCGGGCCGCCGCCAATCTGGAGGGCGGGATCGCCGACATCCGCCGCGCCCCGTGGCGGCTGCTCAACAAGCCGGACAAGGTCGACGAGCGGAACCTGGCGGTCTATGCCGCAGCTAGGGATTTCGCCTACGCCGCCCAGGGCATCGAGGCCGCCGCCGCCGCCCTCCAGGTCGCGACGCAGGACCCCGACTTCGACATCGCCCGGATCGAGCGGATGCAGTTGGAGCTGGATGAACGGATCGCCCGGTTCAATCGCATTCAGGATCAGATCTGGCGCGAATTCCAGTTCAACTCGAACGCGCCCTAAATTATTGGCGATAAGTTTCTTAAAAACCTTTGAAGGCCTGAAAAACACGGCTTGAAAGGTTCCGCGAAGTTAGTCTTTGGTGAAGATGGGGGATTTCGTATTGAACGATCAACAGGGTATGTTATCCTATTGAATAGATCGTTCAATTGATCTGGAGATTCGTTTGCCCCCGCGTCCCATCCAACTCGCCGTCGGTTTGAAGCTCACTCGGGTCTGGCGGAGCGACTCGCTTTCGCGCCAGGCGTTCGCGGAGGAGTGCCTGGCCGAGGCGGCCGCCGCGCGGGCGGATGGGTTCAGCGGGGTCGAGATCCCCTCGCCTTTCGCCGAGCGGCTGCGCGGCGTGGCGGACACGGCTTACTGGTCCGACCTGGGCCGCCGGCTCCGTGACTTGGGCGTGGAGCCCTCCTCGGTGCACGGCCCCAACCTGCCGCCGCTCGAGGTCGATCAACAAAAGGCCATCGACCTCGTGCGGTGGCACGCGGAGCTGACCCAGGCGATCGGCGCCCGCGCGATCGTGGTGCATCCCACGTCGCACTCGCATCCCCACGTGTGCGATGTGGTCCCCCGCCTGCTGGAGCGGGATCGGGCGGTGTGCCTGGCCGCCGCCGATGAGCTGCGCGGCAGCGGCGCCAGGCTGGCCGTCGAAAACCTGCCCACGTACGGCATCGCCTATCTCGAACGCCTGATCGCCGGCATCGACCACGAACACGTCGGCGTCTGTTTCGACACCGGCCACTGGAACGTCCGGCCCGAGCGGTGGCTGGCGGAGGTGCTCGCGTCGCTCGGGCCGCGGATCGTCCACCTGCACCTGTCGGATAACCACGGCTTGTGCGACGAGCACAACCCGCCGGGGGTGGGAACGTTTCCGTGGCAGGCGTTTTTTGACGCCTTGCCCGCCGGCGCGATCAGCCCGCATCTGCTGGTCGAGTTGAGCCTGCCGGAGCCGGACGATGAAGCCGCGAAGAGCCGTCGGCGTGCGGCGTCGCTGACCCGTCGGGTGCTGGCCGGCTGCGGGTTTGATGTGGCCCTGACCGAATCACGTGACCCGGCGCCCGCCGCCGGCGGAAAGGGGGACCGATGACGGTTCGTTTGAGAGATGTGGCCGAGGTGGTCGGCGTGTCGCCCCAGGTCGTGAGCAAGGTGCTCAACGGCGGCAGCAGCAACGTCGGCGCGTCGCCCCGCACACGGGACCGGATCGAGCAGGCCGCTCAGAAGCTGGGCTACCGACGCAACGCCGCGGGCCTGGCGCTGCGCAAGCAGGCCTTCCAGAGCGTCGGCGTGTTGATGGGCGCGGCCGAGCAGTCGGTCTTCATGCCCCAGAAGCTGATCGCCGGGCTGGTCGACACGCTCGCCGAGGAGGGCTACACCTGCACCCTGATGTCGGCCAGTCAGGTCGACGCTCAGACGCTGGCCGAGCAACGTCTGCTCAACGAGCGGCTGGTGGATGCGTTGGTGCTCGCCCTGTCTCACGACCCCGACCCGGCGCTGGTCGCCGCGGTGGAGCGCCTCGGCGTGCCGGCGTTGTGGATGCACCACGACGCGGAGTCCAACTGCGTGGCGTTTGATGAGCAGCGGTCCGCGGTCGAACTGGTCGAGCATCTGGCGGACCGCGGCCACGAGGCCGTGACTTACGTGGACTATCACGGCCGGACCAGCACCTCGCCCGCGACCCGGCAACGGCTCAAGGGGTTTGAGGACGCCTGCCGCCGCCGCGGCGTGACGCCCGGCTACATGATCGACACCCGCGTGGAGCGGCCCGAGCGCGCCGCCCACACCCGCCGATGGCTCGCCGAGCCCGGTCGGCCCCGGGCGATCCTCGTGGACAGCTGCTCGTCCGCCCAGGTCATCCTCGACACCGCCCACCAGCTTGGCCTCGACATCCCCCGCGACCTGGCGCTGGCGACGTTCGACAACGGCGACAACATCACCGCCAACGACCCGGTCATCACCGCGGCCGTCGTGCCCGAGCGGGGCCTCGGCGTCGCCGCGGGGCGGGCCGCACTCGAGTTAGCGAAAGGAAACGAGCAACGCATCCCCAGCCGCCGGCTGCGTTGCCCGGTCACGATCGGCGGCACGTCTGATTGAGTGAGATGTACTTGTCCCCGGCTCGAACCTAAACACTTTTTTGGAGGAATTGATTCATGCGAGCCCGCGTTCCATTTATTGCGTTACTGGTCGGTTCCGGATTCGTCGCCGCCCAGGCCGAGGCCGGCTTCCTGATCGAAGACCCGGCGGATGTCACGACCGCCCTGGTCGATCCGACGGACCTGACCGGCTCCCCATCGCCCGGCAACCTCGACAAGGCGGCGTTTAACGCGATTGTCAACAAGGCGGTTTTCGACTTCGACGAAGCCGGCAACAGCGACCCCTCGGATTCCTTCCTCAGCAGCGCCCCCGGCCAGGTGGCGATCACCAACGCCACCGCTTCGGTCCCGAACTTCACGGCCACCTTCAGCGCGTCGGGCGGGGGCTTCGCCGTGCTCACCGGCGGCGGGTTCGGCTCGTTCGCGACGAGCGACGGCGGGTATCTCGCCACCAACCGCGAGACCGTCACCATCACCTTCGACACCGGCGTCGCGGCGATCGCCATGACCATCAACCGGCTGCTCGACGACAACAGCACGGTGACGGTCTTCGACACCAGCGCCCAGTCCCTGGGAACCTTTAACCTCGCCGGCATCCCGACAGACCAGGGAAGCATCCAGAATTTTTTCGGCTTCCAAGCGCCGAACGGTTCGGCCATCGGCTCGGTGGTGATCACCAACGCCGCGCCCGGCAACCAGATCGGCATCGATGACTTCGGCGTCGCGCCGGTCATCCCCGAGCCCGCGGCGATCGGGTTGGTTGGGCTGGGCGTTGCGCTCATGCTCAGCCGACAGCGCTCTTAATTGTTGCATGCTTCCGGAGGCCCCGGCGGGCCCGATGGCGGCCCGCCGGGTTCACCCCCTGAATGGAATGATTCCATGGACATGCTGTTTCACCCACGCCGTTGCACCGCTTTCACGCTCATCGAACTGCTCGTGGTGATCTCGATCACCGCGCTGCTCATCGCGATCCTGCTGCCGGCGCTCACGGCGGCCCGGTCGTCCGCGCGAGGCGCCGCGTGCCTGTCGAATCAACGACAGGTCGGCATCGCGTCCGCTTCCTATGCAGCGGATAACCACGACTTCTGGCCGGTTGAAAACAACACCGCTGTGGGGCCGGGGCATTTTCAATGGTACGCGCCTAACGATACCGGCGCTTGGTACGCCAAACTTGCTCCCTACCTCAATCACACGATGCGGAGCCCGGACCATCCCTACATCCTGGATCCTGCCGGCCCTGATAATGTGATTCACTGCCCGGCATGGCGTCCGGAGAGCTCCTCCGGTTACGAATTGTCGTCATATGCTCACGGTTTTTTTGCCACAAGTTCAGCCGACTTGAGCGAGCGAACGAGGTATCTCCGTGTTGATGAAGTGGTGGGGCCATCCGACAAGGTGTTGTTGGTCGACTTTGATTCCACCGCTTCGATCTGGCCTTTGTATGTTCATGTCAACAACATGATCAATAACCCCGAATGGGGGATCGTGCGGCTGCCGCACAACGGCGACGGCGGCGCCCTTTACTTCGACGGCCACGCCGCCCTGAATGCGAGCGACCTGGATGAACTCACGGATTACTGGCGCTGGCAGCCGCGACGGACAGGACGTTGACTGACTTAACGCCCCGTTCATCGATCGCGGCAGGCTTATCCGGCGGGCTGCGCCCGCCGGGCCAGGGCCGCGTAGCGGCCCGGCTGGTCGATCGCGACGCGGCCTGTTTTGAAGCTGATTGGGAACGAACGTATTGAATCCACCGCTGACCCTTTTCATCGATATCGACGGCACGCTGATCACGCATCCGATCGACGACTCGGACCAGCCGCGCCTATTGGGGCACTGGCTGCTGGGCTTGATGTGCGAGTTGGCGGCCCGTCGCGCCGGGTGGACGATGGCGCGGGCCGAGGAGGCGATCCGGGCGGTGCAGCACCGCAAGGTGTGGTGGGACTGGACCGACTACCTGCGGCGGCTGGAGCTCGACGCCCCGGCGTTCTGGGCGCAGGCGGAGGCGGCGTCCCGCGGTTTCCTGCGGCCGTTGGAGCCGCGGTTGCGGGAGAAGCTCGAGCGGTTGTCGCACGCCGGCCATCGGCTGTGCATCACCAGCAACAACCCCAGCTCGGGCATCGGCTACAAGATGCGCCTGGCGGGGCTGGGCCGGCGGTGGCAGCGCGAGCACGTGGACCGGGTGCTGGGCACCGACGCAGTGGAGGCGATGAAGTGGGATGCGCGGTTCTGGACCCGCGCGATGGACCTGGCCGAGGCCGACCCGGGCGACGTCGTGGTGATCGGCGACACGTGGTGTGACGACGTGTTGATGCCGTATGAGGCCGGGGTGCGTCGGTTCGTGTACCTCGATCCCGGGGACCGCGTCGCCACGATCGACCCGGCCGGCGCGGCGGTGCGCCGGGCGTCGGGATGGTCGGAGGCGGTGGCCTGGCTGACCGGCGGGGTGTTGGCCGAAAGCGCCGCCGCCCGGCTCAACGACTCCGCCTGACGCCGCCGTATAGGGTGAGAGGTCCCGGGGTCACGGTTGCCGCCGCGTTTCATCCACGAGCTGTTCGATCTGCTCGGCGCTGAGCCGCTGACGGGTGGCATTGACGCCGTTGAACGAACCGTCCATGTCGAGCTTAAGCAGCGTCGCGTCATCGGCCGGCAACGGTTCTCCCTGCCGGACGCGTTGGACGCCCGCCGCGATCTCCTCGGCGGTGCGCGGGCGGTTGGAGATCCGCAGCTCGTCCAGCATGACGTCCGACACGAGCTTGGAGCTGGCCGACGACCCGCCCAGGCGGATGCGTTCGGCGGCGAAGGCCGTACCGATCCTGACGTCGTCGCGCGACTCACGCAGGACGCCATCGACATAAAGCCTCAGCATCCCGCGGTCGTCGCCGACCTTCGCCCAGGTCGCCGCGACGTGGCCCCACTGCCCCGCTTTCCAGTCGATGTCGGTCGACACAACGGCGTAATAATCATCGGCGTTCTGGTACGGCTTGCGCCCGTGCTTGAGCAGGAAGGTGAGCTTGCCCTTCTCGATAAGCAGGTAGCACCATTCGGGGTTGTTCTCGCCCACGCTCAACAGCCAGCCGGATTCGGTCTGGGCCGCGTCCTGGGGCAGGCGGGCCCAGAGCTCGATCGTCCCGGCGGTCGGGTGCAGCAGCGCCCCGTCGTAGACCGGCGTCCCCGGCTCCCCCACGGCGGCGCCTTGGCCGACGACGCCCGGGGCGGCTGCGCCGCGCCCGCTCAGCGGTTCGATCGGCGTGGGTGAGCCGCCCTCGGCCCCGGGCTCTGACAAGGCCGGGGCGGGCGTCGGGGCGTCGGCGCCGAGCCATTGAGTCCCTTGTTGCGCATCGCCGACCCGGATGGTCTGAACGATCGTGAGCGACTCGCCCGGCGCCAGTTCGGCGGGCTCGCCGAACAGTTCCATCTGGCCGTAGCGTTGTTGGTTGTCGGTGAAGAAATAGGCCTTGGCGGCGTCGGGATCGAAGCGATGGACCACCGCGCGGTCCGCGTCGGGATGCACGAGGGCCCACGCGCCGTGGGGCTGGACGGTGGGGCCGTCGTGCTCGGCCATGGGTGATGATTCGTACACCCCGCCGTCGGCGGTGCGGATCAGCACGCGGGCGCGGTCCAGGCCGCCGCCCAGGTTGAACTGGGGGTGGGTGCGGAGCATCGTGCTGCGAGGCTGATCGGTGGTGTTGGTGAGCGTGGAGGTGATAGTCAGGGAGGGCTCTTCGCCGCTGGGCAGGGCGTATTGGCGGGAGAGGCGCAGGCCGTCGATGTCGGCGGCGACGGTGATGGCCGAGCCGTTGCGGGTTCGCACGACGTCGTGGTCGAACGCCGTCTCCCAGCCGGGGCCCGCGAAGTTGCGGCCGATGTACTCTTCGTACCCGCCGTAGTTGAAGTACGCGGCGCCGACGGTGTCGAGCGTGTCGCCGGCGGGGCTCTCCATCATGAAGTTGTGCCCGGTCGGCTTGTCGATCAGCCGGATGAGGCGGCCGCCCAGGCCGGGGATGACTTCGGCGCGGAGGGTGTCGTTCTCGATCGCGATGATCGGCTCGGCGCGTTTGCGGGCGCGGAAGACGATGCGGTCGAACGTCGCCGTGGCGCGGCCGGTGTCGATGGTGTGCTGAATGAGTTCCTGGAAACGGCGGGGGTCGATGTCGGGCGCGTCGGCGTTGACGAGGTAGGCGTTGAGCCCGCGTTCGAGCCGCCAGGGCGTGTCGCGGTCAAGCCCGACAAAGGCCTGGGTGCGTGCGTTGGCCCGGCTGTAGTCGAACGCCTCGCGGAGCAGGGCCAGCCGTCGGGCCTGGACCGGCGTCATGGGCGCGCCCTCGGCGGCGGCGAGTGCGGTTTCCAGCTCGGCGTTGACCTCGTCGGTGAAGACTCGGGGCGAGGGCGTCGCGACGTCGCTGTACACCATCGGCCGCCATTCGCTCTGCTGGCAGGCTTGTTCGAGCCGCTTGTAGAACGCGGCGGCGTGCGGGCCCGCGGACGGGCCGTACATGTTGAGGCTGAAGTCATCGATCAACGCGTCGGCGTCGAGCGAGGGGTCCCACGCGTACCGGGCCACGGCGTAGTACAGCAACGGGTTGTGCTTCTGATAAACGTTGTTGGACTGCGTGAAATAGCGCGTCGAGCCCAGGTCGTCCAGGAACCGCATGGTGTCGCGCACCCGGTAGACCAGGGGCATCAACACCGGCACGGGTTGCTGGGCGGTGTGGTCGCCGATGAGGAAGTACTCCCAGACGCCGAACCGGCCGGGGGCCTTCGACGCCCACACCCGCATGCGTTCGGCGGCGTCGGCGTTGGCGGGGGACTGCGTGGGCCCGTGCGCGTAATCGCCGTGATAGCAGTACTGAACGAAGATGTTGGGCTCGATGTCCAGGTCGGGCACGGGTTCGAGGTAGTTGGCGTAGGCGGGCAGAAGGATCAGCCGGTCGGGGTGCTCGGCGGCGACCCGCCGGGCGACGGCGTTCACGAACGTCACCATCCGGCGGGACATCGAGCCCTCGGGCCCGGCGGTGAAGTTTTGCCCGCCCAGCGCCATGGCCTCGGGCGATTCGTCCCACTTGATCGCGCCGTCGGCCGGCCACATCGGCACGACCGTGCCGGCGGGGTGGGCGTTGAACCATTCGATGGCGAAATCGGCGCAGTGGGCGACGACGTCCGGGTTGGTCAGCGCCAGGTTGCCCCCGCCGTACCACCGCTTGCCGGGCGTGCCCAGGGGGATGCGCCGCCCGTTGTAGAGCGCGAAGAAGTCCGGGCGGCGTTCGAACCAGTCCTCTTCGGGGGGGAACATGAACGCGAAGTTGTGCGCGATCCAGTGCCACTGCCGCAGCCCACCGCGCTCGGACCAGACGTGGTGCACGTCCGCCCGGTCGGGGTAGCGGTGTCGCATCAGCGGCTCGCGCATCGCGAACTTGCGGTTGAGCCGGTTGCGCACGCACCACTGGGCGTATTCGTAAGGATCGAACGGCTCGGGTCCGCCGCCGATCTCGCGGGTGATGTTCGCGGGCCGGTGGGTCTGATCGGTTTCGACGACCTCGATCTGTTCGAGCTCGGGGACGACCTCGCCCAACTCGCCCGGCATGAACCAGCGGCATCCCAACGACTCGAGCCAGGCGTAAACCGCGTAGAGCGTGCCGCGGTCCGACCCGCCCGCGAGCCGGACGACGCCGTCTTCCACCACGACCGCGAAGCTGTCGGGCCCCGGCCCGATGATGGCCGGGTCGAAGCGTTGCAACAGCGGGGCGTTGCCGTCCGTGCGGCCGACCTCAACGACCAGCGCGGCGTCGTCGCCGCCGTTGACGCGGACCTGCGCATCGAGCAGCCGTCCGAGGTAATCCTGCAGCTCTCGGGCGGCGAACCGCTCGGTCCGGGTGGGGTCGTCCGGGAGCCTGACCGCGATCGAGGCGCCGCGGGGCACGATGAGGGGTTCGCTGAGGGCCGGGCCGGCGCCGATCAGGGCCGCCACGAGGCCCAGGAGCATGCTGCGCATAGGGATATTCACCAATGACATTATATTCCTCCGTCGTTAAATTTAACGATCAATTAAGCTAATAGAATAACATCTTGCCCGGGCGCAACGCAATCCTTCCCGTCAGATTCCGATGAAGAAGAGCCCGTTTTTGATCTGTATGGGCGTCGCCCTGCTCAGGGGCTGCGCTCCAACTCGGCCGACACGAAGACCCAGCCGCCGGGGCCTGTTTCGTAGGTCAGGACTTGGCGGGCGGTCCCGCCGTTGAGCGCCGCGGTGACGGCGACGCGTTTGCGGTCGCCGCGCATCGGCTCGAAGGTGCAGGAGGCCGTCGCCCCGAGGTCGGCCAGCGTGTCCGGCAGGGCGACCGGGTGCTCGCCCGTGCGGGAAGGCGCGGCCCGGAGCAGGGCGTCGGCCTCGGCGGCGCCGGCGATCAGCATCTGCCGCAGCTGGGCCGACTGCGTCGCCGCGCGTGTCCGTTTCACGTCGACCCGCAGCGTGAGCAGCAGCCCCATCACGCCGATGGCGACGACGGCCGTGATCACGACCGAGGTGAACGTCGCGAACCCGTTGCCGCGCCTCATCGCCCGCCCCCTTCCGTCATCAGCCGCTGCTGGCTGACCAGCACGGCGGGCTGTCGTCCGATCGTGACGCGCAGCGCATCGCCGCCGTCGACCGCCTCGAACGTCAGCGGCGCGGGGATCGTGATGGCGCGTTCATCGTTGCGTTGAACCGTGGCGCCGTCGTCGGTGGTCTGGACGGACCACCGCACCGAGCCGTCGCCGGGCTGTTCGAGTCGGACCGTTTGGTCTTCGTCGATATCGATCGAGCGTGCCGACCACACGTCCCGGCGTAACTCACGCAGCAGGTGGTCCACCCGGGCGACGGTCCGCTCGTGGGCTGCGGCGTCGCGCGACAGCCCCATCGAATGGGCGAACAGCCGCGACCCCACGAGCATGAAGACGCCCAGCAGCGCGAGCAGGATCACCAACTCGATTAATGAGAACGCCCGTTGTCTCATCACGGCGCCTCCGTCGGCGTTAACGCGGTGAGTTCGGCAAACCGCTCGCCGCGTTCGGCTCGGATCAGCACCCACCGGCGCCCGGTCGGTGCGGCGTCGTCCAACTCCCGCACGGTGATGACGATCCCTTCCGGCGCCTCATCGGCGTGCCCGGCCTGCATCGCCGTCGCCGCCGCCTCGGCCGACCGCACCAGCTCGCGCTGCTCCGCCAGCGCCTGGCCCACGCCGCGGTGCTGGCTCGCCGCGATTACCAGCCCGGTCAGCAACACCGCGACGACCGCCATCCCGATCACCGCGTCCAACAGCACCATCCCGCATCGCCGTGACCGCATCACATCACCTCCGTGTAAGGCATGACCGCTTCGATCAGCCTGACCAGCGGCAGGAACATCGACAGCACGATCCAGCCGGTGACCAATCCCAATACCACCACGATCGTGGGCATCACCGACGCCCGCAGCAGGCTGGCCCGCGCCCCGCCCCGGTCGGCGTAGTACCCCTCGAGGAACGCAAACACCTCGGCCGGCTCCGACACCCGCTCCACCGACCCGACCATCCCCGCCATCACCCCCGGCAGCCCGGCCTCGGCGGCGGCAGACCCCGCAGGCTCGCCGCTCGCCAGCAGATCCGACCACCGCATGAACCGGCGCTTCGCCGTCGCGTTGATCCCGCCGTTCCCCGCCTCGGCCGCCGCCTCGTGCAGTGACAAGCCCGACCGCAACCCTTCGCCCACCATCATGCAGCCGTCCGACCACGCCCGGCTGCGCACCACCCGCCCCAACAGCGGCAGTCTCCAGGCGATCCCGTCCCACAGCCCCGCGAACAGCGGCCGCCGCCCGGTCACGCCCTGCACCAACACCCACAGCCCATAGCCGGCCAGCGCCGCCGTCGACCCCACGCCCAGGATGAGCAACACCCAGCCGCTTTTTTGAGCCGCATCGAAGGTCAGCTGCGTCACCCAGGGGAGCTGGGTGTCGAAGTCCTCGAAGACCTCAATGAGCTTGGGCAGGATCAGAGCCGTGAGAAATCCCAGGACCATGACCATGAAGAGCACGACCACCACGCCGTAGCTCATGCCCAGCATCGGATCGCCCCATGTCTGTTGCGTCCGCCGTCGCAGCCGTTCGCGCAGCCGCGCCATCGCCGCCGGCAGCCGTCCGAGGCGTTCGGCCGATTTCAACTGCTCCGTCTCCCGCCAAGCCAGTTCCGGCACGTTCTCCGCCAAGGCGTCGCTGACGTCCCAGCCCGTCGCCACCGCGGCCTTCACCTCATTGAGCCGGTCACTTGTCGCGCCTCGCTCGCCACGGGCCGCCGCTTCCAGCATTCGCGGCAGGGGCAGGTTCAGCCGCAACGCCTGTTCCACGTAGCCCACCAGGAGCAACGCCCGCCGCCGCCTGCCCCGCCCTTGCACCCGGGCGGCCGACAGCAACACAAACAACGCGAAGAACGGCGCCAGCACGCCGAAGAACGAGCCCATCCCCAGGTGAAAAAAGAACGCCAACAGGGCTAACACGATCGTGCCGGCGACCGCCCAGAACACCATCTCCAACAACCACTGCAGTGCTTGCAACAAGTTGCGCATAAGCCGTTCTCATCCAAACAGACCCG
>JANQFR010000065.1 GCA_028277745.1 Phycisphaeraceae bacterium
TTTCAATCGGCAGGGGCGGGGGTGGGCTGCGCCGGCTTGGGGATCGGGGCTCGATGTTGGTGGCGTACCAGATGCCAAAGCCCAGCAGCGCGACCGCGCTGACCATCATGCCCAGCAGGATGAACAGCGTGCGGTGGCTGCGCCGCCGCCGGGCCAGGGCGGCTTGGCGGCGGCTCGCCAGGGCGGCGCTGCGCGGGGACGGCGAGGCCGCCGAGGCCGGTGTGGCGGCGGTCGGCGGCGGCGCGGCGGGCGCGGGCGGCGCCTTGGGCTCCTTGCGCATCATCTCGCTGAGCCCCGAGAGCCCGACCATCGCGCCGCTGTCGTCCAGGCGCGGCGGCTCGGGGATCGCCGGCTCGGGCTTGGGCTTCGCCGGCGTCGTCTTCTTCGGGAGGACCCGTTTCACGTCGCGCTCGTTCACCACGAACGCTTTGCGACACGACGGGCACACGACCCCCGCTCCGATCCGCACAAAAGACGATTTGACCGTGTGGCGGCAATATGGACAGGTCAGCTCATACACGTGACCTTAACAATTTACTCCCTTCTCCCTCCGCCGTCTTACAATAGCCGCGTGATCATCCCGCTGCCTATCCTGGATGAGGTCCCCCCGCGGCCGGCGTTCGCCCGCGGCCCCCGCGACCTCGCGTCCGTCCGGCTGCTGCGGATGTCCGTGACCGATCGCTGCAATTTCCGCTGTATGTACTGTATGCCCGAGGACGGGGTCGCGTTCGCCGATCGCCGCGACCTGCTCTCCGCCTCCCAACTGGTCGCGATCGCCGCGGCGGCGCGCCGCATCGGCATCGACCATTTCAAGATCACCGGCGGCGAGCCGACCGTCCGCCCCGACCTGGTGGAGCTTATCGCGCGCCTCCGGGCCCTGCGCCCGGCAGACCTGTCGATGACCACCAACGGCGCCCTCCTGGACAGGCTAGCCCGTCCCCTGCGTGAGGCCGGGCTCGATCGGCTGACCGTCAGTCTCGATTCCCTCGACCCCGACACGTTCCAGCGGATCATCGGCCGCGGCGAACGGAGTCGCCTCGACCGGGTGCTCAACGGGCTCGACGCCGCCGTGGACGCGGGGTTCGAGCGGATCAAGCTCAACTGCGTGATCATCGGCGGCGTCAACGATCACGAGGCGCCCGCCCTCGCCGCCCTCACGCTCGACCGGCCGTGGACCGTGCGGTTCATCGAGTACATGCCGCTGGGCGACAGCCGGTTGCTCGACCGCGGGCCGGGCCTTGCCGAGGCCCACACCGTGGACAACGCCCAGGTGCTGGAGCGGATCGAAGCCGTCCACGGCCGCGCGGCGCCGGTGGACCGGGCCGACGAGGCCGGCGTCGGCCCCGCCCGGGTGCTGCGGCTGCCCCGCGCCATCGGCCGCATCGGGTTTATCTCCGCGATGAGCCGGCCGTTCTGCGAAACCTGCAACCGCCTGCGCCTCACCGCCACCGGTGAGCTGCGCGCCTGCCTCTTCGACGGCGGCGAACTGAGCGTCCTGCCCCACCTCGACGATCCCCAGGCCCTGGTCCGTCTGATGCGCCAATGCGTCGCCCAGAAGCCCGAGACCCACGGCTCACGCGGCAACCGAGCCATGTCCCAACTCGGCGGCTGAACACCCCGCCGGCCGCCGGTGCTGGGGACTTCCCTATTCTGGTATCCTGCGATGGACGACTTCAATCATCCATGATTGCCTCTACGACCTCGAGAACACGACGTATGGCAGACGACACCGACCTCCTCGCGCTGAATCGCTGTTTCGAGATCCCTGATCAACTCCGTTTTGTCGCTGGCGAGGGGGGCCTGAGCAAGGCGGTCATCACCACCGACGCGTGCCGCGGCGAGGTCTACCTGCACGGCGCCCACGTGACCGACTGGACCCCCGCCGGCGGCGAGCCGGTGCTGTTCATGTCGGGGGCGTCCCGCTTCGCCGACGGCGAGGCGATCCGCGGCGGCGTGCCGATCTGCTTCCCCTGGTTCGGCCCCAAGGCGGACGACCCCGACGCCCCGTCCCACGGGCTGGCCCGCATCCGCGCCTGGAGCGTGGCGGAGGCCGAGCCGACCGACGACGGCGTCGTCCTCGCCCTGACCATCGATATCGAGCCGTTCCGCGTGGAGCACCGCGTGCGGTTCGGCGCGCAGCTCACGATGTCGCTCACCGTCACCCTGTCCAACCCCAGCGTCGAGGCCGCCTCCTTCGAGGAGGCGCTGCACGCCTACTTCCAGATCGGCGACGTGAATCTCGCCCAGGTCAAGGGCCTGGAGAATACGCCGTATTACGACAAGACGCAGGACGGCCTCCGCGCCCCCGGCAGCACCGGGGCGATCTGGTTCACCGAAGAAACCGACCGCATCTACCTCGGCACGCAGGCCGATTGCGTGCTGGTCGACCCGGTTATGAAACGGTCGATCATTGTGTCGAAGGAGCACTCTGACACCACGGTGGTGTGGAATCCGTGGACGGACAAGGCGGCGCGGTTGAGTGACTTCGGCGATGACGAGTGGCCGCAGATGTGCTGCATCGAGGCCTGCAACGTCGCGGACCACGCGGTGCGTCTGAGCCGGGGCGAGTCTCACACCATGACGGTGACGGTGAGCGTGGAGGCGACGGGGTAGTTCGGATGGGAAACCCCGGGACTGCAGTCCCGGGGCTTCGGCATGGAGGGTGGAAACCACGTCATTGCCGCTGGATCGTCGCTTCGTCTTCGGCCGGCGCGGGCGGGGTGATCTGGAGGTCTTCGTCGGTCAGGCCGGGCGGTCGGGGGAACGCGCGGCTCATGTCGATGTTCTGTTCTTCGCACTGCTTGCCGACGTCCTGGAAGAACTTGGGATAGCACGCCCGGGCCAGCGGCAGGGGGGTGCTGCGGTAGATGCGGGAGCGTTCGATCAGGGGCGCGTTGGGGTTGCGCATGAACTGGACGTAGGTGTTGACCACCATCTCACGGAACGGCGGCAGGCCGAGGCGGGCCTGGCCGGTGGCGGCATTGACGACCTGGCCGCGTTTCTTGTTGTAGGCGGCGTGGGCGGTCTGGGCGACCTGGAGGAACCGCTCGAACACGTCGAAACGCGTGTTGGCCACGCCCTGGGTGATGCCGCGCATGATCATCGCGTCGATGAATTGCCGCGAGACCGACTGCATGTCGATGTCCTGGAGCAACTGGCCCATCACGAAATCGTCGAGCGTGACGGTGTAGCGCCCGTCACGGAGGTTGTGGGGTTTGTTGCCGTAAAGATCGCGGAGCCGTTTGTAATACTCGGCGGCCTGCTGGTCGGCGCCGTAGAGGTAGGAATAGAGCACGGCCTTGATGAGGAAGTTTTCGTGGCCGGATTCGTAGTTGCGGACGGTGCCCTCACGCTGGGTGATCTCGGACTGTTCAACCGCGGCCCGGGAGCCATAGACCGCGTCCTCGTAGGCGGGGATGAACCGCGGGTCGGGCATGAGGTCGATCCGGCCGTTGATCGGGTCGAACGTGACGCGGCCGAAGTGCATCAGTTGCTGCAGGCCGTGGATCACCTGCCGGTCGGTGTTGATGTAATCGATCTTGGTCTGGTTGAGCAGTTCGCCGGCGCGGCGGACGCCGAGGAATGACCAGTAGATGCCGTGCGCCGCCGGGTGGCGCCAGTCGATCGCGCCGTAGAGCTCCATCAGCTCGTACATCAGGGCCGGGTCCATGTTGTACGTGTCGACCAGCACCTTGGCGCGGAGGAACGGCATGAACGAGGTGAGGCCCTGAAACAGGTCCCGGTCCAGCAGCATCTTTGCGATGCCCATGTCCGCCGGGTCGAGGTTGCGCTCCGCCCACGGCATGAACGTCTCGATCGGCGTGTACTGGAGGAACATGATCAGCCGTCCTATGCGGCGCAGCGTGTCGACGTCCAGGGCCAGCCCCAACGCCTCGAGCTGTTCGACGACGGGGCGGGTCTCGGGCTTGTCTTCATAGAGCATGCTCAACGCGTCGGTCGCGGCGCGGCGTTTCTGGTCCTCGATCGCCTCCCGGACCGGCTCGAGCGCTTGGGCGACGGCGGGGTCTTCGGACCGCAGCTGGGCGTCGAGCTTCTCCAGCAGCTCGGAGGCGCGGGTGAGGTTGATGTCGGACATCGCGGCGAAGCTGTCGGCGTAGACCGGGTATTGCTCGCCCAGGTCGGCGAGGGTCTTCCGGGCGTCCCGCGTCAGGCGGGAGAACACCAGGTATTGGTCGGCCGCCCGGGCGATCGGCTCGAACCGCGCGAGGGTCTGGGCGGTCGTGGCGCCTTCGGTCGGCGACCCGAGGACCTCCTGCCACTCCTGGGCGAACCGCTGCTTGTAGTACCAGTGGAAGTCGTCGCTGTACTGGCTCATCTTGTGGAAGAAGATCCAGCCGAGCTCGCGGTACAGGCCTGTCGCGTTGGGGTTGAGCGGGATCCCCTCGTCGCGCAACAGGTTGACGCCTTTCATCACCCAGTCCCACCGCTCGTCGGCGGTGTGGGTCTTGACCGAGATGTTGTAGGCCATGTTCCAGGCGTGGAACGCCCAGACCTTGGGGAACCGCGGCTGGAGGATGGTGATCCACTGGGCCAGGGAGTTGGCCTCGAAGTATTTCTCCTCCTGCTTGAGCCGCTCGATGCGGTACCACAGCGCGTCGACCGCGATGCCGCGGAACGAACCGAGCGCGGCGGCGGCGATCGCGTACTTGGGCGGCACCCGGTCGCCGATCTCCACGTCGAAGCCGATCTGCAATTCACGCCGCTGGCTGTTGACCAGCGGCACCATGATGGCCGACGCCACCAGGCAGCCGGCGACGATGAAGACGGCGATCAGTTGGATAAAGCGGTCTCGGTCCATGGTTGATATCTCCGCGCGTCAGATGATGACGCGGGCCAGTTCGCGTTTGCGGAAGATCAGGTAGGCGATGACGCCCGCCACGCCGGTCGAGACGCAGCCGATCCACAGCGCAGCGCCGCCGAGCAGGCGTAAGGGGATGACCCGGCCATGGGTCAGGTCGTCGCCGGTGCTGTACTTGCCGAACTCGGGGATGACCGCAGTGAACGCGGTGCCGACCAGGCGGATGATGATCTTGACCCCGTCCCAGACTTCGCCCTCGCTGACTTTTTCGATGATCATCGCCGGCACGCCGATGATCCGGTCCCACAGCGGCAGGGTGTCCTTGGGGAACGACGAGTACTGGTCGAGCGATTCGGCGACGTAGCCGCTGCCGGCGGCGGCGAAATAGACCAGCAGGACCGCCAGGCACGCCACCGGGAACCCCAGGAACGTGCCCGCCGCGAGGCCGAGCATCGTCAGGAACGCCAGCCGCAGCCAGAGGATGCCCAGCGACCGCAGCAGGTTGCCCTCGAACGAGCCGACGCGGTAGAGCACTTCGATCCCGTCTTTCTGGTTGAAGGTGAGGGTGGGCTGCTCCTGGCCGGTGTCGGGGCGCACGGGGTTGCTGAACGTGGCCTGGATGCGCCCGTCTTCGATCAGCTCGGTGGGGATGTCGATGACGTGGTAAGTCCCTTCGACGAGCGGGGGCACGGGGAACGGCCGGTCGTTGACGCGGAGGTTGAGGAAGACTCGGTCGTCTTCGGTGGATCGGCCGGCCTTGGGTTGAATCCGCAGCTGGACGTACCGGTCGTATCGCTTCGCCGGCTCGAGGCCGGCGAAGACGAACGTGTTCGCGTTGCGCGGGCCGATGCTGTACCACTCGGCGAGGATCTGCTGCTGGATCTGGTCGACGATTTTCGGGTCGAGGATCTCGACGGGCGCGCCGGGGTTGCCGTAGGTGCTGGGGTCGGCCAGGCGCAGGGCCGTGAGGCGCTGGTTGAACTGCGCAGCGAGATTGCTCTGGTCCGGCGGGATGGGCGACACGCCGGCCCGCGCGACGAGGATCTGCTCGTCGACCGCCCGGCGGTCGACCGCGCTCCGCGCCGGCTGCTGGCTAAGCATCATTGTGAACACGTAGATCGCCCCGCCGCACACCGCGACCAGCAGCACGTTCAGCATCGCGATGCCCAGGAACTTGCCCGCCAGGTAGTGCAGCCGCCCGACGGGCTTGGTCATGGTCAGGAAGATCTGCCGCCGGCCGATCTCGCTGGTGATGGTCCCGACCGCGAGGAACACCGTCATCAGCGACAGCAGCAGCGACACCACGATCATCGACCAACTCAGGAACGTCTGGACGCGGTACTTGAGCGTTTCGTCGCTGTCCATCGCGAACGGCAGCACCGGCACGAAGAGCATGAGGGCGACGAGGAACACCAGGGGCGCCTTCATGCGGATGGCCTCGTCGATGAGGGTCCGGGCGACGCCGAAGACCGGGTGCCCCCCGCTCAAGAGCAGGCGGATGAGCTGCAGCCCCAGGTAGAAGCCGACCGCCATGCCGTAGACGCCGCCGACGGCGATGGCCGCGGACACCGAGCCGATGGTCAGGCAGAACTGCGCCGCCCAGCTGGCGATGACCGTCGCAATGATGATCACGGCCAATCGGCGGACCACCGTGAACTCACGCCATTGGTACAGGCCCAGGCCCACCCAAGCGGAGACGAATAAGGACAAGGCCCATCCGGTGAGGATGTACGCCGTGACGGCGCCCTGGGCGAACAGGAACAGGTTCAGGGCCCCGCCGCCGACGATCGCGGCGGCCAATACGCTGAAGTAAGTGACGGGGTTCTTGGTCATCGGCGGTTGCGTCAGGGCTTCTTGCCGTCGCCTCCGGTCAGGTCGTCGAGCAGCGACTGGTCCGGCTGCTCATCCTCCGTTTGAGGAGCGGTCGGGGCCGGCGCGGACGGTTCGGGCTTCTTCGGCGCGGACGGCTCCGGGGGCGGAGGCGGCGCGGAGCCGGTCAGGGCGTCGAGCACGTGGTCGGCCTGTGGCGGCGGGGGCGCCGATTCGGCGGGGGGCTCGACCGGCTCGGGCTCGGGGGCCGCCTGCTCGTTGACCAACTCGTCGAGCACCGCGTCGCCCTCGGTTTCGACGGGCTGGTCCGGCTCGTTGCTGAGGAACGCCGCCAGCTTGCCCCCCGACCCTGCGCCGGACGTGGCTGCGCCCTCTTGCTGGGCGGTGTTGACGATGTCCAGGAAAAGCTCTTCGAGCTTCTGGCGCGGGTGGTCGATCCGCTCGATGTGCTTGCCCCGTCGGGCCAGGACCTGCTCGATCTCCTCGATGGTCTGCGGGTCGAGCGACCCGGTCGCGAGGGTCGTGGTCTCGCGTTTGGTGAGCAGCTCCCGGACCGGACCGGACTGCCGGATGGCGCCGCCGAACATGATGGCGACGCGGTCGGTCACGTCTTCGACGTCGGCCAGCAGGTGAGAGCAGAGCAGGATGGTTTTGCCCTTGCGTTTGAGGTCGAGGATCAGGTCCTTGATCTGGCGGGTGCCCAGGGGGTCCATGCCGGTGGTGGGCTCATCAAGGATGAGCAGCTTGGGGTCGTTGATGAGGGCCTGGGCGAGCCCGATGCGGCGTTGCATGCCCTTGGAGTACTCGCCGACGGGGCGGCCGGCGACCTTGTCGAGGCCGACGTATTCGAGCAGCTGGTCGATGCGGACCTTGCGCTTGGCGCGGGGCAGGTGGAAGAGCTTGGCGTAGTACTCGAGGGTCTCGCGGGCGTTGAGGAACTGGTAGAGGTAGGACTCTTCGGGGACGTAGCCGATCATGTTCTTGATGGCGACGTCCTGGGGGTGGTGGCCGAAGACAGCGATGCGTCCGCCGGTGGGGTGGAGCAGGCCGAGGATCATCTTGATGGTGGTGGATTTGCCCGAGCCGTTGGGTCCGAGCAGGCCGAAGACCTCGCCGCGGTGGATGTCCAGGTCGATCTGGTCGACGGCGGTGACGCGTGAGCGGAGCCAGAAGTCGCGGAAGACCTTGGAGAGCCCGACGCAGCGGACGACGGTGTCAGGGGCTTGGCCGGGGGGATGTCCGGGGGCGGACGGATCGGTCGAAACGGCGGATTCGGCGAGGGCGGTGGTCATGGTGTGAGTCGCGTCGGGTGTGAGATGCCTCTGGATCATACGGCCGGCAAGGCCAGAGGTTCACTGATCTTACCCGCCCGGGCAAACCCGGGGCGGCGGCAGGGCGTATGATTATGACCCTGATCCGCCGCCAGTCCACGCAGGGCCCCTTTCGCTTATGGCCGAACAGCTGCTCACCATCGCCCGCAACACCTTTATCGAGGCGATCCGTCAGCCCATTTTCGTGGTGCTGATCGCGGTCGGCCTGCTGCTGATGCTGCTCAACCCCCAGCTCGCCGCCTACACGATGGAGGACGATAACAAGCTGCTGATCGACCTGGGGCTGAGCACGATCTTCGTGGTGAGCCTGCTGCTGTCGGCGTTCACCGCGACCGGGGTGCTGGCCCACGAGATCGAGCAGAAAACCGTGTTGACGGTGGTGAGCAAGCCGGTGGCCCGGCCGACGTTCGTCGTCGGCAAATTCCTCGGCGTGGCCGCCGCCATCGCCGTGGCGTACTACGTCCTCAGCCTCGCGTTCATCCTGACCATCCGCCACCAGGTCCAGCAGCGCGCCAGCGACTATCTGGACCAGCCGGTGGTCATCTTCGGGCTCCTGGCGGTCCTCGCCGCGTTCGCCGTGGCGGCGTTCGGCAACTACATGTACCGGTGGGTTTTCACCTCCTCGCTCACCGCCGGCCTGGTGGTCGGCGGCACGATCGCGACCGCCCTGGTGCTGCTGATCGACAAGGAATGGGCCTTTCAGTCGCCCCTCACCGAGTTCACCAAGGAGGGCAGCCAGCTTGGACAGATCATCGTCGGCCTGCTGCTGATCTACGAGGCGGTCCTGCTTTTGACCGCCGTCGCGATCGCCGCCTCGACCCGCCTCGGGCAGATCATGACGCTGGTCATCTGCGTCGGCGTCTTCTTCATGGGGCTGATCAGCAACTCGTTGAGCCAGTGGGCCAACGAACGCATCGGCCTGACCAGCGTCCAGGCCGCCACGATCGGCGTGTTCGAGAGCTTCGGCGTCATCTTCACCGCCGAGCAGCTCTCCTTCGGCTCGCGGCTGATCTACGCCCTGGCCAAGCTGCTCTACCTGGCTCTGCCCAACCTCCAGTTCCTCTGGCCCGCCGACGCGATCACGCAGGGCAACCCGTTCACGCTGGGCCATGTCGCCACCGTCACCGGCTACGCCGTGCTTTATTGCACCGCGGTCCTCGCGGTCGCGGTCATCCTGTTCCAGAAGCGCGAGGTCGGCTGAGCACCGTTGCGCATAGCCGGGCCGCTACGCGGCCCCGGTCCAGGCGGGCGTCCCCCGCCGGCTATTGAAAAAACCCCGATAGCGTTGCGCTATCGGGGCGAAGATGTTTGGGGAGTTGTAAGCCGGTCGTCTTACTCGACAGCGAGGGTCGCACGCACGGCCTGGTCGCGACGCTCACGGTTCGCGGTCCGGGCGGTGGCGAGGCCGCGGGCCGCGGCTTGGTAGCCGGCGATCAGCACGACGCCGGTCCACACCAGCAGATTCGCGGCCAGGAACGCGATCCACAGCCGGTGCAGCACGCCCACCTGGGCGAGCGTCAGGACCGAGATCGGCGCGAGCACGACGAACACGGCGCCGATCACTTTCAGCGTGCGGAACAGCGGGGTGTCGTCGAAAATCACTTCGGGGGTTTCAACAATTTCCTCGGGGGCATCAACCTTGGTGACAGCTTCGGGCATCGGAAATAGCTCCTTTTCGTTCGGCGCGGGGCTCGATCGGTTTCCGTGGCCGATCGAGTGGTTTTGGTGCGGAGATTGCCAGCTCAGCTCTTTGAGAGCGGCCTGCAAGCAATCCCTGCAGGAGGGCGGGAGGCCTGAACGTCAGGCCCGGGTATGGGGCTGGGTTTTGATGATCACGGCCTTGGCCGCGACCAAAACGGTAGGTTGACCTGATGGTCGGCAATTAATATGCCAACTCAGATCGTGGTGTCAAGTAAACTGTCGGCTTGATCGGGGGAAAACTCCCCTGAAACCCACGAAATCTTCGATTTTTACCGGATTTCAACACCCCACCGTTTATTTAGCCGACGCAAGCCGGCGTGATTTGCTGCGGTTTTGTCTGCCTAAGGTTTCGGCGCCAGGCAGGCGGCGCCCGCCCGGCGCGCAGCGAGGGCCGTCTACAGGCTGGCCCGTCGCAGGCGATCGTTGATCGCCCGTCCCAGCCCTCGGTCGGGGACCCGCACCGCCACGATCGCATCCAACCCCGCCTCATCCAGCCGCCGCATTGCGGCAAACAGCCGAGCCGCCGCCCCCGCCAGGTCGTCCGCCCCGCCCAGGTCCTCGACCGCCGCCCACCCCCCGCCGGGCTCGGCGTCCAGCGCCAGCAGCCCCACCCGCGCGCCCAGCCCCGCCGGGTCCAGGCCCGCCGCATCCTCCACCATCACCAGCCGGGTCCCCGGGGCGTAGTGCCGCTCCAGCATCCCCGGCGAGGCCCGACCCTCCTCGGCTTCATCTCCCCCCTGTTTCGGCCTGGCGACCGCCACGGCCCGGCCCAGCACCGCCTCGATCGCCTCCACCGCGACGCCCCCCAGCCGCAGCACCACCGGCTCGCCCGTCAGCGACACCACCGTCGACTCCACCCCCGTCGCGCACGGCCCCCCGTCCAGCACGCCCACCGCGTCGCCGAACTCCGCCCGCACGTGCTGGGCTGTGGTCGGGCTGATCCGCCCGAACCGGTTTGCCGACGGCGCCGCGATCGGCGTCTGCGCCGCCGCGATCAGCGCCTGCGCCGTCTCGTGGCCCGGCCGCCGCACCCCCACCGTCCCCAGCCCCGCGGTCACCAGGTCCGGCACCGCCTCCCGCTTGGGCAGCACCAGCGTCAGCGGTCCCGGCCAGAACGCCTCCGCCAGCCGGCGGGCCTCGGCCGGGAACGCCGACGCGACCGTCTCCACGTCGGCCGTCTCCGCGACGTGGACGATCAGCGGATCGAACCGCGGCCGGCCCTTGAGCTCAAACACCCGGGCCACGGCCCGCTCGTTGAACGCGTCCGCCCCCAGGCCGTACACCGTCTCGGTGGGGAACGCCACGACCCCGCCTGCGCGGAGCTGCGCCGCCGCCTCGGCGACGCCCGGCATGGTCACACGCTCGGGACGGGGATCAGCCATCGCCCGGCATGGTATCGCACCCCAACCCCACCGGCCGGCCGCGGCGTCATTTGACATCCCGACGCCGCGCGTCAGAATCCGCGCGGGTCCGCCTTTCTCTAATCACGCAAGGAGCAACCGATGTCAGAACAGGAAAACGCCGCGCCTCAGCAGATCAAGACCGGCGGGACGGTCGCCGTGGTCATCGGCGTGGGCCTGATCGTCGTGGGCGCTTTGGCGATCATCCTGCCCGTCGCCGCGTCGGTGACCTCGGTGGTGGTGGTGGGCTGGCTGATGATCATCGCCGCCGCCTGCGCGGCGGGGATGGCGATGTCCGGCGGGGGGTGGTGGAAGCTGCTCGTGGCGGCCTTGTACCTCGCGGCGGGCATCTTCCTGATCTTCGACCCGCGCGAGGGGGCGCTCGTGTTGACGCTGCTGCTCGCGGCGTTCTTCCTGGTCGAGGGCGTGCTCAAGACCATCGCCGCGTTTCAGGTCAAGCCCGAGCGCGGCTGGGGCTGGGCGCTGGTCAGCGGCATCGCGTCGATCGTGCTGGGCGGGCTGATCTTCGCCGAGTGGCCCAGCAGCGCCGTGTGGGCGATCGGTTTGCTGGTGGGCATCAACCTGATGCTGACCGGCTTCACGATGACCGCGGTGAGCGGCGCCCCCGCTGAGCGACCCGAAAGCCGGTCCTGAAAACGCCGCAGGCGGCCGAAGGTCCGGATCTCGGTTTTGCTACGGAGAAACCGCCCCGTCGAACCGGCCGCGGACGCCCACGCGCCACCCGTCGTGGCCGACCGGGATCGCGCCGACGTCGCCGGGGCCGCTGCCGCGTAAGGGGTCCGGCCAGCCGGCGGGGATCGCGACGGCGGCCCCGGCGGCGGGGCTGTCGCTGCGGAGGCGGTAGTCGTTGTGTTCACGCCAGTCGGCCTCCAGCCGAACGAAGCGCGGGTCCGCGCACTGATCATGTTGCGCCCGATACGGCGTCGGGTCGGACTTACTGGCCAACTCAACCAGATCGGCCAGAGGGTTCGGGCCGGCGGGGTCGGTTTGATCAGGGTAAATGAGCTTTCGCGGAAACGCGGGGACGTTCAGCGGCTCGTCGCGGAGCGTCTTGTTGACCATGGCGTGGATCTTTTCCAGATCGCCGCCCTCGGCGAGGCTCCAGTGCAGGTTGCCGTCGAGCATCAGGGCGTATCCGCGGCTGCCCACAAAGCTCCCCACCGGCCGCTCCACCTGGACGATGATGTTGTTCAGCACCGCGCGGGCCGTCTCCTTCATGTGGCCGCCCCAGCCATGCGCGTAGAAACTGCGGAAGGCGGGCTCCCGGGCGATGATCGTGTTCTGGTAGAAAAACATCGGCTCCCAGATCGGGCTGCCGTGGTCGCCCACGCTGCGGCCGAAGCTCGCCAGTTCCTGGGGCTCGTCCGCGCCCCTGGGCTGGCCGGCAAGCACGGGCCGGCGGAAGTCGAGGACGTTGCGGAAGATCCAGACCCCGGCCCCCGTGACAATGCCGTCGTCGGTCGTGGTCTGCCGCCCGTGCCCGACCCCGAACGCGAACATGGTCAGGCTGCGTGAAAGCCGGTTCTGGTAGACCAGCATCGGGCCGCCGGGCATGTCGCCGAGGTTGCTGGCGGTGGCGGTGAGGAACAGGCCGTCGTCGGTAAGGTTGTCCAGCAGGTTGTGATGAAACCGCACGTTGGTGACGTTCCCGAGGAACACGCCGTCGACGGAATCGGTGAATTCGCAGTACGCCAGTTCAAAGTCGCTGTTGCTTGTGGGTTTCCACCCGCTCGCGTTGAAGATCCTCGACTCCATCGAGCGATACTTCAGGCTGGAGCGGAACGTCCAGGGCGCGCTGATGCCGCGGAACGCGCAGTGGATTGCGCGGAGGCCCTGGGTGTATTCGACCTGGACGCAGGTGGAGCCGCCGTACACGGTCAGCCCGTCCAGCTCGATGTCGGCCGCCGCGGAGATCGCCAGGGCCGCTATGCGTGAGCCGCGCAGCACCAGGTCTTGCAGTCGGATGTGGCGCACACCAACGATCCTCATCGGTGAGGCGGCGTAGCCGATCACCAGGGGGACGCGGCGCGGATCGGTTTCACCCCGGTAGTTGTCCTCGTGGAGGCCGGGTAACTGCGTGTGCGCCAGCCGGCAGTGGATCCGCTGGGTTTCGGGGTTGTACCAGATGCCCGGACCGCAGTAGATGCTCTGCTCGTCCTTCATTTTGAGCTTGATGTTCCAGTACGGGTTATCGCTGCGAAGATCGCTCAGGAAGCGATAGCCCTGCAACGGGATCATCGAATCGGCGAAGTTGCCCAGCAGATTGGCCACGGTGGGTTTCGTACCGAGCCCCGGGTAGAGTGCGGTCGACCGGAACTCGCCCTCGGCGCCGTCGGGGACGGGCTCCCAAGCGGTTTCGTGGTTCTCGTTGAATTCGCGCAGGCCGCCGTCGATCACCGCCAGCTCGCCCGGATAGCTGCGGACCGTGATCGGCCGGCCCGGCTCGCCGGAACGCGACAGGATGATGTGCTCGTAGTAGACGCCTCCGCGCAGGTACAGGGTGTCACCGGGCTCCAACTGATCGACCGCGTGCTGAACCGTGCGCCACGGTGACTCCAGTGAGCCGTCGACGTCGTCGCGGCCGTTTTGCGCGTCGACGAACCGCGCCGGCCCGTCGGCCATCGGGCGGTCGGACGGCGTCGGCAGGGGCCGCGTCGGCGGGTGCGAGCGGATGGATGCGGGGTCCGGCGTGGCCGGCAACTCGACGATCAGGTTGTCCGGCAGTTCATAGGGATTATCGAACAGCATCCGCTCCGGGAGCGGCGGCGGGTTATTGGGGAAAAGGTCCGCCGCGATGTTTTCCAGGATGCGCACCTGATCGTTGAAGACCCGTTCCCGCTCCGGCTCGATCCGCGTGCGGCCGGGGGGGCGGGAGGAGTAAACATTCCACGTGATGAAGATCATCTGCCCGTCGCCGGATCGGACGTGATGCAGAAACGTCCGATTGGGCATGACCTCGATCAGCGATCGGCCCCGGCTGTAAAACATCGACGCGCTGTTGCGCACGGTGAGCCAGGCGGAGGTGTCCCTGCCCTTCAGATGGCTCACCCAGGGGTGGCTGAAATCGATGCGCGGCCCACCTTCTTTGCGCGGCGAGGTCCCGATCATCCGTTCCAGGAACGCCCGGCCGTGCTCGGTGTTAAAAGACCACCAGCCGTTGCGGATCAGGATGAACGTTCCGCCGTTATCAATAAACGACGACAGCCGCTCGAGGTCATCGGGGTCAAACGCGTGTTTTTCGTGTCGCGCGTGCTGAAGCGACCCGTCCAGCACGATCACGCCGTAGTCGGGGTAGCGCTGCGTATCGATCCAGCCGGTCACCCGGTCCACCACGACGCCGCGCGGCTTGAGGGCTTCGGCGAGGATCGGCGCGGTGTAGCCGTGATAGCCCATCATCACGCCGATGCGGTTGGAAGGCGCCGGCACCGCCGAGGCGTTGTCCGCGAACGCCCGAGCTGCTGGCCAGGTCTGTAAAACAGCGATTGCGGAGAGAAAAAAACAACGGGCGATGGTTCCCCAATCCGTTTGTCGCATCACAAGCATTCCCATCTCTGTTCAAAGGTTAGACGCGGGTTCCTGAGGTTTCAGCGGCGCCCCGTCGGGCGCGAGGGCGGAGAACGCGAACGCCCAGCCGCCGTGAGTGCTGCCGAAGGTGTTGGAGAGTTTGACGGTCAGGTCGTTGGCGCCGGCGCGCAGGTTGATGTCGATTTCACATGGCCGGAACGCCTTGTGTTCGCCGAGGTCGTGCGGTTCGCCGTTGACCCGTAGAACCAGATGGTCATCCCACGCCAGCCGGACGCGTGCTTTCATGACGCCGGGGGAGACAAGCGTGCAGCGCGCCACCGCCGCCGCCGGGTGCGTCAACGCCGCCCCGCGTATCGCGGCGCGGAAGACGTGATTGAAATCAACGAATCCCCGCAGCGATGGATAGCGCACCCAATGCGCTTGATCGCGCCCCAACTCCCGTGAGCGCTCGTTGCGGTAGGGCGAATCGCCCGGGTGGCCGGCGTCGTAAGCCTGCTGGGGCTGGAAGGCCGATTCCGGCGGCAGTGTCTCGTTCATCGCCGCGCCGTCCCGAAGATCGAACGGGCCGCACAGTTGCCACACGCCGTCGTCGGGCAGGGGCAGGTCGTGCGTGCCGCCGGGCAGCTCGCTGCCGGGGACCAGGCCCTCCCACGACGGCATCGTGAAAAATGGGCGCACCGCCCCGGCCTGGAGCCAGTAAGCGGTGGAGCAGATGTCGTTGCGCATGCAGCCGAAGCGGAGATGGAGCGATTCTCGGAAACAGACTTCATCGGGGACGAACCAGCGGTAGCCGACCACGCGCGGCGCCGGCCGGGCCTCGCCCACGTCTTCGTGCGTGTAATACGGCATGCCCTCGTAAAGGTGCGAATCGACCGGGTGGAGGTTGCCCCCGAAGCCGACGCCGAACACGTCCTCGCCCCCGACCCCGCGCAGATACGCCGGCCGGTCGCCGCCGCCGTCGACGTAGATGTTGTCGCCGCCGCCGTGCGACCAGCGGTCGACGTTGTCGATCAGGCGCAGGCCGTATGCGAAACCGATCAGCCGCCCCGGCCCGTCGGCGTCCAGCAGCAGGTAGTCGTGGTCGTAGCGTTCGGTTGGGTTCTCTCGGCGCCAGCGGCAGCAGAACCGCATCGGTTCTTCGAGCGCCGCGTGCGGGTATCGGCTCCAGTCCGCCTGGAGGTAGACCTGGTTCTGTTCGACGCCCGCGTTGAATTCGATCCGCGCGGAACGCGCGAACGGCATCGGGAAAAAACAGTTGTACCCGTTCCATGCCTTTACGGAGAGGAAGGCGGAATTGATGTCGTAGTACGGCTCGCCGTGCATGACGCCGAAGAAATCGCCGACCGGCGCCTCGACGTGCGGCGTGTCGTGGTCGTCGAAGTAGATGCGGATGATGATCTTGCGGTTCGCCATCGGCAGCAGCTTCGGATGACGCAGCACGCAACTGATCCGCCGGATGCACCCGGGCCCGTCCAATTCGGCGAGCACCTTCCGCTCACCGGGTTCGATCAGGCTGACGATGCTCACCCGATCGGGGATCGGGTCGGCAGGAAGATTCAGATCGAGGGATGGGTTCACGTGTGGGCTCAACAAATCGGGGGTGGCAAACTTTCGGACGAAGATGCGCCCGGCCTCATTAACTCGTCTTCATACTAACAAGGCCGATGGCCGCATTGACGCCTATTTCACTCGCTTCTGTTGAGCTTAAAACAACGTTGCACAGGATGATGGTCAATAACTGACGAAGACCCATGGATAGTGATCGGTTCCCCAGAAAAGGATGCCGTTGTATGGAGAGCCTTCCGGCATCCACCCGAATTTCTCGACGTTTCGCCACTGCGGAACCTCGCGGTCTTTGAGATAAGCAACATGCTGATCAAGGAACAATATGTTGACGGTGCCCCCGGGATGCCCGTACCACATATACGAATTGGGCGCAACCGTGGAGGTGTTATACGTGACCCGCTCTTCTATGCCTCGGCTGTTGCTGGTCCCTTCACCGTGAAACAGACGATCGGAAGGCGCGCCGTTCAGTTCGGTTTGGAAGATGTCGTGATACCGTCTTATGCTGATGCTTGTGCCGTAGTAAAACCCAGGCTCCTCAGCGGCGGGGCACCCCATTTTTTTCTTGATGCGATCGAAATCAGGAAACGCCATGTAGCCCGGTAGTTTTCTGTACCACAAGCTTTCCCATCCAGCCACAACCCCGTCGTAATCTTGAGCGTAAAGCGCCCTCGCCAGCCCGAGTTGTTTGAGGTTGCTGGCGCATTGCGTCTGTCTCGCGGCGTCACGGGCCTGTTTCAGCGCCGGCAGTAAAATTGCAATTAATAGCGCGGTGATGGCAATCACGACGAGCAGTTCAACCAGGGTAAAAGCGAGCCGTTCTCTACACCCCGCTTCGTTTCGATGAGCCGAGCATTGCATAGTTTATTCTTTAGTCAGGTATTTCAGGAAATTTTTGCAGGCGATTATCAAGCAGTATTAATTGACCCATGGATACGCATCTTCACTCCAGAAAAGCGAAGACAAGTAAGGCGCTCGTCGGCCCATCCAGAGGACTTCGAGATGACGCCAGGCCGGCACCTCGACGTCCTGCATCGCCTGCACATGCAGGTCAAGAAAAATGACGTTGGCCCTGTCGCCGGTGTGCTGATACCAGAGTGATGAGTTGGGGGCGACGCCGCTGGTGCTGCGGGATACGATCGTGTTGTCAGCCCATGGCCTGCCGGGTCTCAGGCCGTTTTCGCCGTTGAGCAGCCGGTGGGCGGGCGCCCCCTTTTGTGCCTGGGTTTTATGGATGTCGGGATACCATTGCATGTTATGGCTTGTGCCGTAATAGAACCTGATCAGTTCTCTTGAAGGGCATACGGTTTCTTCTCGCATGGTGGCGTAGTCGGAATACCCCATGTACGGATGGATGCTGTCATGCCACTGAACCCGCCACCCCTTTACCCTGCCGTTGTAGTCTTCGGCGTAAATGATCCTGGCGAGGCCGATCTGCCTCAGATTGCTGGCGCACTGCGCTTGCCTCGCCAGTTCCCGCCCCTGCGTGATCACCGGCAGAATCAGCGCGATCAGCAGTGAGGTGATGGCGATCACCACAAGCAATTCGACCAATGTAAATCCGCCATTCCCGCAACGTCTGGCCTCAATTCCTCCGGCGCCATGTTTCATGATGGCTTCCTCTGTTCTTCGGCGGAGAAGTGGTCTGCCCACTTTTCAGCCTGGTTTGAACCGCTCCAGCAAGCCAGGACACGCCGCGATTGGGTAGGCGTAGTTTCTGCAGCATCCGGCCGGCCATCCGGCCCATGCGCAGCCTGTCGTATGTGATGGTTGAGAGATGAAGACCCGAGTCGGTGGTGCGGCCGCGGTCGTCGAAGCCCATGACCGAGACGTCGTCCGGGACCGTCAGCCCCATCCGCTCCAGCGCCGCGATGCACGGGACGGCGATCATGTCGCCGGTCTGGATCGCGGTCACCCCCGCGTCCATCATCCGCCGGCAGGCGTCGTCGAGGTGGTGCGGCTCCCAGTCCAGCGGGAGGGTCAGGTCGACCGTCGGCTTCATCCCACGGGCGCGCAGGGCTTCCATGCTGCCTTCAAACACCAGCTCGTGGGGCCACCGCGTGGGGGCGGTGCGAAACAGCAGCCCGATCCGTTCGTGCCCGAGGGAGAGCAGGTGCTCGATCGCCTGCCGGCTGCCGCCGAAGAAGTCGACCGTCACGCAGCTGTAGCGGCCATAGGCGAGGGGACGGTTGAAAAGCACCAGCGGCACGCCGGCCTGCAGGACCCTGTCGACGTAGCCGTCGCTGGGGTCGGCCCCGAACATGAGCAGCCCGTCGAGCTCCCGCCCTTCGAGATGCTGGATGAACATCTGGTCCTGGTCGACGTGGGCCTGCCCGCGCATGATGTTCAGCGTGCTCGCCGACCCCCCAAGCGATTGCTCCGCCCCGCGGATCAGCTCCCGGCAGTACTTGCTTTCAAGCCCGTCCACGAGGGTTTCGGGCGTGTAGACGAATCCGAATCGAAGGGCCTTGGCGCGGTCGGCGGTCTTGGGCGCCCGGTTGCCGCGTCCGCGGTACCCCAGCCGGCGGATCACCTCATCGACCCGATCCCGGGTCTCGGGGCTGACCCGCCCGCGGTGGTTCATCACGAGCGACACGGTGCTGGGAGCAACTTGTGCTTCCCGGGCAACGTCAAGAATGGAGGCCATGTGAATACTCCGTAAGAGTCGATGTTAATCCCCGGGCGATCCGGGTCAAATGTTTTTTTAAGTTTTTTTTATTTTTTTCGATATCGATGCCCCGGCGCACCCTGATTTTATTACAGTATTTCCCGGCCTGCACCCCCTTCGAGCGGATAATGGAGGGCAAAGCACTCTCCGTTCCAGTGAGCATCGTGATCGAAAAAATGGTGTATCTATTTGATTTGGTCAAGCCCGCCGTACTTTCGTTCGGTTTGATGTTCACGGCTGCTTCCCTCGCGGCGGACCTGGATGCCTCATCGTCCCAGGCGTTGCGCGAGCTGCCGCCGGTGTCGAACCGGCCTCTTCCGGGGGGGACGCTGATCCATGTCGACCCGGTGAAAGGCCATGATGACGCATCGGGGACGGAGCGTGAGCCGCTGCGGACGGTCGGCCGGGCGCTGCAACTGGTCGGGCCCGGGGGGACGGTTTGTCTGCGGGGCGGGGTCTACTACGAGAATGTCTACGTCGCGGCCGTGGGGCGTGACGACGCCCCGATCACGATCCGCTCTTATCCCGGCGAGCGGGCTGTGATCGACGGGGGGATCGAGGCGTTCTATCGATCGTCGCAGGAGGCGTGGCGTCCGGTTTCCTCCGATGAGGGGGTCGAAGGCGAATACGAGTCCGTTCAGACCTACCGCCATGTCTATCAGCCGATCGGATCGTTCGGCGACTCGATGATCGGCCTGCAGACCTACTACCACGCGATGGATCTTCGCGCCGACCAGGAATTGGTGCACTATGACGATCCGTCGAAACGGCGCGAAGTCGACCACGCGCCGCTTTACTGCGGCCCCGGCTTGTGGTTCAACGCCGAGACCGGCCGGATCCATGTCCGCCTGGCTCACACCGCGTTGGATGGCGTCGTCAACTATCGCGGAGCCACCGATCCCCGCCGGCTCCCCCTGGTGATCGCGCCGTTCCGGTCCGTCCCCCTGACCATCGAAGGGGCGGAGCACGTGGTTTTTCAGGACCTGGTCGTCCGCGGCGGCGGTTATGACACGGTTCGGCTCAACCTCGCGAACCACGTCACGTTTGAGAACGTTGTGATCTGGGCCGGCACGTACGGCATCCGGGCGCAGGGCACGCAACACCTGCGGATGCTCGATTGCGCTGTTCACGGCAACATCCCGCCATGGGCGTTTCGATCCGACACCTCCAAGCGTGATTACCCCGGCCGGCCGCATCGCAACATCACACGCCTCAACACCCACGCCCTGCTCGTGCCTGACGCCGGCCGCGAATTCTCGGTTTACGCCACCCCCGTGAACGACCATTGGGAAATCGCGCACAGCGTCTGGACCGACGCTCACGACGGCCTCTACCTTGGCGGCATCAACGCCCGTTTCCACAACAACCTGGTCGAAAACATGCAGGACGACGGCGTGTACCTGTCTCCGATGTATCCCCGTCACGTCTATGCGCGCGACTGGGCGACGGTTTACGTCTATCAGAACCTTTTCCGCCAGGTGAACATGCCTATCGCTTTCGGCGGGCTCGACCGCAAGTCGGACATGCAGGATGTCATCTATATCTATCGCAATATTTTCGACCAGCGCCTGCCCCTGAACTACGGCCGGCCGACGACGCAGAATCCCGAGAGGCGGTTCTGGGCCGGCGTGTTCATGTCTGATCACGGCTCCCCGCCGTGGCCGGCGATGTACATCTATCACAACACCCTGATCTCGGGCGGCCAGCAACGCCATGCGCATCTGGGGCTCGTCAATTCGGCCCATCCCGACCGTCCCCGCCGGGTGTTCAACAACATTCTCGTTCACCTCCAGAACCTGCCCAACTATCCCATCAATCTGGACCCGGCGGCCAACGCGTACGCCGACGCCAACCTGTTCTGGAGCCCCAATCTCACCGCCGAACGGGAACGCGAGTTTTTCAGGCGTTTCCGCGCGTCTGGGCATTTCAAGGACAGCAAGGCCGTTCACCCTCCCGGCTTCGGCGCCAACGCCAAGCTGGCGGATCCGCGGTTCGAACGGTTGGAGACCGACGGTGAGGTCGAAAACGATTACCGCCTCCGGTCCGACAGCCCCGCGGTTGACGCGGGACTGGACCTGCCCGAAGCGTGGCCGGACCCGCTCCGCGACGCCGATGCAGGCCGTCCCGACCTGGGTGCGTTGCCTGTTGGCGCGGCGATGCCCGCGCCCGGGCCTCGCGTGGATGAATGACCGATTGGATCGACCGGGTGGCCGCGCATCGGAGCCGGCCGCGTCGTCGTTCCCGACAGCCCGGCTTGAGACCGAGTGATCCCCATGAGACTTGATCTGCACACCACGATCGACTTTTACGACGACCTCTTGTACGCGGAGCGTTTTTTCGAGCCGCACGAATACGACGCGATGTTCGCGCGTCTCGCGTCGCTGGGCATGAAACGGGTGAACTGGATTATTCACACGTGGTGGGGGCTGGATCAACAACCCATCGCCGGCCATCCGGACCTGCTGAGTTTCTTGGTGGAGACCGCGCATTCCCACGGTCTTGAGCTTTACGCCTGCATCAAGCCTTACGAATGCGGTTTCAGCGTGCCCGGCCGCTCGTATTTCCCTCACACGTTACCGCAGCCCGACGGCGTGCCGTTCATCAACGATCTGCGGGGCCTCACGGTGCTCTGCGATCCGTTCACCGCGGCCCACCCTCACCTGCGTTACAAACGCAAGCCCGGCGACTGGACGGTGGATCGAGAGGTGGCGCGTATCGATCTGATCAAGCTCGGCGTCGACCCGACGCGCGTCCGCCCGGAACACCTGAGCATCCATGTGGGGGAGGAGAACGGCCGGCTCGAGCCGTTCGACTGCCGCCCGCAATTCGTGGAAACGATCGAGTGGCGCGACGGTTTCCCCAGCGGACAGGAGTGCCGGGTTCTCTCGCTGCGCGGGTTGAACATCCCAAGCCGGTACCGCTACGTGTTCGTGCGTTGCAGCCTGACCGGAGGCGACCCCGATTTCGGCAACACCCCGTTGCGGTTGATGGAGATCTATGACAGCGAGGGCGGCCTGCTCCCCTCCACCCCGGCGGAGGAGCGCATCGACCCGTCCAAGGTCGGCTGGCCCTGGCCGGAGAACACCACCGCGTATTACGGCCTGAACCCCGACGTGCAGGCGTTTTTCGCCGACCGTGAGAAGGTCGAAGCCGCCTGTCAGGACCTCTACGTTTACGACCGTCGCACCGCCGAGCCGTTCGCCGAAGGCCCCAAGTATCTGGATGAGCGTGGATTTGCCGGCGTTGCGTGCGGGAAGAACGAATACCTGCAGGGCCCTTTGAACCTGGTGTATCCGGAGGTGCAGGAGTACTGGCTCGGTGTGGCCGAGGCCTCTCTGGCGGCCGGTGTTGACGGCATCAACATCCGTTTCGCGGGCCACAGCGCCAAGGCGCACGAGCGTGACGAGTACGGCCTGGGCGAGCCGCAGGTCGTCGCCGGGGCGATGATGGAGAACGGCCGGATCGATCGTCAGAAAGCCCATCAGATCAACGGTGACGCCGTGACCCAATGGCTCGCGCGGCTCCGCACGCTGACGTGGGATCGTCGCGCCAAGATGGCGGTCCACATCCACAGCTCATACATGTACCGCGATGAACGGACCTGGCGGGCGTCACACAACACCCCGCCCGCCCCCAACACCGAGTTTCAATGGAAGCGGTGGATCGACGAGGTCCATGTCGATGAAGTCACGTTGAAGATCCAGAACCTGAGCCGCGCCCGGCATGACCATTTCGTCGACTCGGTCTGCAACGCCGCGGCCGCAGCGGACGTGAAAGTGACCTACGTCGGTGGGGCCAGCACCGCGCCCGAAGCCAATTGCGGTCAGCCTTCCATGCACCGCCGCATGGCTTATGCGGACGCCGACCCGCGCATCAACGCGTTTGATTTTTATGAAGTCGCCTTCTATGCGCGTCTCCTTCAGGACGGCGTATTTGAAGTGAATCCGTCGTTCGTTGAGTTCCTGCGCAAATACAACCCCCGCGCCGGGCAGCGCGAGCTGGAGCCGTCCGCGGAAAAGTAGAGATGCCCTGGTTGATTCAAAACGCCGCCCTGGCGGTCATGCCGGGCTTGGCCCAGGCATGGCCGAGCGGTGGAGCATGAGCCTTCATGATGTCTGACCCAACCGTTTCACCGTTTGATGTTGGCGGCAACAAGCAGCTTTTTATCGATGAGCGGTTTATCGCCCAGGCCGACGGCGTCCGTCTGGTGATGAACCCCCCGATGCGTGACGCCGAGCCGGTCCTGACCGCGGACCGGCCGTGGGAGCCCCACGGCATCACCGGGTTCACCACGGTGATGCATGATCAGGGGAAGTTCCGCGCCTGGTATGGCGCCGTCTTCAAGTTTGGTTTTCCGCAGGAAGGCGCCATCCGTCTCGCTTACGCCGAGTCTGACGACGGCCTGGCGTGGACCAAGCCCGAGCTCGGGCTTATCGAATTCGATGGGTCTTCGCAGAACAACCTGGTGGCCCCGCTGCACCCGCGCCAAAGCATGCAGGGCGGCACGATCTTCCGTGACGAACACGCGCCGGCCGACCGGCGGTATCGGCTGTGGACCAAGTTCCGCCCGACCAATGACGAACTGGAATCCGGCGTCCGGGCCGGGTTGTGGGCGATGCACTCGCCCGATGGGCTGCGCTGGCGATACGACGAGGGGCAGCCGAACCCGCCGACGATCATGTGCGATACGCAGAACATGTTCTTCTGGGACGACCGTATCGAGCAGTATGTGGGTTACACGCGTGTCCGTGAGACGCAGCACGCGGATGAGGCCGCGGTGATTCAACGCGGCGTCGGCAGCTATCGGGCGATCGGCCGCATCACGTCGTCCGACTTTGAGAACTGGTCGGAGCAGCAGATCGTTTTCGAGGCGGACGCCCTGGACCTGGCCAGGCCGACGCCTCAGCGCGATGATGTCCTGAAGCCGGTGGTCGACATTTACACAAGCTGCGCGATGAAGTACCCCTGGGCGCAGGACGCTTACTTCATGTTCCCCTCGATCTATCATCACTGGGGGCCCGGAGATTTCCCCGCGACGATGGACATCGAACTGCTGACCAGCCGGGACGGGATCGCCTGGCAGCGCTGCGGCGAACGTTTGCCGTTCATCCGGCGCGGGCTCGACGGCCGGCCGGACGGCGGGATGATCTTCGCCAACCCGTGGCTGATCGATCGGGGCGATGAATTGTGGCTGTATTACACCGGCCGCGGCGACACCCATGACCTGGAAGGTGAAAAAACATACTCCTCCGGGCTCTATCGCAGCCGGATTCGGCGTGATGGGTTCGTGAGCGTTGATGCGCCGGTGCAGGGTGGGCGCTTTCAAACCCCGGCGCTCGTTTTCTCGGGCGGGCGTCTGGAGTTGAATTACGACGGGAGCGGGGGCGGTTGGCTCAAGGCCGAGTTGCGGCGCCCCGACGGCGCGCCGATCCCGGGCTTCACCCTGGACGACGCCGACCCGGTGACGGGCAACGCGATCTGCAAGCGCTTGAGTTGGCGTCACAACGAAGACCTGTCCCGCCTGTCCGGCACGCCGGTGCAGTTGGCCTTTCTGATGAGTGATTCGAAGCTTTTCTCGTTTCAGTTCGTGTAGAGCCTGGGCGGACGCCGTCAACACGTCAAGCCTTTCTACGTTCGTGCTCCCGACATGGCGCGGCGGCTTCATCCCGTGCGCCAAGCCATCGGCTGAAACCGCTGAAAGATAAATTTATCATCAATTTGATATGATTATTAGTATATGTAAAATACTTTAAAATATATTTTTAAAAAATTTTGATAAATTATTAGCAAAATTTATTGCAGCCTTCCAGCGGCTCGTTTAGGATGATGGTTGCGTCGCGAGGCGCCTGCTCATTTTCTATTGGTTGATGACCTGACATGGCCTTTACCGCGGAAGTAGCTCAGATCGCGAGCGTTTCACCGAGCACGGTGTCGCTCGTCGTCAACGGCAAGGGGCGTGTCAGCCCCCAGACGCGCCAGCGTGTCCGTGAAGCGATCCGCCGGCTGGGTTATGACGTCAAGCCGAAGCAGGCCGAGAGCCGCAGCCCGTTCGAGGTCGCGGTGATCTACTGCCCCGATACGGTGCACGACGGCGAGGTCTCGAAACTCACCGGCCAGGTGATCGAAGGCGTTCGCGGCCGGCTTGTGAAAGCCGGCGGGCACATGAGCCTGTATCAGGGGCAGGCGGATGTCACGGTGGACATCCTGTTTCGCCAGCGGGTGGAGGCGGGTGATGTCAACGGCGCGATCCTGATCGGCCCCGGGCCGCGCGACGGGTATCTCGACTACCTCGTGGGCTGCCCGATGCCGCTCGTCGTCATCAACCGCCAGCCGCGCTATAACGAATTCAGTTCGGTCTCGGTGGACTATCACGGCCTGGGCAAACTGGCCATGGGCCATCTGCTGTCACAGGGGCATGAGCGGATCGCGCTGCTGCTGGGGCCTCGGCGGGAGTGGCTGTGGCGATCGGTGGTGGCCGGGAGCATGAAGGGTCTGAAAGACCGGGGGCTGTCCCCGGCGTTCATGCAGCATGTCGATGCGCGTAACGTGCCGACGGACATGGCTCAGCGCCTGGTCGACAGCGGCGTGACCGCGGTGTTCACCGGCGATTACACCGCCGCGGTCCTGCTCGAACGCTTTCATGAGATGGGCGTCTCTGTGCCCGGGCGGATGTCAGTGCTGGGGTTTGATGACCTGGGTTTCATTTCATCGACGGGCCTGAAACTGACATCGATCGGCTACGACAAGCAGCGGCTGGGCCGCCTGGCGATCGATTTTGTGCAGCGGCTGGCGCAGTCCAAGCGCAAGCTTGGTCATCTGTCGGCGTCGGTCTGCGTTCGGATGGCGGAGGGACAGACGGTCGCCCCGCCCGCCGAGCCCTGACTTTTGATTTTTTTTCGCCTGCGAAGCTCGAAACTTTTATTTAGATGCCAGGAGGATCAACGATGCGGAATGTACGACTTGGGGCCTTAGCGGCTTTCATGACAGGGGTTTTGACCATGCCGGCGGGCGCGGCCGTCCTGGCCGAATACGACGCCGGCGTCGAGGCCGCGCCGGGGGTGAGCGGCGCCGCGGACCCGGTGTCCCAGGGCTGGACCCCGGTTCAGATCGGCTCGCATATATGGAGTGTCGGTCTGGATTCCTTGCAGGGCGGTTGGCGGGTCACGGACGGCACGAGTGACTGGCAGCCACGCTACACCACCGCGCTGGACGCCAGCGACACCGCGGCGATGGACGCCGATGGCTGGTCTATAACCTGGATCGTGAGCCGTCCTAAAGACGCGGTTCGCCCTGGTTTCACAAGCGTTAATTTTTACAGCAGTAACCTGACCCGGGACAAAGCCGGCCTCTCGATCGGGCGTTCAGGCCAGTACCGATACGACCTGAGATTGGATGCGTCGCCCAATGGTGACTTATTGGTGAATGATGGCACAACCGACCATGTCATGAAGACCGGCACGGTGGTCACGGACGCTTTTGACACCTTTTTCACCCTGGTCCTGAACTATGACGCGGTCACTGATTCAGCCACGCTGACCCTCGGATCAACCGTCGTGAATCTGGCCTCTACGGGCACGGTCACCGATGACGAGATCGTGTTTGGTTCGCTGGTCAGGGATAACGCCGGCTCCGCGATTTACAACCTGGTGCGGCTCGAATCGCCCCCGATTCCTGAGCCTGCGTCATTGGTCTTGTTCGCGGCGGGCGGGTTTTTGATGACGGTCCGGGGCGCTCGCTGAGGGCGAGGCCTGGAAACCCGATCCCGTACGGATTGAATAACTGGCGGACGGCCTAACTGCTCTGGGGATTGTTCGAGCCGTCTTTGGGAAGCCTCCTTCCTTCAGGCCGGCAGCCCCGTTCTGTGTTGAAACCTCGCGGGACTTATCGCGTTTTGTGTGAGCCAGATACACATGCCCGCCACAAATCGTGAGATACCCATTGGCCTGCTTTGAACAAGATGACTCTGGTTGACACCAGGAGGATAAACATGATCCGACCCAGAATTCTCTCAACCTCGTGTGTTGTAGCGTGCCTGACGCTCCTCGCCATGACCGGGCACGGCGTACACGCCGACTTTGTCTGGCTCGACGACAGCTTGCGCACGAATGACAACTGGTCGGACCCGGCCAACTGGGAGGGCGGCGTCGCGCCGGGCGCCGTGGTTACCGAAGAGGTTGTTTTCCCCACCACCACCGGGACTTGGGGCACGTCCAAGCTGGACGACGGTGACCGCGAGCTTCAAGCTGGGCTCCGCATCGATCGTTTCCGCAGCGCCGGCACGTTGGACCTGGGCGGCAACACCCTGAGCATCACGGGCGGCGTCAGCTCGATGGGCGGCGGCAGGGTCTCCGTCACCGTGACCAACGGCACGATGGTCTTCGGTTCGTTGAGCAACGCCGTCTCGACCAGTTTCTTCGACACCAATTTCAGCAGCGCGAATGACATCGCGGGCCGGAACGTCACGTTTACCGACACGAGCACCGTCGACTTCCGTAACGTGAATGATTTCGTCATGGCGTTGGGACGGTTCAACGTCGGGACGGTGCCCGTCACGGTTGATCTCAGCGCCGCATCGGTCGTGAACAACGAGATCGCGTTGAATAACGACATGATCATTGGCCGGTACATCACCACCAATACCGCTTCGGCCACGATGGTTGACGGCACGGTGAAGCTCGCCGCCTCTCTCACCAGGCTGAGTGTGGGCAATCGGCTGGTCCTCGGAGAAAACCTGCGCAACAATCTGACCACCGCCACCACTAACGGAACGCTCGATCTGGGCGGCGGCGCTTCGCTCGATCTGGACGCGGGCAGCCTGGTCCTCGGCCGCGGCGACAGGGCCTCCGGCTCGATCGTCAACCTCCCGACGGTCCTTAACCTGTCCGTCGGCTCACTCGCGTCACGCGGCGTGATTCAGGTCGGCTATAACGACACCATTCAAGGCAGCGCCGCCGGGCCCAGCACGGACACCCCGGCCGTGGGGTCGCTGACCTCGCTTGGGGGCGCGTTCGACGCCTACCTCACCGAGCTTCGGATCGGCGAGAACACCCAGTTGAGCGGCACGGGCGGCGCCGCGACCGGCACGATGGACATGTCCGCCGCGGTCCTGGGCGTGCTTGACATCTCCGGCGATGCGGTCATCGGGAAAGGCCTCAAAGGCGTCGGCGTGCTCCGGCTCACCGGCGATACGGCGGCCGTTGGCCAGGCCAATAGCGCGAACCTGAATGTCGGCTCGACCAGCGACGGGTCAAGCGGTCTGCTCGAACTGACCAACGTCCGTTGGGCGGTCAGCGGCGCCGTGGTGATTGAAGGTTCCAGCGGCTCCGACTTGGGGCGGGTCGTTACGAACGTGAGCGGTTTGTCCAGCGGTTTGGACCTGGGCGCCGCGGCGACGCTGAGTGTCGGAACCGATGGACGCATCGAGATCGTGTTTTCCGACCCGTCTGAAGATGCGGATGGGATTTACTGGGGTTTGCGTTGGAGTGGAGACCATGTGGCGGAGCTTCAGGCTCTGGCCAGCGCGGGTCTGCTGACCTGGGATGACTCCCTGTTGACCCTTGGCGACGCTAGTATTTTCGAAGCCGGCGGGGTGACTTACGTCGGCCTGGTCATTCCTGAGCCGGCATCGGTGGTTTTGGGGATCATGGGTGCGGTTCTATTGGCCGGCCGGCGCGGGCGATGCTAAAGTTGATTTGCCTAAGCCGCGCATACGCATGCGGGGTTTAGACGTTGTCGGCGCCGCGCTTTCCTTTGCGGGTTGCACTCATTTTTCCGTCGGCACCACGATGCCGCGCATGATCGTGCGTTGTGTGAAGAGAAACACGAACAGCGTCGGGATGGAGGCCAGGACCACCGAGGCGTACACGCCCGCGCTCGACGCGCGTTGCTGGTACTGAAAAAGCCAGACGCTGATGAGCCACATGTCCGGGTCCGGCGCCACCAGGAGCGGGTACAAGAACATCATGTAGGCGCTGGTGAACGTGCCGAGCGCGAGCACGGCGAGGATCGGCTTGCTCAGCGCCATGGTGATCTGAAAGAACATACGGGTTTCCGACGCGCCGTCGATGCGGGCCGCCTCGTAGAGCTCCCGCGGCAGGCTGTCGAAGAACCCCTTGAGCAGAAAGATCATGTACCCGTTGGCGAGCAGCGGGAGCACCAGCGCGACGAACGTGTTGAGCAGGCCCATCTGGCGGAGCATGATGAACTGCGGGATCAGCGTCACCATCGGCGGAAACGCCATCGTGGCCATCAGGAAAAGCAGCACCTTGTAGGTGCTGGGCAGCTGGAAGCGCGACATCGCGTAGGCCGCCATCGGGTTGATGAGCAGGGACAGGACAATGGCCAAGGTGCAGAAGATGACGGTGTTGAGAAGCGCTCGTCCCTGGAACACCAGTTCATCGAGGACGTTGATGTAGTTGCGCAGCGTATACGTCCACCGCAACGATGTCACGTGATCCAGAACGTGGTTGTATTCCAACTCGGCCGTCGCCGCCGGCAGAGCGGCCTGCCCGAAAACGTATTCAGGGCCGACCAGCCGGAGGTTTTCGACCGGCTGAGACTCTAAAAACTGCTGGTAATGCCGGCGTTGAGGCCCGCTGAGCCAAGTCTTGCCGTCGGGCAACGGCTCTGACTGCTGAAGCCCCAGTGTGTCTGCCAGGAAGTCGTCGTATTGTTCCTGGCTCGCCCCCTCCACGGTGATAAACGACGGGTTCAGTTCTTCGTTGACAAACTCGATCCACTCCGTGCGGAGTTGAGGCTGATCCTCGCCGGGCACGGCCGCGGGCAGGTGGAAGTCGGCGTAGTCTTCGAGGGCGACGGTATGATGCTTGTTGTATTCCCCCGTGTCGGAGCGGCCGTATTGCGGGTAGATCATGGTCTCGAGAAAGCGGCCGGTGAGCGAGACCAGTTGGCGCGTGGCGGGAGGCGCCTCGTTGAGCATCTCAAAATAGGCGTCGAACATCGCGCCGCCGGGATGGTCGTACCGCCGGCTGGCCCAGTCGGGAACCGCCAGGACGACGGCTTGCCAGTTGGCGACCGGGGCGCCGACATCGCGTGAAAACGCATCGAGGTCGCCGTCGAAGCGTTCGGACAGGCGGCTGCGCAGCTCACGGAGATTCTCCGGCACGGTGCGGACGCCGTAGATCCCGCCGAGGTTCTGCCAGTGGATCGGCAGGTCGGGTTGTTTCAGGAAGTCCTCCAGTTTCCTGACCTGCTCGGGGTCCGTTTGCGAGCTGTCCCATGCCGGGTCGCGGAAGCTGAAGTGGCGTTGCGCATGAGCGCGGTTGAAGGCATTGATGTCCTGGTTGTATTTGGTTTCGAGGTATTTGCGGTACAGCGTGTCGTCATCGATCCAGAACCGGGGGATCAGGTCCAGGTCGGCCTCATCGATCTCACTGCGGACCGATCCCGACAGCATCACGCCGAACGGGTACACCATGGTCAGGGAGCCGAGGAGCAACACGACAATGATGGAGCCGTGGATCATCCGGCCCCGTGCGCTTTTCGATTCAACGTGTCCGATGATTGGCATGGCTTATCGTTTCCCTTCCGCCGCACCGCCCGCGGAGAACTCGGCCCGCGTGAGCATCTTGAGCTGGTAGGCGGTGAAGCCGACCAGGAGGACGCCCAGCAGCCAGGCCATGGCCGTGCCGATGCCGAATCTCAGGTCCATGAATGTCCGGATGAAAATCTCCAGGGCGAGGATCATCGTCGCGTCATTGGGGCCGCCGCCGGTGAGCGCGAGGATGTAGTCGGTGCCGCCCTTGAACGCGCCGACCACCGCGGCGATGAACTGGATACCGATGAGGAATTTGAGGCGGGGCAGCGTGATGTAGCAGACTTTGTGCCACACCCCCGCCCCATCGATGTCGGCCGCCTCGTACAGGTCGGCCGGCACGGTCTTGAGCGCGGCCAGGTAAAGCAGGCAGCCCGGCCCGGCGCCGGCCCACACGGTCGGCAACACCACGCAGAACATCGCCATCTCTGGCGAGGAAATCCATCGCAGCGGCGTCAGGTTGAACCCGCCCACCGCGTTCGATACCCCGACCGTGCCCGTGAACAGCAACCAGCCCGTCACGCCGATGAACGTGGCCGCGACCAGCCAGACCGCGGCTTTGATGACCCCACTCATCTCCTGCATCTTGATCGGCAGCCAGATCAGCAGGCCGATGAGGCTCAGCCACAGCCCGGCCGCCACCCACTTCAGGATGGTGGCGATCACGGGGTTCAGACGGTTGATGCTCAGGATCAGCTGATTGAGCACCCCGTATTCGCCCGGGTCGTAGAGCTGCTTCCAGAGAAACATAATGATCACGCCGCTGATGATCGCCGGCAGGTAAAACAGCGTCCGGAACACGTATTTGAGGAACGACGTCGGCACCTCGTCGAGCAGGATCGCCAGGAGGATCGGCGGCCAGAAGCCCAACGCGATCGTCAGGGTGACGAAGTAGATCGTCCGGCCCAGCCCCATCCAGAAGTCGGGGTCGTAGAGCACTTCAGCGAAGTTATCCAGCCCCACAAAGCTACTTTCAATCACCAGCCGGTAATCGGTGAAAGCCAGCATCAACCCGCCGGTCAGCGGGACGTACAGCCACCCCAGCGTCAGCGCCAGGGCGGGCAGGAGCAGCGCCCACGCCGCCCACCGGCCTCGACGGGCGGCGCCCTCGGTGGAGACCGGCGCCGCGTGCGTGAAGTAACGCCACAGCTTCACCCCGCCCCACAAAAACACCACGATGATGCCAGTCACAACCACGCCCGCCACGATCCTCCGCCAACGCATCTGATCCGGCGGGATGATCCCCAGCAGTTTGATGTTGGCCTGTTCCACCGAATCCTTGAGCAAGGCGTGGATCTGGTCGATCGCATCGTCCCGCGGCGTGTCCGCCAGGTCCAACTCCAACGCCTCCTGAATCGGCTCGGACATGTAGCGGTAGATGTGCTGCGTGTTGCGGCCGTAGGGTTCGGGCACGCCGTCGGCCAGGGCGGCGTCGAACGCCTGTTTCCATCCTTTGGGGACCCGGCGCAGCAGCCGGTCGTAGCCGAATTTCTCCAGCAGGTCGGGGCTGACGAACTGCCCGAACCCGTTTTCGACATACACCTGGGTGCGGATCCGTTGGGCTTCTTCGCTCGTGACAAACCAGATGTAACGCATCACGGCGAGTTGCTGCTGGGGCGAGGCGTCGCTGAACACGCCCAGCATCTGACAGTTCAGCTCGCTGCCGCGTATCCCGCCCGGAGACAGGGGCACCGGCGCGATCCCAACCAGTTGCGGGTTCAGGTCGGCCAGCAACTCCTCGTTGAGGTATCCGAACCGCATCGCGACCTGGCCGCGCTTCCACATCAGGCTCAGTTCGTTGGCGCCGATCTTCACCGCCCCCGGGATCACCCGGCCGTCGCGTTCAAACGGCTGTTGCGCCAACCGCCAAAAGTATTCGACCGCTTCCGCCGCGCCGCGGCTGTCGTAGGCGGCGCTCCACAAGCCATCCTCTCCCCGCTTCACCGCCCGCGCCGCGTTGGACACGAGCAGCGAGTACACCCCCCAGCTGAGGGTCTGTCCCCCCGAGATCATCAGCCCGTACTGTTGGCGCTCCGGAACGGTCAGCCGGCGAGCCATGTCCAGCATCTGATCCCAGTCCGCCGGCGCTTGATCGGGGTTCAGCCCCGCTTCGTAGAACAGGTCTTTGCGGTAGATCAGCGCCATGATCAGGGTGCTGGTCGGGATGGCCCACACGTGCTTGCCGGACCGCTGGTCGCTCTCGTCTTCCCGGTACACCACCTCCCACGCCTGGCGGGGCGTTCGTTGTCGGATCAACGCGATCGCTTCATCGATCTCGGCCGCCGTCGGATCGGCCAGCCATTGCCCCTTGTCATCGGTCTGCCGCGTCCGTTCATCAGGGCTGCGCATCCTCGCCAGCAGGATCTCGAGCGGCTCGAGGAACCCTTGCTCGATGTAAGTGGATGACTTGCGGAAATTGACATAGATCGCGTGCGGCGGGATCCCGGCCGCGATCGCCATCAGCGGACCGCTGTCCATCCCGGTCGACCCCTGGGCCGCGGGCATGGTGAATCGTTCGATCTCGATGTTGGGGTAACGCTCAAAAAACGCCTGCAGCACCGCTCGTTGCGCCACGGACGCCACGGCCGTCGAACTGGGGTTCGGCACCCCCTGGGCGCGGAACCGGATGGTTTCGTCGCCAAACGTCGGCAGCGTCAGCATCACGGCCGATAGCGCGGCGAATACAACCGTCACTCGGCTCGAGAGGCATGCGGTGCGCCATGACAGGATCTTCATCAACACTCCTAATAGCGTGGTCGGCGGCCAACCTCGCCGAAAAGCGCGCCTTTCATTTCAATCAGGCCGTGATGCGGTTCGTTGCCGGTTCTTTCAGATACGGCGTCCGTATGTCGGCTTGTCCGGCAAATCCGCATGAAAGACCTTGGCATCGTGCCCCTCTCGTCTTTTCATTGATCCAATCAATGGCGGCGACTGGTCCGGCGCCGTTGGCGAGGTCAAGGATTGTACAACGGCGAGTTGTATTCGGCTGCAGGCTTTGTGATCTCAGTTCGGCGTTTGTCATGTCGTTATCGACTGCACGTGGAAGCCGTGGGACAGCAATTGTCGGCAGACGCTGGCGTGATGTTGGTGGTCATCGGTTTCGATCACCACGTGCACAACAACGCGGGCCATGTCCGGGCCGGCGAAGGCGCGGTCGTGACGGATGTCCTGGACCGAGGCCCCGGCGTCGGCCAGGGCGCGGGTCAGCTCCGCAAGCCCGCCGGGCCGATCGCTGATGTTGATCTGCAGCCGGTGGAGGCGTCCATCGGCGGCCAAACCGTGTTCGATCACGCGATGCAGCGTTGCCGGATCGACGTTCCCGCCGCACAGCGGCAGCACGACGTTTTGGCCCTTCAGCTCATCCAGCTGGCCGCTCAGGATCGCCGCCAAAGGCGCCGCGCCGGCGCCCTCCACCACCGCTTTCTCCAGCTCCAGCAGCCGCAACATCGCCAGCGCCAGCGCGGCCTCATCGACCTGAATCACGCGGTCGACCAGCGTCCGGCTGGCGGTGAACGCATTGTCTCCGACGCGCCCCACCGCCAGGCCATCGGCCAGGGTCGGTTGCGGTTCGATCGGAACCGGGCCGCCCGCCTGCAGCGCGGCGGTGTAGCTGGGCGCGCGTGTCGGCTCGACCCCGATGATCTTGACCCCCGGATGCGTCGCCTTGACGGCGACGGCGACGCCCGCGATCAACCCGGCGCCGCCGATGGGGACCACCAGCGCGTCGAGTTCAGGCGCCTGATCGAGCACTTCCAGGCCCAGCGTGCCCTGACCGGCGATCACCGACGCGTCATCGTAGCCGTGGATGTAGGTCAGCCCCTGGTCTTGCGCCAATTCATCCGCCCGTTGCCGTGCTTCGGCGAACGAGTCGCCCCACAAGACGACGGTCGCCTTGAGCCGGCGGCAGGCGGCGGCCTTGACCAGCGGGGCGAACCGCGGCATGACCACGGTCACCGGGATGTCCAGGCGCCGGCCGTGGTGCGCCAACGCCAGGGCGTGGTTCCCCGCCGACGCCGCGATCACGCCGCAACGCCGATGCTGCGGGTCGAGCAGCGCCAGCGCATTGGCGGCCCCGCGCTCCTTGAAGCTGCCGCTGCGCTGCAGGTATTCCAGCTTGCAGCGGATGTGGCAGCCGGTCAGTTCGCTCAAGGCGATCGACTCGGGGCAGGGCGTCACGGCGACCATCCCGGCCAGACGCGTCCGGGCCGCGTCGATCGCGTCTCGGGAAACCGGGCTGGGCGAGGCGGTGATTGTCATCCGGTGAGCCATCGATCTCGGTGTTCAGCGACAAAGGCGTCATCGTTGAGGTGCGGATAGGCGGCGTAGACCCGATCGATCTCCTCGGCCTGACCCGGCCCGAGCGTTTCATCGGGGTTCAGGCACCAGACGCCTTCGAGCAGTCCCTGCCGACGCAGCACCTCGTGCAGCCCGGCGATGCAGCCGCGGAACCGGTTGGCCGCGTCAAAGAACGCCGCGTTCGCGTCGGTCACCTCGATCGCCTGGGCCAACAGGTCGGCCGACACGCCGCCCCCCGCCCGGACGGCTGCGCGGCATCGCTCCAGCAACTCGACCGCCCGCCTGGTCCACACCGACCAGTGCCCCAGCAGCCCGCCGACGATGCGGCGCTCCACGTGCCCGTCGCCGACCTTGATGCGGTGCGGCGTCAGCAGGTCCATGACGATGTTGTCGTCGTTGCCGGTGTACAGGGCGATGTCGTCCCGGCCGGATTCCGCGACGGCCCGCACCACGTCCAGGGTCTGATACCGATTAAAGGGCGCCATCTTGATCGCGATCAATCCCGGCAACTCCGCGAGCCGCCGCCAGAACCGGTAGGGCAGCACCCGGCCCCCCACCGCGGGCTGGAGGTAGAAACCGATGACGGGGATCACGGCGCTCACCTCTCGGCAGTGCTCAATGAGCTGGTCATCATCTTCATCCTTGAGGGCCGCCAATGATAACAAACCCGCGTGATACCCGAGGTCCCGCAGCTGTTTGGACTCGGCCACGGCCTGCGCGGTCCGCCCCGTGACGCCGCCGATACGCACCAAAGGCTCGTCGCGCCCGGCGTCGCCCCGATCCATCTCTTCTTTCGCCAAGGCGAGCACCGGCTCGAACAACCCGTACCGCGGGTCGCGGATCTCAAACTGCGTGGTGTGCACGCCGACCGCCAGCCCGCCCGAACCCGCCTCGATGTAGTAACGCGACAGGGCGCGCTGGCGACGCTCATCCAGCTTCCGGTTCGCGTCCAGGGCGAGCGGGTGCGCAGGGATCGCCGTCCCGCGCTGAAGCACCGCCTCGGCCCGCTCGGCGGCCATCGGGTCAAAACCTGCCATCACGCACCTCGAACTTCGTCGGCTTGCCCAGCAACTCCCCGCCCCGCTTGATCCACATGGCCACGCGCTCGATCAACTCCTCCGCGCCCATCGTCGGATACCCGAAGAGGCGATGGCCCTTCTGCCCGTTGCTCAAGATCGCTTCGGGTCGCTCCTCGCCCGCAAACGTGACCGGCTTGTCAAGCAACGCGCCCAACCGTTCGCACACGCGACGCACCGACAACTGCTCCGGGCCCGCGAGATTGAGCGTCATTGGCGGGCAGGCGGCGTGCTCGAGGCTGAGCAGCGCCATCGCGTTCGCGTCGCGCTGCCAGATGACGTTGGCCATCGGCATTGACAGATCGATCGCTTCGTCCCGCAAGACCTTGCCCGCCAGGTCGATCAACACGCCGTAACGAAGTTCGCAGGCGTAGTTGAGCCGCAGGAGCGAGACACGGACGCCTTGCGTCACGCTGTAATGCTCGAACACCCGCTCTCGTCCCAGGCAACTCATCGCGTATTCGCCCTGGGGGTTGGGCGCATCGGTCTCGAGCGAGCCCCCGGACGCGATTGGCGTGAGGCCGTAGACATTGCCCGTGCTGAACGCCGCGATCCGGCTGTCGGCGTAACGCCGGCAGACCCCCGCCGGCAGCAGCGTGTTCATCGCCCAGGTCAACGACTCGTTGCCGGTCGCGCCGAACTTCATGCCGGCCATGAACACCACGTTCGCCGCGTCCGGCAGCGACGTGACAAGCTCCGGCTTCAACAGGTCGCCCGCGATCGTCTGGATCCCCCAGTCTTCGAGTTTGCGCCGCTCCGCCGGGTTGCTGAATCGCGAGACCCCGATCACGCGGCCCCGGCCGCCCGCCTCCTCCATCCCACGCTGGGCCATCCGCGCCAGCGTCGGCCCCATCTTCCCGCCGACGCCCAGTACGACCACGTCGCCCGTCAGGCGTTCGAACATCGCGGCCACCGCCGGGGTCGGCCTCGACAACGCGTCATCCAGTTGTTCGACATCCGAGATGTCTGCAGGCAGGTCCTGGGGTGGGATCAGGGTCGGCATCCGTCGAGTCCGGCAGGGGTCAATGTCCAGTGAAAACAGGTATAATGTCGCAATTGCATCGCAATCAAGACCCATTCTTCGGGCTTTTGCGATGCCCGGTGCTTTTCATGCAGGAATTGATCTATCACGAGATCAGGCAAGAGATTGGCCGTTCCCGGCCCGGCCCGCTCCACCTCCAGATCGCCCAGCGGCTGGCGGAGCGGATCCAACGCGGCGAGCTGATCGCCGGTCAGCCCCTGCCCCCCCAGCGCCGGCTCTGCAAACTGCTCGGCGTCGGCGAAGTCACCGTCCGGCGCGGGCTGAAACGCCTGACCGATCAGGGCCTGCTCCTGGCCAGGCAGGGCAGCGGCACCGTCGTCGCGGGCGGGCTTCCCCCCCGGCTCCAGACCACGCCCCCGGCCGACCCCCGCCGCCAACCCTTCCGGCTCGGGATCCTCTCGACCGACCGCACCGACGGCTATCCCTTTATGCAGCCCCTCCTGAACTCGATCGAGCGGGTCAGCCGGGACCACCCCCTCACGCCCCGCGGCGTCGATCTGCGGATGCTTTTTCTCCCCCAGCACGTGTTCGCCCCCAAGGCCCTGCTCGAACGCATCCCGGTCGACGAGCTGGACGGGCTGGTGATGATGTCGCCGATCAACGCCTCGATGCTGGCCGTCTGCCAGCAGGGCTCTTTGCCGTATGTGCTTTTATTTAATGATCTTGCAGACGGCGTCAGCCCCTGTGTGGTCGTGGACTACGGCCCCGGCGTGCTGGATGCTGTCACCCATCTTCGCCAACAGGGGCGATCCCGCTTCGCGCTCGTGACCTCCCACCCCGACCGCTTCAGCACCGGCCAGATGACCAGCGCCTTCCGCGTCGCCCTGCAGGCCAATCGGCTGCCCGCCCGCGACGCCCTGATCCGCCCCGCGGGCTATCACCCCCAGCAGGGTTTCATCGCCACCCGGAGCCTGCTGGACGAGCGCGAGCCTCCCGACGCGATCATCTGCGCTTCCGCCCACCAGGCCCGCGGCGCCCTCGAAGCCATCCAGGAAGCCGCCCCGGGCCGGCCCCGTGCCCTTTCGCTGGTCGCTTTCAGCGTCGAGAGCGAGGACACGAGCCTTGCCCGGCCATTTCACTCGATCGACATCGGCCTGGAAAAGATGACTGAGGTGATTTTCCTGTCGTTGCTGAGGCGGCCCGGAGAGGCGGCCGTTTCGCCCCGCCGCCGGGTCGTCTCTTCGCGGTTCCTGCCGGTGTGACCTCCCGTATCGAAACGCCGGTTCCCCACGACCGGATGAATGTCATCGGTGGCGGGCGCCGCGTGGCGGGTTGAAAATGTTCCGAAATGTTATAGATTGTTAACTTTAAACATTTGGCGCCGCGTTTCCCGGTTCGGGGCGGGTTGGCGGGAAGGAACACGATCATGTTGAAAAACGGCCCTCCTCAACCGCGGCGATATGTGCTCTGCGGCTTGAGCAACCGGGGCATCGGGAGCTACGCCGTGCCCCTGCTGGGGCTCAAGCAATACCCCGAACGCGGCGACTTCTCGGCCCACGGCCAGCTGGTGGGCGTCTACGACCTGGACCGTCAGCGCGCCGAGAGCTTCGTCCGCCTCATCGGGAAAGACCTGCCCGTGTTCGGGCCCGGCGGGTTCGATCAGATGATCGACCGCACCCGCCCCGACGTGGTCGTCGTCGCGACGCCCGATGGAACGCACGCGGAGTACATCGTCGCCGCCCTCGAACGGGGCGTCGATGTGCTGACCGAGAAGCCGATCGTGACCGACACGCGACAGGCCCGGCAAGTGCTGGACGCCGAGGCGGCGAGTTCAGCGTCGATCCGGGTCGCGCACAACTACCGTTACAGCCCCCTCAACGCCGCCATCAAGCAGATGATCGTCGAGGGCAAGGTCGGCCGGATCGCCAACATCAACTTTGAATTCAATATCGACACCTACCACGGCAGCAGCTACTTCTGGCGGTGGAACCGGGACCGGGCGTTGTCGGGCGGGCTCTCGATCACCAAGGGGTGTCATCACTTCGACCTGCTCAACTGGTGGCTCGACGACCTGCCCCAGACCGTGTTTGCGTTCGGCGCCCGCCGGTATTACGGGCCGGACAGCCCATTCAAGCCCGCCGCGCCCGACGACCGGCGGCTCGACGCGGACGAACAGAAGCGGCTTTGCCCCTACCGCCGCCAATGGTTCGGCCCCGGCAAGCTCCGCCCCGAAGATGACCACGTCGGCCGGGCCGAGGACATCTTCAAGCTGCCCTATGGCGAGCAATACGACAACAAGCCGCCGATGTACATTTACGATGAACAGATCGACATCGAGGACACCTACTCCACGGTGATCGGTTATCGCGGCGGGGCGAGCGTGACGTATGCCGCGAACTTTTCCGCGACGTGGGAGGGTTACAACCTGTCGATCAACGGGACCGGCGGCCGGATCGAGTGCCGGCACTTCACCACGCCGTCGCGTTGCCCGTTCCCGGTCGAAGAGCACGAGACGATCTATTACACGCCGCTGTTCGGCGAGCGGCAGACGCACACCCTCCCGCCCCCCGAAGGGGGCCACGGCGGGGCCGATCCGCTCCTGAAGGCGGACCTGTTCATCGGGCCGAGCGAGCGGTCGCGGTCGTTGAACCAGGCGGCGACCAGCCTCGAGGGCGTCTACGCCGTGGCCGTCGGCGAAGCGGTCTGGCGCTCGGCGGAATCCGGCGAGCCGGTGCGGATCGCGGACCTGCTGGGCGCCTGGGCCGAGCCCACATGAAAACCGAAGACGCGATTCCCCGCCCCGACGCCTTTCAATTGATCGCATTCGGCGATTCCACGACCGCTCCCCGCACCGTCGACGGCCAACCCCTCGTCACCTATTGCGACCTCCTGCAGGCTCACTTCGCCGACGCCGGGCCGCGTGTCCGCGTGGCGAACGCCGGCGTCGGCGGCGAGCACACCGGTATGGCCCGCCAGCGTTTTCAACGCGACGTGCTCGACCGACTCCCGGGCCATCCCACGGTGGCGGTGATCCAGTTCGGCCTCAACGACGCGGCGGTGGACGTGTGGAAAGAACCTCCCGTCCTTGAGCCCCGCGTCTCTGTGGACCAATACGAATCCCACCTGCATGGTTTCGTCTCGGCGATCCGTCGGCAGGGCGGCCGACCCGTCCTGATGACGCCCAACATGATGTGCTGGACCCCGACCCTGCGGCGCTATTACGGCCGGCCGCCCTACGACGTGGATTCCTCACGGGGGATCAACCGGTTCGTTGATCGCTACGCCGACCGGGTGCGCGAACTGGCCCGGACGCAGGGCGTGCCGTTGATCGATATTCACCGCGCTTACGACGAGCATGAACAACGCGGGCGCGGCTGCGTGGCGGATTTTCTGCTTCCCGACGGCATGCATCCCAACGCCGCCGGGCACCGGTTGACGGCGGAACGGCTTCGAACGGTCCTGGTCGAAGAGTTCAACTGTTTGTGACGCCGACCGCGTTTGGATGGACTGACGACAGCCCGGCCCTGTGGGCCGGCGCTAAACAGTGTTCGCCCAGTCGGTGGCGATTTGCGCGATCGGGCGTTGCCGGAGCGCCGACACGGCGAAGACGGCGGCGCCGAGGCTGGTGGGCTCGTCGGAGGCGGCGGGGTTCATGGCGACGCCGGCGGCCTGCCGCTTCAGGTCGCGCCAGACGGCGCTACGGGCGCCGCCGCCCAGGCACGTGACCCGCGACGGCCGGTCCGGCCCGCAGACCCGGTCCAGCTCTTGGTCGAGGCGCTGAGCGACGGCGCGCATGATGATCAGCGCGCCGTCTCCCGGTGAGCCGGGCGGCTTCCGGAAGACCGGGGCCCCGCCGGCTTCCGACGCCGCGAGGTCCAGGGCGCCCCGCGGCTGACGCGTCATCGCCTGGGCGGCGAGCTGATCGAGCTCGGGGAATGTTGATTCGGGCGCCTCGGTGCGTTGATAGGCTTCGAGCAGGTTGGCTGAGAGGCTGCAGAAGGCCATCCGGAAGTAGAGCGATCGGTCGAACGCGGGGCCCTGGAACACCCCGTGGTCCGCCAGTTGCGGATCGAAGGCGTCTCTGCACTGGACCACCGCAAGCACGGTCCCGGTCGTTTCAGACACGCGCCCGGGGACGACGTCGCCCGCGGCGACGGCGCCGGCGTATTGGTCGAGGTCCCCGACGATCAGCCGGCAGCCGGGAGGCAGCCCGAGCGTTTCGGCGGCTTCGGGGAGCACGGGCCCCGCGTCGGCGCCGGCGCGGGCCGGGCGCGGCAGGAGGGCGGGGTCGATCCCGAGCGTTTCGAGAGCGGGCGGCCACCAGCGCAGGGTGTGGATGTCCAGCAGGCCGGTCATCGCGGCGGCGCCGGCGGCGGCGACGTGCCGGCCGGTCAGCCAGAGGGTCAGGTAGTCGCTGATGAGGCAGAACCGCTGCGCAGCGCGCCAGACCTCGGGCTCGTTGTGCCGCAGCCGGTGCAGTTTCGCGGCGGCGAACAGCGGGTCCATCTGTGGAACGCCGGTGACCGCGTATCGCCGGGGCAGCGCATTGAAGCGATCGATCCACCGGGCCTGGTCGGCTGCGCGGCGATCGGTCCAGACGATGATCGGGGTCAGCGGCTGATGGTTGCCGTTCAACAGGAGGAAGCTGTTGGTCTGGCTGGCGAAGCTGACCGCGCGCACCGCGTTGAAAGCGTCCGGCTGCTGCTGCCGCAGGTCGCCGCACAGCGCGGCGATGGTTGTTTTGAAGGTGTGAGGCTGGATCTGAACCCAGCCCGGTTCGGGGGCCTCGATCGGTGTGGCCCGGCGGGCGAGCGCTTGCAGGCGGCCGGCGTCGGTGAAGACGGCCGCCTTGAAGTAGGTCGTGCCCAGGTCGAAAGTCAGGACGTGCGTCATGGCGTTGGCCCGCAGGCAGCGGGTAGGTTGTCAAGCAGCCGCATGGTCTGGTCCACGAATCGGCGGCCCGACGCCGGGCTGGCGAAGATCGCGTTGCCCGCTTCATAGGCCCGTTCGTCCACCGCCTCCTGAGTGACGAGATAGCCCTGCAGGTCGCTGTTGGCGAGCGTGATGATATAGGTCCGCGGCGCGGCGGTCATAACGTCGAGGGCGAACTCGACGAACACCTCGCCGGGCCAGCCGACGAAGGTGTGGGGACCCAGCCGGATGGCCTGGATCTCGGCGGGCAGGAGTTCCTCGGCCGCGGCGACAAGCCTGCCGTCGCGGTCGGCGTGAGCGAGCGTCACGGTCTCTTCCGCGCCGAACCAGTCGCACTCGGCCGTGCGGACCTCGCCGTGGTCGGCCCCGGTGCGGCGCAGGTGCTCCAGGTGGGCCCTGGCTCGGTCGCGTTGCGCTTCCGCTTCCACGGTAGACGGCAGATCGCGCAGGGGCAGGTCCGTCTCCAGGCTCCGAGCCACGATCGGTTGGGGCGGGATCGGTTGGGCGTCGGCCCGTGCGGCGGCGATACGGTCGGCCAGCAGGTCGCCGAGGCGCTGGGCTTCGTCCAGCGTGTTTGCGCGGACCGCGCGGCGGGGGCTCTGGTTGCCGCTGACGCCCATGTGGTGCAGGTACGCCGTCGCCGGCCCGAAGTGACGCTGTTGCAGGGCGCGCCGCGCCAGGCCGGGGAAGTCGCCGCTGATCACGGTCGAGTCTTCATGCAGCACGGTCGGGTGGACCGCGCAGATCGCCATCACGGCGATGGGCTCGCCGCTGCCCTGCGCAGAGGCGAACAGCAGGGGGACCTGGGGGATGGAGGGGCCGTCCGGGTCGCGGCGGTTGCCGCCCAGGCCGGCGCCGTCTGCCTCGGCGAAGCTCAGCGTCGCCGGCTGGGCCGCCGCCTTGGCGCGGGCGGCCGCGTCGATGACGCCCTGCGCCACCTTTTCGACGTAGCCGGCGTCCGGCTCGGGCACGACCGGGTCCGCGGTGTTGCTCAGCATCCGGTTGGTCACCGGCCCCGAGTGGGTGTGTGTCGCCGTCACCATGATCGACTCGATCGGCAGGCCCAGCGATCGGCTCAGCTCCGACCGGATCTTCCGGGTCACCGGCCTGGGGACCCAGATCAGGTCGCAACCCACGAACAGGCAGGCCTCGCCGCCCCCCTCGATCCAGATCGCACTGGCCAGCAGGGGGTCGTGGACCCCGCTGCTCATCCGCGGCACGTGCGGGTAGCCGTAGAGAAAAACCGAGCCCTCCGGGCTGATGTCCGTCTCGGCGGCGCCGACGCTCCACCCGGCGTGTGAAAGATCGGGGTTGACAGCGATGTTCATATTTCACAAAATACAACAATATGTCACACGAGACAACCCCCGTCAGCCCCGAGTCACGCCGCGCCGAGATCCTCAGCCTCATCGAGCGCGAGGGCGAGCGGACCATCGACACGCTGGCCGAGCGGTTCGGGGTGAGCGGGATGACGATCCGGCGGGACCTGCAGGCCCTGTCGGACCACGGCCGGGTGATCCGGACCCACGGCGGCGCGGCGCCGGCCCAGCGGATCAGCTTTGAATTCCGCTTCCTCGAGCGCACCCGCCACCGGGCCGCGGAAAAGGACCAGATCGCCGCGGTCGCCGCGTCGCTGGTCCAGCCCGGCGACTCGGTGCTGCTGGATTCGAGCACCACGACCCTGGCCATCGCCCGCCGGCTCGCCACGATCGGGGGCCTGACCGTGGTCACCACGTCCCTGCCGATCGCTTCTGAGTTGTTCGGCCGGGAAGGCGTCGAGGTGATGCTGCTCGGCGGCTCGCTGCGCAAGGACTCGCCCGACCTGATCGGGGCGCTGACGGAAAACAACCTCGACCTGGTCCGGGCCGATGTGGCGTTTATCGGCGCCGACGCGATCGATCACGCCGGCTACATCTACAACCGCTCGAACGAGCTGGGCCGGATGCTGGCGCGCATGGCGGACGCGGCCGACCGCGTTTACGCCGTCGCCGACCACAGCAAGGTCGGCCGGCATGAACTGATGCGGTTTGCCCATCTGCGCGACTGGATCGGGCTGATCACCGACAGCGGCCTCGACAAAGCGATCGCCCGCCGGCTCGAGAAGCACGGCGTGAGATTGCTCCAACCGTCAAAGGGGGCGGCCGGTGGCTGAGCTGCTCATCCGCAACGCCGTCCTGCTCGACCCCTTGAAGGGGCGGACCGGCGCCTGGGTTTTGATCGACGGCCGGAGCATCGCGGCGGTCGGCGCCCCGGACGATCCGCCCCCGTCCGACGGGGCTGAACAGGTGGATGCCCAGGGGCGGCTGCTGACGCCCGGCCTGATCGATCTGCATATCCACGGCATCGAGCGCTGGCTTTTTGAGGCCGGCCCGGACGACCTGGTCCAAGGCGTGGATGCCCTGGCGCAGTACGGCGTGACCACGGTGTTGCCCACGCTGTACCGCGTCCTGGCGCTCGGGCATCTGGATCGGGTGCGCGAGTTGGCCGCGGCCCTGAAGCGCTGTCGTTGCGTCCAGGCGCCGGGCTTGCATCTTGAAGGCCCGTTCCTGTGGCTGGCGGGCGCCGGCGGGGAAACCTTGCCGGGCGACGTCTCGCACCTCGAGGCGTTGTTCGCCGCCGCCGACGGGGCGGTGGAAGCGATGTCGATCAGCCCGGACACCCCCGACATCATCCCGGTGATCCGGCGGCTCGTGGAGCGCGGCGCCGCGCCGTTCATCACGCACACGCAGGCCGACGTGGAGCAGACCGAGGCCGCGATCGAGGCGGGCGCCCGTCACGCGACGCATTTCTACGACGTGTTCCCCGCCCCGGCGTGTGTCGAGCAGGGCGCCCGGCCGGTCGGTTGCGTGGAGGCGATCCTGGCCGACCCGCGCGTGAGCGTCGACTTCATCGCCGACGGCGTGCACGTGCACCCGACGGCGATCAAGGCGGCGCTGGCGGCGAAAGACCCCCAGCGCCTCATCGCCATCACTGACGCCAACATCGGCGCCGGCCTGGCCGAGGGGACGTACGACACCGGGTGGGGCTACGCGGTGGAGGTCCGGCCGGGCGACGCCGCGCGGATCCGCCTGCCCGGCGACCCGCGTGACGGCGTGCTCGCCGGCAGTGCGCTGACCATGCCGCAGGCGATCGCGAACCTCCGGCGGTGGCTCAAGGCGCCCGAGCAGCAGGTCTGGGCGATGGCTTCTTGGAACCCCGCCGCGCTGATGGGCTGGCCGACCAAGGGGCGGATCGAGCCGGGCGCGGACGCGGACCTGGTGTTGTGGGATGACCCCGGCGACGGGGTCCCCCAGGCCGCGCGCACCTGGTCGTTGGGGCGATGTGTTTATGACCGCGGCGTGATGATGGAGTCGGCGAAATGAGCTCGTTTACTTACGAACCTTCCCACTGGGCGCCGTACCGGGACACGGCCGAGATCGCGCGTTGCCGGGCGATCAAGCGGGCGGATATCGAGACGCACCCCAACCCGGACTTTCAGATCCGCGTCGTGCCGGATGAAGACCTGGTCCACATCTGGCTGGGCGACATGTTCGCCCGGATCGCCGAGGCGCGGGACGCCGGCCGGCCGTGCGTCATGTTGCTGCCCAACCCCTGGCCGGGCTACCGCAACCTGGCGCGGATGATCAACCGGGCTCGGCTCTCCTGCCGCCACGCCTGGTTCTTCGCGATGGACGAGTACGCCGACCAGGACGGCAACGTCGCCCCCGACGACTGGCCGCGCGGGTTCACTTACGCGATGCTGAATTTCCTCTGGAGCCGGATCGACGAAGACCTGCGCCCCCCGCGCGAGCAGGTCTTCGGCCCGACCAACGCCAACCTGGATCATTATCACGCGTTGATGGAGGACGCCGGCGGGCTGGACATCAGCTACACCGGGCCGGGGTGGACCGGGCACGTGGCGTTTGTCGAGCCCGATGCGCCGGAGTTCGGCGGCGACCGCGAAGTCCCGCTGGAGGAATGGAAGCAGATGGGCACACGGGTCTGCACCCTCAGCCCGTTCACGATCGCCCAGAACTCCCTTCACGGGAGCATGGGCTACAGCGGCGACCTGAGCGCGGTCCCGCCCAAAGCCGCCACGATCGGCCCCAAGGAAGTGATCAGCGCTCGCCATCGCATCGAGACGGCGGCCATCGGCGTCGCCGGCTCGGCGACGAGCTGGCAACGCCTCACCGCCCGCCTCTGCTACCACGGCCCGGTCACGCCGAAGCTGCCCTCCAGCATCCATCAAACCCTCCGCACGGACTGCTATCTCTCCGAAACCATCGCCGCGGATATCCAGGACACCTGGGACGTGGGGTATTGAGGCGGCACAGGCCTCGCACCCGAGTTTTGCAACATAAGGAAACATCACCATGACCACCGCAACCGTCTCGCCCTCGCTCGACTGGGCGAAAGTCGACTTGAGCCAATACCCGCGCGTCACCACCGCCCCGCCCGGACCGCAGAGCGCCGCTTACCACGAGCGCTGCTGCGCTTTTTTCAAGGGCCTGTCAGGCCAGGTGAAGCTCTTCCCCGTGACCTTCGAGTCCGGCCGGGGCTGCATCCTCCGCGACGTCGACGGCAATGAGTACATCGACTTCAGCTCCGGCATCTACGTCACCACGCTCGGCCACTGCCACCCGAAGGTCAGCGAGGCGGTCGCCAAGTACGCCCACCAGCTGATGAACGCCCACGACTTCACGACGCCGATCAAGACCGAGTTGTGCGAGAAGCTCGCCGACGTCTTGCCGGGCGACCTCAACGGCTTCCAGTTCTACGACTCGGGCACCACCGCGGTCGAGGCGGGGCTGCGCGTGATGCGGGCGGCCAGCGGCAAAAACGAGATCGTGTCGTGCTTCTACGACTACCACGGCAAGAGCTACGGCAGCGTGTCGCTCGGCCACATCCGCAGCCAGGTCTACGGCCGGGTCCGCGCCCCGGGCAGCCACATGGTGCCCCGGCCCGACGCCTACCGGCCGATCTGGACCACCGACGACGGCTCGATCGACACCGACGCGTATCTGCGGTTCTACGACCAGTACCTCAGCAAAGCCACGGTCGGCGACGTGGCGGGCTTCTGCCTCGAGCCGATCCAGGGCTGGGGCGGCACGATCATGCCGCCGGACGACTTTTTCCCCAAGCTCCGGAAGTTCTGCGACGAGCGCGGGCTGTTGCTGATGATCGACGAGGTGCTCGCCTCGTGGGGCCGCACCGGCAAGTGGCTGTGCATGGAGCACTGGGACGTCGTGCCCGACATCGTCACGATCGGCAAAGGCTTCGGCAACGGCTTCCCCGTCACCTGCGTCGCGGTCCGCGAGCCGTACAAGGAGAGCTTCGAAGCGATCAGCGCCAGCTCGAGCTACGGCGGCAACCCGATGGCCTGCGCCGCGGCGCTGGCGTCCACCGAAGTGATCGAGCAGGAAAACCTCAACGACTACGCCCTGCACCTGGGCGAGCTCGCCATGAAGCGGATGCGGCGGATGCTCGACGAGCACGCCATCGTCGGCGATGTCCGCGCCAAGGGCTGCCTCATGGGGATCGAGCTGGTCAAGGACAAGGCGACCAAGGAGCCGTTCGATCAGGCGGGAACCCTCGTGTACCAGAAGGCCTTCGCCAAAGGCCTGGCGTGGATCCCCGCCGGGCACATCCTGCGCATGAGCCCGCCGATCGTGATGGATGAGGACACGCTGATCAAGGGCCTGGACATCATCGACGAAGCCATCGGCGAAACCGCCCGGGAGCTGGGGGCCGGGTAAGGCTTTCAGATTTAGCCGCGGGGCTTGCCCCGCGTTCACCCGCCGCAAGCGGCGGGGCTAAATCGTTCAAAACACTTGCCTCACATAAGAAAATCACGCTTGGATTGGAAACATGAAAGGAAACCCAATGTCTTTCGTCACCCCCCGCCTGAACCGTCTGTTTGCCGCGGACGGCCGCTGTTTCGACGTCGCCATCGACCACGGCTTTTTTAACGAGTCCGCGTTTCTGTCCGGGATCGAGGCCCTCGGCGAGGCCGTGAAGACGGTGATCGAGGCCGGCCCCGACGCGATCCAGCTCACGCTCGGCCAGGCGCGTCACCTCCAGTCGGTCCCCGGGCCCAAGCCCGCGCTCGTGCTGCGCACCGATGTCGCTAACGTCTACGGCAAAGACCTGCCGCGCACGCTTTTCAGCCACGCGGTCGACGACGTGGTGGAGCACGCGTTGCGGCTCGACGCGGCGTGCCTGTGCGTCAACCTGTTCCGCATCCCCGGCGAGCCGGAGGTGCACGAGCAGTGCGTACGCAACATCACCCGGATCAAGAACGTCAGCGACCGCTACGGCATGCCGCTGATGGTCGAGCCGCTGGTGTTCCAGCCCAACGCCGAAGCCGGCGGGTACATGGTGGACGGCGATCTGCAGAAGATCGCTCCGCTGGTCCGCCAGGCGGTGGAGCTGGGCGCGGACGTCATCAAGGCCGACCCGACCGATGACGTGAGCCTGTATCACAAGGTCGTGGAAGTCGCGTCGGGCATCCCCGTGCTGGTGCGCGGCGGCGGGCGCGTCAGCGATGAAGAGATCCTCAAACGGACCAAAGACCTGACCCGCCAGGGCGTCGCGGGCATCGTCTACGGCCGGAATGTCGTTCAGCACGAGAACCCCCGCGGCATCACCCAGGCGCTCTCCGCGATCATCCACCGCGACGCTTCGGTGGAGGAGGCGTTTGAGGAACTCCAGGCGGCGCCCGTGGGCGTGTGAGGGGTTCCCATAGCCGGCGGGCTACGCCCGCCTGGTCCAGGGCCGCGTCGCGGCCCGGCTCGCTCAAAGTTGATGAGTTCATGAGGAACCGTCCGTGCAAGACCTGAATCTATTCAGCCTCGCGGGCCGCACCGCCCTGGTGACCGGGGGCGCCGGGTTGTACGGCCGCCAGATCGTCCGCGCCTTGGCCCAGGCCGGGGCGAAGACGGTGATGGCCAGCCGCGACGTCGCGGCGTTGCGGTCCTACGCCGAGAGCCTGAAGAAAGAGGGATTCGACATCCTGGCCTACGCGCTCGACCAGGCCGACGCCGGCGCCGTTGAACGTCTGCGCGACCAGCTGGTCGCCGACCTCGGCGGCGTTGACGTCCTGGTCAACAACGCCGTCGCCCGGCCGATGAAGGAGTGGTCGGACCCGCTGGACGCCTGGGAGCGCAGCATGGCGGTCAACGCGACCGGGCTGTTCGACATGACACGCACGTTCGGCGAACACATGGCCCAGCGCGGCAGGGGCAGCATCATCAACGTCGGCTCGATCCAGGGGATGGTCGGCCTCGACCTCACCCTCTACGAAGGCCTCGGCTGGAGCGTGCCGCCCGACTACTTCTTCCACAAGGGCGGCATGGTCCAGCTCACCCGATACGCCGCCGCGAAGCTCGGTCCCGACGGCGTCCGCGTCAATTGCATCAGCCCCGGCGGGTTCTTCAACGACCAGGACCCCGCCTTTGTCCAACGCTACAACGACCGCACGTTCCTCGGCCGGCTCGCCAATGAGCACGACCTGCGCGGCGTGATCATCTTCCTCGCGTCGGACGCGTCGGCCTACATCACCGGCGCCAACATCCCCGTCGACGGCGGCTACACCGCCAAGTAGCGCCGCCCGGCCTCACGCGTCGAGAACCGACGTCAGCTTGACCAACGCCCGAGGGACATGGAACGCGCACTTGATCCACTTGCCCTTGTCGTCGTAATGGGGTTGCGCCGTGCGGCGGTCGAGGTATTCAAACCAGCCGCCGTGCTGCGGGTCGGGGAAATGCGCGAAGGTGTAATCGTGCAGCCGCCGCCAGCGGTCGCGCCAGGCCGGGTCGTTGGTGATCCGGGCGGACCACGCCGCGATGATCAGCGCCTCGGCGTGAACCCACCAGACCTTGTCGTCCCAGCGTTCGCCCCAGCTGTTGATCACTTCCGGCCCCGGCGGCTGCCGGCCCTGGTCGTCCACGAACGCCAGGAGCCCGCCGTATTCCGCGTCCCAGCCCTTATCGAACATCCAGCCCGCGACCTGGATCGCACGCCGGACCGCGTCCTGATCGTCCCGGCGCACCGCCTCGTCCAGGCAAAACCACATCGACTCCAGCGCGTGGCCCGGGTTGAGCCGCTGCCCGTCCGCCTCCTCCACCAGCGAGCCGTCGGGCCCCAGGCATTCGTACAGCGCCTGCTCATCATCGCGCGAGAAAAACCAAAGCACCCGGTGCAGCGCTTCTTCAAGGGCGGCGTCCAACTCGCGGCTTTCGATAACCGGCCAGAGCGAGGGCGCTGCGCCGACAAACGCCATGTACGGCCCATGCCAGACATACCGCGCGTCGATCCCCAAATGATGGAATCCCGTGGTTTCAGGTGACCGCAGACCCGCCAGCACCGTCTTCAGCGTCGCGTCGATGATCGTGCGATCCGACCGGCTCCCGGCAGCCAGGTCGTACTCGCACAACGCGGTCATCGCGAAAAGGTCGGCAAACCATGAACGGGCGCCCTCGACCACGCGCCCCGAACGGTCGGTCATGTAATGCCAGCGCCCGTCTCCCGCGTAACAGTGCTCCACGAGGTAGTCCCGACCCAGCCGGGCCAATTCGATCCAGCGTTCGCCCTGGGGATAGCGCCGGTGCAGGTGCGAGAACATCCAGGTTTGACGGGCCTGGCACCACGTGTTTTTCCGGGTGTCCGTCACGCCGCCGGCCCGGTCGAGGCAGTGGAAAAACCCGCCGGACTCCCGGTCGGGGCTGTGGTCGACCCAGAACGGCATGACCCCATTGAGCAGGTGGTGGAGATAGCCCGCCGCACTCATCTCAACGGTTTCGGGCGGCGAGGACAGGCCGCCTTGGATGGCGGTCGATTCGGCGTCTGGGGTCATGGGGTTTCGCTCCTGGGTACGAACCGGCATGGTGTCCTCGAAGTTGGCTCACGAGCGTTTCAAGGGTCAGGCCAAGCGGAATTCAGTATACCAAATAGATTAAATTTAGTAGACTATAATATTGCATTCTAGATTGTCATTCTGGTGTTTTCAGACAATTAATACGTAATTTTCAGGCTTTGATGACTAAATAGGCTTGATATTGTCGCCTGATTTGCTAAGATATGGTCGTGACAGGAAACCAAAGTCAAGTGGTTTACGACAAGCTGCGGCGGCTCCTGCTGCACAGCGGTCTGGCCGAGGGCGTCCGCCTGACGGAGTCGGAATGGGCGGATCGGCTGGGCGTGAATCGCGGCTCGCTCCGGGAAGCGTTGATGGTGTTGGCGCAGGAAGGGCTGCTCGAGCGGGGGGAGCGGGGCGGCTACTTCGTGCCGCGGCTGCGGCAGGAGGACGTGGAGCACATCCTGGCGGCGCGGGAGGTGCTGGAGTCCGGCGCGATCCGGGCCTTGGCCGGCCGCCCGCCGTCCGCGGATCATTTTGACGCGATGGAGCGCGTGTGCGACCGCATGCAGCTGATGCTGGAGGAGGGTTACGAGTTCGGCTTCGTGGAGGCCGACCGCCGTTTTCACGTGCTCCTGGTTCAATCCGCGAGGAACCCCAAGCTCTCGCGGCTGTACGAAAACGCGCCGCTGCCGATCCGGACGTCGCCGCTGGACGATCCCGAGCAACGCCGGCAGAGCGGCCAGGTCACCGTTGATGAACACCGCCGGCTGCTGCGGCTGCTCCGCGAGGAGCGGTACGACGACGCGATCGCGCTGCTTCGCCGGCATCTTCTGGAACACCACCGGGCGCACGTTTTAGCCCGGGCTTGATTGGCGTCCCCCTTATGAAAAGACCCCGCATCATCTCCGCCATCGGCACGCCGCTGCACCCCGACGGCCGTTTGCATGAAGACGGGTTGCGCCTGCACCTGACGGATCACTGGGACGCCGGGATCGACAGTGTCCTGGTCGGCGGGACCATGGGCTTGATGCAGATGCTCACCGATGCTGCGTACCGGGCGCTGGTGGAGCAGAGCGTCGCGTGCTCGGCCGGCCGGGGCGAGCTGCTAGTGGGCGTCGGCGATACAAGCCTGCCTCGCACGCTTGACCGCGTTGGATTTGTGAACGGGTTCGACGTGGACGGGGTCGTCGTGCTTTCGCCGCACTTTCTGCCGGTCGAACAGGGGTGGCTCGTCGAGTATTACCACGCGGTGGCCGACGCGGCGCGGGCGCCCGTGCTCCTGTACGACTTGCCGCCCATCGTCGGTTACGCGCTGGAGGCGGACGTCATCTGCGCGGCCGCGGAGCACCCGAACATCATCGGCATCAAGTGCAGCGGCCCGATCGACACCGCCCGGCAGCTGCAGGCCCGGCTGGGCGATGGTTTCCGCATCGTCCTCGCGCAGCCGATGAACATCGATGCGTTCGTGCGCGTCGGTTTTCACGAGTTTCTCGACGGGGTCTTCGCGCTGGCGCCCTCGTGGATGGTCTCGCTGGCGGACGCGATCGAGGCGGAAGACTGGGACCGGGTGTCTCGTGAGCAGCGGCGTCTGACCGAGCTGCTGGTCTTGTTGCGTCAAGACAACCCGTTCCGCGGTTTTTCCTTGTTGATGAACCAGCGGGGCGTGCCGGGGCAGTTTGTCACGTCGCCGATTGCACAGCCGACACAGGCGATGCGGGAGGCCTTGCTGCGGTCGCCGGTGGTTGAGCAGCTCCTCGCCGAAACCTCGCTGGGCGCCGCGGTGTAAGCCCGGCCCGCCGCCGGCGCCTCGTGTGGGACCGTGTATGAGAAGCCGGACCTGAGCGAAGCGAAGGTCCGGATCGAGCCAACGAAAATCCATCCGGACCTTCGCTTCGCTCAGGTCCGGCTTGACACGAGCTTCTCACACACGTTCTGAGACCATCATGCAGACGAAACACCGTGTACTGGTGATTGGGGTGGGGTCGATCGGCGAGCGGCACGTGCGTTGTTTCCTGCGCACGGGGCGGGCCGAGGTCGGAGTCACCGAGCCGAACCCGGCGACCCGCGACGCGGTCGCGGAGCGACATCCGCTATGTGGGGCGTACGCAAGCCTGGATGAAGCGCTGACTTCCGAATGGGATTCGGCGGTCGTGGCGACGCCCGCCCACACGCACATCGGCGTGGGGCGTACGCTCGCGGCCTCCAACATCGGCGCCCTCATCGAGAAGCCGTTGAGCGTGTCGCCCGACGGCGTGGAGGCACTCGCGACCGAAGCGCAGGCCCGTGGCCTGCCGATGGGCGTCGCTTATATCCACCGGGCGCACCCGGCGCTGGCGGCGATGCGCGAGGCGGTTATCTCCGGCCGGTTCGGCCGGCCGCTTCACGTCACCGTCCAGGCCGGCCAGCACTTCCCGACGCACCGGCCGGCGTACGCGTCGACCTATTACCGCGACCACGCCAGCGGCGGCGGCGCGATCCAGGACGCCCTGACCCACCTGATCAACGCCGCGGAATGGCTGGTCGGCCCGGTGACCGGCCTGGCCGCGGACGCGGCCCACCAGCGGCTGCCCAACGTCACGGTCGAAGACACCGTCAACCTCATCGCCCGCCACGGCGACACCCCCGCGTCCTACAGCCTGAATCAGCATCAGGCCCCGAACGAAACGCATCTCGCCGTGGTCTGCGAAGACCGGACCATGGCGTATGAACCCACCCGGCACCGCTGGCGGTGGTGCGGCCAGCCCGACGCCGCGTGGTCGGTGGAGCCGACGGTGTTTAAGGAGCGCGACGACTGGTTCACCCAACAGGCCAACGCCTGGCTCGATGTGCTGGAAGGCAAACAACGGCCGCTCTGCACGATTGCGGAAGGGGCGCAGACGTTACGCGTCAACCGGGCGGCGCTGGCGTCGGTGCGCGACGGCCGGGCATGGCAACAGCTCTAGATGGCGTGGGCATCCGTCTGTGGCGCCCTTCGTAGCCGCGACCCCCTCCTCCGTCGCGGTCGCGTCACCATATACTGGCGTCTTTCGAGGACTCGCGTCGCCGTCTGTATTGACTCGGACGTTTTGGCGGTGAATCCTTTAATGCGGTGCGGTTGACGCGCCGATTATCCGATATATAAGATAAGAATGTCTTATTATTGAACGGAGCCGATCATGACTCAGGAAACAACCCTCAGCGATCAGGAAATCCTGGCGCTCGCGATGCAGGTGGTGGCCGATCAGTTTGTCGGGAGCATGGCGACGGTCGATTTCGACGGCCGGCCTCACGTGCGATACATGGGCGGCTCGCCGGTCGCCGACGGGTTGAACAAGCTCTACACCCTCACCGGCCGCAAGACCCGCAAGATCAAGCAGCTCGAACGCAACCCCGCGGTGAGCTGGCTGTTCTCGCGCGAGGGCTACGAGGAGATCGTCACCCTCCACGGCAAGGCGCGGGTCTTGTCCGCGCCCGTGGTGAGCCAGCAGGTCTGGGACCGGCTGGCCGACTCGGCGCGGCGTTACGTGATGAACGTGCTGAGCAACCCCGAGAACGTGGAGTTCGTCACCATCGAGACCGAGGTCGAGTCGGTGGAGTACCTCTGCCCCTCGCGCGGCCTGGTGGCGCCGCGCGTCATCCCGATGGGCGCGGCCGCCGCGTAGCCGCGCCCGGCTTGGCCGGTCGGCCGGGCCACTGCACCAGCGCCACCATCGCCAGCACGCCCGCCAGCGCGACGATCTGCCGCCGCGTCACCGGCTCGCCGTCCACCCAGCCCCACATCACCGCGATGCTCGACACCAGGTACGTCACCATCCCCGCAAACAGCGGCCCGCGCCGGGTCACCAGGACGTAGAACATCCACGTCGCCAGCCCCGTGCCGATCATCCCCAGCACCCCCACCGCCAGGCCCGCGATGGCCAGTTGCCCGGCGTCGGCGTTCATCAGCTTCTCCCGCTCCATCGGGCTGACGAGCATCAGCGGCGTGATGCACGCCCCGGCCGCCAGCAACAAGGTGATCGTCAACACCACCGGCGGGATGTGCGACAGCCGCCGCTTGATGAACGTGTTGCTCAGCGCATAAGCCGCGGGCACGGTGACCGCCAGCACCACCGCCTGCCAGGGCACGCCCCGCTCGGCGCCCGCGCCGAAGAGCAACAGGATAAAGCCGAAGCCCACGACCACCCCCACCAGCTCACGCACCTTGGGCCAGACGCCCAGCATCGGCACGCTCACCGCGATCGTCAGCAGCGGCACCAGGCAGACCATCATCCCGAAGAACCCGCTGTGCTCGAACCGGCCGATCAGGTACGGCTGCATCACGAACGGGTAGGTCATGCCCACCACCGCCGGCACGGCCAGCGCGAGCCAGTCCCGCCGGGCCACGCCCCAACGCTCCCCCGGCCGCCTCAGCAGCAGCCGCCAGATCAGCAGCAGGATCAGCCCGCCCCCGATCACCCGGCCCCACCCGATCGTCAGCGGCCCCATCGCGGGCGCCGCCTTCTTCATCAGGATGAAGCTCGACCCCCACACGCCGCAGATCAACAGGAACAGGAGGTAGTGCATAAGGCGTTCGCGCGGGGGGCAACGGCCGCATGATAAGGAGCGTCCTGCATGGATGTTGAACCCTCTTAGCCGGCGGGCGACGCCCGCCTGGTCCGGGGCCGCGTAGCGGCCCGGCTATCCTCATGTAAACTACGGGTTATGAAACCACTGCACCTGGCGCTTGCGATCGGGGCGTCGGCGTTGATCGGCCTTCAGGCCGGCTGCCGGGGCAAGGGCAATATCGACGCCAGCAACCCCCTGACCCGGCCCGCCGACGACGGCACGCTCGTGCGCAGCCCCCGTCACCCCGGCCAGCTGGTGATCGCCCAGGACCGAGAGGCCCAGGTCCTCGCCGAGCTCCAGCCCGCCCCCCCGCCGGTCTGGAACGACGAGCAGCCCGACGCCGGCTACGCCCTCAACGCCATGGTCGGCCAGGTCAACGGCCAGGCGATCTACGCCAACACCGTCCTCTTCGAGATCGAAGACCAGCTCAAGGCCATCGCCCGCCGCCCCAACATGACCCGCGCCGCGTTCCGCGATCAGGCCAGCCGGCTTATCGCCGCCCGTGTTCAACAGATCGTGCTCGACGCCCTCATCTACGGCGAGGCCGAACGCGACCTGTCCGAGGGCGAGCAGGAAGGCCTCAAGCAACTGGTCAAGACCAAGCGCGAAGAACTGCTGCGCATCTGGGGCATGGGCTCGCCCACGCTTGCTGACATGCGGCTGAAGCAGGAGACCGGCCTGACCCTTGAAGAGACCGTCGAGGACTGGCGCAAACAGGCGGTCGTCCAGAAATACCTGCGCGAAAAACTCCTCCCCCGGATCAACGTCACCCGACGCGATATCGAGCGGTACTACCGTGAGCACGAGGCCGAGGAGTTCCGGCCCGGCGCCACGCGCACCATCCGCATCATCCGCGTGTACAACGAGGAGGACGTCCAGGCCGTCGACCGCCTCCTCACCCAGGCGCCGTTCGAGGAAGTCGCCCGCAACCCCATCAACCTCTACAAGCCCCAGGACGGCGGGCTCTTCGGCGAAGGCATCGGCCAGCTCCGCGACGGCCCGCTCAACGACGCCATGCTCGAGCTCCAGGAGGGCGAGCACGCCGGCCCGGTCCGCATGGGCGGGGCCTACTGGTACGTCTTTGTCGAACAGCTCGACGCCCCCGAGCACCGCACCCTCCAGCAGGCCCAGATCGAGATCGAAAACAAGCTCCGCAACCGCCAGTACCAGGTCCTTTCCGAGAAGTACCGCGCGGACCTGTTCCGCTTCGGCAGCTACAACTCGCTGGAGCAGATGATCGACGAGCTGGTCGACATCGCGATGAACCGCTACGCCCCGAGGGCCTGACGGTGCTCGGGCTCTTCAAACGCGTCCCCCCGCCGATCGGCGAGCGCGGCGAGCGCGTCGCCGCCCGGTTTCTGAAGCGGCGGGGCTACCGCATCCTCGCCCGCAACCTCCGCAACCGCTTCGGCGAGATCGACCTGATCGTCCAGCCGCGCGGCGAGCCCACGATCGTCATCGTCGAGGTCAAGGCCGGGACCGGCGGCCGACACCGCCCCGAGGTCCATGTCACGCCCCACAAGCAGCGCAAGCTCGTCGCCCTCGCCGCGCAGGCCGTCCGCCGCCACCGGCTCCACGGCCGGCCGATCCGCTTCGACGTGATCGCTGTGGATTTCATCGACGGGCGGAAACCCGCGGTGCGGCACTACGTCGGCGCGTTCCAGTCCCAGGTTTGAGCGGTGGAAAAACCAGGAACCGCAGGAAAAACAGGAACCCTGCGCCCACCCCTGACGGCATAGGGCGTGACTCTGGCGGTTCCTGCGGTTCCTGGTTTTTCTGCGGTTCCTGCGGTTATCATGACCACCATGACCACCGTCGCTTCCGGACCCCCTTCAAGCAGCGATCCGAAACGCCGCGCTCGGCTTCCGTCGCCGTTTGTTCAGGGCGTCGCTGCGCCGTTCCGCGGCTTCGGCTACATGTGGCGGCACAAGGGGCTGTGGCGCTTCGGCGTCTGGCCCGCGATCGTGAACACGCTCATCTCCCTGGCGCTGCTCGCCCTCGTGGTGCTGGGGCTCTGGCGCCTGCACAGCTGGTGGGAGCCGCCCTTCGTGACCGGCTGGGTCGCGGACGTGATCGAGGTGATCGTGGGGATTTTTCTGACCATCATCGCCCTCGCCGTCGCGGTGCTGCTCTGGGCGATCCTCCACGGCACGCTCTGCGGCCACTTCTACAGCAAGCTCGCCGCGGAGGTCGAGCGGCGGCTCGGCCTCGATGAATCGCAGATCAACGAGGTCCCGATGACCAAGCAATTGGTCGACGTGCTGCGCGACCTGGGCCTGATGGGGCTGGTGTTCGTCGGCCTGTTCGCGTTGCAGTTGATCCCGATCCTCGGCGCGTTGCTGGGCGTGCCGCTGGTGCTTTATTTCCAGTACCTGATCCTCGGCCGCGACTTCCTGGACCACCCGCTGTCGTTGCGCGGGGCGCGCTGGCATCAGAAACGCCGTTTCATCGCCCGCCACCGGACCAACGTGCTGGGGCTGGGCTTCGTGGTGTCGCTGATCGCGTTCATCCCCATCGTCAGCGCCGTGTTGCTGACCACGGCGGTGACCGGGTCGGTGCTGCTGCACCGCCGGCTCGCCGCCGAGGATGAAGCCAACGGGTGGGACTGGCGGTCGCTTTAGATTAAAGCCCGGGGACTGCAGTCCCCGGGCTTCGGTTTGGACTTATTGTTCAGCATTGGACGCCGCCTGGATGTGCGTCGCGACGGCTTCGTGCTTGAAGTGCAGCGCCGTCTCCAGGGGCGTGTGGCCGTGCTGATTGACGATTGAAGGATCGGCGCCGTGGTCCAGCAGCCACTTCGCCGCATCGGGGTGGTCCCGCCACGCGGCGTGATGGAGCGGGGTCCAGCCCGGCTTGTCGAAGGCCGCCATGTCTGCGTTGACGTCGGCGCCGTGCCCGAGCAGGAGGTCGGCAACGTCCCGCCAGCGCTCAGGCGGTCGGTGTTGGAACCCGCCGACGGCACAGTGCAGCGGCGCGCCCATGCACGACATCGCGTGGACGTCGGCTCCATATTCAAGAAGCAGCGCCGCCATCGGCGCGTCGCCGTGCTCGGCTCGCCCGTGCAGGGGGGTGAGCCGTTGCGCGTCGCTGTCGATCGCGTTGACCTCCGCGCCCCGGTCGATCAGCAGCCGGGCGGCGGCGAGGCCGGCGTCGCGCACGCAGTGCAGCGGGGTGGCGTCGTAGTGGTCTCGCCTGGCGCGGGCCGCCGCCGGGTCCGCGTCGAGCAGGCGCGCGAGCTCCTGCACGTGGCCCAGCCGGGCCGCCTCGAAGATATCGAGCGTCGCGCCGCGTGACCGCAGCAGGCCGATGGTTTCGTGATCGCCGTGCCGCATGGCGAAATACAGCGGCCGCATCCGCTCCCACCCGCCGGTGGCGTGCAGCAGGCCCGGATCGGCGTCCAGCAGTTCGGCCAACAGCTCGGTATCGCCCGACGCGGCGGCGTCAATCACCCGCTCCTCGGCCGGCTTGGACGCCAGGTGTTGCTTGAGCTTCGCCCAACTGGGGAAACCGTAGACCCGCGCGATCATCCGCTGGGCGTCGGCGAGCTTCGCGGCCTGGGGATCGTCGTCGGGCAGCACGCGTTTGAACCATTGCAGCGTGTCGCTGTGGCCGGTCTTGAGCCGCGTGAGCAGGTCTTTGGCTTGGTGTTTGAAACGGCGGAGCGTAACGCGCGGCGGAAGGGGGGCGGGCGGCAAAGGGGCGGTGGGCATGGCAGCCTCCATCATGTGCCGGGTGTCCGCGTGCCCGGGCCGGTGGGGATGCCAGGGATGCACAGGTTGTCGCAGAGCGGCGGGTCTGGGGTGGACGGTCGTCCTGTCCGCGGACACGGCAGCGCCCCCGTCGGCGCTGTGGGAGCTACGTTAGCTCAACGCCGTTCGATCCGCAATGGTTGCATTCGAAGCGCGGGGCAGGCCCCGCCGCTAAACATCAGGACGTTCGTTTATTGCGACAGGTGCTGGCGGATCACGCCGCGGAAGACGTCCAGCGGCGCGGCCTGTTGCGTCCACGACTCGAACTGAGTCGCGGCCTGGCGGACGAACATCTCGGCGCCGGAGATGGTGTGGCACCCCGCGGCTTTGGCCTCGCGGAGCAGGCGGGTCTCGAGGGGGTTGTAGATCGTGTCGAACACGACCGTGCCCGGCCCCCAGTCGGGCGGGTCGGGCATGGGCGTGGCGCCCACGTGCGGATGCATGCCCAGCGGGGTGCAGTTGATAAACACGCCGCAGCAGGCGCCGCAGAGCTTGTCGGGCGACGCGGCGACGACCTTGCCCGTCTTGCCGTTGAACGCGGCGACCAACTCGTCGGCCTTGTCGCGGGTGCGGTTGTAGATGACCACCGTCGCCCCGTAATGGGCGAAGCCGGCGACGATGGCGCGGGCCGCGCCGCCCGCGCCGATCACCGCGACCCGTTTGCCCGCCAGCTCCTCCCGCGCGATGTTCAGCCCTTCGCACACCGCGTCCAGCGCAGCCGCGTAGTCGGTGTTGCTCGCATAGAGCGATCCGTCGTCGCGCACCGCGAGCGTGTTGGCGGCGCCGATGGTCGAGGCCAGCGGCTCGATCTCGCCCCCCTGCTCTTCAACGAACCGCAGCAGGTTCTGCTTGTGCGGGATCGTCACGCTGGCGCCGTGGAAATGCAGCGGGGCGCAGGCGAGCCACTCGGCGACGGTCGCCTTGAAGTGCTCGTACTCGGGGGGGATGGACATCGGCAGGTAGACGCCGTTGTAGCCGACGGCGTCGAAGCCGGCGTTGTGGATCGGCGGCGAGAGGGAGTGGCCCACCGGGTGGCCGATGACGCCATAGACGCGGGTGTCGGCGTCGAGGCGGTCCCAGCGGTAGAGGGTCTTGAGCTGTTTGATGGAGGGCTGGCCGGGCGCGGTCTCGGCGCCGGTTTCCAGGGCGGCGAAGGTGAGCAGGGCGCCGAACTTTTTCGCCAGCACGCGCGACGGCAGGCCGTGTTCGCCCATGCACAGGGCGATCGTGGGTTTGACCTGCTGGCGGATGATCTCGAACGCCTCGATGTTGTCCCGCAGCGACCGGGCGGCCCAGGCGAGCTTGATCACGCGGCAGGCGGGGGCGTCGGCCATGTCGGCGGCGCGGCGGAGCAGGTCCGCCGGCCGGCCGGAAAAGTCGTGGCTGGAGAGGATCAGCCCGGTGTCGATCGGTCGGACCTGCCCGGGGTGGTCGACGACCAAGCCGACCTTCTGGCGCAGGTTGGCGGAGCGCTGGTACGCCGCGAGCTCGATGTCGAGGTAGGCCGGCGGATGCGCGGACGTGCCGGCGTACTCGAGGAGGCTGATGCGGTCGGCGTCGTCGCCGTCGTAGTCGCCGCCCTCCCACGTCGGCCGGCAGGTGAGGATGCAGGGCAGCGGGGAGCGGCGCAGCAGTTCGACCACCGCGTCGCGGTCGTCGGTGAAGCGGTCGATGCGGTACTCGACTAGATCGGCGCCGACCGCCTTGGCGCGCCGGGCGGCGTCCAGGGCGGCGTCGAGGTCGAGCACCATGATGGAAACGGTCAGGTGCGTCATGGTCAGATGACGGGCATGTTAACGAGCAAAATGAGTCTCTTCCGGTCCATCTGCCATTTGCCATATGCAATCCGCTATGTCCGTCTGCGGCGCCGCCGGCTTTGCGGTACGCTGTCGCCGATGCCAGCCATTGAACCGATCCATGCCGTGACATATGCGGGCGGGGGCGACGTGTCGTCCCGGATCGCGCCGCCGTACGACGTGCTCGACGAGGGCCCCAAGCAGGCGTTGCTCGAGGGCGATCCGCACAACATCGTGTCGATTGACCTGCCGGTGACGCCCCCGAAGACCGTCGGGCCGGACGAGGCGTACGACAAGGCCGGGCGGACCTACCGCGACTGGCTCGAGCAGGGCGTGCTGGCCCGCCGCGATGAGCCGGCGATCTACGCCTACGAGCAGGAGTACACGGTCGACGGCCAGACGCTCAAACGTCGGGGCCTGTTCGCCGGCGTCGCGGCCCAGGACTTCAACCAGCCCGGCGGCGTCTACCGCCACGAGATGACCATCCAGGGCGGCGTGGATGACCGCTCCAAGCTGATGGCCGCGTCGGCTGCCCAGTTCTCGCCCGTGTTCTCGGTCTTCGCCGACCCCCAGGCCCACGTCGTCGGCCTGCTCGGGGGGGTTTTCGAGCGGGCCCCCGACCTCCACGGCACGACCGCCCACGACGGGGTCGTCCACCGCTGCTGGGCGGTGACCGACCCGTCGACGATCCAGGCGATCCAGGCGTTCTTCAAGGACCACGAGGTGTTCATCGCCGACGGGCACCACCGCTACACCACCGCTCTGAACTACGCCAAGGCGCACCCCGATGAGCCCGCCGCCCAGCAGTGCCTGATGGTGCTGGTCGCGGCGGAAGACCCGGGGATGATCGTGCTGCCCTACCACCGGGTGCTGTACGGGCTGAAGGACTTCGAGATGCCGAAGCTGCTCGCGGAGGTGGTCAAACGCACGGACGTGGGGATTTTCCGATCGAGCTTCGACGCCGACCAGATGCCCGCCCTGGTCGATCGATTGCCGCATAAAGGCATGCACGCCATGGGCTTATATGCGGGCGGCGAAGAGTGTTACGTGGTCAACACGACCGAGCGGGACCCGCTGGAGAACGAGTTTCCCGACAAGCCGGAGGTCTGGCGGCAGCTGGACGTGGCGATCCTGCAGTACCTGCTGCTCGAGGGGACGGGCGCCATTGCCTCCGGCCGCGAGGGCGCCGCGTTGAGCTACCGATACACCTCCGACCTCGAGGAATTGAAGGCCATGGTCAACGCCGAGCCGGGCGGGCGGCTGGGGGTGATCATGCAGCCCACCCCCCTGGAGGCGGTGATGGGGGTGTCGCTGGCCAACGAGGTGATGCCGCCCAAGAGCACGTTTTTTTACCCCAAGCTGGCGACCGGGCTGGTGATCAACCCCTTGCGGTGAGCCGGCCGCCGGCCCCGTCTGCGGTGAAACGGCGGGCCGGGGTCGCGTTGGAGCGGCTTTTCCTGTTTACTGTTCACGGTTCACGGTCACCGATGGATGCCGATGGCGGACGCGAAGATCACCGACGAACAGCTCCTGGCGCGGTATCAGGCCGGGGAAACCGAGTGCTTTGAGCAGTTGGTCGAGCGATACCGCCAGGAATTGTTCCATTTTCTGGTGCGTTTCGTGGGCAACCGGGCGGCGGCGGAAGACCTGTTCCAGGAATCGTTCCTGCAGGTTCACCTCTCGGCGGACACGTTCGACCCGACCAAGCGGTTCAAGCCGTGGCTCTTCACGATCGCGGCAAACAAGGCTCGGGATTATCTGCGAAGGAGCAACCGGCGTCAGGCGGCGCCGCTCTCGGCGTCGATGGACGGGGCCGGGGAGGACGGCCGGGCGTTTATCGACCTGCTGGAAGCCGAGGTGCCCCAGCCCGGCGCGGCGGCGGAAGACGCCGAGAGCGCCGAAGCCGTGCGGCAGACCGTGGCGTCGCTGCCCGACCACCTCCGCGAAGTGCTTGTCCTAGCCTATTTTAACCAGTTTGCCTACAAGGAGATCGCCGAGATGCTCGGCATCCCGCTCGGCACGGTCAAGAGCCGGCTGCACGCCGCGGTCGGAACTTTCGCCGAATTGTGGAAGTCTCGAACCCAACCCGTGTCCGGCACGTAACACCACTACTGGGCGCCTCAACCCGGAAGGCAGAAAGACACGCTTCTCATGAGTGAATCGACTTCAAAGGCCGATACCTGCACCCTCTGTCCCCAAGACGCCGCCGTCTTGGACGCGTTTCTGGCGAACCGCGCCGCCGGCTTGGCGAGCGGGCCCATGCCGCCCGATTCGGCCGAACGCATGGCCAAGCTGATGGAGCTGATGAGCGTCCTCGACGCCTGCCCGGTCGAGGAACCGGCGACGGATATCCTGAAAAACACCCTCGCCCGCGTCGACGCCGAGCGCAACCGCCGCCAGTTCGCCGAGCAGGTGGCGATGCTCGCCGAGCCCCGCCGCACCCTGGGCGTCCACTGGGGCCAGATCGCCTCCGCCGCCGCGGTGTTCCTGATCGGCGCCAGCCTCCTGATGCCGGTCCTCGAGCGCAACCGGGACGACGCCTACCGGGCCGTCGGCGCCTCCAATCTGCAGATGGCCGGGAAAGGGTTCGAGAAATACGCCGCCGAGCACCGCGGCGTCATGCCCAAGTACCACACCGCCCCCAACAGCTCCTGGTGGAACGTCGGCGACGTCAACGGCAAGTACGCCCAGTCCAACTCCGCCCATCTTTACAAGCTCATCCGCCAGCAGTACCTCCAGCCCGAACAACTCGCCGATCCCGCCAACCCCCACGCTCGTCCCGAGGACATGAGCGCCAAGGACTACGACTGGAAGGCGCCCGAGCAGGTTTCCTACAGCTACCAGAACCAGCACGGCCGCCCGGAGATCCGGCTCAACGACCAGCCGTACCTGGTCATCCTCGCCAACAAGAACCCGATGTTCGTCCCCTACAACGGCAAGGTCGTGCATGACCGCTCGGTTTCGCCTCTCTCGGCGAGCCGGATGTACGACGGCCGCGGCCAGAACATGCTGACCGCCGACGGCCACGTGACCTGGTCGGCCAGCCCCCAGGTGGTGAACCCCCGCACCGGCCAGACCGACAACATCTACGCCGCCCAGGGCGTTGAGGACTACACCGGCAAAGAAACCCCCGCCGCGCCTGACGACGCGTTTCTCGTGCCGTAAACCACTTTTTTGACCTTGCCGGTTAACCTACGAAGTCCCGCATGCGCGTGCGGGACTCCCGTTAGGTGAAGATTCTCTTTGGCGAGACGGGCCGGGACCGATAAAATGGCTTTTTAAGAAGCCTTCTACACACTACGCCTCGAAAGGGGGTGTCAGGTGTTGGCCGCTGATGTGGGTCTTTCTCGTCTTCGCAGCATGTTTGATGAAGAGTGGGCCGGGGTGTGTCGTCGGCTCGGCCGTTTCGTGGAGCCGCCGTACTACACGGCGGGTCTTCTGCGGCTGGTCGCCGAGTGCCACACCGACCCGATCGATCGGTTCACCTCGGCCGTGCGCACGGTCGTGCGTGAGGCCGACTCGGTCGGCAACGTGGGCGCGGTGGAGCATCACGATGTGAAGCTGGTCATCGCGGTGCTCAAACGCGTCCGCCGCCGCGTGGTGCACAGCGGCGGTTGGTCGGAGACGCCGGCGCCGCCGCCCATGTGCGGGTGAGCCGCGGCTATGATCAGGCGTTCATGGCCCGGTCCTCCGCCGATCGATCACATGCATGGCTGCTGCTCGTGGGCTTGGCCCTTGGGGCCGTCGCGATCCCGTTTGCGCCGTCGTGGACCGAGTCCGGCGCCGCGCTGGCGGCCTACGACGCCCAGACCGCGCAGCAACTCCAGCGTATGCGCGAGTCCGATGTGACGCCGCTCGCCCTCGATGAGCACCGGGCGCAGCGCCGCCTCGACGCCCAGCCGCTGCGCGACGCGTATGACCTTCAGTTGCTCACGGTGCTCAGCGCCGTCGCGTTGACGCTCGTGATCGTCATGGCCCTGGAAGCGTGGCTGCGCCGGCTGGTTACGGCGCGCTATGGGCTGGCGGCGCTGTATCTGGCGTTCGTCGTCGCCCACCCGACGTTGTGGGGGCGGCTTCCTGTGGCGTTCCTCACCCTGCTGCTCGCGGTCGCGTTGATCGCCAGCGTGATCCCCTTGACGTTTCGCCGGCCGACGCCGCGTGACCAGGAGCGTCTGATGAAGGAATACCTGAACCGTACGGACTGACCGGAAGCCCGGGGACTGCTGTCCCCGGGCTTCCTGATTCAACCGTGTTTCTTTTTGTGGCTAAGTTCACTTCGATCAGTATCCTTAAACGGCGGATGCCGACAGACCCTGCCAAGAACGATCCGCCCGACCCCAAGCCCGCGGACCCGCCGCCGTGTCCGGACCGGATCGTCTGCCCGGTCTGCGGTGGCCCTGGGGTGGAGAAGAAACAGAAGTGGTTCTGCGCCAAGTGCGGCCAACTGCTGCAGACGTGTTGTGATTGATTTCCGGAAGGCGTGCCATGGGACATATGCTCGGTTGGCTCTTGGCCGCGGTTTTCCTGGCTGCGGGGGTGGCGCAAGCATGGTGGCTCTCACGAAACATCGACTCTTTTGACCGGATGCAGCGTGTGCGTGCGTTTGGCGGCTTAGCTGGAGCCGTCGGTCTCGCTTCGGCGGCCGCTTTCATGGCCATTGATGGGAACTGGCTGCTCATGATCGTCTTCGGGGTGTGCGCCGTTCCCTGTCTCTCTATGGCGTTACGCGTCAAAAGGCCGCGCGACGCGCTGCAGGATTACGCCCAGAACCCCGGGCTCTGCGGCCAGTGTGGTTACGACTTGAGGGGGTCATCAAGCGGCGTTTGCCCCGAATGCGGATGGAGTGTTCCTGAAAGCGGCACGCCGATAGAACGCCGGGACTGGGCGATGTGGTGGAGACACGGATGGTCCATTCAATATCTCAATCATTGGCGGCGCACGCTTGCCATGTTTTGCCTGTATGGAGCGCTCTTTCTCGGGATGACGCTTTATTTCGCCTTCACCAACCCCTCCCCCTTCATCTTGGTGGTGGGGGTGATCATGGTTGGCCAATTCACGATCAACATCATCAGGGTCGTTCAATACGGCATGCGGCAGGGCGGGGTCACGGCATCACCTTCTTCGCGTGACGGCGCATGATCCACGCGCCGAAGCTGGGGGCCGCGGTCGCCAGCGCCAGGGCGAGGCGGGCGGGCGCCATGGGCCAGACCTCGGGGCGGGGGCGGCGGATCGCCTTCACGATCGCCCGGGCCACGTCGTGGGGCGTCTGCATCAGCGGCACGGGGGTGTTGCTCTCGTGTTGCTCCTGGCCCGACACCTCGGCGGCCACGTCGAAGAAGCTCGAGCTCGTCCCCACCGGGTGCACCCCGGTGACCGCGAAGCCGTCGCGCGCCAGCTCGGCGCGCAGGGACGAGACGATCGCGTCCTGGGCCGCCTTGGTGGCGCAGTAGGGCCCCATCATGGGCACGCCGATCTCGCTGGCCGAGGAGGAGCAGACGATCACGTGCTTGAGGCCTTCGTAGGTCTTGGCGAGGCAGGGGACGCCGGCCTGGATGGCGCGGATCGTGCCGAAGTAGTTGGTCTCGAAGATCGCGCGGTGGTCCTGGTCAGTGGTCTCCAGCACCGAGCCGTAGAGGCCGTAGCCCGCGTTGGCGAAGACCACGTCGACGCGGCCCATCTGGGTGAACGCGCGGTCGAACAGGTCGGCGACGTCGCCGTCGCGTGTGACGTCGCAGGGCACGGCCAGCGCCTTGCGTCCGAGCTTTTCGACGCCGGCGGCGACCTCGTCGAGCTTTTCCTGCCGCCGGGCGCCGAGGACGGCGTGCATGCCCGCCTTGGCGCAGGCGACGGCGACCGCCTCGCCGATGCCGGCGCTGGCGCCCGTGATGACGATGACCTTGTCCTGGAGTTGTCGTGCCATACCGGTCAGTGTACCGGCCGGTATACTCCCCGGCATGACCGACGACGAATTGAAACAACGGATCGCCGACGCGGCCCTGCTCCACGGCGACTTCACCCTCCGCTCGGGCCGCAAGAGCAAGTACTACCTGGACAAGTACCTCTTCGCCACCCAGCCCGACATCCTGGCGGTCCTGGCGGGCCGGTTCGCCGAGCACGTCACGCCCGACGTCGACCGGCTCGCGGGCCCCGAGCTGGGCGGGGTGCCGCTGGTCACCGCGACCGCGCTGCACACCGGCCTGCCGATGGTCCTGATCCGCAACGCCAAGAAAGACTACGGCACCGCCAAGCGGTTCGAAGGCGTGCTGAACGCGGGCGAGACCGTGATGATCACCGAAGACATCGCCACCACGGGCGGGCAGTCGATCGAGGCGGCGACGCTGCTGCGGGACGAGCTGAACGTGCGTGTGGCGAAGATCGTGGTGGTGATCGATCGGGAAGAGGGCGCCCGCGAGAACATCGAGCAGGCGGGGTTCGCGTTCGCGAGCCTGATGACCAAGTCGGACCTGGGCATCCGCGAGTAGGGAAACCCGCAGCCGCCGCGATGGATTTCAGCGGGGTGATAAACGGGGCAGGCGATAACCCTTGTCGGGCGTTTGGCCGATATATCTGTTGCTTGCGTGGGTGGTCCGACGCCTTTGCGTTGACGTGTGAAAGCAAGTGATTGATTCTCGGACGGTGCTTTTCATGTCCTGGCGGACCGGACGAACGCGGCGCGGCGCGGGAGCTTGCTTGCGCGTCTTGGGGTGTGGGCGGGTTGGGTTTGAGCCGTCCGAGTTTGCGTCAGGCCCGCCGCCGCGAAGCGCCCCATGCACGATTCCCTTCACGGCATCGCTTACCTGGACCTGCTCAAGCTCACGCCGGTGCAGCAGGAGTCGATCATCCGGCAGCTGGACGCGGAGGAGGCCGACCAGCCCGGCCGGTCCAAGCGCCGGTCGCCGCGCCTCAGCTACCCGTTCCGGGACGGCACGCTGATGACGGTGCTGGAGAGAGGGCATGGCCAGCCGACCTACCGGGTGGTGATGCGCAACATCAGCGATCACGGCGCCGGGGTGCTGCACTGCGGCTTCCTGCACCGCATGACGCCGGTGCGGTTGACGCTGGTGACCGAGGACAACGAGACGCTGCAGGTCCGGGGGACGGTGCAGCGTTGCGGGTTTGTCAAGGGCAAGGTCCATGACGTGGGGATCGCGTTCGACCAGCCGATCGCGGCCCGGTCGCTTCTGGCGATGGAAGCCGAGGAGGAGATGGGCGTCGGAGCGCCGGCGTCGCGGGTGCTGCTGGCGGAGGACGCGCCGCTGCAGCGGCGTCTGACCAGCTATTTTCTCCAGAAGCTGGGCGTCGAGCCGCACGTGGTGGGCAGCGGGCGCGAGGCGTTGACGCTGTCGACCAAGCAGCCGTTCGACATGCTGATGCTGGGACTGGATCTCCCGGATATCCCGGGCGACCGGTTGGCGGCCCGGATGCGCAAGAACGGGCTGACCGTCCCGATCATCGCGTTGAGCGTGGACGAAGACGAGTCGTGCGTCGCGGAAGCCATCCAGGCGGGTTGTGACGCTTTCCTGGCCAAGCCGATCACCCGGACCAAGCTTGCCGACGTGATGGAGCGGTGGCTGGGCGACCCGGACGACGAGCCCGGCAAGGAGCCGAGGGTCAAGCCGCTGTACAGCGAGTTGTGGGACGACCCGTACGCCCACGCGATGGTGCGGGAATTTCTGGAGTGGCTGCGTGACGAGACGGCGGAGGTGCGGCGGGTGCATGCGAGCCGGCCGGGGGAGGCGGCGGCGCGGGTCCGGGCGATGTGCGGCGAGATGCGCCTGACCTGCGCGAGCATGGGCTATCCGCGGATCGCCCAGGCGGCGCAGGAGCTGGCCCAATGCGTGGAGGACGACGGGCGCCCGGAGGCGTACCGGCCGTCGCTGACCCACCTGTGTGAGCTTTGTGACCGGGCGTGCGGCGTGTTGCCGCCCCAGCCCGAGACGCCGGGCTGACGATCAGCCGATGAGCCCGTCGTCGGGCTCGGCGGGGTCGGCCGGGCTGCCGTGGATGATGACCGGGTCGATGCGTCCCTCGATGAACGCGCGTCCGTCCTCGTCGACGACGCACACGGGGATCTTGCCCGCCTTCCAGTCGGCCAGGGGCAGGAGGGGCCAGCGCTGCGGGAACGCGCGGTGCGGCTCGATGGTGATGTAAGCCCCACCGGGCGCGAGGCGGTCGATCATCAGGCGGGGCCCGGAGAGGAAGAACCCCATCGCGGTGATCCCGCGGGGGTAGAAGCAGAGGTTGTTGTTGATGTAGGTGTCGATGAAGCCCAGCGACTGGTCGTGGGTGTTGGACATCAGCTGCAGGTCCCAGTACGCCGCGGCGGGTGGGGTGGACAGGCCGAGGTAGCGGGCGAGGTGGTCGCGCCAGAGGTTCTGGGAGACCCAGACGTTTTCGGGTTCGGACGAGGTGTGGCCGCAGCCGTAGCGGGAGAGGTTTTCGCGGTAGGCGTTGGTGAGGTCGGTCTTGATCCGCTCAGGGTCGAGCAGCGGGGGCTGGCCGATGATCGCGGGCAGGAGTTCGCCGTTGCCGGTGTAGATGGAGTAGGCGTCCCAGCCGGGCAGCTCGGCGTAAGGCAGGGGCTTGCCGGTCCAGACGTCGGTCATGCCGACGGCGGACTTGTCGACGCACACGGCGTAGTGGTCGCCCAGCCAGGCGGCGTCCTCGATCTTGCGGGCGGCGTCCTCGGCGGCGTGCTCCGCGGCCTTGGCCAGGTCGAGGTGGTCCGGGCTGCGTTGGAGCAGGGACGCCGCGGCGCGGAGGGCGGCGGCGCGTTTGACCGCGAGGTAGGTCTGCTTGCGGGAGAACTGCACCGCCGGCGACGCGTCGTCGATCGTGTTGGCGACGCCTTCGGACGGGAAGCCGCTGTGGTCGCGGTCGGTCCAGATCAGGTAATCGACCAGCCGCTTGAGCAGCGGGGCGTGCCGGACCGCCGGCCCGGTGTCGCCGGTCCAGTGCATGTAGGTCTGCATCAGCAGCAGGTAGTTGCAGTTCTCTTCCACCTCCATCGGGTGGGGATAGGCCTGGCCGACGGCGAACACCCCCCCGCCCATATCGTGGCTGAGGAACGCACCGCCCGACGGGGCGTGGTCGTTGGCGTGGCGGGCCCACTGGTCGAACTGCTTGACCAGCAGTTGCGGCCAGACGTTGAGGTAGAACAGGACGTTGTTGTATTCGACGTCGATCGTCGAATGGTAAAAGCAGGACCCTTCCCAGACGCTGAACCAGTCGCGTGGCCGGCCATCGCCGCCGGGGACGTCGCACCAGAAGGTGTTGGCGAGGTACGCCTGGAACGTGTGGTTGAGCAGGTGCCGCTTGACCCCGCGGATGGGGGCCTGTTCGAGCAGCTTCTCGAACCGGCGGGACAGGGCGAGGTTGTCGTCGCGGGCCTTGACCGCGTCTTCGACGACCGCGTCGACGTCCTGCCAGTGCGCGGTGTAGCGGAACGGCGCGTCCTGCGGCTCGGACTCATCGAGCTTGAGCTGAAGGACCGGCTCGCGGGTGTGGGCGGCCCAGACCAGGCGCCACTTCACACCCGAGCCCTCGTCGGTGACGGGGATGGTGCACTTGAGCCCGTCGCGGGTGTCGAGCGCGACGGCTTCGTCGTTGAGGCTGACGATCCGCTCCTCGACGCGGACCCGCCGATCGGTCTGCCCGCGGCCGACCGTGGCGCTGTCCATCATGTCGTGCCGGGGGGCGAGCGGGTTGTCGTAGCTGAGGCGGATCGCCGCAGGCCCCCCGGGCTCTGCGGTGGAGACCGCGGTGTCGGGGCGGCGGATGCGGATGAACAGCTCGACCTGTTCCGGCCGATCGCCGGCGGGCCTGACCCAGCGGACCTTGTCGATGGGGTTGACGCGCATCTCCAGGTAGAACGCCGGCATGATGCACAGGGGCTCGTTCTGGGGATAGAACACGCTGTGGACGTTGAACTCGAACCGAAGCCGGTGGGTTTCGGAGTAGCCCCGGTAGGTGATGGAGTTGAAGCGGGGGAACTGTTCGCAGTTGAAGAGGGGCGTTCCCTCGGTGGTGAAGGGCAGCACGCGTTCGACGCCGCCGGGCTCGACCAGGCCGACCATCAGGTCGGTCGGCTGATCGAGGAAGCGGCCCAGCGCCGAGTGGCGGACGCATTTGCGGTAGGGCTCGAAGACCAAGCCGAACCGGCTGCCCAGCCTCGCCATCGTCCAAGTCATCAATTGCATACGGTCGATCCCCAACGTTTTCGGCGGCTGTAGGGTAACCGTACGCGGGGTTGGCGTCACGCCGAGACCGGCAGGGTCTGGGCGAGGCGGCGGACGACCTCGGGGACGATGAGTGCGGCGCGGTCGATTTCGTCGGGCGTGGTCTGCCGCGAGAGCGAGAACCGCACCGCCCCGTGAGCCGTCGGCTCGGGCACGCCCATCGCCAGCAGCACCGGCGAGGGGTCGAGCGAGCCGCTGCTGCACGCCGCCCCCGCCGAGGCGCAGACCCCCCGCTCGCTGAGGCCCAGCAGGACCGCCTCCGCCTCCAGGCCCGGGAAGCCGAGGTTGGTCGTGTTCCACAGCCGCGGCCCGCCGCCGGCGTTCACCACGGTCTTCGGGCACGCCCGGCACACCGCCTGCTCGAACCGGTCGCGCAGTTCACGCAACGCGTCGATGCGCCCGACGTCCTCCAGGAACGCCCGGGCCAGCTCCGCCGCGACGCCCAGGCCGATGATCCCCGCGGTGTTCTCGGTCCCGCCGCGCAGCTCGCGTTCCTGCGGGCCTCCGCGCTGCAGGGCGTCCAGGCGCACGCCGGCCCGGACGTACAACGCGCCGACGCCCTTGGGGCCGTGGAATTTATGGCCGGCAAAGGTCATCAGGTCCACGCCGGTCGCCTTCACATCGACCGGGATTTTCCCCACCGCCTGGGTGGCGTCCACGTGCAGACGGACGCGTTTATGTTCATGCGCGGCCCGGGCGATCGCATCGACCGGCTGAAGCACGCCGGTTTCGTTGTTGGCCCATTGCACGCTGACCAGCACCGCCCGGCCGTCTTCGTGAGCCGAGGCGACGGCGTCGGCGACCTGTTGCGGGCCGATCCGCCCGTCATGGTCGACCGCCAGGCGGACGACCGCGCCGCCCCGCGCTTCATACGCCTCGGCCGGCTCCCGGACCGCCGCGTGCTCGACCGGCGTGGTGATCAGCACGCCCGGCGTCGCCGAGCCGAGGGTCGGCCCCAGCAGCCCGCGGATCGCCAGGTTGTTCGCCTCGGTCCCCCCGGAGGTGAAGACCAGCTCCCGTGGCCGGGCGCCGACCAGCTCCGCCGCGGCCGCCCGGGCCAGCTCCAGCCGCTGCCGCACCATCTGGCCGAAACGGTGCACGCTCGAAGGGTTGGCCCACAACGCGCGGTTGGCGTCGTCCATGGCCGCCGCCACCGCGTCGTCCGGCCGGGTCGTGGCGTTGTTGTCGAGATAAATGAGTTCCACGGCGTCATTCTACGCCGCCTTCCGTGGGTGAGAAGCCGGTCCTGAGCGCAGCGAAGGTCCGGATGTCTTTCGCGCCGACTCGATCCGGACCTTCGCTGCGCTCAGGACCGGCTTGATCACATATTCGATTGGGCCGGCTTCTGGTCTATGTTTCGGCACCGCTGCGTTTGGGGCGGTATGATCACCCTTTGGCCTTAATCGAAGGAAGCAGGAACAAGCGATGGACCATTTCACCTACCGGGACGGCCGGCTCCACTGCGAGCAGGTGGCCCTGGACGACCTGGCCGACCGCGTCGGCACGCCGGCCTACGTCTATTCGAAGCAGACGTTCACGGACCACTACCGCGCGATCGTCGACGCGTTCTCGGCGCTCGACCCGATCGTGTGCTACTCGATCAAGAGCTGCGGCAACCTGCACATCGTCAAGCTGCTGGCGTCGATGGGCAGCGGCATGGACGTGGTCAGCGGCGGCGAGCTCTACCGCGCCCGGCAGGCCGGCGCCGACATGAGCAAGGTCGTCTACGCCGGCGTGGGCAAGACCGACGCCGAGATCACCGAGGCCATCGAGGCCGAGATCGGCTGGTTCAACATCGAGTCCGAGGCCGAGTTCGAGAACATCGCCCGCCTCGCCGAGCAGCTCGGCAAGCCCGCGCACGGCGCCCTGCGCATCAACCCCGACGTCGCCGACCCCCGGACGCACGCCAAGACCACCACCGGCTCCAAGGAGACCAAGTTCGGCGTCGACATCGCCCGCGCCCGGCGGTTCTTCGAGACCTACGGCCGCAACCCTCACTGCCGGCTCGACGCGATCCACCTGCACATCGGCAGCCCGATCTATTCGCCCGAGCCGTACGTCGACGCGACCGCCCGCGCCCTCGAGCTGATCGACGAGCTGCGCGCCGGCGGGCACGTGATCGACACGATCGACATCGGCGGGGGTTACGCCGCCGACTACGAGTCGGGCAAGAGCCCGGCGTACCAGGAGTACGCCGACGCGCTCGTGCCGCTGCTGCGGGGCAAGGATTTGCGGGTGATCATCGAGCCGGGCCGGACGATCGCGGGCAACGCCGGCGTCATGGTCACGCAGGTGCAATACGTGAAGGAGTCGACCTCGGCCGCGAAGCGGTTCGTGATCGTCGACGCGGGGATGCACAACCTGGTCCGCCCCGCGATGTACGACGCGTTCCACTTCATCTGGCCCACGCGGGTCGCGCCCGAGCACACACCTCCTCACCGCGCCGCCGAGATGCCCCTGCCCGGGCTGGAGACGTCTGACATCGTGGGCCCGATCTGCGAGACCGGCGACACCCTCGCCAAGGCCCGTGACCTGCCCCCGGTCCAACGCGGCGACCGGCTCTGCGTGTTCACCGCCGGCGCCTACGGCATGGTCATGGCCAGCAACTACAACGCCTTCCCCCGCCCCGTCGAGGTCCTGGTCGACGGCGAACGGGCCACGGTCATCCGTCGTCGCGAGACCTACGACGACCTCGTGCTCACCGAGCGTGACGCCCACCCGGTGTAGGGCCCGGGCTCCGGATGCGCATCCGGGGCTTCCCCGACACATCGAATGAAAACGCTCCGGGCGCGGTCGATACACTCATGGCATGACCCGTGGCCAGACCCGCGCCTACCGTCTGCGGCACGCGATCCTCGCGGCCGGCATCCTGTTCGCCGCGGCGGCGGTCGGCTTTGCCGTGGCGCCCGTGGTTTCGCAGAAACTGACGATCCTCGGCTTCGGTGGGCTGGTGGGCACGCCGCTGTGGATCGGGACAAACTCGGTGTCTGTGTACCTGGTTAACGTCGCGGGCGTTTTTGCGGTGGTCCTGTTGATGCAATGGGCCCTGTTGCGGCCGGGGCGGCGGCTGACGATCCGCCTCACGTCCAAGGGCCGGCCGATGTGGTCGGCGGTGTTGGCGGCGGCGTTCATGGCGATGATGTTGACCGTTGGGCTGGGCGCGATGATCCTGGAACTGGGCGATTGGTGGGCGCCGCTGGTCGAAAGTTTGTTTGATCCGGCTCCGTCATACGGGCTATGGGGGATCTGGGCGGCGGTGTTTGTCATCTGGGGCGCCTGGGCGGCCGTGTTCTTTATGTACTGGCGCGGGAGCGATCGTTACACACAGTTGACACGGATGCTGCGGGGGTTGATTGCCGGGAGCCTGGTTGAAGCCGTGATCGCCGTGCCGGTTCACGTGTGGGCGACAAAACAGCGGGACTGCTATTGCGCCCGGGGTACGTACACGACGCTGGTGTTCGTCGGCGTGGTGCTGCTGATCGCGTTCGGGCCGGGGATCGTGCTGCTGTACAAGCGTGAGGCTTACCGCCGGGCGAAGCTGTCGGGGCGATTCTGTCTGAATTGTGGCTACGACCTGCGCGGCAAGCCGGACGCGGCGTCGTGCCCCGAGTGCGGCCTGCCGGTCGCGCCGCAATAAATAACGGCGGCAACGCCTGCCTGGCCAGGGCCGCGTAGCGGCCCGGCTACCCCAGAAGCGTATGTACGCTGGGAAATCGGGCCGACAAACCCGATCTGCTAGAATGCCCCTTTAGGGCTTTTTCTGACTATGCCGTACATCGAGATCCACACCACCCAGGGCGCCCAGGTCCTGCCCCTCCGCGGGCACAAGATGACCATCGGCCGGCACGACAGCAACACGGTGACGATCACCGACGACCACCTCATCAGCCGGTATCACTGCGAGATCGAGCAGACGCTGGAGGGCTACGTGCTCCGCGACCTGGACTCGCGCAACGGCACGACCATCGAGGGGCTGAGGATCGTCAAGGTGGTGCTCCAGCCGGGAGCCGAGTTCAGGGTGGGCAACACGCTCGTGCGTTTCCTGAAGGATAAACCCACACCCAAGCCCGCGCCGGTCCCCGCCGAGCCGGCGCCGGTGGCGCCCAGCGGGGACGACGAGTTCACGCTGCCCGACCCGGACGAGCCGGCGACCGACGACGGCTTCAGCCTGGACCTCGACGGCGGCGACGAATACACCGCCGACCGCGATCACGACCCGTCGATCACCGGCCCGGGCATCGGCATCGGGTCGATCGACGCGCTCGCGACGGTCGGCGAAGACGTGCCGTTCGGCTTGTCGAACGTCTCGCTCATCAACGCCCGGGGCCAGGTGGTCCACGCCGGCGAGGGCGACGCCCAGTCCGGCACGGCCGCGACCCTGCGGATCCTCCGCCTGATCGTGCTGGGCTGCATCCGCTCGGCCGCGTCGGACGTTCACCTCGAGCCCAAGCGCAACGGATCGCTGCTGCGGCTGCGCATCGACGGCGCGATGGTCGGCGTCACCCAGCTCGACCCCGAAACGGCCAAGCGGCTCGCCTCGCTGATCAAGGTCCTCTCCGATATCGACATGACCAAGAAGGCGATCGTCCAGGAGGGCCACTTCAGCTCCAAGGTGCCCGGCCGGCGGGTCGACTACCGCGTCAGCTTCACCCCCTCGATGTTCGGCCAGAAGCTCGTCCTCCGCGTGCTTGACCCCCAGAACGCCCCTCAGCAGCTCAAAGACCTCGACCTGCCCGAGCACATGTACCAGAAGATCCGCGCCACCGCGCGCCAGGACACCGGCATGCTCCTGGTCTGCGGCCCCACCGGCTCGGGCAAGACCACCACCCTCTACGCCACCCTCCGCCAGATCGACGCCAGCATCCGCAACGTCATCACCATCGAAGACCCGGTCGAGTACGAGGTCCAGGGCGTCACCCAGATCCCCGTCGATGAGGACGCCGGCCAGACCTTCAGCACGCTCCTGCGATCCTGCCTGCGGCAGGACCCCGACGTCATCGTCCTCGGCGAAATCCGCGACCGCGACACCGCCGTCACCGCGATGCAGGCCGCCACCACCGGCCACCTCGTGCTCTCGACCATCCACGCCAAGGACACCATCGGCACCGTGTTCCGCCTGCTCGACCTGGGCGTCGAGCCCTACCTTGTGGCCAGCACGCTCAACCTCGTGCTCGCCCAACGCCTCGTCCGCCGCTTGTGCAGCCACTGCAAGACGCCCAAACGGCCCACCCCCGAGCAGATCCTCCAACTCGGCAAGTCGGTCGAGGGCCTCAAGCAGGTCTTCGCCCCCGCGGGCTGCAAGCAGTGCTTCGGGACCGGCTACCACGGCCGGCTGGGCGTGTTCGAGCTGCTCAGCGCCTCGGACGAGATCCGCGACGTCATCCTCAACGAGCCTAACATCGCCGCCATCAAGAAGGCGATCGAGATGACCGTGTTCCAGTCCCTGCGCGACGCCGCGATGGACCTGGTGATGAAGGGCGAGACCAGCATGGACGAGGTCGCGCGGGTCATCGGGTTCGATTGACCGGCTCTTGACTCTGCTAACATGCTGATTGCATGGCCACCCATCGCATCATCTCCGGTCAGGCCGAAGACGCGGGCGAAGACCGCCTCAACCTCTCCCTGCGCCCCCAGCGCCTCGACGACTACGTCGGCCAGCCCAAGCTCATCGAGAAGCTGGCGATTACGCTCAAGGCGGTCAAGCAGCGTGGCGAGCCGATGGAGCACGTCCTGCTTCACGGGCCGCCCGGCCTGGGCAAGACCACCCTCGCCCACATCATCGCCCACGAGATGGGGACCCAGGTCACCGTCACCGCCGGCCCGGCCCTCACCAAGCCCGCCGACCTCGTGGGCATCCTCACCAAGCTCCAGAAGAGCGACGTGCTGTTTGTCGACGAGATCCACCGCCTGCACATCTCGCTCGAAGAGTACCTCTACTCGGCGATGGAGGACTTCAAGATCGACGTGCAGATCGACCAGGGGATGCACGCCCGCACGATCACGCTGCCGCTGCAGCCGTTCACGCTCATCGGCGCGACGACTCGCGCGGGGCTGATCAGCGGGCCGATGCGCTCTCGGTTCGGGATCGCCCACAACCTCGACTATTACAGCGAGGCGGACCTGCTGCGGATCCTCCAGCGCAGCGCCGGGCTGTTGAAGATGGACGGCGCCGACGACGGGTCGCTCGAGGCGATCGGCTCGCGCAGCCGGGGCACGCCGCGGGTCGCCAACCGGCTGCTCCGCCGCGTCCGCGACTACGCTCAGGTCAAGGCCGGCGGCCGGCTCGCGCCGGGCGTGGTCGACGAGGCGCTGAAGCTCGAAGGCGTCGACGCGCTGGGGCTCGACGAGCTCGACCGCCGTTATCTCACCGCGATCGGCAAGGTCTACCGCGGCGGCCCGGTTGGCCTCGAAGCCGTCGCCGCCACCATGGGCGAGGACGCCGGCACCCTCGAGGACATGGTCGAGCCTTACCTGCTGCAGATCGGCTTCCTCGCCCGCACCCGCCGCGGGCGCCAACTCACCGCCGACGGGGCGGACCATATCGGGGTCGAACTCGAAACGGAGATTTCCGATGAAACAGGCTTGTTTGCGGAATAGCGTCTGGGGTTTAACCATGGTGCTGGCCGCGGCCGCCGCGCCGCCGGTTCACGCCGAGGACCAAACGCCCGCGTCCCGGATCGCCGAGGCGCACGGCTTCTCGCACTGGGACCAGGTCGCCCACCTGCGTTTCACCTTCAACGTGAACCTCGGCGATCGGTCGATCGTCCGCCACTGGGACTGGGACGTGAAGACCACCCGCGTCACACTCCGCCGCGGGGCCGACGGCGAGCCGATCACGTTCAACCATGACGCGATCGGGCCCGATTCCCCCGAGGCGTTCGTCAAGGCCCATCATCAGTTCATCAACGACACGTATTGGCTGCTGTTCCCGTTTCAACTCGTCTGGTCCAACCCGCAGGTTGTCGATGAGGGCATGGCCGCGTTCCCGATCCCCGACGTGCAGCGGCGGGCCCAGGGGCGCAAGGTGGTCGTCACGTTCCCCAGCGAGGGCGGCTACACCCCGGGGGACGCGTATGAGCTTTATCTCAACCCGGATGAGTTGATCGAGCAGTGGGTCTTCCGGCGCGGCGGCGGCGAGAACGGCCGGCCCGCAACGTTTGAAGACCATTGCTCCCTCGGCCCGATCATCCTCAGCACCCTGCACCGCGGCCCCGAGGGCAGCGGCTTCAAGCTGTGGTTCACCGATGTCTCCGCGACGCTCGCCGACGGCCGGGACGTGACGCCGCAGACGCTGGAGAGCGAATAAACCGGCCCCGCCGCGCTCCGCCGGGGGACGCGCGTAAAATGGAGTGAGCCGGTCGACCGCTCGCGGCGGGGGGCTGCGCCGGCGTGTGTTGAGGACGACGCATGAACGACGCCATCGCATGGAGCCTGTGTGTTCTGGCCCAGACCCCTAACGGGGGAAACGGCAAGCGGGTTGATATCGCGATCATGGTCGGCTTGGCCGCGGTGGGGATCGGCGCGTGGTTGCTCTGGCGGCATAAGAAACGAACCGCTGCCGAGGACGAGGCGTTTCTCGCGGTGCAGTCGATCAAGGGTTTCGCGCCGGTGCGCGGCGAAACCCAGTTGGCGGCGTTGGCCGAAACGGCCGTCGACCTGTTCAGCGACCTGCGGATGTTCGTCCGTGAGGTGACGATCGCCGGCGCCCTGGCCGCCGAGATCGATGGGTTCGAGGTCACGGCGGTCCACCTCGTGCTCGGCCCCGAGACCGACCGCAGCAACGCCAACCACCAGACGCTGGACAAGGTCATCGTCCTGATCGACGGGCTCCCCGACGGCCTGCCCGCGTTCTCACTCACCCCCAACAACTTCATGCTCCGTCATATCCACCGGTCCAAGGTGTTTCTCCCCACCGACCGCTTCGGCGCCCGGAACCTGGTGCGCGGCGTGGAGAAGGACCGGATCACAGCGCTGTTCACCGACGAGGCGAAAGAACTGTTGCGTGACAACCGCGAGACCGTCGTCATCAGCCGGCACGACCGTCTCGCGTTCCTGTTGCATGGCGACCGCGTGCAGCCGGCCGACTTCGAGGGCTTCCTCCGCGACGCGCTGGCGCTGGCGACGATCTTCCGCGAACAGGCCGCTGGCGGATTACAACCGCTCCATCACGCATAGCCGGCGGGCCTGGCTATGGCGTTTCGCGGACATCGCGGATGGCTTGAGTCATGACGTCCGCGAGAACGCGTTGCCCGGTTGCGTTGGGATGGATTTTGTCCCGGTAGGGGCTGACGCCGGTGTCGATCTGCTTGCGGAATGCTTCACCGACCGATACGACGGGCACGCCCGCATCTTCAGCGACGCGGAGGAGCCGTGCCTGCTTCGGCTCGCTTTGGCCGGCTTTGGCTTCGTCTCGGTCCCAGTGCAACAGCAGGACGACCTCGGCGCCGCTGGACCGCCCAAGCGTCACCAGCCGCCGTAAAGCGTCTTCCACCTGCTGCTTTTGGGCGTCGGTCAATGGATGGGTGTTCATGCCGGCCGGCGCATGACGTCTCCCGCTCCATGAAGGAAGAAACCGCGGCAGGTAGCGGAACATCCCCTCCGTGACGGCTGAGAACGGCGGCTCCTGCGGGTGGGTCTTCGGGCTCAGCGGCTTGAACTCGGCCAGGTCCTCGGCGTCGTGGCTGGAGAGCACGACCAGGATGACGTCGGCGTCGAACGTGCCGTAGGTCTGGGCGTGGGCCAGCAGGTTTTCAGGGCCCCAACTCCCGGCCGAGATGTTGCCGACCACGACCGGCCGGCCGAGCGACTCACGCAACCGATCCTGGATGATGGACGTCGCCAGGTCGTTTTGATCGGTGAGGTTGCCTCCATTGATCACGCTGTCGCCGTAGACCATGACGCGGAACTCGTCGGGGTCGGCCTTGTCGGGCGGGAAGTCGTCGCTGCGCATCCCGTAGGCGTTGATTTTCACGCGGTTGCCGAACCGCCACACGTCTTGATCGGGCTTGAACATGTACTCGATCTGCGGGTGAGCCTGGGACAGCGGCGGCGTGCCCAGGCCGAGATAAAAGCGGGCGAAGAGTTCAACCCCAATCAGGATCGCCGCGGCGATGACGACAAGCCATGCCGCGATGCGCCGCAGACGCCGGCCTCGTGCGGGGGTGGAGGAAGATGATGGATCGTTCATAGCACGGTGACTCCCAGCCCCCGACGGTTGACGTTGAAGTCAAAGAAGCGAGCCAGCGGATTGGGGGGATACTTGTCGAGCAGCGTCCGCACCTTTTGTGCCGCCCCGGGGTCCTTGGCGATCATGAAGACGAACCCGCCCCCGCCCGCGCCCAGCAGCAGGCGGGCGTCGAGGTAGCGGTTGACCGGCTTGAGCAGGGCCTCGATCCGCGGGTTGGTCGAGCCGGGGTCGAGGGCGCGCTTCAGGGCCCAGTATTCCTCGATGCCGCGGGCGAACGCGTCGGCGTCGCCCGCGTCGAGGTCGGTCTTCATCTGCTCGGCGCCGGCCTTGAGGCGGCGGAGGATGTCCAGCGCCGCCGGGTCGCGCAGCAGGTACCGGCCGACCACCTTCTGCAGGATGTCGCGGGCCATGCGCTGGATGCCGGTGAAGTAGAGCAGGCAACGGTTCGCGAGATCCGGGTTGGCGTCGGGCTCGAACCGGGCCCACTGCACGGCGGGGCGCTGGTCGACGCCGGGCCGGGTGCGGATGAGCTTGACCCCGCCGAAGATCGCGCCGACCTGGTCCTGCCAGCCGCCCCCCGTGGTCATGAGCTGTTCGAGCCGCAGCGTGCGCGCGGACAAGAATTCAAGGCTTTCGGTCTGGCCAAGGATACGCGCCAGGCACGCGAGCATCGCGGCGCCGAGCACCGAACTGGTCCCCAGCCCCGACCCCTTGGGCAGGGCTGAGAAGATCGTCAGGTCCAGTCCCCCGCCGAACGCTTCGAGCCGGCGTTTGAGGGAGGTCCTGCCGTCCTGCGGCAAGACTCCCGAGAGCCGAAGGGCGGCCTTGGGTAAGGCCCACCACTGCGTCGGGTCGATCGGCCCCTCGACGTCTCTGGCGTTGGTGAAGGTGACCGAATGCCCCAGGTCGATCGAGTTGAGCGTGATCCGAGGCTGGGCGGTGAGCTTGGCGATGACCTGAACGGGGTAATGGTCGTTGAGCGTCACGGCGGCGTTGAGCACCGTCCCGCCGCACTCGGTGCAGATCGGCGGCGTGTCGGACCAGCCGCCGTGAAAATCGAGCCGGACCGGCGCGGTGACCCACACCACCTGGTCCGGCAACACGGCGGCGGGGCGGATGTCGCCCGAAGCGGCGGCGCCCCCGCCGACGGCGTCCATCACGGCACTCATGGCGGCGCGTGTGAAGTCGGTGCGGTCCGCGCCGCGGGCCGCGGGGTAGGCGTCGACGATCTCGCCGGCCAGGCGCAGCAGGCGGGCGCGGGCGGGCGGCGCCTGGGTCCGCCCGAGCAGGCCGCGCACCGCGTCCAGCGCGACACGGGCCTCTTCGGTTCGCCGCAGCATCGCCGCCACGTCGCGGGCCGGCAGCCAGGGATCGGCCTCGAGCCGCTCGTCGAGCCGCTCGATCTCCACCCGACGTTGGATCTCCTGGCGATGCGCCAGCAGGCGGCCGTGATCCACCCGCGTGAGCAGTTCCGCCATGCTGACGCGTCGCGCCCGGCGCCACGCGGCCCGTTGCTTCGCGGCCGGCTTGCGTTGGCCGACCAACGCCATCGCGTGGCCCAACGCCGTATCGACCGGGCCCAGCGTCCACAGCTTCGCGTTCCAGAGTGTCTGCGCGGCGGGGTCGGCCTCGTCCCAGACCGCGTCCGGCGTCAGCTCATATCGCTCCAGCAGGCGGTCGAGCGGCTCGTTGGCGAACGTGCCGCCCCGGGCGCGCGGCGTCTTGAAGTCGTCCCGGATGCCAAACGCGACCGCGGCCCATCCGCCCCGCGGCGTCGGCAGGCAGACCAGGCCCGTCCCCGGCGGCAGCTTGACCGTACGCCGCGCGTCGGGCGGCAGGCCGACCAGGACATTGGGCCCCGGCAGGTCGAGCGGCCTGGAGGTGCAGCACGCCTCGATGAAGACGCCGTCCCCGGCCCGGACCTGTTCGTTGTGCAGGATCGTGTTGTAGATGAACGCGCTGTCCGCCGCGGCCCGGTCCGCGACGGCGGCCCGGTCGCGGTTGGCGAAGCCATAGGCCTTGGCCGTGCGCCCGAGGGTGGCGACGTGGGTGAGCAGGTCGCGGTTCGCGCCGACGTGAAAGAAGTCGCAGTACGACAGGACGCAGGCGTGGAACGGCTGGCGGTGCAGAGCGTCGTAGATCGCGCCGAGCCGGCGCGCATGCGCCGCATCGTCGGCTGCGCCGGTGTGGGAGCCGGCCATCATGCGGAGGTAAGCCTGCCGGGAGAGGCGCGCCGACAGGGCGATAAGCAGCTGTTCGTAGAGATCGATGTCGGGGCTGCGGCCCTGGGTCAGGTCGCGGAGGATGCCGGGCTTGATAACGGGCGGCGCCCCGCGGCGGCGGGGCAGGGCGACGCCGGCCATGGCGAGCCAGCGTTCGGCCGTGGCCGGATCGAGCCCGACCAGCCCGCTGTCGATGAGGACCCGCCCGACGGAATCAACCGCACCTTTCTGACGTGCGTGTTCCGGGGTGGGTTTCTGAAGGAAATGGACGACGCGGCCGCGATCGTCGAGGACGTAGACCCCGTGTTGCACCCCGCGTTCGACGGGGCCGGGGAAGGCCGCGCCGACGACGCCGGGGCGATCGAAGTCGACGTCCGCGTGGTCGAACGTGAGCAGGGCGTCGCCCGCGGCGAGCAGGACGTGCCCGGCGTCGGGCGTGGCGAGACGGGCGAGGTCGGCGAGGATCAGGTCGAACAGCGCCGCCGACCGCCGCGGCGTTCCGGGGGCGTCGCAGGGCAGGGGTGTGAAGACCTTGCCCTGAGCGGCGTACGCGGTGAGCCGCTTGCTGTCGCCCCCGGAGTGGATGACCAGCACTCGCTGGCCGTCGAACAGCTCGCGCAGCGAAGCCGCCCCCGGCTTGAGGGCGCGCAACTCACGGGCGATCTCGTATAGGACCCATAGCGTTGATCCGCCGGACCCGACGCGCCGGCCGCCGGGGTCGGGGATGACCCGCCAACGCCGGACCCCGGGCAACGCGCCCGCCGATTCACGTGCGGCGAGCTGGGCCTCGTACCCCTTCGCCTGCGCGGCGTTGGCGGCGGTAAGGATCAGCCAGTCGATGGTTGCGGAAGCGGGCATCAGGCCAGGCTCTCGGGGGGGCGTGATTCTTAACTCACGCCAGCACCGCGTTGAGGATCACGAACAGGACGTACAGCCCCACCAGCGGCACACCCATCCAGCGTGAAAACTGCCCGTCCCGGCAGGCCTTGAAAATGAAGAGACGGAACAGCACGAGCATGATGAGCATGGTCGGCAGCGGCAGGATCAGGAAGATCGCGGGGAACCGGGCGGCCGGGTCGATGATGGGCAGCGGCGCCGCCAACGCGGACAGGCCGATGACAAACAGCACATTGAGGATGTCGGCCCCGATCACGTTGCCGACCAGCAGCGCCGCATGTCCTTTGCGGATGGCGGTGATGCCCACGACCAGCTCCGGCAGCGAGGTGCCCAACGCCACGAACGTCGAGGCGATGACCACCTGGGACACGCCTACGTTGGTGGCGGCGATCGACACCGACTGCACCAGCGCGTCGCCGGCGAACACGACCACCGCCAACCCGACGAAGCCGGTCACCAGCAGGTAAACGATGTTCTTCCGGGCGACCTCCTCCACGTTGACTTCTTCGCCGTGCCGGCCGATCTCGGGCTCGCTCGCCTGGCGGTGGTTGTGCTGTCGGGCCCAGCGGATGCTCATGAACAGGTACCAGACCAGCAGGGCCACGAACAACACCCCGATGCCCCGGCCAAGCGTGGCCTGGTTGCCGTGGATCGCGTAAAGCACATAGCAGATACCCGCCAGCAGCACGCCTGAACCGAACTGGACCCAGCCCTGTCGGTTGAGGATGAACCGGTCGGCGGGCAACGCGATGAGCAGGCAGCCGACGCCGAAAATCAGGCCGGTGTCGGCGATGATCGACCCGACCCCGTTGCCCAGCGCCAGCCCGGCGTTGCCCGACCACGCGGCGAGCACGGAGACCGCCATTTCCGGCGAGGTCGTGCCCAGCGAGACGATGGTGGCCCCGATGACGATCTTGGGCATCCCCAGCCGCGCCGCGAGGCCCGCGGCGCCCTCGACCAGCAGGTCCGCCCCCTTGATCACCGCCGCGATGGCGATGACCGTGATCAGCAGCAGCAGCCACGTCGATTGCCCGGTGAACCAAGCGTGAGGCAGGAGATTAGCAAGGATCATGGTCGGGATGATAACGGCCGGCGAAGCGGGTTGTTGTTGAGCGGCGGGGCCGGCCCCGCTTTTTCACAATTCCGTCAATTCCTCGGTGGTCTGCACCAGCCCCACGCCGAACCCGCCCGCCTTCAGGCGGTCCACCTGTTGCGGCGTGCAGAGCAACTCGACGCGGGCCCAGAGTCGTCGGGCCAGGTCGTCCTGCGCGGTGTGCTGCGCGGCGGCGGCGAGCATGGCGTGCACCGCCCCGCATTGCGCCGCCGGCAACAGCTCCGCGAGGCTGACCTTCGACGCCGCGTCCCGGGCGGCCGCGTCGTACCGGCCGATCGCCACCTCGTAACGGGTCTGCAGCGCCATGCGTTGCAGCGCCTCGCTGAGCGACAGCCGCGTGTGGTGCAGGTCGAGCAGCGCGTGATACGCGGTCACCACGTCGCCCGATTCGAGGGCGGCCTCGGCGAGCATCAGCAGCAGGTGCGGCCGCAGGTTGCGGGCGGCGCCCATCGGCCGGCCGAGCAGGGCGGCGCAGACCCGGCCGGCCTCGGCGAACCGCTGTTGTCGGTGACGCAGGACCGCGAGGCGGTGGTAGAGCATCACCCGCGCCCACGCCGCCAGAGGGACCCGGCGCAGCGCGTCGCCGAGCCCGGCCTCCGCCGCCGCGGGGTCCGTCTGGATCGCGGCGGTAATCGTCGGCAGATCGCGCAGCGTGCGCGCGCTAATCAAACCCATCCCGATCCACGCGCCCGCCACGATGAACACGGTCAGCCCGCTGATCAGCGCGCCGCCCGGACCGGTCGCCATGACGTACGCCACCAGCGCCAGCATGGCCGCGGCCGCCGTCCACCTCACCGCGGCGTCGTACAGGAACTGCCGCCGCATCGCGCTTTCATGAAACGGCGCCGACGCGGCGTCCTCATGCGTCTCAGGCATGATCCTGCTCCATCATCGGCGCCAGCTCGGGGTAACGGCCGACCAGCGCCGCGGCGGGCAGCAGCGTCGTCGCCCGGTCCCACCAACGCTGCGCCGCGGGGGCGTCTGCGCCCGCCTCCTGAAAGCACAACGCCATCAGCGCGTGGCCGTAACCGGCTTCAACGCCCAGCGGCCTCAGGTCATCCAGCAGCGTCGGGCTCATCGCGACCGCGTCCGCGAAGTGGTGCGTCCGGACGTGCTGCAGCAGCTGCGCAAACGTAAACCCGGCCCCCAGCGGCGTGCCGGCGTGCGGCTCCAGCTGGTGGCGGACCCGCCGCAACGCGTCGTCCGCGTCGGCCAGGTGGTCGGCGCTCAGCGCCGCGATTGCCCGGCGGACCCGCAGCTCCATCCCCGCGGGATGCCCGTTGGGCACGTCCGACAGCAGGGCGTCGTACACCTCCATCGCCGCGTCGTATTGGCGCAGCTGGTCCAGGCACACCGCCATCACGCCCATCACCCGCGACCGCAGCGCCGGGTTCATCACCGTGTCCGGCAGCATCCGCCACGCCGACCGCAACGCCACGGGGTAATGCCGCAGCATCGTCGCTTCCTGGAGCTTCACCGTGCGTTGCCCCAGGCTCGCCGCCGACCGCGCCCGGCTCGCCGCGAAGATGAACAGCCCCGCGATCGCCGCCCACGGCACGATCAGCGCCGCCGCCCCGTCCAGCACCAGCATCAGCAACACCGCCCCGCCCAGCACCAGCCACGGCCCCCAGCGCAGCCACGCCGACGCCTCACGCATCGGGTGACGCGCGATCCACGCCTGCACCTGCTCCGCCGTCGGCGGGGTGAACGCGCCCGCGGCCCCCGCCTGGTTGGGAATCGCTTCATCCATCGTTCAGTCCGACTCTCTCACCACCGCGTGCAGCGCGTCCATCAGCGCGGCCTGCCCTTCGCCATCTGTGCCGCTGTAGTACCCGCGGATCATCCCCGCGCCGTCCACCAGCACCAGCTTGCTGCTGTGCGAGATGGGCATCGCCGTGTTTTCCGGCGTGTCTTCCAGCGGCAGCTTGAACCCTTCCTCCACCATCGGCCACACCGCGCTGCGGTCCGGGCCGGTCAGGAAACGCCACCGCGCCGGGTCGGCGTGGTATCTTTCGGCGAAGGCCGTGAGCACCTCCGGCGTGTCGTAGTCCGGGTCCACGCTGACGCTCACCAGTTTGACGTCGTCCAGCGCCGCCTGGCCGTCGAGCTGGTCCTGCAGCATTGCCATCTGCATGGTCATGATCGGGCAGACGGCGCGGCAGCGGGTGAAGATGAACGCGACGACGTAAGGCGATCCCAGCAGTTGCTCGCTGCCGAACGGTTCGCCGTCCTGGTCGATGAGGGCAAAGCCGGGCGCGGGGTACATCGGGTCCGGCGCGGCGGGGCGGATATCGAGGTCGATCATCAGCGCGAGCATCGTCGCCGCGACAAGGGTCATCGCGATCCATCCGATCCGCCACTTCCAGGGGTTGGGCGCCGTACTCATCACGTCCCGTCCCGCCGGGGCCGCCGCGCGAGGGCGGCCGCGAGCCACAACACGCCCGCCACGCTCGCCAGCGTGATCGGGACCGCCAGCCACAACGGCGCCTGCAGCGACGCCGACTGCGCCCCGCCCAGCACCGCCGCGAGCAGCGTGTAGCCGTAGGTCAGGGGGTTGGCGTACATCACGACCTGCATCGCCGTCGGCGCGGTCGCCACCGGGAACACCGCGCCGCACAGCACCCACATCGGCATCAGGAAGATCATCATGATCGCGTGGAACCCCGCGGTCGAGTCCATCGGCCAGGCGATGCACAGCCCCAGCCCGGTCAGCCCCAGCGCCAGGATGAACATGATCAACACCGCCGCCGCCATCGTCGCGGCCGTCGCCGCCCCGTGCCACCCGTCCACCAGCGGCCACAGCAGCAGGAACACCCCCGCCTGGATTGTCGCGATGCTCGCCCCGCCCAGCACCTTCCCCAGCACGATCGCCAGCCGCGGCGCCGGGCTCACCAGCACCCCCTGCAGGAACCCCTCCCGGCGGTCCTCGATCACCGTGATCGTCGAGAAGATCGCGGTGAAGAGGATGATCATCACCAGGACCCCCGGGAAGAAATACGCCATGTATCCGGGGTGCGTCGCCGCCGCGGCCGCCTCGGCCTGCCCGGGCGCGCCCCCCGCGATGAAGGTGTTGTTCAGCCCCGCGCCCAGCATCAGCCAGAAGATGATCGGCGTGAGCAGGGCGCTCATCACCCGGTTGCGCTGCCGGAAGAACCGCACCATCTCCCGCCGCCACAGGCTCGTGACCGCGCCCGCCATCGGCCGATCCGCGCGGCCGCCGATCGGCTCGGCTTCAACGGTGACTGGGGGCGGTGCGGCGGCTTCCATCACAACCCCCCATAGTAGCACGATCGCGGTCCAACTTTTTTTCCGGCGATCGGTTAATCTCGGCCGGGTCATCGCGTCTTTCCGGGGGAGGCGGTCCCAGCCGGGAGTTTTGTGTGACTGACCTTCAAGCCTTGCAATCTTATGCCCGCACAGGTGATGCCGACGCGTTCAATCAACTGGTGGCGAGCCATCAGGTCATGGTTTATCAGACCTGCCGCCGTTGGCTGAAAGATACGGCGGATGTCGAGGACGTCGTTCAAGAGACGTTTTTCAGGCTCTCACGCGATGCGGGCCGTATCCGCGGCAACGTTGCGGCATGGCTGCACGTCTGCGCTTCGAACCTGTGTGTCGACCTGGTCCGCCGCGCCGTCGCCCGTCGTCGCCGCGAGTGGTCGTGGCATCAAGAGCATGACGCCCGGGACACGGCCTGGCGCGAAGTCTTGCCGGAACTGGACGCGGCCCTCACCGAGTTGTCCGCGGACCGCCGCGACCTGGTCGTACGGCACTTCCTCATGGGGGTGACGCAGCGTGAGCTGGCCCAGGAGGCGGGGGTCTCGGCGCCGGCGATGAACCGGCGGCTACATCAGGCGGTCGCGTCATTGCGTGAACGGCTCAGGTCCCGCGGGGTCACGTCGCCCGCCGCCGCCATCACCGGCGCCATGGTCGCCGAGCAGACCGCCGCCGCGGTCCCCGCGTCATTCACCGCGGGGCTGGTCAAGACCGGGCTGGTCGGCCCCGGGCGGCGATGGGCGTGGGGCGGGATGAAATGGTCGGGCGTGCTGGCCGTGCTGTTGATCATCGGGTTCGCTTCGTGGTCGTGGTGGGCGGCGAGGCCTGTGGCGCCGCCGGTCCCTGCGCCGTCACCGTCGGCTCCCAGGTTTGAGGCGTTGACCTTCAACAACCCTCGCCCGATGCCGCTGGGGGATACGCTCAAGGAGATCCTGGCGGTGTACGAGGCCGCCACGGCGTATCGCAATCACGTCTTCCTGGAGACCACACGAAGCCAGGCCAGGTGGGATGACGCCTCGGGGCGATGGGAGACCTCGGAGCAGATGGCTCACAGCCGATCGTGGTTCGAACAATCAACTTTCCAGCGCGTACGCATTGATTACGACCCGCTGATGCTGCCGACGACCGATCCGGACAAGCCGTTGCTCACGGAGCGGTCGATCCAGGTGTTCGACGGCCAGGCGACCTTGAAGCTGCACTACATCACTGTCCGACGCGACAATAACTATGTGGTTAAGCTCTTTGAGCAGGAGGCGGAGGGCGATTGGCGCCTGAAGGAATTCAACCCGTGGCGGGACGACACCGGCCTGGCCCGGCTGCCGCTCGGCTACGACAACACCCTGGTGCTGCTGCTGCATCGAACGCGGACCTGGTCGGCGTCACGGATCGATGAGAAGTTCGACCCGGTCTTCGAGGCCTTGCGCGTCGAGGAGCAGGGGCGGGAATTGATCTGCCTGCGGATCAAGCCCGACTACACGGGCAGGCGGTTCAACCAGGTGTTCGGCTTCCGCATGAACGACCAGGTGCATGCCATGGGCTGGCTGTTGGACCCCGACCGCGGGTTCGCGTTGGTGTGCGGCTACGCCCACTGGTTGACCCGGAGCCCTGATGGCGAGCCCGTCGAACGGGAGTATCGCCATGAGGCGCAACGCTATCACACGCTTGAAGCGGGGGTGCAGACGCCGACCCGCCTGACATCTACGAGCCGTTCTGTTAAAGACGGTCGGTCTGCGATCTGGTCGCGTCGAATCACCGATATCCAACGGCTGGCCTACTTCGATCCCAGCGACGCGGACGCGGTTTTCGGCCTGGCCGACATCGACTACATCGGCCTGACGTTCGACGGCCCCAAACGCCGTTACGATTCGCCTTCACTCGGGCCCGACATCGTCTACCACCAGACGCCGGTCGGGCCGGCGGGGCCCGTTCGGTGGCCCGGTTGGGTCCGGAACATCGGCTGGCCTTCGGCGTTGAACTGACGCTCCGGTTGTTGGTTCCATGAAACCCGGAGCGGCTCCTTTCCGCGAAACCGGCTCCCGATGGCTCATCTTCGACCCGTCTTCCCCACCACGCTACAATCCAGCCGTCCCCGCTGCTTACGGAATCCCCCGCCAAGGAACGGCCGCATGCCCTTAGTCCCCACCGTCATCGAGAAAACCGGACGCGGCGAACGCGTCTACGACATCTACTCCCGCCTGCTCAAAGACCGCATCGTCTTCATGGGCGGGCCGGTCAGTGATGAGACGGCCAACCTCGTCGTCGCCCAGCTGCTCTTCCTGTCCAACGAAAGTCCCAAGGAAGACATCCACATGTACATCAACAGCCCCGGCGGCAGCGTGTCGGCCGGGCTGGGGGTGTACGACACGATGCAGTTCATCCGCCCGAAGGTGCACACCTACTGCACCGGGGTCGCCGCGTCGATGGGGTCGCTGCTGTTCATGGCCGGCGACAAGGGCCACCGCCACATGCTGCCCAACGGCCGCATCCTGCTCCACCAGCCCCTCATGGGCGGCGTCATGCAGGGCCAGGCCACCGACCTGTCCATCCAGGCCAAGGAGATGCTCCGCACCCGCGAACGGCTCTACGGCATCATGGCGTCCCACACCGGCCAGCCGTACGACAAGATCGCCGCCGACTGCGAGCGCGACCTCTGGCTCGACGCCCAGGAATCCGTCGACTACGGCCTGGCCGACTCGATCCTCGAACACGTGCCTGAAGGCATGGGACAGGCCGGCAAGGACCGCGAAGAAAGCGACGACTAGTGAACCGTCCCCCCGCCTCCAGCGCCCTGATCCGCCTGGCCCTGCTTGGGCTGGCCCTGGCCCTGTCGGGCTGCAAGGCCCGCATCGGCGGGGACACCACCATGGGGCAGCTGGTCGATGAGAACGCCGACCTGCGCGAGCAGGTGGCGGACCTCGAGACCCGGCTTCAGCGGCGGACCGACGAACTCGCCGCGGTCCGTCAGCAGCTCGACGGCGGCGCCCACCCCCTCCCCGGCGCGCAGCCGCCGACCCTCACGTCGCTCGCCCTCGGCCGGTACTCCGGCCCGCTCGATGCCTCCGGCGACGGTGTCGACGACACTGTCCGCGTGTACGTCAACCCGCTCGATCAGCAGGGCCGGTTCCTCCCCGTCGCCGGCGAGGCGCTGCTCCAGGTCGTGGCGATCCCGCAGGACGCGTCGGCCGAGCCGTATGTCCTGGCCCGCCGCGCCTACGACGCGCAGCAGTGGGACGCCGCGTACCGCAGCGGATTCACCGGCACGCATTACACCCTCGAGGCCCCGCTGCCCGACCCGTTGCCCGACGACGCCGGCGCGGTCACGCTGCGTGTGGACTTCACCCAGGCCGACACCGGCGTCCGCGTGAGCGCGCAGCAGCCCGCGACGCTGGCGCGGTGAGTCATCAATGGCGTATTGTGAAAAAGGCGTTAATCCGCCGTCTGGGTGAAACCCGTCAGATTGGAGCTGTTGGCCTTATTGTAGACGGCCAGGGTTTCGGTGTTGGTCGATTGCTTGCTGACCAGGGCGCGGAAGCGGCCGTTCTGGGGGTTGTACCAGAACGTGCCGTCCGATCGGATGAATTTGATCCGGGGGTGGGTGGCGTCCTCGCCGGCGGTGTCGTCGACCTTGATGGGGCTGGCCATGTCCGGGTCGTAGGGGTTGCTGGGCAGGCTCTTGCCGGCGAACCAGTTGGGGTCGATCGTGGCGGGGAACTCGCCGTTAATGGCATTGTATTCGTTGATCTTGGTCTGGACCGCGATGACCGACGTCGCGGCGGCGTGGGCCTTGGAGTCGGCGCTGGCCTTGAGGTAGCGCGGCGCCACCAGCGCCGCGAGGATGCCCAGGATCGCGATGACGATGATGAGTTCCACCAACGTAAAAGCGGTTTGATGTGCCACGCGTGGTCGCGTCATGAAAACCTCCCCGTACCGTTTCGGTGATGGTTGAACGGCAACGGACTAACCCAAATGTCGGCATAAAAAAGGCGGACCTTGAACGGCCCGCCTTAAGTGACGGTCAATGCAGGTTTATCCTGATTGCGTTATCAGACCCCCCGGTCCGATCGGCGACGCAGCAGCAACAGCCCCAGCCCCGTCGTCAGCAGCACCACCACCCCCGGCTCGGGAATCACAACCGTGATCGTGGCGGTGTCGCTCACCAGGTTATCGTCGATGTCAATACCAATGGAGTTAGCGGTCTCAAATGCGTTAGGCGTCGGTCCGTCTGCGAAGGTAAAAACCACGGAACCAAGACCGACGCCGGTCACCTCGATGACCGCCAGCGGCACCGTGGTCACGCCGTTGACTGTTGACCCGATGGGGCTGTTCCCGTCAAGTTCATCGATGATATCGACGACCAGCGGGCTGGTGGTCATTTCAATCGGAGTGGGAGGCACGCCGGACCCAAATCCTTCGAACTCCGGGTCCAGCGTGACATCCGTGATGGCCGCAATGGAACTCCCGGCGAACGTAATCTGAAATTCCGCGAACCCCAAGCCCAGCCCAGCCACGATCTGCGACGAGTCGCTATCGGTCACCGTCTCCACCAGCGACACGGTCAGCAGCGTCGTGTCGCCGACGCCGATCACGTCGGACGCCGGCGTGACCTGCAACTCGTAAGTGATGGCGGCGTTTGCCGTGGCGGCGCACAGAAGCACGCACGCGGCCGCGACCGTGGCGAAACATTTTCGTTCAGGCATCTCTTTTCGTCTCCCAACCCGGAATCCTCATGGAACGGATCGTCCCCCCTGCCTGGACGAACGCACGCCGTGGAACCGCGCCACGGCACATGGAAGGATCAATCGGTTACCCTCCAAATGTTGATCCACATTTTAGTGTTATCCGGTCACGCCGCCATCTGCGTGTTGTCCCTCGAAATGGTTTTTTTACGCGGTCCTGATACGGCCAGCGCCATCTCGCCCACGGTCCGCCAGCGATGACGCCCCAGCAGCCGCCGCCACCGGGCTTCGGCTTTACCCAGATTCACATAATGCCGCCATTTGGCGAGAACCCCCAGCCCGCTCACCCGCGGCTGGTCGGGGTCGATCTCCCAGGGATGGAGGTAGAACACGTATGATCCAGCCTGTTTCAGAACCCGTCGGACGCCTTGTTCAAACACGCATCCCGGCAGCAGACGGAAGTACCCCCCGCCGCCCATCGGCAGGTTCAGCGGGCCGGCCCGCAGGCTCGACACGCACACCTCAACGAACCCAGGCCGCAGTTCGCACGCCGGGCCGGTCACGCCCGACAGCCGGCCGTAACGCGGGTGGGGCGCGGGGAAGCACGAGCTGTCGTAGCGGTGCCCGGTGTCCTGAAGGATCGGAATCGCCCAATCGGTGATCGAAAAGCTCGGCGCCCGGTACCCGCGGACCTCGACCCCACTGATGTCTTCCAGCAGCCCCTTCGCACGGATCACGTCGGCCCTGAAGGTGTCGGGCGTCTGGCGGCTCACCAACTCGTGCCCGTAGCCGTGCGACGCCAGTTCGTGCCCCGCCGCGGTGATCTCGCGCACCAGTTGCGGGCATCGTCGGGCGACCCATCCGAGCACGAAAAACGTCGCTTGGGCGTCGTGTTCGTCCAGCATCGCCAGCATCCGCCGGGTGTTCGTCTCGACGCGGAGCGACCGGCGGTCCCACGTCTCGCGCGGGATCGCGGGCTTCAGATTTTCCACCTGAAACCAGTCTTCCACATCGATCGACATCGCCAGGCCGGGCCGCATCGTCTGATGTATCGACGCTTCCGCGCCAGCCCGGTACGCCCGGCATTATCGGAAGCCCCGACCCAGTTACCGGTCGCGCAGTCCCGTGGACCTCGACCTTATCGGGAGCCCGCATACGGAGGAGAGGCTTGGGTCACCGGCCGCGGTTGATGACCCAGCGCAACTCCGGCATCCTCAGGACCCACGCCAGCCCCGTAACCGACGCGACGCCGAACGCCACCCACATCGCCAGCGCCGCCGCGAGACGCCATTGCGGGTCCAGCGGCGCCAGGCCGATGTGCGTGATCGGCCAGAGCATCAGGCCCATCGCCCCCGCCGCGGCCGCGGTCTTGAGCCAGGACCGGCGGACCGCGCGGTCGATCAGCCCCGGCTCACGCCGGCTCAGCAAGGCCAGCAGCACCACGGCCTGCAGCGCCGCGGTGATCGCGGTCGACCACGCCAGCCCCGCGGCGCCCAGCGGCCAGATCAGCGTGAGGTTCAGGCAGAGGTTCAGCCCGACCATGGCCGCCGCGGTCTTGACGGGCGTGAGCGTGTCGCCGCGTGCGTAAAACGCGCGGGTCAGCACCTGCGCCATCGAATACGCCCAGACGCTGGTCGCGTACCCCAGCAGGATGGCCGAGACCCGCATCGCGTCATCGGCCCTGAACGCCGCGCGCTCGTAAACCACCCGCACCAGCGGCTCGCGCACCAGCACGAGCCCGACGGTGGCGGGCAGCCCGATGAAGACCGTCAGGCGCAGCCCCTTGCGGAGGATCGCGATGAAGCCGTCGTCGGACGGCGTCGCGGCGCCGTCTTCCCCGCTCCGGGCCGCCCGCGCCAGGGCCGGGTAGATCGCGGTTGCCACCGCGATCCCGAACACCCCCAGCGGGAATTGGTACAGCCGCTGCGCCCACGCCAGCGCCGCGACGCTGCCGGTCTCGATCGGGTACGCGATCGTTCGTCCCCACCACTTGAACGTGCTCTGGCCCTCCGCGCTGGGCGACAGCCCGAACGCGATCAGCGTGTCCAGCAGCGCGTTGATCTGGAACACCGCCAGCCCCACAACCATCGGCAGGGTCATGACGAGCATCGCTTTCAACTCGTCTTTGAGGCGGGGGCGGGGGCGGGGGCGGAGGCCGGCGGTCGCGGCGCGCTCCCCGCGCGCGCGTCGACCGACACACCCTAGCAGCACGCTCCCCTGCCAGACCACCTGCGCCGCGCCGGCCGCGACCACGCCGACCGCAATGGCGGCGGCGATCCGCGCTTCGTTCCCGGTCGCCACCGCGCTGCCCGCGGCGACGCCGACGATCACGAGGTTGAGCAGGATCGGCGCCGCCGCCGGCGGGCCGAACCGCCCGTGGACCTGCAGGGCGCCGCCCATCAGCGCCGCCAGGCACACCAGCGGCATGTACGGCAGCATCATCATCGTCAGCCGGATCGCCAGCGCCGAACGCGGCGACCAGCCCTCCAGCCCCGACATCCACCAGAGCACCCCCTCGCCAGCGAGCGTGATCCCCCCCAGCAGCACCGCCAGCGCGCCCACCGTCGCCGCGGCGAACCGCCGCGACAGATGGGCGTCCTCCCGGACCAGCCGGGCGTACCGGGGGATGAACGCCGCGGTCAGCGCGCCCTCGCCAAACAGCCGCCGGAACAGGTTCGGCACGACAAACCCGACAAAAAACGCGTCCGCGACCCCGCTGAGCCCGAACACCGCCGCCAGCACCGCGTCGCGCCCCAGCCCGGTCACCCGTGAGACGAGCGTCAGGCCGCTCACCAGCACCGCGTGCCCCACGAATTCTCTATCGTCATGGCTTTTTTCGGCCGGGGCGGTTTGGACCGCCTGCTCCGCCCGTGGCCTGGGGCCGACCTTCCATTCGGTCCACAAGGTCCAAACGAGGCGCGCCAGGCACCAGCCACTCATCCCGACGGCCAGCCCCAACTCGTGCCAGTAGATGTCGCGCAGGTCGACGAAGTTGCCCCGTCCGAGCCGGTGCTGGATCACTTCGATCAGCGGCGCGCTGCCCCCGACGACCAGCAGGGTGATCACGACGCCCAGCCGCGGCCGCTTCCGTCCGCCCGCGGCCGCCAGCGCGAGCACCCAGGTCAGGATGATCGCGGTGTAGAAGTGGACCCATTTGTCGGTCGTGTAGCTCGGCTGGGTGAAAAGCCCGATGAGCTTGAGCATGGCGGCGTGTCCCGACGGCAACAGCGTCAGGGCCGCGAGGCTGGGCAGCGAGACCAGCAGCAGAGCGCGGGCGGCGTAGACCGCCGGCGTCCAGGTCAGCGCGTGGCTCGGGCGTGCGGACGCCAGCAGGTAGCCCGCCCCCACGCCGATCAGGCTCGCCAGCAGGTCCGCCCCCGAGACGACGCGCCCGGTCCATTGCTGGGTCCACTCATCGATCACCGCGTAGACCGCCGCGATGGCCAGGCCCGCCGCGGCGTTGGCGGCCGGCCCCCGCGCCCAGCCCGCCGGGCGGGCGAGGATCAGCAGCCCGGCCAGCAGCCCGAACGCCGCCACGTGGCCCACCTTGTCCAACTGCACCGCCGCGCCCGGCCCCGCCGTCCCCAGGTCCAGCCCCGGCCAATGGGTCGCCGCCGCCAGCGCAACCCAGTACGCGGCCAGGATCAGACGGGCGGGCAACGGTCGTGGCTCTCGAAACGGCAAGCGGGGCTCGGCGGCGGTGGGTGATCGGGACCCGCATCTTATCGTCGAGATCGCTTGCGCCCGGCCAACCTCGCCCGTGCCGGATCACCGGCCGCCCGGCGCTGAACGAGGCGTCGATGTCCGCCGCGGAGCCCGCCCCACGCCTGACTTGAAGGGACGGGCGGGTCTGTATACTCCGGCCTCCGATGCGCGTGCTCCTGATCAACCAGACCTTTTATCCCGATCACGCCGCGACGGCCCAGCACGCCCACGACCTGGCGCGGGACCTGGTCGCGGCGGGGCACGAGGTGATGGTCATCGCGTCGCGGTCGGCCTACGGCTCGCGCGGGGCGGCCCTGCCTCGGCGGGAAACCGTCGACGGCGTCGAGGTTCATCGCGTGGGCGTCAGCTTCTTCGGCAAGGCGTCGTTGCTGCTGCGGCTGATCGATTTCCTGGTGTTTTATGTGTTGGCTTTGTTCAAGGCGTTCACCTTGCGTCGTCCCGACGTGGTGACGCCGTTCACCACGCCGCCGATGATCGTGCTGGTCGGCTACCTCCTGTCGCGGGTGAAGCGTTGCGCCTGCGTGTACTGGGTGATGGACCTCTACCCGGACGTGCCGGTTGCGTTTGGCGTGCTCAAGCGGGGCGGGGTCGCGGCGCGCGGCCTGGAGTGGGTTCATCGCTATGTGATGCGGCGGGTGGATCGGGCCGTGGTGCTGGGCCGATGCATGCGCGACCGGGTGGAGGGCAAGGGCGTGCCGGCGTCGCGGCTGGCGCTGATCCGCCCGTGGGCCGACGCTGCGGAGTTGGCGCCGTTGGACCGCGACGCGAACCCGCTGCGGGCCCAATGGGGGCTGGGCGATCGGTGGGTGGTGATGTACTCGGGCAACCTGGGTTTGGCGCACGACGCGGACACGCTCTTTGAAGCGATGCGTCGGCTTGACGAGCGGGGCGACCTCGCGTTCGTGTTCGTGGGCGGGGGGAAGGGGATGTCGCAACTCGAAGGGCGGGTCCGGGAGGCGGGGTTGAGCGGGGTGCGGTTTGAGCCTTACCAGCCGCGTGAGCGGTTGGCGGCGTCGTTAAGCGCAGCGGACCTGCACCTGATCAGCCAGTCGTCGTCGATGACGGGGCTGCTGGTGCCGTCGAAGGCGATGGGGGTGATGGCGTCGGGCCGGCCGGCGGTGTTTGTGGGGGACGCGGAGGCCGAGGCGGGCCGTCTGCTCGCCGAGGAGGGCGCGGGCCGGGTGTCGCCGCCGGGGGACGCGTTGGGGCTGGCGGAGGCGATCGCGTGGTTCGCATCCCACCGCGACGAAGCACGGGTGATGGGCGCGGCGGCGCGCCGGGCGGTGGTGGAGCGGTACGACCGTTCCCACGCAACCGCCGCGTGGGAACGGCTGCTGCAAGGATGCGTCGACGCACGCACCCATCCAAACGCGGTACACTGAATATTCATGCCTGAGATGACCGACGATCATCCATCGCCGCCCGCCCAGACGCTCGACCGCACCGCGAACTGGCCGTATTCGTCGGGCGAGTATTTTCGTCGGACCCTCTGGGAACTGGTTCAAGCGACGCTCTTCCGCTGGAGCCCGCCCCGCGCGTACGCCTGGCGGCGGTGGTGGCTGCGGCGGTTCGGCGCCGACCTCGCCCCCACGTCCGGCGTCCGGCCCACCGTCCGCATTACGTTTCCCTGGTTACTCAAGATGGGCGAACACGCCATGCTCGGCGACCGCGTGCGCGTCTACAACCTCGGCTATATCACGATCGGCAACCACACCGTCGTCTCCCAGGACGCCCACCTCTGCGCCGGCACACACGATTACACCCGCCCCGACCTGCCGCTGCTGCGTCCGCCCATCACCATCGGCGACGGCGTGTGGGTGTGCGCCGATACGTTCGTCGGCCCCGGCGTCACCATCGGGGACCGCAGCGTGATCGGCGCCCGGGCCGTGGCGGTCAGGGACGTCCCCAGCGACGTTGTCGTCGCGGGCAACCCCGCGAAGATCGTCAAGCCTCGTGAGATGGCTCATGGTTGATCAGACGCCTACGCCCGCGCGGCTGAAAACGCTTCATGTTTCATTGCGTCTGGGATTCCAGGGCGGGGGCGTGGCCGCTTACGTGCATGGTCTGGTTTCCCACCTGACGCCTGGTGACGTCGAGAGCACCCTGTTTTCGACCGACATCGATCCGGTTGATCACCAGCCCCGCGAGCCGCGCGGTTGGCCCGAGATGACGTACAGCCCGAAGCTGTGGGGGCGGTTGCCCGGGCTTGTCGAGGCGGCCGACGTGGTGCACCTGCACGGATTGAGAACGTTGCTGGGCTGGCGCACCCGCGTGCTGGCGCAACGTATCGGGCGCCCCCTGGTCGTCAGCCCCCACGGTCAGCTTCACCCCTGGCTGCTTGCTAAGAACCGATGGCGCAAGCGCCTGATTGATCGCCTCTGGCTGCGACGCACCTTGTCCTCAGCTTCACTGCTGCTGGCGATGTCCCAGGGCGAGGCCGACGACATCCGCGCCGTTGTTCCTGACGCGAGAATAGCCCACGTACCGATCGGCATCGACGCCGCGGATTACACCGGCGAACCCGACCGGGCCGGCTTCGAGGCCGAGCACGCCGACCTGCGCGGCCGACGATGGCTGGTCTATTGCTCAACGATCTCACCCCGTAAAGGGCTGGGCATGCTGATCGAAGCGTGGGCTCAGGTCTGGCGGGCGCACCCGGACTGGCGCCTGCTGATCGCGGGCCGGGATATCTCCGGCTACGGCGACCAGCTGCAGGCGGAGGCCCGGGCCAACGGCGTTGAGTCTTCGGTGATCTTTCTCGGCGAAGTCGACGAACCACGCAAACGGGCGTTGGTCGCGTCGGCCGACCTCACGATTTTACCGACATTCAGCGAGGCGTTTGGCATCTCGGTGCTCGAAGCGATGGCGTCGGGCGTCCCGATGTTGACCACGACCGGGGCGCCCTGGCCCGAGGTGGTGACGCACGATTGCGGTTGGCGGGTTGAGATCGGCGTACAGCCGCTGACGGCCGCGCTCCACGAAGCGCTGGCGTGTGACGCGTCCACTCTCGCGGCGAAGGGCGCCAACGGCCGCAGACTCGTCCAGCAACACTACACCTGGGAGGCGACCGCCCAAGCAGTCACCGGCCTTTACCGCGGCTTGATCACGCAGGATCGTTAAGCGTCGACGCGTCACGGGATGCCGCGCACGATCGACGGCCCGACCAGGCGGGTGACCCAGACCGGCAGCTTCTTCCAGACCTCGATCCGCCGCCGCATCGCCGGGTCATCCGGCCGCATCGCGCCCGGCTCGCCGCGGCGCAGGTGGTGCTGCCACGTGGTCTGGCGCGGCTGGGCTTTCCACTGTTTCTTGAACCGGTGCGGGCCCGACCCCGGCGTGGTTCGGCCGAAGTCGAAGCAGACGCTGCCGCGCTCGATCGCGCGTCCCAGCAGCCGGTGATACATCCACATGTTCGCGTTGATCGGGTTGAACTGCCGCAGGCAACTCGCCGACGGCACCTGCGTCGTCGGCGCGGGGCCGACCCGGTCGTGCAGCAGCAGCGCGCCCGCGATCGGGAACCCCTCGTGACGCACCACGCCCAGCTCCGCGTCGCCGGCGAACCGCGTGAGGATCGCTTCGAACAGCCTCCGCGGGTACACCGGCGTGCCCAGGTCGCGCATGTTCACCGCGAAGATCGAATAAAAATCGTCCAGCAACTCCACGCCACCCCAGCGCATCGACAGGTCCGAACGCTCCGCCTTGCGGATCAGGTTGCGCACCTTCGACGGCAGGCTCGCCCACAACCCATCGGCGTCCGGCAGGTCAAGCGTCATGACGACTTTCTCGTGAGTGTTGTGCGTGAGCCGGCGGTGCGTCACGGCGCCGTGGTCGTGGCGGAGCTGGAGGTAGTCGGCGTTCAACTCGCGCGACAGCGCGGCCGCCTCGTCGATCAACGCATCGCGCGACGCGTCGTCGAGCGCGACGACGCCGGCGCGGTTCAGATAGGGCAGGCTCACCAGGAAGCGGCCAAACAGCCGGCTGCTCAGCTGCGCCAGCGGCAGGTAGCCCGTGATCGGCCCGTCCTCCCCGTCGGCCCGGGCGATCAGCGCCAGCGTCCGGTGGCCCATCGCTTCACGCAGCACGTCCAGCCAACGCGGGTCGTGCTCCAGGCACGCCCCAGCCCTCGCCGGCGCCGAGGCCAGGAACGCGGCGATCTGCTCACGGGGGATATCGTCTTGACAGCGGACGACGTGCATACGGCTCGACCTCGAAGCGGCGTAATCGTTACAAACGGCATGACCCGGATCGTCGAAACCGCCCGCCGACTTGAGCCCGCCCGCCCCCGCGGGGCGAAATCCTTACAATCTCTCTCTTTACCGCTCCTGATCGGGTCCGCCGCCTATGCTCGTCGTCACCGGCGCCAACGGTTTTATCGGCTCCAACCTCGTGGCCGCCCTGCGCCGACGCGGCGACGAGCCGGTCGCCGTCGTCGATCACTTCGAGGCCGTGCGTTATCCGGACGCCCTCGGCGACGGGCCCCGCATCGCCGTCAACGACCTGCCCGCCTGGCTCGATGCCGCCGGCGACCGGGTCCGCGGCGTCTACCACCTCGGGGCGTTCAGCTCCACATCCGTCACCGACCGCCCCGCGGTCATCGCCAACAACGTGACCTACTCCCAGACGCTGTGGCGCTGGTGCGCCGACGCCGGCGTCCCCTTCGTCTACGCCTCGAGCGCCGGCACCTACGGCGATGGGTCCAAGGGCTTCGACGACGAGGCCGACCCGTCGACCTACCAGCCGCTGAGCCTCTACGCGGAGTCGAAGCAGATGGTCGACCTGTGGGCGTTGTTGCAGACCCACGCCCCGCCGCGCTGGGCCGGCGTCAAGTACTTCAACGTCTACGGCCCCAACGAGGCCCACAAGGGAACGCAGGCGTCCATGGCGTATCACTGGTTCAAGCAGGTCCGCGACACCGGCGAGGCCCGGCTCTTCAAGTCCTACAAAGACGGCTTCGCCGACGGAGGGCAGCAGCGCGACTTTCTTTATGTGCAGGACGCCGTCGACGCGACGGTCCACCTCATGACCGCCCCCGGCGTCGACAACGGTTTGTACAACGTCGGCACGGGACGGCCCCGGACTTTCGCGGACCTCGCCCGCGCCGTGTTCGCCGCCCTCGACCAACCCCCCAAGCTTACGTTCATCGAGATGCCCCAGAACTTACGCGCCCAGTACCAGTACTACACCCGGGCCACCGTGGACAAGCTCCAACGCAGCGGCTTCACCCAACCGATGCACACGCTCGAGCAGGGCGTGAGCGCCTACGTCGAGCAGCTCCGGGCTGTGGAAGGGGCGTCTGCGTGACCGTCGCGCTTCCCGAACTCACCGCGTCTGACGCCACGGCCCTGCTGCGGGCGATGGTCGGCCGACGGGTCGTCGTCATCGGGGACGGCATGCTCGACGGCTACCTGACCGGGCGGATCGGCCGCATCTCGCCCGAGGCGCCCGTGCCGGTCTTCAATGTCGAGCACGAGACGTTCATGCTCGGCGGCGCCGCCAACGTCGCCAAGTGCCTCGTCGCCCTCGGCGCCCGGGTCGGCCTCTGCGCCGTGGTCGGCGACGACGCCAACGCCGACGTGCTGACCGACGAGGCCAGCAACCTCGGCATCGACGCCGCCGGCCTCGTCCGCGACCCGTCGCGCCCCACCACGCGCAAGACCCGCGTCGTCGCGCAGAACCAGCAGATGATCCGCCTCGACCGGGAGGAGTTGCGCGAGCTCTCCGACGCGGTCGAACGCAAGCTCATCAGGAAGATCGAACGCGCCGTCGCCCGGGCCGACGCGGTGGTCCTTTCGGACTACGCCAAGGGCGCGCTGACCAAGCCGGTCTGCCGGGCGGCGATCAAGGCCGCCAAGGGCAAACCGGTGGTGGTCGATCCGAAGGAGCTGCCGTGGGACCGTTATGCGGGGGCGACGATGATCAAGCCCAACCGGCGTGAGGCCGGTTGGTTCGTCGGGCGGGACGTGCGGGGCGACGAGGCGGTCGCGCAGGCGGCGCGATCGATGTCGCAGAAGCTGCGGTGCCCCCACGTGCTGATCACGCGCAGCGAATCGGGCATGACCCTGCGGACCACGCCGCCGAGCGGTCGGAAGAAGACGCTGCACGTCCGGCCGATCCGGCGCGAGGTGTTCGACCCGACCGGCGCGGGCGACGTGGTGGCGGCGACGCTGGCGCTGGCGCTGGCGGCGGGCGCCGACGCGGCCGCGGCGGCGGTGCTGGCCAACGTCGCCGGCGCGATCGAGGTGAGCAAGTTCGGGACCGCGGTGGTGACCGACTCGGAGATCATCGAGGCCCTGGGGGGCGACTCGGCCGGGCACGGCCGCAAGATCATGTCGCGCGCCGCCGCCGCCGCGTTCGCCGCCGACCTCCGCCGCCAGGGCAAGCGCGTCGTCTTCACCAACGGCTGCTTCGACATCCTCCACGTCGGCCACGTGCAGTACCTCGAAGACTCCAGCCGGCGGGGCGAGGCGCTGGTCGTGGGAATCAACACCGACGCGTCGGTCCGCCGCCTCAAGGGCGCCGGCCGGCCGGTCCAGCCCGAGGCCGACCGCGCCCGCATCATCGCCGCCCAGGCCTGCGTCGACGCCGTGGTCCTCTTCGATGAAGACACCCCGATCGAGCTGATCAAGGCGGTCAAGCCCGACGTTCTCACCAAGGGCGCCGACTATCAAAAGAAACAGAACGTCGTCGGCTGGGACCTCGTTGAGCGGTGGGGCGGCCGGGTCGAACTGATCCAACTCGTTCAGGGCCGATCCACCACCCAGCTGATCCGGAAAGCCAACCGATGACCGACGCCCGCGCCATCATCGACGCCAACTTCAACGACGCCGCCCGCCTCTTCGCGGCCGCGGCGGGCGACGCGGACCTGGTCCGGAACCTCGCCCGGGCCGCCGAACGGACCGCTGACCACCTCCGCCAGGGCGGCAAGCTCCTGATCGCCGGCAACGGCGGGTCCGCCGCCGAGGCCACCCACTTCGCCGGCGAACTCGTCGGCCCGTTCCTCAACCGGGCGCGCGCCCCCATCGCCGCCATCCCCCTCGGCTTCGACCCCAGCTCGCTCACCGCCCTCGCCAACGACTTCGGCTTCGAGGACGTCTTCGCCAAGCAACTCGCCGCCCTCGCCGCCCCCCCCGACGTGTTCTGGGCCTTGTCCACCAGCGGCAACTCGCCCAACGTGCTCGCGGCGCTGCGCGAGGCGAAATCGCTTGGCCTGCAAACCGTGCTCTTCACCAATCATGACGGCGGCCGAGCGCGCGAGCTGGCCGACATCGTCCTGCACACCCCCCGGGCCCCCACCCCGCGCGTGCAGGAGCTTCACCAGCTCTACGGCCATTGCCTCTGTGAATACATCGAGGCCCGGCTGGCTTCGTCCTGACCCCTCACCCTCAGCGTCGGTCCGTGATGCCAGACGACCACGCCCATCCCGGCGGCAACCCGGATCGCCACGACCCCCCGATCCAAGCGGAGAAGCGGCTGATCGAGGAGTACGTGCGCGGGCGCGACATGCCGTGCCCCTCCTGCGGCTACAACCTCCGCGACCTGCACGCGGCGTACTCCTGCCCCGAGTGCGGCGCCGACCTGGTGCTCCGCCTGCATGCGCCCCGGAAAGATCGCCAGCGCAAGCGCGACACGTCGTTTGACAGCGGGCTGACCGCGTTCGTCTTCGCCTTCGGCCTGACCGCGTTCCTCGGCGTGATGGCGCTGATGTCGCATTTCACCAACCCCGCCGAGCCGCTGGCGTTGGCCGTTGTCGTTCATATCAGCGCCGCGGTGGTGCTGGTCGCCCTGACCCTGAGCTGGCTGCATTGGCGGGCTCGCCTGCGCGCGATGGCCCCTCAGCGAAGAACGGCGATGGCGGTCGGCTGCTGGTTATTGGCGATCGTCGTCGTCGTCGTGCAGGGGATCGTTATCTTGATGACGAGCCCCGCCTTTCCCTGATACGGGGCCCCGGTCAGTCCCGGACGGATGGTGGCGATCAGGAGTGAATGAAAAAGCGGACGCCCTCTCGGACGTCCGCCTTCCTTTCTCCGGGTGTGGGTGACGGTCGTTAGAGCGCGTCGTTGTCGGTCTCGCCGGTGCGGATCCGCTCGACCTTGGTCAGGGCGTAGACGAACAGCTTGCCGTCACCGACGTTGCCGGTGCGGGCGGCGGTGACGACGGCCTCAACGGCCTTGTCGAGGTCCTCGCTCTTGACCGCGATCTTGAGCAGGACCTTGGGGATGAACCCCACGTCCATCCGCCCGCCGCGGTAGCGTTCGGTGTGGCCCTTCTGCTTGCCAAAGCCCTTGCATTCCACCGCGGTGCAGCCGAGCACGCCGAGGCCTGAGAGCTTTTCCTTCACGGGGCCCAGCGCACTGGGCTTGATGACTGCTTCGATCATATGCATGGTGTTGAGTCCTTTAATTCGATGTTGTCGCTAAAGCCCGGGGACGGCCGTCCCCGGGCTTTAAAGGGCGGTGGGGTTCAGATCTCGCGGGCGTGGTACGACTTGATGTAGGTCTGCTGGAAGTCCGGGTAAGCCGACATGTCGTGCTCGCCCAGGTCCAGGCCTTCGATCTCCTCGGCCTCGCTGACGCGGATGCCGATGATGGCCTTGAGGATGCCGAAGATCACAAAACCGATGACCAGAGCGTACGCCACGCCGGCGATGGCGCCGATGGCTTGGTAGCCGAGCTGCTCGCCGCCGGCGGTGTCGCCGTCGCCGAACAGGCCGTTGATGCCCCAGAGGCCGCAGCAGAGCGTGCCGTAAATGCCGCAGGTGCCGTGGACCGAGATCGCGCCGACGGGGTCGTCGATGCGGAGCTTGTCGAGGGTGATGACCGAGAAGTAGACGATCACGCCGGAGATGCCGCCGACGAGGATGAGGGCCTCGACCCAGGTCGGGGTGTTGGGGCCGGCGGTGATGCCGACCAGGCCGGCGAGGATGCCGTTGAGGGCCATAGTGAGGTCGGGCTTGCCGCCGATGACCCAGGAGACGATGGCGGCCGCGATCCCGCCGCCGCAGGCGGCGAAGGTGGTGGTCACCAGGACGTAGGAGACGCCGGCCGCGTCAGCTGAAAGCTCCGAGCCGCCGTTGAAGCCGAACCAGCCGAACCAGAGCAGGAACACGCCGATGGTGGCCAGCGGCATCGCGTGGCCGGGGATCGGCTGGACCGTGCCGTCCTTGGCGTATTTGCCGAGGCGCGGGCCCAGCAGCAGGGCGCCGGCCAAGGCGCCGGCGCCGCCCACCGCGTGCACAAGCGTCGAACCCGCGAAGTCGGCAAAACCTGCTTCAACAAGCTCGCCGTCCGCGTCGACGTGATTCCCCAACGTCGCAAGCCAGCCCCCGCCCCATTGCCACGAACCGACAACGCAGTAGGCGAACGCGATGAAGAACGGGCAGAAGATCAGGAAGGGCAGCAGCTTGATCCGGCCGGCGACGGCGCCGGAGACGATCGTGCAGCACGTCGCCGCGAACATGGCCTGGAAGAAGAAGTCGGTCCACACCGTATAGCCGGTGTTGTAGATCGGGCTGATGCTCTCTTTGAGATATTCATCGCTGCCGCTGCTGTACACGCCGCCGCCCTGGATGCCCCAGCCGAACGCGAAGACGCCGTCGATGAACCAATGTGCTTCAGGGTCGCCGATCGTGCCGGGGTACATGATGATCCAGCCGCAGATCCCGTAGGTCACGATGCCGATCATGATGATCATCGTGTTCTTGAACAGGATGTTGACCGTGTTCTTGGCTCTGGTCAGGCCCGACTCCACGCAAGCGAAGCCCAGGTGCATGATGAACACCAGCATGCCGGCGATCATGATCCACAGGTTGTTGACCGTCCACATCTCCGGCGTGATGCCTGCCTCCGCGAAGAAATCCCCCTCTTTCACGGCGGTAATGGTTTCTTCGACATCCTGAGCCCACGTAACGTCGGCCCATCCCACCGACAGTGCGCCGGCGACGGCCAGCAGTAGCAATCCCATCTTGAGTCGTGACATTGAGCATGTCTCCCTAGCAGAGTGAACCCTCATCGCCGCGCCTTACGGATACGCAGAGAACACCTCCGCGCCGCGACACACGATTGTTGGGCAAGATAAATGATGATTGCATGAATTTCAAGCGATATTTCAAATTGACGCTTATTTTTTAAGCGATCTTTTAGTAAGCGCCTTATTTACAACCTATTTAGGTCTTCAGAGGGTGTTTCGTGATCGGAGTGGTGCGTGGGCGCCTGTTTCGGTCGGCTGTACAGGCCGGCTGGGGCTGTTCGGGTCGCCGAAACCCAGGCGTTTGGGGAGCGGGCCGGTGCGGTGCGGCATTGGGCGGGTCCCTCAGGTCGCCCGCCCGGGCGTCTCGCGATCGGCCGGGGCGGGGAACTGCGGCCGAATCCGTACCGGCGTGCAGTCTGTGAATCCAGAGCGAGCCGTCCCTGCTCGCAAGAAGATCGGGGCGATACGCGTCGGTCCGCGCCCGCCCCCGTGAATCTCCCCCTCCCCCCTCGCTTCCTCTCCCACTCCGGGTAAAAAAAGCGGACGCCCCACACGAGGCGCCCGCTCATCGCCCCCCACGACCGCCGTGGGGGTGGCCTGCTTCAGGTTTTCAACCGCCGGCGAACCCTCGAACGTTTCATGCCTCCGCTCGTCATGGGCGTCTGCATTTTGGGGCTCCAGCGTCGGCCAGGGGTCGCGTTTGACGCTTCCAACGGCCTTGTCCCCTTCATTGAGCAACGGTCATGCCGTGAAGCGGTCTGGTCGGGGCCCAGATTGGATTTTTATGATGTATGATTTGTGTAAATGCCTACAAAAAAGAAGGAAAGGCGATGTGTCCGCGTGGCAGGAAATATTGAGAAAAGAACGTCGTCCGATAAGGCCTGCTGCGCGATTGTGCATGGCGGGGGGGTATCGGGGCGGGTCCGCCTGAAAATCAGGCGGACCCGCTTCGGGCGATGATTCATCCGGCTGGGTTTGGGTTGGCTGTCATGCGTATGCTTCGATTAGACTGCGTTTTTGTTTCCGCGATGCGCCTCGGTCGATGGTGTAAACGGACGTGCGATGGCTCTCGCCGTTTTGAATCCTTGTCATGGCTCAACCCGCGCGGGGGCGCCCGCCCGCCGGGCTGGAGAATAAAGATGCTCCGTTTGTTTGCCGCCTTGGGTTTGTTCGTGGTTGTTGGATGCTTTTGCTTTTGGGCCGGCCCGGTGTCGGCCCAGGCCCCGCTCCTGCCCGTGGCGGAGCAGGCCCCGGAGCCGGGGGTTGATCTCGACCTGGACGCCCTGGTCCGCGACCCACGGGTTTCGGCCGATATCGAGGACCCGCTCTGGACCGTCCAGCCCCGCCCCGGCGCCCGGTTGATCGCGATCCCGTTGACCGTGACGCCCCTGGCCGACCGCGACGCCGAGCTCGCCGCCCCGCCGATCGGCCTGCGCGCCGGCCGCTTCCTCGCCTGGCAAGTCGTCCCGGACGAGTCCGAGGCGTTGGATGCCCGCCGCCCCGGAGTCCCCCCCGACCCGGGCCTGCTGCTCCAGCGCGGCAACGCGTTCGACCTCGGCGGCCAGCCCGACCCCGCCGCGCCTGACGCCGCCGGCTCCCTCCCGGAGGGGGCGCCCGCCCTGGCCCGCCGACTCACGATCACGCCCGACGGCCGTGTCCGGTGGAAGCTCGACCGCTCCCTTCCCGGCGGCACGATCTCGACCAACGAAACCACCTACACCCTCAAGCTTGACCCCTCCGCCCTCCGCGCCAAGCAGCCCGAACGCCCGCGCATCACCCGCAACGCCGACGAAGACAGCCGCGACTTCCGCGCCCGGCAGATCGAGGCCGAACGCGAATTCCGGGATGAGCTCGCCGAGTTCCGCGACCTGCGGGACAGCGTTTTCAACGCCCCCGACGAGTTCGAGCAGCCCCTGCCGGCCCGGCTCTGGGCGATCTTTGAAGCACCGGACACGCTGACGGATTACACCTTTGTTGGCCCCGATCCCCTGCCGTGGCCCGTCAGCGTGCCGCAGTTCGAGGCCCTCAGAGCGCGGGCCGCGTCTCCCGTGGGCGGCGAGCTCGACGCCGAGGCCCGGGACGACATCGCCGCCCTGGCCGACCTGGCGCGCTCGAATCATGTTTACACCCTCCGCGCCGTCGCCCTCGCCCTGGCCGAGGCCGACCTCATGGATCATGCCCGGCCCAATGACGCGTTGTACCGCCTGATCCAGCGTGTGCTCAGTTCCGGCGACAGCCAGGCTCAGCGGATCATTATCACCGAGCTGGTCAGCACCGTCCCGCCATCGCCCAGCACGGCCCGGCTGCTCAAGGACGCCGCGGCGTACATGACCAGCGAGGAAAAACTGGCGTCGTTGCGCGGCCTGTTCTCCAGCCGGACCGGGCCGAGGGGGACCGGGGCGCCGGGCGGCGGGATCGACAGTCTGATCGACACCGCCAACACGGTCCTGGCCGACCCCGAGGGCCCGCCCGCCGGCGCCGTCCTCCGCGAACTCGCCGCCACCGCGGCGCCCGACGGCCGGGCCCCCGACCCCGACGCCCTCCGCGCCCTGGTCAACCGGGTCAACATCGACCGCCTCACCGCGGACCGTCTCGACGACGCCATCATGTATTGCGGCTCGTCCGCCGCGGTCGAGCCGCTGGCGTCGGCGTGGCTGAATCATCGGCTGCTCGGCTCGACCAACCCGGCGGTCGTGAAGCGCACCCTCGAGTTGCTCAACCAGGTCCGTTCGGAGTCGGCGATTTTCGCCCCGCTGCTGACCGGCTTCTTCGGCCCGCCCGTCGGCGGGCCCGTGGTCCGCATGGAGCTGGCCGGGCCGATCCCGATCGACGCCGCCAACCACGCGATCTATCGCGTGCTCAACGCCGGCGACCCCGAGGTCCGGGCGCTGTCGTGGTCCGCCCTGCCTCACTTCGTCATCCCCGCCGAGCAGGGCCGGGACGCGCAGGACGCTCAGCAACGCTTTGATCAGCTGCTCAACGCCGCCTTCGCCCAGGCGCCGACGCCGCTCCCGCTGGTCGATTTTCTGGCGGATCAACCGGACGGCGCGCGTGCCGCGGCGGGCCTGACCACGGTCACACTGTACGCCGACCGGGCCGCGTCCCGCGCCGCCGCCCGCGCCCTGGTCGGCTCGGGCCTGCCGCTGGATGAGGCGTTGGTGGGGATGGAGCCCGAGACGCGCGCCGACTTCGCGGCGCGCCTGTACGCGGCGATGGTCGCGGACGACAGCGCCGAGCGCCCGCTGGTCGTCGGCCTGCTGCGGCGGCCGGAAGACGCCCGGCTGGCGCAGTGGTTCGGCCGGCAGGTCGCCGCCGGCGCCGTGCCCGAGCCCGGGCAATGGGCCGGGCAGTTCGTCAGCGAGGATGCGCTGCTGAACCTGGCGGCCTCGAACGATCCGGAGATCGCCAAGGCCGCGGTCGCGGCGCTGGTCCTCGCGGCCGGGGGCGGCCCGCGCCAGGTCGAGTCGGTCGCGGCCCGGTTTGAACAGCAGCCGGTCCGCACCGTGGACAAGTTCCGCGAGCTGTGGCGCGAGGTGAAGAAGGACCTCCATGGCGACCGCCTCGCCAAGGCCGCCGGCGCCTATCGCATCAGCGTGGTCCTGGCCGACCCGGCCGCCGGGGGCGCGCCGGCCGATGCGTCGGGCGGGCGGGTCATCATCCTCGGCGTGCTCGACCTCGTCCCCGATGCGGGCGCGGTCCGCTTCGCGGCCGACATCATCCCCGTCGCCGTCCCCAGCGACAAGCTGGCGATCCGCATCCCGCAGGTCGGCGCGCTCAAGAACCTGGACAACGAAGAGCTGGCCGAGCTGCCCCTCGACACCGTTGAAGAGCCGCTGGACCTGCTCCCCCAGCCCGACGGCTCGTGGGTGGGCCGCGTGCCCTTCGGCGACGAGGGCCAGATTCTTGAACTGCATCTCGACCCGTTGGAGTGATGCGTGGCGAGACATCTGGCGATCGGCGATATTCACGGCTGCATTCATGCGTTGCGAACGCTGGTCGATTTTGTCGGTGTTCGCCCGGACGACACCGTTATTACCCTGGGTGATTACGTCAATCGCGGCCCCGATTCATGCGCGGTGCTGGATTGGCTGATTCGTTTTGCCGAAACCCACACTCTTGTGCCCATCCGCGGCAATCATGACATCATGATGTCTCAAGCCCGTGATCACCCGGACGCGTTCCGTAAATGGATCGAGTGTGGCGGCGATGCAACGTTGCGTTCGTATTCGCTATTCACGGGCGATCCTGGCGATCTTGCTCGCGTGCCCGACCATCATTGGGCGTTCCTTGACGAACGGCTGGCGCCCGCCTTCGAGATCGACGGCCATTTTTTCGTTCATGCCAACGCTTACCCTGACTTACCGATCGATGAGCAGCCGGATTTCATGCTCTATTGGGAGCGGTTCAATGACCCGCCGCGCCATGAATCGGGCAAGATCATGGTGTGCGGCCATACGTCCCAGAAATCGGGTATGCCGGCCGCCAATGGTCACGCGGTCTGCATCGATACCTGGGCGTGCGGCGGCGGCTGGTTGACATGCTTACACGCCGAATCCGGAACGATGTGGCAAGCCAATGAAAACGGCGATACCCGCCGTTTGTATCTGGACGAATTGGAGGCGGGAGATGAGATATGACCGATCGTTGCAGTTGACGAATGCCTCTAGCGATTCAGAATGGCTCTGAACCGTTCGCTATCCCGATATGGTTCGCCGTTGTATCGATTAAACTCCGGACCCGTGCCACCCACCCCCACCCGTTATTGCCGGTCGTGCGCCTACCCGCTCGATCATCTGAACGGTTTGGAATGCCCGGAATGCGGGCATCGATTCGATCCCGATGACCCATCGACTTGGTCGGTTTCGCCGGCCTCTCCGGTTGTTCGCTGGCTACGGGCCGTAACTGCCGGCTTTATCACCACGATAGCCGCATACTTTGTCGTTTACACGATCCAGTGGAACTTCATAGCGTGGTGGCACGACACGTTGATGTTTCCATGGATTGCGGGCGTCCGAGGTGGTTCATGGTGGGAATTAGAGCGCTATGGCTTCTGGATGTATCCTCTACAGCAGTTGGTGCTGCTGACATGGTCCATTGTTCTTGGCGTGATCGTCTCTCGTCGGATGCTCCGCTGAGATGCGGTGTTTCGTATCTTGTGTTCCGATTTGAAACAAGTGGCGCAACGTTCCGGAGCTGATGGGCGATGGCTAAAATTTCGTTTCACTTACAACTGCGTGATCGACGGCAGGCGGCGCGTCTGGGACGTCGAGCGCCTGACGTGTGAGTTGTTTGCCGTTTTCCGGGGCGTTGGCTGGCCGAGCAGTTCATGGACCACTCACCGCTGCTCGACGAATGATGAAAGGTCGCCCCATGAGCGTTGACCCACCCAAGCCGTCCCGAGGCCTGCTCGTCCT
>JANQFR010000068.1 GCA_028277745.1 Phycisphaeraceae bacterium
CGGACGAGATGACCCCCCTCCCGGCGGGCCTGCGCGACCGGCTGGAGACCGCCGCGGACCACGTGGCGGTCGGCGTGACCCCGGGCCACGACGAACGGATGGAGCGGCACTCGATCACCGAGTGGATCGCCCGGCCCACGCTGGTGATGCGGCTGGGCTGGTACGTGGCCGCCGCGTGCCTCGCGATCGCGGCGCTGGCGTGGTCGGGCGTGTGGGGGGCGCGTGAAACGCCGAGCCTGCCGCCGCTGGGCGAACTGGCGTCCTTACCCCGGCCCGAGCCCGTTGCGCCTCAATCGCCGATGGACTTCCGGCTCCGCGAAGACGTCATGGTGATCGCATGGCAGGCCATCCAGGAGCCGCTGGCGGCGTTGGGCGTTACCGGCGAGGTCGTCTGGAGCACCGCCGAGCAGCGCGGATACGGGTTTTTCTACGGCCTGCCCGTGAATGACCCCGCGGCGGACCAGTACCAACTCTGGATCTTCGACAAGGCCCGACCCGCCGAGTTCCCGGTGAACGGCGGCGTATTCGACTCGACCTTCGACCCGGAGTCCGACGTGCTGATCGTCACGATCGACCCGGAGTTGCACGTGTTTGACCCTGTAGGCTTCGCCGTCACGCGCGAGCGTCCCGGCGGCGTGGTGGTGTCCGACCGCGAGCAGTTGCTGCTCCGGGCCGAACGCTGAGCAGGTTGCATTTTGTCCCCCCCTCCACATCCCCGGCCACCGTGGCCGGGGGTGTTTTATTTAATAGCCGGCGGGCTACGCCCGCCTGGTCCAGGGCCGCGTAGCGGCCCGGCTATGAAGTGATGTCGTGATCAGCTCTCGTTGCCTTCGAGCACCGCCTTGGCGATGTTCGGCGGAACGGGGCGGTAGTCCAGGGGCTCCATCGCGTAAGACGCCCGGCCCTGTGACATGCCGCGGAGCGTGGTCGAGTAGCCGAACATCTCCGAGAGCGGCGCCTCGGCGGTGACCACGCGGGTGTTGCCGCGTTGCTCGGTGTCGCTGATGATCGCCCGGCGGCGGTTGAGGTCGCCGGTGACGTTGCCCAGGAACTCGTCGGGGGTGGTGACCACGACCTTCATGATCGGCTCGAGCAGCTGGAGGCCGGCTTTGCGGCAGGCTTCCTTGAACGCGATGGAGCCGGCCATCTCGAAGGCGATCTGCGACGAGTCGACGTCGTGGTACTTGCCGTCGATGAGGGTGACCTTGACGCCGATGAGCGGGTAGCCCGCCAGGACGCCGGACTTGGCGGTGTTGCGGCTGCCCACGGCGACGGAGGGGATGTACTCGCGCGGGATGGCCCCGCCGACGATCGCGTTGACGAACGCGACGCCGCCTTCGTAATCCAGCTCCTGCTCCTTGGCCTCGGCCTCGGTAATCGGCTCGATCTGGATCGTACAGTCGCCGAACTGGCCCCGGCCGCCGGTCTGCTTCTTGTGGACGCCCTGGGCCTCGGCGGGCTTGCTGATCGCCTCACGGTAGGCGACCCGCGGCGTGCCGACGTTGACGTTGACCTTCATGTCGCGGGTCAGCTTGGTCTTGATGATGTCCAGGTGCAGCTCGCCCATGCCGGCGATGATGGTCTGGCCGGTCTCCTCGTCGAAGTTCGACCGGAACGACGGGTCCTCGCGGCGGATCGTGGCCAGCGCGTTGGAGAGCTTCTCCTTGTCGGCCGCGGTGCCGGGCTCGATCGACATCGAGATCACCGGCTCGGGGAACTCCATGCGTTCGAGCACGATGGGGTCGTCCGGGTCGCAGAGGGTGTCGCCGGTGACCGAGTTCTTGAGGCCGACCAGCGCGACGATCGTGCCGGCGGGGGCGGCGTCGAGGGCCTGGCGGTCCTTGGCGTGCATCTCGAAGATGCGGGAGATGATCTCGCGCTTGCCGTTGTTGGGGTTGAGCACCCGGCTGCCCTTCTGCAGCTTGCCGGAATAGACCCGGGCGTAGGTCAGGTCGCCGTGGGCGTCGTTGACGATCTTGAAGACCAGGGCCGACAGCGGGGCGTCCTCGTCGTGGGGGCGGGAGAGCTCTTCGGTCTTGTCCTTGACGGCGGTGCCCTTGACGTCGGGGACCTCGGTCGGGTTGGGCAGGTAGTCGATGATGCCGTCGATCAGCCGTTGGACGCCGATGTACTTGAGCGCCGAGCCGGTGAAGACCGGGTGGATCTGCTTGGAGAGGGTGCCCTTGCGCAGGGCGGCCTTGAGCTCGTCGACGGTGAGCTCTTCCTCCATGAGGTACTTCTCGGTGAGGGTGTCGTCGAGTTCGGCGGCTTTCTCGACGAGGTCGTGGCGCCACTTGTCGGCCTCTTCGCGGAGGTCGTCGGGGATGTCGCGCTCCTCGACCGTGGCGCCCTGCGACTCGGCGGTGAAGTAGTAGGCCTTCATCGCCAGCAGGTCGATGACGCCCTCGAAGGTGTCGGACGAGCCGATGGGGATCTGCACGGCCACGGCGTTGGCGCCGAGGCGCTCGCCGATCGTGCCGAAGCTGAAGCCGAAGTCGGCGCCGAGCTTGTCCATCTTGTTGATGAAGCAGATGGAGGGCACGCCGTAACGCTCGGCCTGGCGCCAGACGGTTTCGGACTGAGCTTCAACGCCTTCCTTGCCGTCGAAGACGACCACCGCGCCGTCGAGGACGCGCATGGAGCGTTCGACCTCGATGGTGAAGTCGACGTGGCCGGGGGTGTCGATGAGGTTGAGGATGTAGTCCACGTTGTCCTTGGGCCAGGGGCAGGTGGTCGCGGCGGACTGGATGGTGATGCCGCGTTGCTGCTCATCCTCGAGGAAGTCCATGGTGGCGGTGCCCTCGTGGACCTCGCCCATCTTGTAGGTCTTGCCGGTGTAGTAGAGGATCCGCTCGGTGCAGGTGGTCTTGCCGGCGTCGATGTGGGCGCAGATGCCGAAGTTGCGGGTCTTCTGGAGTCGGGTGAGCTTGGCGGGGGCGGTGGCGGTGGTCATGGTGCTGCCCTTTGAGCGGCGTTGGCGTTGGGGTCAAGAGGGATATCGGATCGGCGGTTCGCCTCGCGGGAGGGCGCGGCGGGAAGGCCGGGGGTAGCCGTTATCGGTCAAAGCGGACGCTTCGGGCCATATCTCGTTCAGGCAGGCATAAGGATAACGCCTACCCGCCACAATGGCCTGGATTGGCAAAGGATAGCGGTTCTCAGGGCGTCGTCAAGGCCTCGGAACTTCATAAATCCGTCTATCCGGATACTTGAATTGTTGATGCCGGGGTGATAGGCTACGCGACTCGCCTCACACGGTGTGCGGCGAATCCTCACCGAATCGGAGCGAGCAATCAATCCGGTAGAACCATTCGACGGGCCGGCGTCCGCAGCGTAGCGGCCGGCGGCCCCGAGAAGATACGGAGCCTCCAATGTCTGACCCTTCGACCTATCGCCTCGGCACCCAGTGTCTCCACGCCGGCCAGGAACCGGACAGCGCCACCAATTCCCGCGCGGTCCCGATCTACGCCACCACCTCCTTCACCTTCAACGACACCGACCATGCCGCGGCCCTGTTCGGGCTTCAGGAGTTCGGCAACATCTACTCCCGGCTCATGAACCCGACCACCGACGTCCTCGAGAAGCGGCTCGCCGCGATGGACGGCGGCGCCACCGGCCTCGCCTTCGCCTCCGGACAGGCCGCCATCACCGCCTCCCTGCTCACCATCGTCCACGCCGGCCAGAACTTCATCTCCTCCACCGACCTCTACGGCGGCACCTGGACCCTCTTCACCCAGACCTTCAAGAACCTGGGCATCGAGGTCCGCTTCTTCGATCCCCTCGAGCCCGGCAAGATCGCCGAGCTTGTTGATGAGAACACCCGCTGCGTCTACATGGAGTCGCTGGGCAACCCCAAGAACGACGTCCCCGACTTCCGCGCCATCAGCAGCGTCGCCCACGAGAACGGCCTGCCGGTCATCTGTGACAACACCGTCATGACCCCGGCCCTGCTGCGGCCCATCGAGCACGGCATCGACATCGTTGTCTACTCCACCACCAAGTTCATCGGCGGCCACGGCACCCACATCGGCGGCGCCCTCATCGACAGCGGCAACTTCAAGTGGGCCGAGAACCCCGAGAAGTGGCCCGAGTTCTGCGCCCCGGCTCCCTCCTATCACGGCGCCGTCTTCGAAGAGCACCTGCGGCCCTTCGGCAACATCGCCTACAACCTCCACGCCCGCACCCACTGGCTGCGGGACACCGGCGGCTCGATGAGCCCGTTCGCCGCCTTCCTGTTCCTCCAGGGCCTGGAAACCCTGCACCTGCGTATGCCGCGGCATTGCGAGAACGCCCAGAAGGTCGCCGAGTACCTCGAGCGTCACGAAGCGGTCGAGTGGGTCAACTACCCCGGCCTGTCCAGCTCCAAGACCCACGCCAACGCGCAGAAGTACCTGCCCGACGGCTGCGGCGCAATCCTGGGCTTCGGCGTCAAGGGCGGCATCGAGGCCGGCAAGGCCGTCGTCAACAACACCAAGCTCTGCTCGCACCTGGCCAACGTCGGCGACGCCAAGACGCTCATCATCCACCCCGCGTCGACCACCCACAGCCAGCTCACCGCCGAGGAGCAGGCCCAGACCGGCGTGACGCCCGAGTACGTCCGCCTCTCGGTCGGCATCGAGGACGCCGACGACATCATCGCCGACCTCGACCAGGCCCTGCACGCCGCCCAGACCGCCGCGGTCTGAGCCGGCTTGACAACCCGACCCTTGAAGCCCGGGGACAACCGTCCCCGGGCTTTCTTTCCATGAACGACGCCTTCGCCAGCTCCGACGCCTCACGCACCGCTGACCCGTTGATTCACGCCAGAACCGTGCGCTTCAAGGGCCCGCTGCATATGGTTCGCGAGGGCAGCCTCCCCCACGTCGACGTCACCTACGAAACCTACGGCTCGCTCAACGCCCAGCGTGACAACGCGGTCCTCGTCTGCCACGCCCTCACCGGCGATTCGCACGTCGCCCGACACGACGACGGCGACGCCCCCGGCTGGTGGGACATCGTCGTCGGGCCCGGCAAGGCGATCGACACCGACCGGTTCTTCGTGATCTGCTCGAACGTCCTGGGCTCCTGCCGCGGCACGACCGGGCCCAACTCCGTCAACCCCGCGACCGGCCTGCCCTACGGCCGCGACTTCCCGGCCGTCACCGTCGAGGATATGGTCGACGTGCAGGCCCGGCTGATCGACCACCTGGGGATCGACAAGCTCTTCGCGGTCGTCGGCGGGTCGCTGGGCGGGCACCAGGCGCTGGCGTGGGCGACCCGTTACCCCGACCGCGTGCTGGCTTGCGCCGTGATCGCCGCCTCGCCGCACCTGACCGCCCAGGCCCTGGCGTTCGACGTCGTCGGCCGCAACGCCATCCTCCGCGACCCGCACTTCCACGACGGCCAGTACTACGACCAGGACACCAAGCCCGACACCGGCCTGGCGCTGGCGCGCATGCTCGGGCACATCACCTACCTCTCGCCCGAGTCGATGGCGATCAAGTTCGACGCCGACAAGTTCCAGCCGCGCGACGTGGCGACCGAGTTCGAAAAGCAGTTCAGCGTCGGGTCGTACCTGGCCTACCAGGGCGACAAGTTCGTCGAACGGTTCGACGCCAACAGCTACATCACGATCAGCACCGCGATGGACCGCTTCGAGCTGGGCCGTTCGCCCGGCAGCCTCGCGCGGGCGTTGGGGGCGTCCAATTGCAGGTGGCTGGTGCTGAGCTTCACCAGTGACTGGCTCTTCCCGGCGTTCCAGTCGCGGCAGATCGTCGACGCGCTGATCGCCACCCGTCAGTACGTCAGTTACTGCAACGTCCAGAGCGACGCCGGGCACGACGCGTTCCTGCTGCCCAACGACCTGGACGCCTACGGCCAGATGCTCAAGGCGTTCCTCGAATCGACCACCCCCGACGCCACGTTCAGCCCGCTGTCCCCGGAGGACGACGACCCGAGCTGTGCGGTGCTGCACCACGACCGGATCGACTACGACCGCATGCTGCCGTTGATCGAGCCCGGGTCCTCGGTGCTCGACCTGGGCTGCGGCCGGGGCGGCCTGCTGACCCGGCTCGCGCACGAGCATGGCGCCGACCGGCTGGTCGGCGTCGAGCTGGACGAACAGAACATCCTCGCCACGCTCCAGCGCGGGTTCGACATCATCCAGGCCGACCTCAACGAGGGCCTGCCCGAGTTCGGCGACAACGAGTTCGACTACGTGGTCCTCTCACAGACCCTCCAGTCGATCATCCGCACCGAGGCGGTCGTCGATGAGATCGTCCGCGTCGGCCGGAGGGCGATCGTGAGCTTCCCCAACTTCGCCTACAAGAAGATCCGCGACGCCCTGGCGGTCGACGGGCGCAGCCCCGGCACCGACGGCGGGCAACTGCCCTACGCCTGGTACAACACGCCCAACCGCCGGTTCCTGTCCGTGCTCGACTGGCGGGAGTTCTGCGCCGAGCGCGACCTGACGATCCACGACGCGGTCTACCTGAACACCGAGGAGAGCCGGACAGTCGTCGATAACCCGAACCTCAACGCGGACCTGGCGATCTTCGTTATCAGTCGGTAGGGATGGCCACAGCCGGCGGGCTACGCCCGCCTGGTCCGGGGCCGTGTAGCGGCCCGGCTATTTCCGCCGTGCAACTCTCTCTAAACTGGCAGCCGATCAAGAATGTTCAGCACCCCTTCGATCTCGGCGTGCGGCGAGATGTAATCGGAGACGGGGTCCAGGTCGGGGTGCCGGTTGTCGGGCGCGGCGAACCAGGCGACGTTCTGGGCGATCGCGAGGTCGCCCGCGGTGTCGCCGATCCCCGCCAGCCGGTCGGGGTCGAGCTGGGCGTACTCGATCAGCCGGTGGATGCCGGTCGCCTTCGAGATGTGAGTCAGATCGCAGTTGATGTAGTTCCAGGTCAGCGAGATGCGGAACGGCCAGCCCTGCGCTTCGCATTGCGCCCGGATCAGCTTGCTTTTCTGCTGGAGGTAGTCGTGGTCGGGGTGGTAGGGCGAGACGGAGGCGGTCTTGCCCGGCTGGATGGTCAGGCCGTCGGGGCCGAAAGAGGCGTCGATCCAGTCGTAGAGGGTGCGCACGGCCACGAGGTGGTCGTGGGTGATGGCCGGGTCGATGTGGAACGAGTTGTCGCCGGGGTGGTACACCCAGACGCCGTTCTCGCAGACGCAGGGCATGACGGTGTTGGCCAGCAGCCGGCAGACGCACTCGGCGAAGCCGTGCGGCCGGCCGGTGCAGACGGTGATGATCGGCCGGTCCCGCCGTTCGACCGCGCGGCGGTTGTAGTCGGCGACCCGCGCGAGCCGGTCGAGGTCCAGCGCGCCGCCCGACTCGGGGCACAGGCAGCCGTCGATGTCGCAGAGCAGGGCGTCGAACCGGGCGTCGGTGCGGAAAACAGGGAGCGGCGTCATGGGCGACATCCTAGCGATCTTCTGTTCATATGCGGTATGATGGTGGCGGGTAGTGATTTTCATCTCATTGCAAGGGGCTGTCATGGAGCGACCGCTGCTGATCGTCAACATCGTTTTCACGGCGATCTTCGCTGTCTTGGTGATCATCCTGCTGTTCGACGTGTCGAAGATCGACACCCGCACCGGCGACCTGCCCGGCGCCGAAGAGCTCGGCGCCCTCGTGGAGGCGGCCCCCGGCCTGCACGATCAGGCGACCACGGTCGGGCAACGCCTGGCCCTGCTGCAGAAGCAGGTCTCCGACCTGACCACGCAGATGCAGACGGCGTCGCAGGAACTGGCCCGGCTCACCGCGGAAGGCGCCGCCGTCCGCGAGCAGAACGACAGGCTCGCCTCACGCCTGGACACGAATGACCAGGAGCGGATCGCCGGGTTCGAGACGCTCCGCGGCCAACTCGCTTCGCGCCTCCAGGCCACCGAAACCTCGCTCTCCGACATCAACACGCGTCTGAGTGACTTGATGAAAACCCTCGGCCTTACCGGCGTCGACATCTCCGGCGACTGGCTGCTGACCCTCCCCAGCGGCGCGACCCAGGCGGTCAGCCTGACCGACATGGGCAACGACCGCTTCAACTTCAAGCCCGACTCGCTGCTGATGTCGGGCGTCTACCGCCTCGACGGCGACCGGCTGGCCATGCTGCGGCCCAACGACCGCCGATTCACCGAGTTCACCTGGGCGGTCGAGGATGACGGGTCTCTGGTGCTCGTCGAGGAGCCCGACATTTCCCAGACCGGCCAGTCTTTCGCGGGCGCCACACTCACGCGGCCGTAGCCCGCGGCGGCATTTTGAAATAAATCGTCGTTTATGGAATACTCGCGCCCGCCCATGGCGTTGGTGGGGTGGTTGTCCCCCCTCACCTTGCGGAGTCATCCATGCCCCGATTGTCGGTGACCGTCCTTGGTGTTGTTGCGGCCATGCTCGCGGCCTGCGGCGACGCGGGCCCTTCCTCCCGCGACCCCGACGCCCTCGAGGGACGGCTGACGCTGACCGGCTCGAGCACCGTCGCGCCGGTCGCGGCGGAGATCGCCAAGCGCTATGAAACCCTGCACCCCGGCGTGCGCATCGACGTGCAGACCGGCGGCTCCTCCCGCGGCATCGCCGACGCCCGCGGCGGCCTGGCCGACATCGGCATGTCGTCCCGCGCGCTCAAGCCCGCCGAGCGGGACGGCGTTGTCGAGCACGTGCTCGCCCGGGACGGCGTCGCCTTCGTCATCCACGCCGACAACCCGGTCGAGACCCTCACCCATGAACAGGTCCTCGACATCTACACCGGCCGGATCGACAACTGGCGTGACGTGGGCGGCCGAGATGCGCCGATCGTCGTGATCAACCGTGCCGAGGGCCGGTCGGAGTTGGAACTGGTGACCGGGCATTTCAGGATCAAGCCGTCGCAGATCGACGCCGACGTCGTCGCCGGGGAGAACCAGCAGTGCGTGAAACTGGTGTCGGGCAACCCCGACGCGATCGTCTACCTGTCGGTGGGCACGGCCGAGTTCGAGGCGAGCCGCGGGGCGCCGTTGAAGCCCCTGCCGATGGACGGGGTGGCGGCGTCGACCGCGACGGTCCGCGCCGGCGCCTTCCCGCTCGGCCGCCCCCTGGTGCTGATCACCCGGCCGGGCGCGTCGCCCCTGGCGGAATCGTTCGTCGCGTACGCGTTGTCCGACCAGGTCCACGACCTGATCGAGAGGCAGTCTTTTGTCCCGACCGATTAACGACACGCTGCTGGTCTGGGGGCTGCGGGCCTGCGGGGCGGTGTCCGGGTCGGTCGTGCTGCTGATCGCGGTGTTTGTCTTCAAAGAGGCGTGGCCGGCGTTGCGGGAAATCGGCCCCCTGCGTTTTCTGGGCGCGGACCCGTCGTGGCACCCGGTGGAGGGCGTGTTCAACCTGACGCCCATGGCGGCGGCGACCCTGGCGGTGACGGTGGGCGCGGTCGCCCTCGCCGCGCCATTGGGCGTGCTGTCGGCTGTGTTCTGCCACGCCTACGCCCCGCGGTGGGCGGCGGGGGCGTATCGGAGGCTGATCGAACTGCTCGCGGGCGTCCCGTCGGTGGTGTACGGGTTCTGGGGTTTGGTGGTGCTGGTCCCGCTGGTCGCGCAGTGGCGGCCGCCTGGCGCGAGCCTGCTCTCGGGGGTGTTGATCCTGGCGGTGATGATCCTGCCGACGGTGGCGCTCTTGTCGGAGGCGGCGCTGAAGAACGTGCCGAGGGATTATGCGCGGGGCGCCGCGGCGCTGGGGCTGTCGCGCTGGGCGACGCTCTGGCGCGTCGTGCTGCCCGCGGCCCGTCCGGGGATCGCGACCGGCGTGTTGCTGGCGACCGGCCGGGCGATCGGCGAGACGATGGCGGTGCTGATGGTCTGCGGCAACGTTGTCCAACTGCCCGGCAGCCTCCTGGCGCCGGTGCGGACGCTGACCGCCAACATCGCGCTGGAGATGGGCTACGCCTACGGCGTCCACCGCTCGGCGTTGTTCGTCACCGGCGTGCTGCTCCTGGCGCTGGTGGCGGGGCTGGTCCTGCTGGCGGAGTGGCTGAGCCGGGGCGACGTCAGGGGGACCGCGCATGGTTGACGCGCTAAGGGCCCGGCGTCATCGGATCGAGGACCTCGCGGCCGCCGTGGTCGTATGGGCGGCGGCGCTGGGCGTGACCGCGGTGTTCGTCTGGATCCTGGGCGGGCTGCTATGGCGGGGGCTGGGGGGCGTGTCGTGGTCGTTCCTGGTCCAGGCGCCGCGGGACGCGGGCCGGGCGGGGGGCATCGGCCCGGTGCTGGTCTCGACCGGGCTGATCCTGGCGGTCTGCCTGGCGGTGTCGCTGCCGATCGGGCTGGGCGCGGCGGCGCTGCTGGCGGAATTCGCCTCCGACCGGCATCTGTTCGGCCGGCTGGTGCGGCGGAGCCTGGATGTGCTGGCGGGGGTGCCGTCGATCGTGTTCGGGCTGTTCGGCGGGGTGTTCTTCTGCCAGGTGCTGGGCATGGGCTTTTCGATCATGGCCGGTGGGCTGACGCTGGCGTGCATGGTGCTGCCGATCCTGATCCGCTCGGCCGAGGTGGGGTTCCGCTCCGTGCCGGACGAGCACCGACACGCGGCCGCGGCGCTGGGGCTGTCACGGGCGTCGACGCTGTTCAAGGTCTTGCTGCCCGCGGCGATGCCGGGGGTGATCGTGGGGGTGGTGCTGGGCGTCGGCCGGGCGATGGCCGAGACCGCGGCGCTGCTGTTCACCAGCGGGTACGTGGACCGGATGCCCGGATCGCTGTGGGACTCGGGCCGGTCGCTGTCGATCCACATCTATCACCTGGCGATGAACATCAGCGGCGGCGACGCCAACGCGGGCGCCTCGGCGATCGTGCTGATGGTGCTGCTGCTGGCGATCAACCTGGCCGCGTCGTTCATCGCGTCGCATTTCCTGCAGCGAGGAGTCGTAAGCGTATGAACCGTGACGCCGCTTTACGCTTAACCGCCTTCGACGACGTCTCGCCCCGACCGGCGCCGCCGCTGATCCGCACCTGCTGCCTGTCGGTGCACTACGGCGCCAAGACCGCGGTGCGCGACGTCGAACTGGATATCGCCGAGGGCGCGGTCACCGCGCTCATCGGCCCGTCCGGCTGCGGCAAGTCGAGCTTCCTCTACAGCCTCAACCGCATGACCGACCTGATCCCCGGCTGCCGCGTGACCGGGGCGGTGCGGATCGACGGCACGGACGTCTGCGAGCCGGGTGTCGACACCGTGCTGCTGCGCCGCCGCGTGGGCATGATCTTCCAGAAGCCCAACCCGTTCCCGATGTCGATCCGGCGTAACATCGAGCTGCCGCTCAAGGAGCACGGCGTGCGCGGCCGGGCTCGCCGGGCCGAGGTCGTGGAGACGGTGCTGCGCGACGTGGGGCTGTGGGACGAGGTGAAGGACCGGCTGCACGCGCCGGCGCAGGGGCTGTCGGGCGGTCAGCAGCAGCGGCTGTGCATCGCCCGGGCGCTGGCGCTGGAGCCGCGCGTGCTGCTGATGGACGAGCCGTGTTCGGCGCTGGACCCGATCGCCAGCGGCGTGGTGGAAGACCTGATCCGGCGCCTGCGGGGGCGGGTGACCCTGCTGGTGGTGACGCACAACCTCGCCCAGGCCCGCCGCATCGCCGACGCGACCGGCGTATTCTGGGTGCGCGACGGCGCGGGCGCCCTCGTGGAGCACGGCCCGACCGACGCGGTGTTCGAGCGGCCGGCCGCCGAGGAAACCCGGCGCTACGTCACCGGCTTGCACGGCTGAACCGTCGTCCGCTTGACGTTTTTTGTTTTTGCCTCGACAAATCGGCGGACGGCTTCTTGAATAGAAGCGCCGCCGATCAACCCAGGAGCGCTTGTGCCGCTGACCACCCTGAACCCCCACCGCTGCGCTGACAAACTCAAGGTCCTGGCCGACCCGGTCCGGCTGGCCGTGATCGAGCGCCTCAGCCGCGACGCGTGGGCGGTGACCGAGCTCGCCGAGGCGCTGGACGTCTCGCAGCCGCTGCTCTCCCATCACCTGAAGGTGCTCCGCGAGGCCGGGCTGGTCGTCGGCAAACGCAGCGGCAAGCGGACGGTCTATCGCCTGGCCAAGGGCGTCCGCAAAACCACCGACGGCCGGGCGATCGACCTGGCCTGTTGCCAGCTGTCGTTTGGCGTGAAACCGGACACGAACAGTGCGTAGCAGGATGAAACCCCAACCCCTTGCCGAGGGGGCCCGATGAAACGCCTGATCCTTTACTCCTCGATGCTCGCCGCCCTCGCGGCGCTGACCGGATCCTTCCTTATGAACAGCAGCGCTCAAACCCCCGCCCACCCCCACGCCGACAAACTCGTCAACGACGACGGGTCGTGGAAATACACCAACGCCCTGATCGGTGAGACCAGCCCCTACCTGCTCCAGCATGCGCACAACCCGGTCGATTGGCGGCCGTGGGGCGCCGAGGCGTTTGAGGAGGCGCGCCGGCTCGACAAGCCGATCTTCCTCAGCGTCGGCTACTCCACCTGTTACTGGTGCCACGTCATGGAGCGGCAGAGCTTCGAGAACCCGGCGATCGCCGCGATCATGAACGAGCACTACGTGAACATCAAGGTCGACCGCGAAGAGCGCCCCGACGTCGACGACCTCTACATGACCGCCACGCAGATCATGACCCGCAGCGGCGGCTGGCCGATGAGCGTGTTTCTCACCCCGCCCGGCGCCGACGGGCCCGACGACCCCGGCCTCAAGCCGTTCTACGCCGGCACCTACTTCCCCCCCGAGCCCGCGCCCGGCCGGCCGGGGTTCCCCCAGGTCCTCGAAGGCTTGTCCAAGGCCTGGCGCGAACAGCGCGGCGAAGTGCTCGAACAGGCCCGCAACCTGACCGCGGCCGTCGAGCAGACCCTCACCCAGCGCGATGCGCCCGGGCCCGTCGACGGCCAGACGATCCAGGACGCCGCCAACGGCCTGCTCCGCATCTACGACGCCGAGCACGGCGGGTTCGGCGTCGCCCCCAAGTTCCCCCAGCCCGCCAACGCCGGGCTCCTGCTCGCCGTCCTCCGCAACAACCCTATCCCCGACCTCGGCGATGCGATCCACCACACCCTCGATCGCATGGCCCGCGGCGGGATGTATGACCAGGTCGGCGGTGGATTCCACCGATACAGCACCGACGAGAAGTGGCTCGTGCCCCACTTCGAGAAAATGCTCTACGACAACGGCCAGCTCCTGTCGATCTACGCCGACGCGATGGCGTCGGCCGACGAGACCCAGCGCGAGCAGTACCGGCGTGTTATGCGCGAGACCGCTGATTACGTCTTGCGCGAAATGACGGACGAGACCGGCGCGTTCTGGTCGGCCCAGGACGCGGAGGTCAACGCCATGGAGGGCGGCAACTACGTCTGGACCGCCCAGCAGGTGAAGGACGCGATCGGCGACGCCGAACTGCAGGCGTTCGCGCTCAAGCTCTACGGCCTCGACCGCGGCACGAATTTCCGCGACCCTCATCACCCCGGCGCCGAGGCGGTGAACGTGCTGTACCTGCCGACGCCGCTGCACGAGCTGGGCGACGGCGCCGCCGAGAAACGCCAACAGGTCAACGCGCAGCTGAAGGTGGTGCGTGACCGGCGCGACCAGCCCGGCACGGACGACAAGGTCCTGACCGCCTGGAACGGGCTGATGATCGCGGGGCTGGCCGACGCGTCGGTTACGTTGGATGAGCCGAGGTACGCCCAGGCGGCGGCGCGGGCGGCCGACGCGATCGTCGAGCACATGTCGGCCGCGGACGGCGGCCTCTACCGCACCATGCGTCGTAGCGAGGCGAAGGTGCTCGCGTTTCTGGAGGATTACGCCTTCTTCGTGCGCGGCCTGCTGGCCCTGCACCGCGCCGGCCTCGGCGACGGCAAGTATCTGGATTGGGCGAAGCGCTACACCGACGCCGCCATCGAGCGGTTCGCCGCGCCCGGAGGCGGGTATTACGACACCCTCGCCGACCAGGCCGACCTGCTGGTGCGCCAGAAGGGGGTCTATGACGGGGCGCTGCCCAGCGGCAACAGCGTGATGGCGCACAACCTTGTGGGGTTGTACGAAGCCATCGGCGATCCGGCGTACCTCGAACACGCTGCGGCGGACCTCCGCAGCGCCTCGACGTCGTTGGAGGAGCTGGGGCCGGGGGTGTCGCACCTGCAGGAGGCGGCCTTGCGGGTGCTCGAAGCCGCGCCGCCCGCGTTGCGTACGAAGCTGGCCGCCCCCGCGTCGGCCCGTCCGGAGGCCGGGGGGCCCGTGCGGGTGCGCGTCGAACCCGCGCAGGTCGCTTCGCCCGGCTCGCTGACCGTCACCCTCGCCATCGAACCGCCGTATCACCTCAACGCTAACCCCGCCTCGATGTCGAATCTGATCCCGACCCGGTTGTTTGTTGACAAGGAAGACGTCGAGATCGAGGTCGACTACCCTGAGCCGAAGGTAGCGCGGTTTGCGTTCGCGGACGAGCCGATCGCGGTGTATGAGGGCGAGGTGACATTGAAGGTGCGGGTGCGCGGCGACGCCGCGGGCGCGGCGCTCATGCTCGAATACCAGGCGTGCGACGACGCGGCCTGCCTCGCGCCGCAGACCGTGCGCGTGCCGGTGACGTTCGAGTAACATGCCCGGCGATGATCGACACGCATTGCCACCTGACCTATGACGGGCTACGCGAGCGCGTCGACGCCGTGATCGCCGCGGCGAACGCCGCCGGGGTCGGCCGGATGATCAGCGTCGGAACGACGCCCGACGATGCTCGCCGCGCGGTCGCCCTGACCGAGCGATTCGACGGGGTGTACGCCACCGTCGGCCTGCATCCCCACTACGCCGCCGATGCCGACCTCGCCGCCCTGACCGCCGCGATGCGGCAGTTGGCGGAACATCCGCGCGTGGTCGCGCTGGGCGAGATGGGGCTGGACCGCCACTACCCCGACCCCCCGATCGCGGCCCAGCGCGAGGCGTTCGCCGCTCAACTGGCGGTGATGCGTGAACAGCCCGACATGCCGGGCGTCATCCACAACCGCGAGGCGACCGACGACACCCTCGCCATGATCGTCGACAGCGGCGTCGCCGGCGAGCGGTTCGTGTTCCATTGCTTCACGGGCGGGCCCGACGAGGCCGACCGCATCCTCGCCGCCGGCGCCATGATCAGCTTCACCGGCATCGTCACGTTCGGCAGCGCCCGCGACGTGGCTGAGGCGAGCGACCGCGTGCCGCTGGACCGGCTGATGATCGAGACCGATTCGCCTTACCTGACCCCCGCCCCGCACCGCAAGGTCCGGCCGAACCAGCCGCGGTACGTCGCGGACGTGGCCCGGTTCCTGGCGGCGCGGCGCGACATGCCGCTCGACGCGTTTGTGGCGCGGGTTGACGCCAACGCGGAGCGGTTTTTCGCGAAACTGCGGTGACCCGAAGCCGGCCCTGAGCGCAGCGAAGATCCGGATGGCTTGAGGCGGTCGAATCCGGACCTTCGCTGCGCTCAGGACCGGCTTGACGTGCACTCGCCCCGGCGTGTTTACGCGGCGCGCTTCCGGCCGTGGTGCGTGAGGTAGCTCGTCAGGCGCCGGACGTCGGTTTCGTTCTGGAACGTCTCGAAGGCCATGGCCATCCGGACCGGGCCGGGGGCGTCCTCATCCTCGTGGACGCGGACGATGTGCCCGGTCGCGCGGATCGTGGCGTGGCTGTCGCCGGGCAGCATCCCCCGGATCTCGATGGCGGCGCCGGGCTCCATCGGCTCATCCAGCTCGAACCGCATGCCGCTGAGGGAGATGTCGTAGATGTAGCCGGTGTGGCGGTAGGTGGTGTCTCCCACACGGCGGACCCGCAGCAGCGTGTACATGGCCGGCACGGGCAGCCGGGGGTGGCGGCGGGCTTCGGCGATCGGGAATCCGTAAGAGGACATGCGGGGCTCCGGGGTCTTGATCAACAGGTCCGAAGCGCGTATCGACGGGTTGAGGGGGCCGGTTTAGGCCGTACAGACGGAAAAATCCGCATCATCGGCGCCGCCTGCAGACGGGCGCGGGGTCCAGCCGATAACACGTGCATGGATGACTCCGCCGCCTCGCTCGCCCGCATCGGCTCGCCGCTGCCCGAGCCGCCCCTGGCCGCCGCGACGCTGCTGGCGGGTGTCGCCACGAGCGTGTCGCAGCTCCGGAACGGGTTGTCGACGGTGCGCCCGGCGGTGCGCGTCGTGGGGTGCCTGCTGCCCCAGGCGGACGGCGCCGCCGACCCCGGCTGCCCGGTGCTGGGGGGGTTCGATGAACTGGAGCGGGTGCTCGAGCAGCACCCCGTCGATCAGGTTCTGCTGAGCCTGCCGTTGGCCATGAGTGGGCCGCTAGAGGCGATGGTCGAGCGGCTGGAACGGTCGGATATCGCGTGGCGGTTCATGCCGACGCTCGCCGATCAACTGGCGGGGCGGACCCACGCGCCAGGCGGGCCCCGGCCTTCCTTCGGCCGGGATGAACTGGATGTCGCCCGGCTGATCAACCGCCAGCCCCGGCCGCTGGACGACGCGGCGATCCGCCGGGCGTTGCAGGGCAAGCGGGTGCTTATCACCGGCGCGGGCGGCTCGATCGGCTCCGAGCTGGCGCGGATCGTCTGCCGGTTCGACCCCGCGGCGCTGCTGCTGGTCGAACGGTCGGAAAACGCGCTGTTCGAGATCGACCGGCAGATCAAGCGGCTCCACCCCGCGCTCGAACGGGCCGCGCTGCTTCACGACGTGACCGACGCCGACGCCACGCTCGACCTGCTGGACCGCGATCGGCCGGACGTGATCTTCCACGCCGCCGCCCACAAGCACGTGCCCATGATGGAGGGCCACCCCGCCGCGGCGGTCGAGAACAACTTCTTCGGCACCCGCTCGGTCGCCGACGCCGCCGACCGCTTCGGCGTCGAGCGGTTCGTCATGATCTCGACCGACAAGGCGGTCAACCCCTCGTCCGTCATGGGCGCCACCAAGCGGCTGGCCGAGCTTTACATCCAGCACCTCAACCGGACCAGCCGCACGATCTACGCCATGGTCCGGTTCGGCAACGTCCTGGGCTCGGCCTGCAGCGTGCTGCCGATCTGGGGCGACCAGCTCTCGCACGGCGGGCCGATCACCGTGACCCACCCGCAGATGACGCGTTACTTCATGACCATCCCCGAAGCCGCGGGCCTCGTGCTGCAGGCCGGCGCCTACGCCGACGGCGGCGAGGTCTTCCTGCTCGACATGGGCGAGCCGGTCAACATCCTCGGACTGGCGCGTCGTTTTGTCCGCCTGCGCGGGTTCGAACCCGACGTCGATATCGAGGTCAGGATCACCGGCGTCCGCCCCGGCGAGAAGCTCTTCGAAGAACTCGCCTACAGCGGCGAGGACAAGCGGCCCACCCCCCACCCCTCGGTCGCGATCTGGGCCACCGACCCCCCGGCCGACGCTTCGATGGCCGCGATCGTCACCGCCTTCGAACGCCTGCGCCGCCGGCGGGGCGTCGGGCGTGACGCGATTGTCGCTGCGCTGCGGTCGAGCCTCCCCGAGATGACCCACGCCGCCGCCGGCTGAATCGTCAGCCCGGCCCCGGCCGCCGCTGAACGCCCATCATCCCGACAAGAAATCACTTCACGCCGCCCATCCGGCGCGCTATGCTGTTGTAGGTCACCTCTTACCGAACGCAACGCTCCTTACAACCTGTCTTGGAGACCCGCCATGTCCATCGCTGATCCTGCTCACGCGTTTTCCCAGATCACCGAATCCTTCGTCAAAGCCCCCAAACGCATGTTGATCGACGGCCGGTTCGTCGACGCGACATCCGGCCAGACGTTTTCCGTCTACAACCCCGCCACGGGGGAGGTGATCAGCCAGGTCGCCTCCGCCGACGCGGACGACGTCGACCTCGCCGTGCGCGCCGCGCGGCGGGCGTTCGAGTCCGGGCCGTGGTCGACGATGACCCCCTCCGAGCGCGGCAAGCTCATCTGGCGGATCGGCGACTTGATCGAACAGCACAACGATGAGCTGGCCGAGCTGGAGACGATCGACAACGGCAAGCCGTTCGCCGTGGCGCAGGTCGCGGACGTGCCGCTGGCGGCGGACATGTTCCGCTACATGGCCGGCTGGGCCACGAAGATCGAGGGCAATACGATCCCGATCTCCGTGCCGTATGCGCCCGGGGCGCAGTTCCAGGCGTTCACGCTCCGCGAGCCGGTGGGGGTGGTCGGGCAGATCATCCCGTGGAACTTCCCGCTGCTGATGGCCGCGTGGAAGCTGGCGCCGGCCCTGGCGTGCGGGAACACGGTCGTGCTGAAGGTCGCCGAGCAGACGCCGCTGTCGGCGTTGCGCCTCGCCGAGCTGATCGTCGAGGCGGGCCTGCCCGACGGCGTGGTCAACATCCTGACCGGGTTCGGCGAGACGGCCGGCGCGCCGATCGCCGCGCACGACGGGGTGGACAAGGTCGCCTTCACCGGTTCGACCGAGGTGGGCAAGCTCATCGTCCAGGCGGCCGCGGGCAACCTCAAGAAGGTGACGCTCGAGCTGGGCGGCAAGAGCCCCAACATCATCCGCAGGGACGCCGATCTGAACAAAGCGATCCCCGGCGCGGCCGAGGCGATCTTCTTCAACCAGGGCCAGGTCTGCAGCGCCGGCTCGCGGCTGTATGTCGATGAGGCCATTTACGACGACGTGGTCGCCGGCGTGGCCGAGGAGTCCAACAGGATCAAGGTCGGCCACGGCATCCATCCGGAAACGCAGATGGGGCCACTGGTGAGCGACGAGCAGTTCAACCGGGTGTGCAGCTACCTCCAGGCGGGCTTTGAGGCCGGCGCCGTCGCCGCGTCGGGCGGCGACAAGCTCGACCATCCCGGCTACTTCGTCAAGCCGACCGTGCTCACCGATGTCTCCCACGACATGAAGGTTGTGCAGGAGGAGATCTTCGGCCCGGTCGTGACCGCGATGCCGTTCAAGGACGACGAGCAGCTGGTGGGCATGGCTAACGACACCCACTACGGCCTGGCCGCGGGGGTGTGGACCCGCGACGTCGCCGAAGCCCATCGGCTGGCCAGGGCCATCCGGGCCGGCACGGTCTGGGTCAACTGCTACAGCATCTTCGACGCGGCCCTGCCGTTCGGCGGCTACAAGCAGTCGGGCTGGGGCCGGGAGATGGGCCACGCCGTGCTGGAGAACTACCTCGAAACCAAGTCGGTCTGCGTCGCGATGTGAGCGGTCCCGTTAGCCCCGGGTTTTGCCCGGGGAGCGTGGCCATCAACCCCGGGCAAAGCCCGGGGCTAAAGGAAGGCTTGCATAACGCGGCCGGTTCGATGATCGTAACGTCATGAGTGAATCGGTGGAGATGGGCCAGGACGGCAAGGTCGACCCGGGGACCGGCGCGCTGCTGGGGACGTTCATCGGCTCGACGGCGTTGACGGGGCTGGCGATGGTCGGCGCGGTGGTGAGCGGCTCGGTGCTGCTGGCGGGGCTGGCGGTCTATGGATTGGGCGCCGCCGCGGCGATGGGTTCGGCCTGGTGGGTCGGCCGGGCGGTCCTCGGCGCCCCGGGGCCGGCCAGCGTCGAGCGGTATGAGCGCATGCCGGTGCTGGTGTCGGTGCTGACCGTGCTGGGGCTGACCGCGGCGGTGGTGCTGTTGGTCGGCCAGAGCCCGGTCCACTCGCCCGGGACCGCTGCGGTGTTTCTGGGCCTGGGGGCGTTGATCGGGGCGGGCGCCCTGTTCGGCGTGATCGGGACACTGACGCCCACGCAGCGCGACGCCACCGGCCGGATGCTCGAAACGGTGATGCTCTGGGTCATCGGGTTCATCGTGGCGGCGGTGGCGGCGATCCGCGGCGAGGGCTGGCTCGACGTTGGCGCCGGGTTGCTTGTGATCGGCTGGGCCATGGGGCGGGCGGGGTGGTGGTGCCGGGATGAGGTGCTCAAGGCCCTGGGCGGGCCGGCGGGGCGGTTCCATGTCGGGATGTTCAACGCCCAGGTGCGCGGCCTGCCGGGCGTGCGCACGGTGCACGGCACCCGGGCCTGGGCCGTCGACGCGGATCGCACCGCCCTGGTGACGCACCTGGTCCTCGACCCGCAGACCTCGGCCGACGAGGAAGCCGAGGTCCGCCGCCGGGTGCGCGAACTGGCGGCCTGGGGCGCGTTCGAGCAGGTGAGCATCGACGTGTCTCGCGGCGGCGACGGATCGTAAACCGCGGTATCCTGACTTCGGGTACGGAAGCCTTCTCGCATCAGGAGATGAACATGATCGATCGATGGTTGGGCGTATGGGCGGTGCTGCTGGCCGCCGCGGGGCTGTTCTTCGGGGGCTGCGCGGCCACGCCCCAGGACGGGCCGACGGACGTGCTGCGGGTCGGCGTGGCGCCCACCGGCCCGCCCCTGATCTACAAGGAAGGCTTCGAGCTCAAGGGCCTTGAGGTCGACATGGCCCGCCGCCTGGCGCAGGCCCTCGACAAACGCCCCCAGTTCAAGCAGTACGAGTTCGCCGATCTGATCAAGGCCCTGCGCCGCGGTGAGATCGACATCATCATGGCGGGCATGTCCGTGACGCCGGCGCGGTCGCGAAGGATCGCGTTCGCCAGCCCCTACCTGACCGTGGGGCAGATGGCGCTGTGCCGGGCCGACGAACGGGACCAGTTCTCGACGACCGGCTCGATCCTCCTGACCCGCGGCCGGGTCGGCGCCGAGAAGGGCACCACCGGGCAGCTGTTCGTCCTGCAGAGCTTCCCATACGCTGAAAAACTGCAATACAACTCGACCGCCGCCGCGGTCGGCGCGTTGAAGCTCGGCAGCATCGACCTGGTCATCACCGACGGGCCTTACGCCTACTGGTTCGCCAAGCAGGACGCCCCGCAGATCGTCATCCCCACCTACACCACGTTCACCAGCGAGTTTCTCGCCTGGGGCGTGAACAAGAACAACACGGCCCTGCTGGACGAGGTGAACCGGGTGCTGGCCGAGTGGCGCCAGAGCGGCGCGCTCGACGACATGGTGGACCAGTGGATGCAGAAGATCGAGTGACCCGTCGTCCCCGGGCCGGCGCCCCGCTAGAATGCTCCCATGCTTGATCAACTGAAAAACCTCAAACACCTGGCCGGGCTGCTGGGCAACGCCGACGAACTGAAGGAGAAGTTCGAGCAGCTCCAGGCGGAGCTCGAGCGGATGGAGGTCGACGCCGACGCCGGCGCCGGGGCGGTGCGGGTCATCGTCAACGGCAAGATGCGGGTCCTCCGCGTCGAGCTCGACCCGGCCATGATCGCCACCATCGCCGGCGCCGGCGCCGAGGCGGACCGGGAGATGGTCGAGGACCTGATCGCCTCCGCCACCAACGCGGCGATCGCCCGCGCCCAGGACATGATGCGCGACCACATGAGCCAGCTCGCCGGCGGGCTGAACCTGCCCGGCCTCGACCAGCTCATGGGCGGGTGAAGCGATCGTGTCTTATAGCCGGCGGGCTACGCCCGCCTGGGCCAGGGCCGCGTAGCGGCCCGGCTATTGGACATACCGTCAGGACACTGTATTCAGGGCTACACGTGCACGACCACCCACTGCTGGTCGACCGTCACCTCAAAGGTTTCAACGGAAGGGTCCTCTTCGTCGGCCCCCACCGTCCGGGTCGCCGCCGGGCAGCCTTCGGCCGGCTCGACCGCGACCTCGTACGACTTGACGCGCACGCGGTGAGGGTTGAAGACGCTTTGCCCCGTGGTGATGTCGAACTCCCACCCGTGCCAGGGGCAGCGGACGATCCGGCCCTCACGCCCGTAGCGGTACTCGCCCGCCGGCGAAGGCAGGGTGGTGCCGCTGACCCGGCCCATGCACAGCGGCGCCCGCTGATGGGGGCAGACGTTGCGGATGGCGTGATAATCGCCGTCGAGGTTGAACACGCCGATGGAGCGGCCGTTGATCTCAATGATCCTGCGCTGGCCGGGAGGCAACTCGTCGACGGTGCAGACGCGGTGAGCGGTCATGAAGAGGGTTCCTGCGGGTTGAGCTGATAAAGGTCCGCCGCGTTCTTGAAGAAGATCCGGTCGGCCAGGTCCTGGGACAACTTCGGGAACGCGTGCTTCGGGTCATCGAAGTCCCAGTGGGGGTAGTCGCTGGAATACATCAGCACCTCGCCCGCGTGCATCATCTCGAAGATTTGCAGCAGGTGCTCGGGCTTCTCGGGCTCCTCGATCGGCTGACTCGTGAGGCGCACGTGCTGGCGGATGACCTGGCTGGGCGGCTCGGTGAGCCAGGGGGCGAGCTCACGCAGGGCTTTCCAGTTCTTGTCGAGCCGCCACATCAGGTGCGGCAGCCACGCGATCCCGCCCTCGACGGCGACGAAGATCAGGCCCGGGAACCGCTGGAACACCCCCTCGCACACCAGCGAGGTGAGGTGGGCCATGTAGTTCTGCGACAGGCTGGTGTGCCACTCGAAATACGAGGAGGGATAGCCCGCCGAGGTCGCCGGGCCGGAGATGCCGTTGCCCTCGGCGCCCGGGTGGACCGCGACCGGCAGGCCCATCTCTTCAGCGGCTTCGTAGATCGGCCAGTAATACGCGTTGCCGAACGGGATGCGGGCGGCCGAGCACATGATGACCTGTTTCATCTTCGGGTGGCCGCCGACCCGCCGGATCTCCGCCGCGGCGGCGTCGGGCCACTGGGGCGCGACCAGCAGGGCCCCGAGGAACCGCTCGCCGCCGGGCGTGTGCTGCAGCCAGGTCTCGATCATGTAGTCGTTGTACGCGCTGCACGCGGCGGCGGCGTAGCGGTAATCGGCGCTTACGCCCAGCCCCAGCGTGCCCGCGGGGTGGAGGACGCCGTAGTCGATGCCGTAGCGGTCGAAGTGATGCTCGAGCAGGTAATCCGGGTCGGAGCCGGGCTGGCCGCCCTGGGGCGGGACCGCGTCGCTGCGGTCCACGCCGATCGGGCTGCGGTAGCCCACCGATCCGGGCGCGACCCAGCCCCGCTTGCGGAGGGCTGCGGGCATCCGTTTCAGCATCTCCTGATGGTCGGGGGCGTGATGCACATCGGTGTCGATCAGCGTCAGCGATCGGCCGGACCGGAGGCCGGGGGAAGGGGCGGTGTCGGTGGTCATGGGGATCTAAGCCTCCACGGCGACGCGGGCGTCGGCGGTCTGGGAGAGTTGGGCGGCCAGGGTGGCCACGGTTTCGGTCAATTGACGGCAGGTGAAGCCGACGCGCGGGACCTGATCGGCGGCGACGTACCCGCCCAACGCCCCGATCAGCCGGCCACGGGGGTCGAAGACCGGGGCGGCGGCGCGCCAGCCATCGTCACGATGGCCCAGCGGGGTGGCGCACCCCAGCTGGCGGACCTCCTCAATGAAGGCGTCGAGCCGGCCCTGGTCTTCCCAGAGGTGGGCGCCGTACTCCGCGAATGAATAGCGCCGCCGATAGGCCAGGCGGCGCTCGGCGTCCCAGAAGGCCTGAAAAACCAGGGCGGACGCCGAGCCGTAAGGACTCATGGGCTGGGCGGAGGATCGTTCGACCCGACCCGGCCTCTCGGGGGTCGTGCGGAGGGTGGCCATGACGTCGCCGTCGACGGCCTGAGCGAAAGAGACCCGCGTTTGCGGCAACTCCTCGGCCAGCCGCAGCACCGCCCGCTCGACCCGCCGCATCATGTCATTCGCCTCAACGCGATCAGACAGCCGACGGGCCGCGGGTCCCAGGCCGTAACGGGGCGGCCCGGCCTGGCGCTCCACGTAGGCGTGGGCCGCCAGCGTGCGCAGCAGGTTGTGAGCCGTGGTGGGCTTGATCCCCGCGGCCTCGGCGGCCTGCTGAAGCGTGAGGCCCTCCGGGGCGTCGGCCAGCGTGTCGAGGAGACGCAGGCTGCGTGAAACAGATTGAATCAGGTCGTTCTGCGGCATACATTCATCAATGATGAAAAATTATTCATTATTAATGATTATGGCGGGTTATCCTGAAAAGATCAAGCCCGCAGGCGGGATTGAGATTGCTACCATGCCGCGATGCCGTTGATTGATGTGGCTTGTGACGCCGAGGGACACAGCCTGACGCCGGGCGCCGGGAAGCTGCTGCGGGACGCGGAGAGCCGTATCGAGCGGTTCATGCACGAGCGGCGGGATTCGCCGATCGCGGGGTTCGTCCCCAGCGACTTCACCGCGGTATGGCGCGTCCTGGCGGCCATCCAGGACGGGCGGCTGGCGCCGGGGTCGGCGTTCTGCGAATGGGGCAGCGGATTCGGCGTCGTCGCCTGCCTGGCGGCGATGCTGGGTTACGACGCCTGCGGCATCGAGATCGAGCACGACCTGGTCGCGGAGGCCGAGGGGCTGGCCGAGGATCACGGCCTGCACGTCGCTTTCACACAGGGCAGCTTCGTCCCCGAGGGCGGCGACCACTTCACGGACAACATGATGAGCGACGTCGCGTGGCTGGCGGTCGGGGAGGCCAGCGGCTACGACGCGCTGGGCCTGGACGTGGACGATTTCGACGTGGTGTTCGCCTATCCCTGGCCCGGTGAGGAAAGCGTGGTCGAGGATCTTTTCGAGCATTACGCCGGGCGCGGCGCGTTGCTTGTGACCTACCGCGGACGCGAGGCGGTGTGGGTGCAGCGCAAGGTCTAGCGGATCGTTTTTTGCTCGAAGAAGCCCAGGGACTGCAGTCCCTGAGCTTCAGTGTTTTTTTGCGTCGTTGGAGTTGGCGTTAATCTATAAAGGGATTGGTCGGCCGCAGGTGCGGGCGGTAGCGGTTGAGGCCGTCGCCTTGCTCTTCGAGTTGGTCGCGGTGTTCGGGGCTGTCGATGATGTGCATCGAGTAGGGGTTGGACCATTCGTTCTGGTCCTGCCGGAACCGGATGTCGGGGTTGACCACCAGCTCGCCGTCGATGAGGTCGAGCCGACAGCGTTCGAGGGCGCGGGTGGCGCGTCCCGAGCCGGAGACGAGGCCGTCGCTGGTGAAGCTGGAGCCGTGGCAGGGGCACTTGAACTTGTTGGCGTGGCGGTTGTATCGGGTGCCGCAGGCGTTGTGGGTGCAGATGGCCGAGAGGGCGACGATCATGACGCCGGAGGAGGAGAAGGTGGAGACGACCCAGACGCCATGCGATTTGCGGAAGTCGGTGTAGACGCCGAAGCTCTTGTAGAGATCGGGCGGCCCGATGGCGAAGGGCTCGGTGGCGAGTTTTTCCCGGTCGGGCCGGTCTGAGCCGGCGCGGGCGGCCTGGGGGGCGGCAGGGTTGTCGCAGCCCAGGACGGTGAGGGCGACGGCGGAGACGGCGGCGCCGGCGAAAGCCCGGCGGGTGACCTTCGGCTGATCGGGCGGTTGATCCATACCGATGTTATCGGTCGTGGGCGGGGAGAGATTTCAATTTCGCGGCCGCCGGCGGGGCGATGCGTCTTTCAAGGCCTGTTCGTAGGTCGTCACGCAGCGCCGCGCCGCGTCGTCCCAGGTCAGCCCGCCCAGCTCGGCGTTGGCGCGCCGGGCCATCTCCTCGCCGACCGGCGGGTGGTGCAGCACCCCGAGGACCTTGTTGGCGATGTCGTCGGTGTCCCAGAAGTCGACCCGCAGCACGTGCCGGACCGCCTCGCCGACGCCGGCGGTCCGTGACAGGATCACCGGCACGTGATGGCTCATCGCTTCGAGCGCCGCGATCCCGAACGGCTCGCTGACCGAGGGCATCACGTACACGTCGGCCATCTTGAAGACGCGCCGGACCTCGTCGCCCGTGAGGAAGCCGGTGAACAGCACCTTGTGGCCCAGGCCGCTGCGCGCGACCTGCTCCACCATCTCCGCGGCCTGGTCGCCGGCGCCCGCCACGATGAACTTGATCCGCTCGTCGCGTTGCAGCACCTTCCGGGCCGCCGCCAGGAAGAACTCGGGCCCTTTCTGCATGGTGATCCGTCCGAGGAACAGCACGACCTTGTCGGTGCGGTCGATGGTGGTCGGCTCGTCGCGATCGACGGCGAGGTCGATGCCGTTGTGGACCACGTCGATGCGGGCGGGATTGACGCCGAAGCGCTGCTCGACCTGGCGGGCGGTGAATCGGGAGACGCAGATCACGCGGGTCGCGGCGTGGAGGCCGCGGCGTTCGATCGCGACGATGGCGGGGTCGGCGCCGGCGCCGGCGCGGTCGAACTCCGAGGAGTGCAGGTGGGCGATCCACGGCCGGCCGAGGACGCGGGCCACGGCGATGCCGGCGGGGTAGGTGAGCCAGTCGTGGGCGTGGATGAGGTCGACTTCCATGTCACGCGCGACCCGGACGCAGTGGTGGGCGTAACGCCGGGCCTGGTCGGTGAGGTCGCCCCCGTAGCCGGCCGGGCCCCCGACGACCGACGCGGCGGAGGGGGGCCGGCTCGGCGTGAACGGCGCCTGCGTGGGAGCGGGGTAGGGGCTGCGGAATTTGGCACGCACGGCTTTGAAGGTCACGTTAGGCAGGTCGGCGGGGAGCGCCGGCGGCGGGTCATCGCCGGTCGGGAGCACGAACGTCACCCGGACGTTGCGTCGTCCTAAAGCCTTGGTCAGCCCGTCGCACGCGGCGCCGAGGCCGCCGGAGATCATGGGCGGGAACTCCCACCCGAGCATGAGGATGTGCATCAAACCGATTTCATCTGAGAGGAAAGGGGAGCCGGGGTTTAGCCTTCTTCGTCGCCGGCGCTCATATCGCCCAGCTCACGGAAGCAGGCTTCGTAGGCCAGCAAGGCCTTGGAGATGCGGTCGATCATGGGTTCGCCATCGATCTTGTCGTCGCCGACGCGGATGACCGAGCGGAAGACGAATTCCTTGGCGTCGTTGCGGTAGTGCTCGATCTCGAGGGAGGTGTCCCAGCCCTGGTCGACGAGCTCCTCTTCGAGCAGTTCCTCGAACTTGTCGCCGACGTGCATGACATCGGCTTCGATGGATTCGCTGAGCCAGCGGTCGGGCGTGTAGAGGCCGACGTAGATGACGTCGTGTTCGGGCAGGTTCACCTCAGCACGGTACTCGGCGGGAGATTCGCAGTTCTTGGCCAGGCAGCGGAGGCGCTCGTCGGTGCGGCGGACCTTGGCGAACACGCTGGCGTTACGCACGCGGTCGCCGACTTCTTCGTAGAGCGCCTGGCATTCATCGCAGATCATCATTGGGGTTCCTTGCGACAGGCCGGCGGCGGGCCGGCGGGTTTGGGGCACAACAATAGTCGCGCCGCGGGCGGGGAACAAGCCGGGCCGCCACAGTTCGGCCCCGCGGGCCGTCGCCTGAGCGCTGCGCGGCTGCGGATGGCAGATGGATGATGGCAGATGGCAGATGGGACAGAGCGCCCATGACCGGGATACCGAGGGGACACCACGGGGCGTATATCATCTACCCAGAAATCAACCAACAACTCACTATTCGATCCTCTGCGACCCATCTGCCATCCGCCATCTCACATCTGTCATTTCCCGCCCGCCCGGACCGCCTCGTACATCAGCACCCCCGCCGCGACCGAGGCGTTGAGCGAGTCGACCAGCGGTCCCGCATTGGGCAGGGCGACCCGCTGGCCCCCGGTCTCGTCGGCCAGCGCCAGCCACCGCTCGCTGAGCCCCGCGTCCTCCGGGCCGATCACCAGCGCCAGCGGCCCGCTCCAGTCCGCCCGGCGGTAGTCGACCGACCCCGCCGGCGTCGCCGCCACTGCCCGCAGGCCGCTCGACCGGACCCACGCGATCGCCTCGTCCTCGCCCAGCACCAGCGTCGGCATCACGAACACCCCGCCCGTGCTCGACCGGATCGCGTTGGGGTTGAACACGTCCACCACCGACCCGGCCGCTATCACCGCGTCGAACCCCGCAGCGCAGGCCGTCCGCACCATCGCGCCCAGGTTGCCCGGCTTCTCCGTCCCCACCGCCATCAACACCCGCGTCGACCCGCTGACCTTCAACCCTTCGAGCGTCCAGCGCGGCTTCTCCACCACCGCCAGCACGCCTTCCGGCTCGCGGTGATACGTCATCTTCACCAGTAGCTCGGCGGGGACCTCGTACACCGACTTGCTCGGCCACCCGGCGTCGCCGATGAGTTGCGGACACACCCACAACTCCCGCACCCGCAGCCCCGCCTCGACCGCCCGGCTCACCTCGCGCACGCCCTCGGCCAGGAAGACCTCGGCTCCGCGCCGCGACCGCGACCGCCGCAGCTTCATCACCGCCTTCACCCGCGGGTTGGCGGCGCTCGTGATGGTCATGCGGTCCGGCACGGCCGCATCTTAGCGATCGGCCCGCTCCCGCGATAAGGTGGCGGCCATGAACCCTTCCTCCCCTTCACCGATGAACGTCCTCTTCGTCATGACCGATCAGCACATCGCCGGCTGCACCGGTTACGAAAACCACCCCCACGCCCTCACCCCGAACATGGACCGCCTCGCCGCCTCGGGCGTCCGCTTCCGCCATTGCTACACCGCCAACCCCATCTGCACGCCGACCCGCGTGTCGATCCTCTCCGGCCAGTACTGCCACAACCACGGCTACTTCGGCCTCGACGGGCCGACCCCCGCCCGGCTGCCGTCGTTCCTGGGACACTTCAAGCAGCACGGCTACCGCACCGCCGCGGTGGGCAAACTCCATCTGCCCAATCAGCCGCGGGAGTGGGCGCGCGAGGATTGCGACCTGTATCTCGACATCATGAACGTGAACAACGACGGGCTGACGTATCTCAGCTACCTCAAGCAGCACGGCCACGAGGGCGACTTCGACGCGTCCTGGCTGATCGATGCGCCGACCCGCGACAACAACCCCCGCGACGCCCGGCCGTCGAACATGCCGTTTGAGCACAGCGTGGAAGGCTACGCCACGCGCCACGCGATCGACTTCATCGACGACGCGGCCGACCGCGGTCAGCCGTTCTGCATGGAGGTGAGCTATCACCGGCCGCACCAGGTGTACACCCCGGACAAGCGGTTCTGGGACATGTATCCCGATGACCTGCCCCTGCCGCCGTTTGCGTTGGACGACGCGCCGGACCGCCCGCCGCACTTCCGCCGCATGGCCGAGGGCGGCCGACGCATGGAGCCGCTCTACGAACCCAAAACGATGGAGGAGCGGTACCGCCGCGTCTGGCGGGGATACCTCGCCTGCATCACGCACTGCGATCACGGCTTGGGCCTGCTCATGGACCACCTCGAGGCCCGCGGGCTCGCCGATAACACGGTCGTGGTTTATTCCGCCGACCACGGCGCCTACTCCGGCCTGTTCGGCGTCCCCGAAAAGGCGCCGGGGATCTGTTCCGAGCAGGTCTGCCGCATCCCGTCGGTCTGGCGCGTGCCCGGCCTCACGCCGCCCGACCGGGAGTCGCGCCGGCTCGCCCACATCGTCGACCTCGCCCCCACCCTCGTGTCTCTCTGTGGTCTTCCTGGGATGGATTGGGTCGATGGCTGCGACCTCACGCCCCTGCTGCGAGGCGGCGACGCGCCGCTGCGCGACGTCGCCGTGACCGAGCACCCCTGGAGCAAGAGCGTCCGCTGGGACCACTGGCGGCTGGTCCATTATCAACGCGCCATGTTCCCCGGCCAGGACACGGGCGAGCTTTACGACCTCGACGCCGACTCGTGGGAGCAACGCAACCTGTATCACGACGCCGAGCATCAGCCGACCGTGCAGGAGGGCCGCCGCCGGCTGCTCGAGTGGCTGATCGCCACCACCCGGCACGTGACGAGCCTGCCCGTGCTGCGCGACGATGACGGGCGCCCCCTGCCTCAAGCGGCCGACGGCAAACAGTCCAACGCTTACTCCGAAGACGCCCGTCTCAGCCAGAACCTGAATTATCTTTGATCCGAACAACTGCAGCGCGGCAGCGCGTCTCAGGTCACGGTCCGGTAGCGTTCGGCGATGAGCGCGAGGTAGTCGTGCTGGTCCATTGCCCAGTAGTGCTCGCTGAAGACCTCGACCTCGTTAAATCCGTCGAAGCCGGCCCGCTCGACCATGGCGCGGATGCCGGCGATGTCGGCGCAGCCGTCGCCCATGAGGCCACGGTCGGTGAGCAGGTGGCGGGTGTTGACGCGCCAGTCGCAGACGTGGAAACCCAGGAGCGTCCCCTGCTGCCCGGCCAACTCGATCTCACGTTCGAGGTCGGGGTCCCACCAGACGTGGTAGACGTCGACGGCGATGCCGAGCATGGGGTGGCGGAGAGCCTCACAGATCGCGCGGGCCTCGGCCATGCGGTTGACGCACGACTTGTCGCCGGCGTACATCGGGTGCAGCGGCTCGATGGAGAGCTTCACGTCGACCTGCTGGGCGTGGTCGAGGCAGGCGGCGATGCCGTCGCTCACTTGCTTGCGCGCCTCGGCCAGCGGTAGCCCGGGCGTCGCGCCGACCACCAGCACCACCTGCCCGGCTCCGAGCGCGGCGGCCTCGTCGAGCATCGTCTTGTTGTGGTCGATCGCCTTCTGTCGATCGGCGTCATCCAATGCCGTGAAGAACCCGCCCCGCACGTACGCGGGCACGGCCAGGCCCGAGCCCTTCACCGTCTTGACCGCTTCCTCCAGCCCGACGCCGCCTTCCTCGGGGGCGACCGTGTTCCGCCAGATGCTGATCGCCGCGACCCCCGCCGCGGCGTAGGCGTCGCAGCACTGCCGCAGCGACCAGGGTTTGTTGGTCATCGTGTGGACAGCGCATTGTGAGAGGTCGTTGAGCGGCATGTGGTGCTCCGAGATCCGGACCTTCGCTTCGCTCAGGACCGGCTTTGACGTTGGTCCATGAATTGTTTGAGAAGCCGGTCCTGAGCGCAGCGAAGGTCCGGATCCCCATCGTTTCGGTCATAACGCCACACCCAGGCCCCCTGCGCGCCATGGCTGACGATGTAGTGAAAAACCGTGCGCTGGTGTTCTACATCTTTAATCCGGATCGGCTTGCCGCCGTCAGCCCACACCCGCCCGGGCTGCGCCTCCCGGATGGCGTGCGATGACGCCTGCCTGAGCCGGCCGACCTCGCGTTTCACCCACTCCCAGCCATCCGGCAAGGCAAGAAGCAGGTGGGTGTGCGTGGCTCCCGCCGCAAGGACCAGGCAAGGTGAATTCATTTCGGTTGCTTTCTCCAGCATGGCCTGACCCAAACGAGGCAACACCGATGATGGGAGGACAACGGGTTTCGAACTGCGCACCTTTTGATAGACGGCCAATCCTGCGTGTTCACCGGTTGGCGGGCGGCGTTTGTAATCGCCGCTGCTGTGGAGGCGGTGTTTTCGTGAGCGGAACCCGCGTTCGTCGCCTGGAAGCCATTGGCCCCGGCAGGTGAGGATGATGTGCCACCAAGCGCGATTCAGTCCCGGCATGGGGGTTAGTGTAATCCGGACCTTCGCTGCGCTCAGGACCGGCTTCTCGGACGCAAAGCCGGTCCTGAGCGCAGCGAAGGTCCGGATCCCCCCTACAACCCGGGCACGTCCACCCAGCGCTTCTCCTTCCACGACTGCATCCCCAGTTCCGCCAACTGCACGCCCCTGGCGCCCTCCATCAGCGTCCACCGGAACGGCTCGTCCAGCGCGACGTGCCGCAGGAACAGCTCCCACTGGATCTTGAACGCGTTGTCGTATTCGATGTTGTTCGGCACGAGCTGCCAGCCGCCGTAGAAGTCGATCGGCTGGGGGATGTCGGGGTTCCATACCGGCTTTGGCGTTTCGGCGGCGCTCTGGACGTAGACCTCGCGCAGCCCGGCGACGGCTGAGCCCTTCACGCCGTCGACCTGGACGGTCAGCAGGTCGTCGCGGCGGACGCGGGTGCACCAGGAGCTGTTGAACTGGCACATCGTGCCGTCTTCGAGCAGGAACATGGCGTAGGCCGAGTCGTCGGCGGTGGCGTCGTAGGGTTGGCCGGATTCGTCGCGGCGCTGCGGGATGTCGGTGGCGCCGTGGGCGACGAGCGACTTGATCGGGCCGAAGAGGTTGGAGATGACGTACTGCCAGTGGCAGAACATGTCGATCATGATGCCGCCGCCGTCTTCGGCGCGGTAGTTCCACGAGGGGCGTTGGGCGGGCTGGTCGAGGTCCATGCCGGTGAAGACCCAGTAGCCGAACTCGCCGCGCACGGAGAGGATCTTGCCGAAGAAGCCCAACTCCTTGAGCATCGCGATCTTGCGGAAGGACGAGAGCCAGAGCTTGTCCTGGACGACGCCGTTCTTGAGCCCCGCGCCGTCGACGAGTCGGGCGAGACGGACGGCCTCGTCGGTCTGGGTGGCGGTGGGCTTCTCGCAGTAGATCGCCTTGCCGGCCTTGACGGCCATCTCGATGAAGCCGGCGCGTTGGAGCGTGCCGGAGGCGTCGAAGAAGACCTCGTAGTCGCCGTGCTTGCCGTCGAGGGCGCCCTGGACGTCGGTGGTGTATCTGAGCCCGCCGTGGGCGTCGGCGAGGGCCTGGAGCTTATTGGCGTTGCGGCCGGTGAGGATGGGGTCGGGCATGAGCGTGAGGTCGGGGCTGACCTTGACGCCGCCTTGTTGGATGATGGCGAGGATCGAGCGGATGAGGTGCTGGTTGGTCCCCATGCGTCCGGTGACGCCGTTCATAATGATGCCGATGCGGCGTTGTTCCACGGGAGGCTCCTTGGCGGTGGATCGTTGACAGGTAAAAGGTAAGCCGCGGACCGCCCGGCGTCGTTAGACGAAGCGGACAAGCGGGTTGGCGAATCGGGACATGAGCGGATAGCCGGGCCGCTACGCGGCCCCGGGCCAGGCGGGCGTAGCCCGCCGGCTATGAAGGTCGGAATCAAAGCCATCCCCCTCACCCGATGGACGGGTCGGCGCGGAACGCGGTGGGGCTCATGCCCGCCTGCTGGCTGAACCACCGGCTGAACGTGGCGACCGTCGAGAACCCCACCGCCTCGGCGACCTGGACCACCTTGAGCCGGTCCTGGCTCAGCAGCTCCCGGGCGAGCTGGAACCGCCGCGCCGTGATGTAGGTGTGAGGCGTGCAGCCGAACGCCGCCTCGAAGCGCCGGGTGAAGTGGCGCGGCGAGAAGTGGGCGACCTTCGCCAGCTCCTCCAGCGACGGCGGGTCGGCCACGCGCTGCTCGATCATCGCCACCGCCCGGTTCAGGCCCCGCTCCAGCTCCTCCGGCTCATCGCTCACGTGCGTCGTTTCCTTCGCGTCCCGCGGCCAGAGGCACAACGCCTCGCTCAGCCGCGCCAGCAGCAGCGGCGGCCGCACCGCCTCCACCAGCCCCAGCCGCATCACCACCCGCAGCGCCGCGGTCAGCGCCTTGTCCTCCCGCAGCCCCGTGAGCAGCGTCGGCCACGACCGCCGCTTTACCGCCGGCCACGACGGCTCGACCCGCAGCCGCAGGTGATACACCCGCGACGGCTCGTCGCCGCGCACCAGCTCGTAGCCGTGCTCCTGCCGCGGGTAGGCCACCATCGCCGTCACGCCGTGGATCGGCGTCCACCGCTGGTCACACCACACCCGCCCGTTGCAGCCGACCAGCAGGTCGAACTGCAGCTCCCGCTCGTGCGTGTGCGGCGCGATCGCGAACGACGGGTCGACCCGGTGCGTCAGCGTCTGCGCCAGCCGCGTCGGCTGGGCGAACAGCCTCGCGCAGCTGTCGCGCAGGGCGTCCTGGTGCGAACTCGCGTCGTCCGACGGCATCGGCCGTGATGGTAACCGCTGGCGCGGTTATTGCGCGACGTACACCCCCTCGGCCGTCACCACCAGGGTCTGGTCGTTGGGCCGCTGGGCCACCGTGCCCACCACGATCACCTCATTCAAAGGCTTGAGCTGGCCCTCCGACAGGACCACCGGCGTCCCGTCGGCTTGGCGGAGCTGAACCGTCGCGGCGTTCGCGGCGATCGTTTCGGGCAGCTCGCAGCAATAGTCCCAAGGCGTTGGGCAACCGTCATTGAGATTGTCCGCACAACTCGGCAGGGCCGGGTCCATGATGACGAACAGCCCGGAATCGGGGCTGATCGGCTCCATGCGCCCGCCGATCTTGCCGCGGACCACGACCCGATCACCCGCGGCCGCGGCGGCCTTCACCTTCACGACGCCGAGGGCGCCGTCAGGTGCGCTGGTCAGCCGCCACGACGCATCGTCCGCATCGGCGTCCGCCGAAGCGCCGCCGGATTCATTCGATTGGCCGCAGCCCCATAGAGCGAAGGTCAACGTCAAGAGCAAGAGGAGCGGGAATCTACGCATGTGAGGATCTCCAGAAAAAGTTAGTGAGATTTCAAAGCTTCATTGATCGGCAAGCGTAAACAACGGATCGCTGGCGGGATCGCGCCAATGAGGCCCACGAGCAGCCCACCGGCGGCGCCGGTGAGCAGCACCGGCGCGTCGAGCGTCAGCGCGAACGCCCCCATCGAGAACCGCACCGCCACGCCGTCGAGGGCGACCAGCCCGATCGCCAGGCCGATCACGGTCCCGCAGGCGGCGGCGAAGAGCGACTCCTCGCTGAGGTTCAGCACGATCGCCACGCGGGTGAAGCCCAGCGCCTGGAGCATGCCCACCTCGCGCACGCGGGCGGCGAAGGCGGCGTACATCGTGTTGAGCCCGCCCAGCAGCCCGCCCATCGCGATCAGGCCCGCGGTCAAGAGGATCATGATCCGGATCGGCCGGTAGAACGCGGCGATCGACGCGTAATAATCCGCCTCGCGGACCGCGGCGATCTCCAGGTCCAGCCGACTCTTGGCGAACAGGTCCACCTCGGCGTACCGCCCATTGGCGCCGAGGCTTACGACCACGCACGACAGCGACGCCTCACGCTTGGTCGCGATCTGCAGGTCGGTCAGCGGGACCCAGACCTCGGCGTCCATCACCGTGTTGGGCGCAGCGAACCGGCCGACGATGGTCCAGTCGCGGTTGTCGAAGTGCAGCGTCCGGCCGACCGCCAGCCGCTCGTCGGGCACGCCCATCCGGATGGCCGCCAGCGCGCCGACCATGACCTCCTCGGCGCCGGAGTCGGGCGCGCGGCCCTCGATGATCTCCACCTCGGGGTGCACCAGCAGGGCGACGTCGCGCACGCCGCGCAGCACCGCGGGCAATTCTCGCTCGCTGTCGGCCGACTCGCGCAGCGGCAGGGCGATGTGGATCTCCGGCGACACGAACGGCCGGCCGTCGGCCGTCTTGATCCCCGGCAGGCTCGCCGCGGCGACGCCCTCGACCGACGCGTCGATCTGCGACCGCTCGATCGCCTCCTCGCTGCCCGCGCCCAGCAGGATGACGTTCTCGTGCAGCGCCTCGTGCTGCGTAAGCGTCTGCTGCATCCCGCGCACGAAGCCGGCGGCCGCCAGGACCAGCAGCGCCACCAGCGCCGCGCCCAGCAGCGACGCGGCCAGCCGGACCGGGCTGCGCCCGAGGTTGCGGAAGGCGTATTCAAAAGGGAGTTGCCGCATGCGTTACACCGTCCTGAAACAAGCCGCGATCTCGTGGCGCGTCGCCTGCCACGCCGGGACCAGCCCCGCCGCCACGCCCAGGGCGCCGCAGATCAACAGCCCCGACGCCAGCAGCCCCGGCCCGGCGGTGATCGGGATCGACTGGCCCTCGACTGATAGCGCGAAGCTGCCGAAGGACGCCGCCAGCACCGCCGCCAGCGCCCCGATCGCCCCGCCCGCCAGCGCGATCACCACGCCCTCGGCCACGATCAGCCCCGCCACCTGCCGACCGGTGTAGCCCAGCGTCTGCAGGATCGCGTGCTCGGCGATCCGGCTCTGCACGCTCAGCACGATCGCGTTGCCCACCAGCGCCAGCACCGCGACCAGGCACCCCAGCCCCAGCCACCGCGCGAAGCCGACCAACTCGATGATGTCGTCGGCGATCTTGCCGACAAACGCCTTCTCGGTGTAGGTCGACGTCGGCTCCTGCGCGGTCTCGAACAACGCATCGATCTGCGCCGACACCGGCTCCAGCTGCGACGGCTCATCCACCTGGACGTTGAACTGCGTGACGATCCCCAGCTGGTCGCGCCCGGCCAGCTGGACGAACTCCAGCGCGGTGTAGGCCACGTTCTGGTCCTGCGCCTCGTCGGACCGGATCACGCCGGCGACGTAGGTGGTGATGCCGGCGGCATCGAAGGTCATGCCCGGCGTCAGGCCGCGCCGGTTGGCGAGGGTCTCGCCGATCAGCGCCGCGTCGGTGCGGCGATGCCAGTCCTCGATCGAGCCGGACAAGACCTTCAGCTTGTCGTCGCGATCCTCCAGGAACGCGTCTTTCGGCACGCCGCGGAAGGTGACCACGTCCAGGCTCGTCCGGCAGTTGCTCACCACGACCTTGACGGGGATGACCGACGCGACGCCGTCGATCCGCTGGATCCGTGAGGTGTAGTCCTGCGGGAGCTGGCTGGTGGCCGGGCAGAACCGGTCCTTGCGGTAGACCACGAGGTTGGTGTCCGCGGCGGTGGCCTGGGTGGCGATCGTGACGCCGCGCTGCATCGCCTGCACCGCGGTGAACAGGAACATCGCGATCGCGATCCCGCCGAGGGTCAGCAGCGTCCGCACCCGGTGGCGGACGACCTGTTTAAGGATCAGGGGTAGAAAACGCAGTATCTTCATGAGGCCACCTCCGCGGCGGAAGGCTCGTATTGGGCAGAAGGATCGACGATTTCGTCATGGACGAGCTTGCCCTTGTCCAGGTGCAAGGTCCGCCTGGCGTAGCGGGTCGTGCCCGGGTCGTGGGTGACCATGATGACGGTCTTGTTCAGCTCGCGGTTGAGCTGCTGCACGAGCTGCATGATGGCGTGGGCCGACGGCTTGTCGAGGTCGCCGGTGGGTTCGTCGGCGACGAGGATCGTCGGGTCGGTCACGATCGCGCGGGCGATGGCGACGCGCTGCTCCTGCCCGCCTGACATCTGGCGGGGGAAGTGGTGGGCCCGGTCGGCGATGCCGACACGCTCCAGCGCCTCGGCCACGCGCCGGCGACGCTCCATGCGCGTCAACTTCTGCAGAAGCATCGGCAGCTCGACGTTCTCGAACGCGGTGAGCACCGGCACGAGGTTGTAGAGCTGGAAGATGTAGCCGATGTGGGTCGAGCGCCACGCCGCGAGCTTGTTGCGGCGGAAGCGCGTCACGTCCTCGCCGCCGATCACGAGCGAGCCGGACGTCGGCCGGTCGATCCCCGCGATCAGGTTCAGCAGGGTTGTCTTGCCCGATCCCGACGGGCCCATCAGGGCGAGGAACTCGCCGCGGTCGACGTCCAGGTCCAGCCCGTCCAGCGGGCGGATGACCGTGTCGGCCTTGTGGTATTCGCGGGTCAGCTCCCGGCAGGCGATCAGCGTCATGCCCCACCCCCTTCCTGACCGTCAAAGCGGACGGTTTCGCCCGGGGTGAGCGCCTCGGGCCGGCTCACGAGCAGGTCGCCGGGCCGGAGGTTGCTGATGACGGTGGCGTAGCCGTTCTCCTGGCCGAGCACCGTGACGGGCTCGGGCTCGACCCGGCCGCGCAGCCCCCGGCGGTCGCGCACCACCCAGACCCGGTCGCCGTCGAGGCACGCCGTCGGCGCCTTCACCCGGCTCCGCGTGTCCGCGCCATCTCCACGTTTGACCTCGCCGCCCCCGCGCGGCAGGAACTTCACCCGCGTGAGCATCTCCGGCCGCAGCAGCGGCGACGGGTCAATCACCCGCACCTTGACCTGCAGGGTGTTCTTCTGGAGGTCCGCCTCGTGGGTGATCCGTGTGACCTGTCCCTTGAACGTCATGTCGGGCAGCACATCAACGATGACCTCGCACGACTGGCCGACAAAGACCTGCGACGCGTCGGCCAGGGGCACGTCGACGCGGACCTGGATGTGGTCCGGGTCGTACATGTGGATGAAGTGAGCCGAATGGCGGTCATCCATGGCGAGCATGACCTTGTCGCCGGGGGTCTTGAGGCGGCGCATGACGTAGCCGTCCATGGGCGCGTGGATCGTCATGCGGTCGAGCCGGAGTTCGGCCTCGGCCAGCGTGGTCCTCGCGTGGTCCGTCTCCGCCCGGGCGGCCATGACCTGGGCCTTGGCGCGGTCGAGCCGCCGCCGCTCGTCGACGCGCAGGTCGGCGGCGCGCTGCGCGGCGACCCGCTCGGCGTCGAGCCGTTCGATCCGGGCGTTGAGGATGGGCTCGCGCGCCTCCATCGACTTGAGCGCCGCCCGGCGCGCCGCGACCTGCTGCCGCGCTACGATCAGCTCGCGGTCGGTCGCCGCCCCCGCCTCGGAGATGTGTTCGATGCGGGCCAGCTCTTCCCGCCAACGCTTCAGCGTCGCCTCGGCCTCTTCGATCATCGCCGGCAACTGCGCCAGCTCCGCCCGGGCCTCCTGAAGCCCCGCGGCGGTCGCGGCGACCGCGCGGTCGCGCTCCACTGGCTCGTCCCAGTCGACCTGGGCCGCCTTAAGCTCCGCCTCCGCCAGTCGCAGGTTCGCCTCGGCCGACGCCAGGTCCGCCTCGGCCGACCGCAGGGCCAGCTCCGCGTCGTCCTTGACGAGTTCAGCCACGAGTTGGCCGGCCTCGACCCGCTCGCCCTCGAGCACGTGGATCGACGCCACCACCCCGTCGGCCAGCGCGCTGACGGCGGTGTAGTACGGGTCCGGCTCCAGCCAGCCGGGCGCCTGCACCAGGCGCGTGGGACGGGGCTCGGTTTCGAGGCCGGCTTCCCGCATCGGCGTCGGATCGGCCGACACGGCGACGGGGATCACGGCCATCACCCGCACCGCCCGGACCGGCTGCAGCACGTCCAGGGCGGGGAACGTGGTCAGAGCCAGAAGCAGAACGACAACAAGGATCAAGACCCAGTAATGTCGGTGGCCCAGCCAACGCAAGGCGGGCGCTCGGCCGGCCGGTCGGGCCGGGGGATCGGAGGTTGATTTAGACACAATAAACTCCGCGTGGTTCGTGACGGTTGATTCACGCCGGCGCTTGGCCGGCGCGCAATAACGCTACGAGGATCACACGCGGGGTTGAGGGGGCCGGATCATCACATCGACGGCGGAAGACTCTGCATGCTCAGACAACACCGTTCGGATCACCGCCGAACGGTCCCGCGGAATCAGGTCAAAGGTGATGGTCCACATCACAGGGCCGGCCGAGGCGCACTTCACGCAATTGGAGCAGTCCACGCCGCCGCTGTTCCCCGGGCAGCAGGGGCACGAATCATGGTGGGATGAGCCGGGCAACTGCATCGTCGCCGGCGCCCGGTCACTCGCCGCGGCGGCTTCCGCGCGCGCCATGCAGCACTCCCCGGCCGCGGCGTCGGCGGCGGTCAGGCCCAGGGCGAGGGCGGCGAAGATGGCCAGTATCCACTGCTTCACGTCTTTAATCATACCCGGAGCGTCGGGCTCGGGAAGCGCACAATAATGATTTATCGCTTTTTCGACAGTGATTCCTTAACCTTCACTACGCGGATTAGCTCCGGCGGGTTCGGCGGGCGGCTCAGGCCCCTCGCCGTCATGGCCGCCGGATGTGCTCATCAATCAGACGTTCGACGGTGAGGCGTGCGACGCGGGCCGCATCGTTGCGGCCGTGCACCTGCCGCAGGATCAGCGTGCCCTCCAGGAGCATCGTGTACTGATCGGCGAAGGTTTCCGGGTCGTCCGCGCCCGCCCGCCTCGCGAGGTCGCGGACCGCGTCGCGGTTGCGGCGCTTGTGGGCGGCCGCCGCCTCGTGCACCGGGTCGTGCGGGTTGGGGAACTCGGCCGCGGTGTTGATGAAGATGCACCCGCCGAAGTCCGGGTCGTTGAACCACAGGTCCAGGACGTCGAAGAAGCCGACGAGCTGATCACGCGGGTCGTCGCCCGCCAGCTCGCGGACCGCACGCTGCCAGGCCTGGTCCTCCCATTCATCGCGCCGGCGCACCGCTTCAATGATCAGATCGTCTTTCCCGGTGAAGCATTTATAGAAGGTGGTCTTGGCGACGCCGGCGACGGCGAGGATGCGGTCGACGCCGACCGCGTTGAATCCGTTCCGATAGAACAGCTCGATCGCCGTGTCCAGCAGCCGCTCGCGGGCGTTGCGCGGGGGGTCGGGGACGCCGAACAACTCGGCCACCGGTTTGACGCTGTGCGTCTGGGGCATCGTCCCCTCATTATGCGGCACGGCCGGGTGTACTCCAAGTACACCCCAAGTGAACCTCGAGTTCACTGCCCGACGCTCCCCGGCGCGATAGGGTGGAGGTAGCAAGCAAGCCGGGCCGAGTCGAAGCACCTTCCACCCTTTAGGAGAACGCTCATGGCCACCACCGACACCCAACCGAACACCTACCTCAACGGGCTCGATATCGACGCCATCCGCGGCATGATCGCCCGGATCGAGGCCGACCCGGATATGGGCCAGACGCGCTGGAAGATCCGCAGCCTGTGGGCCGGCGGGGCGCAGACGGAACACCACGTCGACGGCTTCGAGCTGGGCGGGCAGACCGTCGATCGCCGGTTCAAGATCATGGTTGATGAGCCGCATGAACTGGCCGGGACCAACCGCAACCCCAACCCGCAGGAGACCCTGCTCGCGGCGATGAACGCCTGCATGATGGTCGGCTACGTCGCGGTCGCCACCGTCATGGGCGTCCGGCTCACCCGCCTCGAAGTCGAAACGACCGGCGAGATCGACCTTCGCGGGTTCCTCGGCATCGACGAGACGGTCAAGCCCGGATATGACAAGCTCAAGCAGGTCGTCCACATCGCCGGCGACGGGACGCCCGAGCAGTTCGCCAAGATGCACGAGGTCGTGCTGCGGACCAGCCCGAACTACTTCAACATGACCGCCGCGATCCGCGTCGACAGCGAGATGGTGGTGGAATAGGGCGGGTTAGCCTGCCCTCGCGGGCCTCATGGCGCGCCCCACGCCCGCGTCGGGCGCGCTTTATCATTTAATTGAAATTCATTGCACTCAACCGGGCGTTCTCATCGTTTGTATCAACAGTACGCATCACGATCGCATCGACCGAATCCGTAGCGTGACGGAACCGGGAGGGTCCCGGACATTCCTCGGGCGCCGGCGCAAGCCTGCAGCGATGCCGCAGCCGATCGATTCAGGCTGAATCGACCTGTCATCGGATCGTTTCTCATTGTTTATGTCAGGGAGTATGGATCATGACCACATTGACCGAGCCCGCGGCGCCGCTCCGGCGGCGGGCGTACGACAACATCATTGCCACCACCTACAGCACGCCGCTGGTGCGTTTGAACCGGGTCGCGCCGCCGGGGGCGAACGTGCTGGTGAAGTGCGAGTTTTTCAACCCGATGGCGAGCGTCAAGGACCGGATCGGTCGGGCCATGATCGAGGCGGCTGAGCGCGACGGCCTGGTGAACGCCCGGACACATATCATCGAGCCGACCAGCGGCAACACCGGCATCGCGCTGGCGTTCGTGTGCGCCGCGAAGGGCTACCGGCTGACGCTGACGATGCCCGAGTCGATGTCGCTGGAGCGCCGGGCGCTGCTCAAGGCCCTCGGCGCCGACCTGGTGCTCACCCCCGCCCCCGACGGCATGAAGGGCGCCATCGCCAAGGCGGCCGAGCTGGTCTCCACCTCCGACAACGCCTGGATGCCCCAGCAGTTCGAGAACCCCGCCAACCCCGAGGTCCACTACCGCACCACCGGCCCGGAGATCTGGGACGACACCAACGGTGAGGTCGACATGATCGTCACCGGCGTGGGCACCGGCGGGACGATCACCGGGGTGAGCCGCTACTTCAAGGAGCGTAAGGGTGAGGGTTTCAGCGCCATCGCGGTGGAGCCCGAGGCCTCCCCGGTGATCGCCGGCGGCAAGCCCGGGCCCCACAAGATCCAGGGCGTCGGCGCCGGGTTCATCCCGCGGAACCTCGACGTGTCCCTCCTGAGCGGCACGGTCGCGGTCAGCAATGAAGACGCCTTCGAGTGGGCCGGCCGGGTCGCGCGCGAGGAGGGCGTCTTCGGCGGGATCTCGACCGGGGCGAACATCTGCGCCGCGTGCCGCGTCGCCGCCCGGCCGGAGAACGCCGGCAAGACGATCGTCACCACCGCCTGCTCCTTCGGCGAACGGTACCTCAGCACACCGTTATTCGAGGGGTAGCCGGGTGAGAGCAAAGGCCCGCACGGCCTTTGGCGCCGCGGCTTTCGCGGATCTCAGTTCTTTTGTAACGAGCGCGCCTCGCCGCCTCTCTTTGGCGCCCGCGGAGTTTTGGCGGTCGCCGTTGAAGCGACTGATTGACTTATCGGTTGCTGAGACAATAATCCCCCGTCGCCTGCGAGCTAAGCGGCAGAGGATTCCGCGAGGATTAATCTCTGCTTTTCGGGATGATGATGAATACGAAATTACATTTACGGATGGCGGCTGGCCTGATCGGCGCCGTGATGCCGGTCGGGTCGGTCTTGGCGGATCAGCCCCACGCGGAGCCCCGCCACGAGCGCCTTCCAGATGCGGTGGCCCATGCCCTTGAGGAACGGTTTGACCGGGCGCTGATCGACGGGGTGGACGCCGATGTCGAGTTAGGCCTGCTGGTGTATGAGGTCGACTTGTATCAGGACGGCCGGGAGATCGGGGTCGAAGCGCTGCCCGATGGCACGATCCTGACGATCGCGACCGAGACCCGGCTGGCGCTGTTGCCGGCAACGGTTTTGGAGGCGCTGCCTCAGCGGCTGCGCGGAAGCCGGGCCGACGTCGATCGGATCGAGGTCCTTCACGGCTTTGGCGACGGGCCGACGCCGCGTGTGGTTTATCACGTCCGGCACCACGACCAGCACTGGCTGGTGAACGAGGCCGGTCAGGCCCCGGGAGCCGGCGCCGACCGCCGGGATCGACCCGAGGGCAACGCATTGGGCGATCGAGGCCAGGACGGCCGCGGGGCCGAGGACCGGCCCGCCGAGCCGACGCACCGCATCGCCGACGTACGGCGAGGCCAAACAGTCGTGCTGCGCGGCGAAGTCCAACGCATCCAGGACGAGGACGAGTTCGTGCTGCGGGATGAAAGCGGCACGATCGAAGTCTACATCGGCTGGAAAAACGATATGCCCCTGCGGGTCGGCCAGACCGTCACGGTCCATGGCGTGGCTGATGACGATGCGTTTCCCGGGAGGCGTCCGGATGTATATGCTCGACGCTTGGTCCTGCCCGACGGTGAGACCATCCAGCTTCGTGGAGAAAACGACTAACCGCTTTCTTCGCCCACGGGGTCTTTGGGCAGCATAAAGATTAAAAGACGCCCACGGGCGAGAGGCCCGTGGGCGCGGAGGGTGCTTCCTTGCACGTGCGGTTGCGGCCGCAATCGTCGTGAGGGATCAGTTGACCTCGATCTTGCGGGGCTTGACCTCGTCGCGCTTGGCGATGCGGAGGGTGAGCACGCCGTGTTCAAGGTGAGCGTTGATCTTCGACGTGTCGACGTAGTTGGGGAACCGGAAACTGCGGGACACCTTCAACGATCGGCGCTCGCGCAGGTGGGCGGTCGCCTTCTCGTCGCCTTCCGCCTTCTTCGCCGACCGCTCGGCGGAGATGCGGAGGGTGTTGCCCTCGCTGGTCACCTCGATCTGGTCGCGGGTGAACCCCGGCAACTCGGCTTCGAGGACGACCTCTTCCTTGGTCTCGGTCACGTCGACGGGGTAGGTCACCGGCTCGGACTCCTGGCCGAACCAGCGGTCGAACTCACGGGTGATCGCGGCAAACGGGTCGTGGCTGCGGTAAAGGGTCGGGATCATGGCAATACTCCTTTCGTGGTTTCATACGTCTGCGGGGCACGCCCGCGACGGGATACCTGTTACAAGCCGTGTGCCAAACGATGTTTCGGTAAAATATTTCAAAATATAGATTTATGTGATACGTGGCCGCGGCGTGACTGCCAGATCGGCAGGATTTGGCCGAAGATGATCAACCTTGGCAAGCCGACCGTTTTGCCAGGCGGGGCCCGGGCCTTAACAATGGGCGGATGACGATCCGAGCCGCCATTGTGGGCCCGACCGGCTATACCGGGCTTTTCCTGACCGAATTGTTGCTGCGCCACCCCGGCGCCGCGTTGACCTACCTGGCCAGCCGGCGTGAGCCGCCGGTCGACCTGCGTGACGAGTTCCCCCGCCTGCACGGCCGGCTGGACGACGAGCTTGCGGTCTCCCGGCCGATCGACCCCCAGGCCATCGCCGCTGCGGCGGACGTGGCGTTTCTCTGTCTTCCCCATAAGGCCGCGATGGAGCACACGCCGGCCCTGCTCGATGCCGGGCTCCGGGTGATCGACCTCAGCGCCGACTACCGGCTGCGGGACGCCGACGTTTACGAGCGGGTGTACGACACGCCGCACGAGGACGCCGACCGGCTCGGCGAGGCGGTCTACGGCCTGCCCGAGTTGTTCCGCGACCAGATCCGCGGCGCCCAACTCGTCGCCAACCCCGGCTGCTATCCCACCGCGGCGGCGCTGGCGGTCGCGCCGTTGATCCACGCCGGCCTCGTGTCGGCCGATCGCGTCATCGTCAACGCCGCCTCCGGCGTCACCGGCGCCGGACGCAAGGAAAAGGCCCACCTGCACTTCCCCGAGCAGAGCCAGGCGTACATGGCCTACGGCGCCATCGGCGGCCACCGCCACCAACCCGAGATCGAGCAGACCCTCGAACACGCCGCCGGCCGGCCCGTCCCGGTCCTCTTCGTCCCGCACCTGCTGCCCATCGACCGGGGCATCCTCGAGACGATTTATCTCGACCCCACGCCCGGCGTCGACGAAGCCCGGTTGATGGAGGCTTACCATCGGGCTTACGCGGACGAGCCGTTCGTGCGGGTCAAGCGCGACCCGCCGAACGTCAAGCACGTGGTCGACACCAATTGCTGCGACCTGTCGGTGCGCCTCACCGGCCCGGCCGACAGGCCGACGGTGGTCGCCTTCGCCGCCGAGGACAACATGATCAAGGGCGCATCGGGTCAGGCGATCCAGAACATGAACCTGATGTTCGGCCTGGACGAGACGGCGGGGCTGCGCTGAATAGCCGGGCCGCTACGCGGCCCTGGTCCGGGCGCGCGTCGCCCGCCAGCTAACCACCGAGTTGTTGGCAGCACGTCCGCCCCAGCGGGCACCCGTCGCCCTGGGGGTTGCGGGCCTTGCATACCGCGCGGCCGTGCCAGATGAGCAGGTGGCTCAGCAGGGTCCAGTGCTTGCGGGGGAACAGGTCCATGAGGTCGCGTTCGATCTGCACGGCGTTTTTATCATCGGCGTCGGTGAACCCCAGCCGCTTGGCGATCCGGCCGACGTGGGTGTCGACGACGACGCCTTCCTGCTTGTCGAACGCGTCGCCCAGGACCACGTTGGCGGTCTTGCGGGCGACGCCGGGGAGGGTGAGCAGGTCTTCCATGGCGTCGGGGACTTTGCCGCCGAAGTCGTCGACGATCGCGATCGCGGCGCCTTTGATGTTTTTCGCCTTGTTGCGGAAGAAGCCGGTGGTGCGGATCAGCTCTTCGATCTTTTCAACCGGCGCGTCAGCCATTTTCTGTGGGGTGGGGTAGGCCTTGAAGAGGGCGGGGGTGACCTTGTTGACGCGCACGTCGGTGCACTGGGCCGAGAGGATGGTGGCCACGAGCAGCTCGAAGGCGTTGCGGTGGTCGAGGGCGCAGTGGGCGTCGGGGTAGGCGTCGAGCAGTTTGCGGTAGATCCGCATGGCGCGGCGTCGGTCGGCGGGGTCGGCCATCGTGGTCGTTTCAGTTGCGGGCAAGGGTGCAGAGGTCGACGGTGGCGGCGTGCTCGAGGTCCTCGATGAGGTCGAGCGCGGCGGCGCACGAACCGGCGGCGGCGAGCAGGCCCACGCCGCGGACCGCCACGGCCGGGGCGGCGCCGATCGCCTGTTCCAGGCCGGCCTGGTCTTCGGCGGCGACGATCGGCAGGGGCTCGCATCCGGTCAGTTCGAGGGCCGCGGCGTCCGGGTGCAGCCGCAGCATGCTCGTGACGCTCGCCGGCGCGGCCAGCGCGGTGGCGCGGACGCCGCCAGGTCGGTCGGACTGGTACGCCGCCCGGTGCAGCCGCCACGCCGCCTCGTCGAGCCGGCCGTCGCCCATGATCGGATGGCCGCCCATGTCGACACACAGCAGCTGCGCCGGCTCGAGGTCGGCCCGCCTCACCCCGCAGGGCGTGACCAGGAACCGGCGCCGGCCCCACTCGGCCGACACCGCGCCCCCCGTGCCCGCGATCAGGCGGCGCATCCACATCTGGTGGGCCGCGTGGCAGACGGCGCTTCGGAGTCTTGCTTCGTCATCCATCGGGCGACTCGGTTTCTCCTCCCCGCGGTGTCGGTTCCGATCCCAGCACGAACGGCGAGATCACACATGCCCCGGCCAAGAGCAGCAACATGCCGCCGGCGGTCTTTTCACTGGCCTCATGATACGGCTCAAACGCGGCGCGTGCTTCGGCACGCTGCCCCGCCGTCAGCGCCGGGTCGTACATCCGGGACCGGTGGGTGTCGATCGCCGGCGCGATCACCCACAGGTGCGCCGCCAGCAGACCCGCCGCGACCACGAGCAACCCCAGCCGCACGAGGTTCATGACGCGCCACCGCAGCCCCCACACCGACCACTGCAGCACCACGCACGCCAGCAGCCCCACGGCGCAGATGATTTCCACCACCGCCAGCCCGCCCAGCACGTTCCCGACCACACCCCCGGCCAGGATGTTCGCGGCCTGGTCCGCCAGCGCCGGGTCGTTGTACGGCTCCGCCCCCAGCACCGGGTCATACGACCGCACCGTGCGGAAGGTGATCCCCGCCCCCACCGCCAGCATCACCAGGCCGCCGCACCACACGCCCAGCAGCAGGTAATACACGCCGTCCACCGATCGCCGGATCATCGTTTACGCCTCGCCTTTCGTCACCAACCGCCCCTCGACGAAGGTCTCGCCCCGCTCCCACACCTCGCGCTTCCAGACCGGCGCTTCGACCTTGACCCGGTCGATCACCCGCCGGCACGCGTCGAACGCCTCGCCCCGGTGAGCCGCCGCGACCTGGATCACGACGCTCGCCTCGCCGAGCCCGACGTCGCCCTGGGCGTGCGCGGCGCGGACCGCCAGGCAGCCGCTCCGCGCCGCCTCTTCCTCGGCGATCGTCCGCAGCACCCGCTGCGCCATCGGCTCGTACGCCTCATACCGCAGACGCACCAGCCTGCCGAATTCGGGATGGGTTTCCGCCCGCGTCCGGCCGACGAACACGCATTCAGCGCCGGCGCCTTCGGGCCAGGACAGCGTTTCGATCGCGACCGGTCCCTGGACAAGTGATGCGGTGATGAGCGGCGCAGGCGGCGACATGGCCGCAGATTGTAGCGGTTCGGATTGCCGGGCACCTATCGGCGCGGGGCGGACCACGGGTCAACCCATCGGCGCTTGAGTGGCAAGGTCACCTCGCGGTAATGGCTCAAGTTGGCTCGCTCGAGGTAAACCTGGCCGGGCAGAAACTCATCACTTAATTCAGTAAGCCGCGCTTGAAGACGATCCTCCATCATGTGCTGCAGGGCGGCGTGCTCGTGCCGACCGATCAGGTTGGTCATCTGAAACGGATCCGCCCGGTTGTCAAACAACAGCCAGGGGCCGTCCAGGTCACGGACATACGTGTAACGGTCCGTGCGCAGGCCGCGGTAGGCCCGCATCCCGTTGAACCGGATCTCGGTGAATTCCGCCGCCATGATCAGGAAGGCCGCTTCCTCCCCGGAGGGCCGCCGCTCTCCACGCACTATCGGCGACCAGTCCCTGCCTTCCACCGCATCGGGGATGTCGAGGCCCGCCAACCCGAGCAGGGTCGGCATGATGTCGGGTGAATCGATGGGAACCGTAATCTCACGCGCCTTCGCGGCCCCCTGCCGCGGGTCATAAAGCAGGAACGGCACATCGACCGACTCGGCAAACGGGAACAGCTTGGTGTTGAGCCCCTGGCTCTTGGCCATCTCGCCGTGGTCGGAGGTGAAAACAATGATGGTGTTGTCGGCGATCCCCGCTTGATCCACGGCATCAAGCACGATCGGGAGGCAGTCATCCAGCGCGGCGATGTGGGCGTAGTACCCCGCCAGGTGTGCCCGGGCGTCGGCTTCCAGGCCCGGGGGAACATTCGGCCTGAGCGTCAACGGCCGATCTGAATACATCGCGCGGTATTGGTCCGGCGCGGAGTCGAGCGGGGAGTGGGGCGGCCCCCATGAGAGCATCAGGAGGAACGGCGGGTCGGCGTCCGCATGGTCGCGGATGTACCGGGCCGCCTCCCGGCTCTGCGCAAAAGCGTCATAACCCGCCCATGTATGGCGGGTCGGCTCGTCATTCCAGTAATAGTGAGAGTGGTTGTAGTCGTGGGAGCACTCGAAGCCTTTCCAGTCGTCGAAACCCATCTGATAGTCGCGCGGCACGCGTTGGGCTCGCCGGCCGAAGGCGCCGTCCGGGCTGCCGTACAGGTGCCACTTGCCGATGTACGCCGTCCGGTACCCCCCGGCCTTGAACGCCCTCGCGATGGATTCGCAACCGGGGTCAAGCTCCACATCGTTGATGAAAACGCCATGGGTTAATGGGTATTGCCCGGTCATCAGGCTGGCGCGGTAGGGGCAACACACGGGGCATCCGCTGACGGCGTTGGGGAAATTGATGCAACGCGCGGCGAAGGCGTCCAGGTGGGGCGTGTGCGCATTGGGGTCCCCCGCATACCCCGCGGCCTGAGCGCGCCACTCGTCGGCGAAAATAAAAACAATGTTCGGGCGCCCGCGGGCGCCCGAGGGCGTGCGGTTCATATCAACCTCTCCGGTCGGCCGCGCCGGCCGGGCGGCGTCGGTTGCTTCCGCTCAGCCCGCCGGGAGGGCTGTGCCCGGGCGATGGCGGACGCGAGGCTCACGCCGGTGTTCCACGCGGGCGACAGTCTGGGCGATTTCTGCGATTTCGGACAGTGTCGCGCAGCATCAGATACATCTGGACCTTCGGCCGCCTGCGGCGTCCTCGGGACCGGCTTGGCAGTCAGCTCGCGGCGGCGAGTTGCTCACGCTTGGCCTTGATCGAGGCGAGCAGCTTCTTGAAGGGGTCGGCGAATTTCGCGGTGCCTTCCTCCATCAGGACGCGCTCCAACTCGGCGTCGTCGACCTTCTCGTCGATATCGTTGAGCACCTCGATCGGGGGCATCTCATCGACGCGGCGGGCGTAGGTCTTGCCCAGGGCCTGGACCGCGTCGTTGGTGGCTGGAGGATTGGTCTGGATGTCCGAGCCGGCGAGGGCTTCGACGTATTTGTCTTTCGGGTCTTCAGGCTTCTTCGTGCCGGTGGAGGCGAAGATGATCTCCTGGTCGAGCTTGAGGCCCTTGTCGGCCCAGAAGTCCTGGTTGGACTTCCAGAGCCGCTTGACGTTGACGATGCCGACCAGGCCCTGGGCGGCTTCACTGAGCTGTGGCACGTGCTTCTCGGTGTAGACATCAACGCGGGAGACGAAGATGGAGTAGACGCTCTTGAAGCGGTCAAGCTCGCCGAAACGCTGCCGGCCGCGCCACACGGCTTCGCGGGCGAGGTTGTACTGGCGCTCGGAGAAGATGAGCGTGACGTTGAGGGTGATCCCGGCGGCGGCGAGCTCTTCGAGGGCGTCGAGGCCCGCCGCGGTGGCGGGGACCTTGATCATGCGGTTTTCGTGGCCGGCAGCCCACTTCTTACCCAGCTCGATGTACCGCTTGACCCGTTCCTCATGGGGCGGGCCGAGCTCGGTGTCTTCCAGCAGCGGGTCGAGCTCGAAGCTGACGTAGCCGTCGTTGCCCTGGGTGTTGGCCCAGGCGGGGTGAAACTTGTTCTGGGCGTACCGGACCATCTGGTCGGTCATGGCCCAGGCGAGGTCTTCGTCGTTGAGCCCGTCGGCGATGAGCTTGGCGATGTCGTTGTCGTAGCGGCCGGTCTCGAGGAGGCCGGAGATGATGATGGGGTTGGAGGTGGCGCCGGTGGCCCCGTAAGCCAGGTTTTTCTCGATCTCGTCGGGGTCGACCGAGTCGAGCCAGAGCTTGGTGCCGCAGGCGACGAGGGATTCGAGGGGGGTGGTCATATCGGCGTCCTTTCGGGTCGTTCGGGGGCGTTCGTGCAGCCGGTGAATCCTACCGTGGGGATTGGCCGGCTGTCATGGCCGATAGCCAGTTTTTCATGTCTGCGGGATCGAGAGGGCCCGAGACCCGGCCGATCTCGCGTCCGTCCGGGTCCGCCGCGACCAGGGTGGGCAGGCCCTTGATCTGCATTTCGGCCGCGGCGTAGCTCTGGGGGTCCTCCGGCGCGGGGGCGGTCATGTCCATCTTGACGGGGACAAAGTCGGCTCCGATGAGTTCAACCACGTCGTCGCGGCTGTAAACAAATTGTTTCATTTTGCGGCAGGGCGAGCACCAGTCGGCGGTGAAATTGATCAGGACGAGTTTATCTTGAGAGCGGGCTTCGGCCTGGGCGTCGATCAGGTCTTCGCGCCAGGGGACCCGGTCCTCGCCGACCGCGCCGCGGATGAGGGTGAAGACGAACGCGCAGGCCATGATGAACAGGATGAAGCCGGCGACGGTGGTCGCGCGGTTGGGCTTGAGCGGGGCGGGCTGGCGGTCGGGTGAGGATGGCATGGCGGCTATGAACCCAACGGTTTGAGGGCGGAGGTTGTTCCCGGCGGCGCCGGGGAGGCCCGTGCGTCAGTTGCCGGCGATGGTGAGGAGCATGATGATCAGGCCGACGGCCAGGAGCCAGCCAGCGACGGCGACCCAGAAGATCGGCTGGCTGGTCAGCGGCGGGGCGGGGCCGGCCCGGTCGATGGACACGACCGACGAGGCGGCGGTCTCCTCGGCCTCGGAGTCGAGGGCGGAAAGGGAGACCAGGTCGAAGAGTCGGCGGGCCTGGGGCGGGGCCTCGCCGCGGGCGACGGCTTCGAGGTCGGTCTGCATGTCGCCGGCCGTGGCGTATCGCTTCTTGCGGTCTTTGGCCATGGCGACCTCGATGATCTCCGCCAGGCCGTTGGTGAGGTCTTTGTTGATGTGGTCGGGGGGGGTGAGGTCTTCCTTGAGGTGCTTGTGCATCACGGCCGAGGGGTTGGGGCCGTCGAAGGGGACCTGTCCGGTGACCATGTGATAGAGGGTGGCGCCGAGGCCGTAGATGTCGGCGCGGGCGTCAACGTCGACCTCGCCGCGGATCTGTTCGGGGCTGATGTAGTAGGGGGTGCCGAAAGCCTTGCCGGCCTCGGCCTCGGCGGCCTCGCGGTCGGAGATCGCGCGGGCCAGGCCCATGTCGGCGAGCTTGGCCGTGCCGTTGCGGGTGATCATGATGTTCTTGGGCTTCACGTCCCGGTGGATGAAGCCCGCTTTGTGGGCGTGCTCGAGCGCCTTGGCGGTCTGGATGGCGATCTCGAGGGCGCGGGACTCTTCGTACCGGCCGTTGGCCTGGAGTTCTTCGAAGACGCTGTTGCCCTCGACGTACTCCATGACGAAGTAGTGGGTCTCGCCGTGCTGGCCGACGTCGAGGGCGCCGACGATATTGGGGTGGTTGAGCTTGGCGGCGGCGCGGCCCTCGGCGTAGAAGCGTTCGACGAACTGCTTGTTGTTGGTGTGCTTGCGGGGCAGGACCTTGATGGCGACCATCCGATCGAGGCTGAGCTGGCGGGCTTTATAGACGGTGGCCATGGCACCGGCGCCGAGGCGTTCGAGCATCTGGTAGCCCGGGATCTGGCGGGTGGCGCGTTGCTCCTCGATCTCGGGCAGGAGCCGCTCGATCTGTTTCCGCGTCACCAGGCCGCGTTCGACCAGCATCTGGCTGAGGCTCTGGTTGTTGGCCTCGGTGTCCCGCGTCTGGACGAGTTCGGCGACCTCGTCGGCGGTGGCCAGGCCGCGTTCGACGACAAGTCGTCCGAGCACGGTGTCGACACTGGTGGACGAGGTATCGGGCATCAGCAGGCGATTACGGGAAGGTGCTCAATACAGCCGAGAGGGCATGGGTCACAATGTGATGGGCAAGGTATGAGCCGCGACGGGCGGTGTCAATCATGAATTCGAGGGCAACATCGGCCATAAAGCCGGAAGGCTCAAATCATTGTAACCTGTGCGGGCAAAAGGGCGCAACCATCGCTAGAATCCGATGAGCGGCCGGGTGGCCGTGCAAGGGCATCGCTCCATGATCCTCCTGGCTCAGAGCAACGGGCAGATCAGCCGTCGGCTGGCCGCGGATCTGGCGGACGTCGAGTCGCGTTTCGCGGCCGAGTTGCACAGCGACCTGAGCTGCGTCAACGAACTGGCCGGCCATATCGAGCGTTATCGGGGCAAGATGCTGCGGCCGACGTTGGTCCTGGTGTCGGCCATGGCGGTGGACCTCGACGCCGACGGCGTCCGTGAGGCCCACCGCGTGCTGGCGACCGTGACCGAGATGGTCCATATGGCCACCCTGGTGCACGACGACATCCTCGACGAGGCCGAGATGCGGCGGCGCGGCGCCACGGTCAACCACCTCAACGGCAACGAGACGGCCGTGATGCTCGGCGACTACCTCATCAGCCACGCGTACCACCTGTGCTCATCGCTATCGGACTCGCAGATCAGCCGTATGGTCGCCGCGGCGACCAACACCGTGTGCGAGGGCGAGCTGCTCCAACTCGCCAACCGTCGCAACCATCAGCTCGATGAGCCGACCTATTTCGAGATCATCCGCCGCAAGACCGCGAGCCTCTGCGGGGCGTGCTGCCGGATCGCCGCGACGATCAGCCGGGCCGACGAGAGCCAGGCCGCCGCGTTGGACGCTTACGGCCAGAAGCTGGGCATCGCGTTCCAGATCGTCGACGACGTGCTGGACCTGGTCGGCGACGAGGGCACGGTCGGCAAGACGCTGGGGCTTGACCTGGAGAAGACCAAGCTGACCCTGCCGGTGATCCATTACCTGCGGGAGGAGACGCCCGAGCACCGGGCGGCGTTGGCGCGGCTGCTGGACCGGTTGGCGGACGCGTCGGTCGGGCCCGATCGCCGCGCGGAGCTGACCTCGCAGGTCCGGGGCCTGCTCCGCGGCAGCGCGTCGCTGGACTACGCGCGGGGCTGGGCCGGCCGGCTGGTGGACGAGGCGAAGACCCAGGTCGCCGAACACCTGCCCGAATCGCCCGCCCGGGCCCTGCTGATCGAGATGGCCGACGCCGTGGTCAGCCGGAGGTATTGATGAAAACCCCGGAGCGGGATGGATTTTGGTCATGTCCCTTATCGGTATCGTTCGATAATAGCTTTGGCCCGGGCGTGGCGATAAAGTTTGACATTGGCTTTCTGGACGGGGATTGATGTGATGAGTGAACCGTTGCCCCGCATCTTGATCTATGGCGGCCGCGTATCGGGCCGGAGCCCGGTCGCGGAAACGCTGTCCCATCATTTCCAGGTCGATGTCGTGGACGACATGGACTCGGCGCTGACCGCGCTGCGCGAGCAGGAATACCACGCGGTGTTCGCGGACGTGGGCGACTTCCTCCCGCTGGAGCGGGCGCTGGTCGGCGAGAAGTCCAGCCTCGTGCTCAACACGATCGGCGAAGGGGTGTGCATCGTCGACAAGGACGGCCGGCTGAGCTGGACCAACACCAAGATGCGGGCCTTCTCCCCCGAGGTGACCGAACGCGTCAAGCGGGTCTGCGTCCAGGCCCTCCAGATCTTCGGCTCGCAATCCGGGCCGATCTCCGACCTGTCCCAGACCCGTTCGAAGAAGTTCACGTTCCAGGTGGAGGAGCGGTACTTCGAGATGATCTGCTCGCCGGTGGTGGATCACGAGGGCCGGGTGATGCAGGTCGTGGCGGTCGTGTGGGACGCCACCAGCGGCAAACGCCTGCAGTCCAAGATCGACGCCATCGACGCGTCCGGCCGCGAGCTGGCGCGGATCGACACCGACGCCGTCGCCGAGCTCGCCCCCTCCGAGCGGCTCAAGCTGCTTCAGGACAAGATCATCAGGTATTCCAAGGACCTGATGCACTTCGACCACTTCGCCATCCGCCTGCTTCATAAGAAGACCAACAAGCTCGAGGTCGTCATCAGCGAGGGGTTGCCGCTCGAGGCGCTGGAGATCGACCTCTACGCCCAGCCCGAGGGCAACGGTATCTCCGGTTACGTCGCGGCGACCGGCCGGTCCTACATCTGCCACGACACCGAGAAGGACCCGCGGTACGTGTTGGGCTTGCGGCACTGCAAGAGTTCGCTAACCGTGCCGCTCAACCTCTTCGGCGAGGTCGTGGGCGTCTATAACATCGAGTCGGAGTCGGTCGGCGCGTTCAACGAGGACGACCGCCAGTTCGCCGAGATCTTCGGGCGGTACGTGGCGCTGGCGCTCAACATCCTCGACCTGTTGGTCGTCGAACGTTACACGACCTCGGGCAAGATCACCGACAGCGTGGTCCAGGAGATGGCCCAGCCGCTCAACGACATCGTCACCGAGGCGCAGTCGCTGATGGAGGAGTACATCGGCGACGACGCCATGCGGGGCCGGCTCAACAAGATCGTCGATTATGTCGGGGCGATCCGCGCGACGATCCGCGACGTCGCCGCCGGGCCCAACGCCGTGCTGGGCTCCCAACGCGACGGCGAGGCGCCGGCCGACCCCGGCCTGGCCCAGAAGCAGGTCCTGATCGCCGACGACGAGCCGAACATCCGCAAAACCATCGGGGACGTGCTCGCCCGCAAGGGGTGCAAGGTCACGGTCTGCAAGGACGGTTACGAGGCCTGCTCCGAACTGGATCAGCACGCGTTCGACCTGGTCATCAGCGACATCAAGATGCCCTACCGCAACGGCTACGAGATCTTCGCCGCGGCCCAGCGCAGCCGCGACGGGACGCCGGTGCTGTTGATGACCGGCTTCGGCTATGACCCGCACCACTCGATCGTCCGCGCCAGCCAGGAAGGGCTGTCGGCCGTGATGTTCAAGCCCTTCAAGGTCGAGCAACTCCTGGAGGAGGTGCGCAAGGCGCTGGGGGTGGAAGCCCCCGCGGGCTCTGACGCGTCTTGAGCGGGCCGCGCAGGAACACCGACGCCGGCCGCGAAGCCGCCGCCCGGGCGATCGCCCATTGTGCGGCTCGGTTCGACCACATGCCCCCCGGCTCACTGGACACGGCCGGCCTGCCGCCCCGCGACGGGGCCCTGGCGGTCGCGATCCACCGCCTGACCCTGCAACGCTGGCTGACGCTGGCGCACCTGGCGGATGCGTTTCTTAAGAAGCCGCTGCGCCGCCTGGAGCCCGCCATGCAGGGTGTGCTGCTGACCGGCGCGGCCCAACTCGTGTTCATGGACCGGCTGCCGACTCACGCGGTGGTCGACGAATCGGTGAGCCTGGCCCGCCGCCTGGTGAGGCCCAAGGCGGCGGGGATGGCCAACGCGGTGCTCCGCCGTATCGCGGCCCTGGTCGACGCGGCGGTTCCCGACCTGCCCTGGACCCCCGCGCGGGACCGTCTGCCGCTGGGCGCCGGGTCGGTCGTGCTCACCGAGCCCTGCCTGCCCGACCCGGCCGACCGGGTGGCGTACTGGTCGGTCGTCACCAGTTGCCCCACCCGGCTCGTGCAGGCCTGGTTTGATGCTTTCGGCTTCGAGGAGGCCGCCGGGCTGCTGCGGCACGGCCTGGAGACGCCGCCCACGATCGTGGTCGACGAGCACGGCGCGGCTGCCGCCTGGACCGACACCCACGCGGCGCTGACCCAATACCTCGACGCCGACCCCCGCCGACGCGTGCAGGACCCCGCCTCCGCGGTGCCGGTCGACGCCACGGCCGGGCTGGACGTGCGGTCCGCCTACGACCCCTGTGCCGGGCGGGGCACCAAGACCCGCCAACTCGCGGCCCTGCACCCGGCCGCCGACGTCTGGGCCGATGATCCGGATGATGGCCGCGCCGCGGACCTCGCCGCACTGCCCGCGATCATGCCCAAGGTCCGCCTCGGCCCCCCGCCCGGGCCGGTCGACCTGCTGCTGCTGGATGTGCCCTGCTCCAACACCGGCGTCCTCGCCCGCCGGCCCGAGGCCCGCTACCGCTACCGCCAGTCGGTGGTCCGCGACCTGGTCGCTCTCCAGCAGCAGATCGCGGACCACCACCTGAGGCACGCCCGGCCCGGCGGGCACGTGCTGTACGCCACCTGCAGCATCGAGCCCGCCGAGAACCAGGGGCAGGCCCGCTGGCTCGCCCAGCAGTGCGGCGGCCGGATCATCCATGAGGCTCTCGCGCTTCCCGCCGGCCGCGATGATGCGTACCATGACGGCGGCTACCATGCCCTGATCCGGCTCCCCGACCCCCAGTCCCCCGGTTGAAACATGCCCGTCCGAATGGCTCTTTCCCGTATCCTGATCCGCGAGACGAACGACACCCACGTCGTCGAGCTGCGTGAAGTCGAGGGCGAGCGGGTTTTCCCGATCGTCATCGGCCTGACCGAGGCCGCTGCCATCGAACGCCGGCTCATGGGACACGACCCCCCACGTCCGCAGACCCATGAACTGCTCGCCGACGTCATCGAACAACTCGGCTACCGGCTGGAAAAGGTCGTCATCAGCGATCTGCGGAACCACACGTTCTACGCCCGTCTGTACTTACGCAAGGGCGACGACGTGGTCGACATCGATTCGCGCCCCAGCGACGCGATCGCGCTGGGGATCGCCACCGAGGTGCCGATTTTTGTCGCCGAGCGGGTGCTCGACGAGGTCTGCGGGCCCAACTGACGAAAAATTCACCAAAAGTTCGTAAGTCGTTTGACAGCCCCGCTCACTCGGATACACTACGCGGCTCCCCGTTGCCCGGCGTAGTGGGAAGACGATCAGGACCCAACCCCGCATTGCACTTGAAGGCTCGATGGTATGACCGCAGGTAAGATTCGCATCCGGATGGAGGCCTACGACCACCAGGCGCTCGACGCCTCGGCGCGTGAGATCGTAGACCACGCCAAGCGGACCAACGCCCGCGTCGCGGGCCCGGTGCCCCTGCCGACCCGGATCGAGCGGTACACCGTGCTGCGGAGCCCGTTCGTGGACAAGAAGAGCCGCGAGCAGTTCGAGATCCGCACCCACAAGCGGATCATCGATATCAAGGAGCCCAACGCCCGCACGGTCGAGGCCCTGAACCGCCTGGTCGTGCCCGCCGGTGTTTTCGTGAAGATCAAGGCCTGACGCAAGTCGGGCTTGTTTGTTTTAAGCGGGGCTCGCCCCGTGTATTGAAAGATCAAAACGGGCCATGATCCTCTGGCGTCGAGCCACGATCCGCCTCCCGAGGCAGCCCCGGAGATGAACCGATGCCCAAAGCCATCCTCGGCCGAAAAGTTGGTATGACCCGCCTCTACGACGACGAGGGCCGTAACGTCCCCGTCACCGTGATTCAGGCCGGGCCCTGCTTCGTCAGCCAGGTGAAGACGGCCGACACCGACGGGTACGATGCGATCCAGATCGCGTTCGAGGACATCAAGGGCCGCGGCTCGACGATGCCTGAGATCGGCCACGACGCGAAGGCGGGCCTGACGCCCAAGCGGTTCCGCCGCGAGGTCCGGCTCGACGAGGCCGAGGTCGGCAGCTACGAGGCCGGCCAGGAGCTGACCGTCGAGACGTTCGCCGACGTCAAGTTCGTCGACGTCGTGGGCACGAGCAAGGGCAAGGGCACCGCGGGCCCGATGAAGCGGCACGGCTTCAAGGGCCAACTCGCCAGCCACGGCGTGGAGCGTAAGCACCGCTCCCCCGGCTCGGTCGGCGGGCGGTCGAGCAACCTCGGCACCGGCAAGCCCAAGAAGGGCATCCGGATGGCCGGCCGGATGGGCGACGAGCGCGTCACCGTACGCAGCCTCTCCATCGTCGGCGTGGATAAAGATCAGAACTTGCTGCTCGTCAAGGGCCCGGTGCCCGGCGGCAAGAAGGGTTTCGTGGTGATTCGGGAGGCCAAGCGGCTTTACAAGCGAAAGGCGAACCTCGCCCAGGCGTCATAGGTCCCACCCCGCCGCGGCCACCGGCCGCGACGCGAGACGGAAACCGTGACGCCGCGACAAGTGAGACCCCATCGCACCGAGTCGTCGGGCCCCTGATCATCAAGCCCCACACGGCGAAGCAAACGCATCCCTGAAGGGACCGTAGGTAAAGAAGATGATTCAAATCCCAGTCCATAACGCGTCGGGCAAGCAGGTCGGCGCCCTCGACCTCGACGAGCAGCTGCTCGGCGGCGAGGTGCGGTTCGGCCTGCTCAAGCAGGCCTACGTCCGCTATCACGCCAACCGCCGGCAGGGCACGGCCAAGACCAAGAGCCGCGGCGAGACCGCCTTCTCCACCCGCAAGCTCTACCGTCAGAAGGGCACCGGCAACGCCCGCCGCGGGTCGGCCGGCACCAACATCATGCGGTCCGGCGGCCACGGCTTCGCGAAACGCACCCGCTCCTTCCGCCAAGCCATGCCCGCCAAGATGCGGCGACTCGCCAACCGCAACGCACTGCTCGCCAAGGCCCTCGACAACGAACTCAAGCTCATCGACGGCGTCGCCTACGACAAGCCCTCCACCAAGCAATTCAAAACCCTGCTCGCCTCCCTCCAAGTCGACCGCTCCTGCCTGGTCGCCCTCGCCGACACCCGCGGCAACGAAGCCAAGTCGGCCTCCAACCTCGAAAACGTCAGCCTCACCCGTGTCGACCGCCTCAACGCCTTCGACGTGCTGAACCACCGCTACCTCGTGGCTGACAAGGCCGCGTTCGAGGCTTACCTTGCATCCTTCAACGGCGACGCCGCCCAGGAACTCACCAAGGAGGAGGCTGATCAATGAGTGAAACCACCCAGATCATCAAGAAGCCGCTGATCACCGAGAAGTCGACCTGGGAGTCCGGCGCCCGCAACCGCTACTCCTTCGAGGTCGCCAAGGACGCCCGCAAGCCGCAGATCAAGCAGGCGATCGAATCGCTCTACGGCGTGCGGGTCGAGAAGGTCAGCACGCAGGTCCGCAAGGGCCGGTATTTCCGCACCCGTTTCGGCCCGGCCAAGAAGCCGGACTGGAAGAAAGCCACCGTACAGATCCACGAGGACGACCGCATCGAACTGTTCTAACCCGTTAGCCCCGGGCTTTGCCCGGGGAGCCCCCCGGCAGAGCCGGGGGCTAAATGGATAAAGACATGGCCATCCGCATCTATAAGAAGACAACCGCCGGCCGACGCAACGCCTCGGTCAACCTCTATTCCGAGGTGACCAAGACCACGCCGGAGAAGACGCTGCTCGAGAAGAAGCGGAAGCACGGCGGCCGCAACCACCACGGCAAGATCACCGTGCAGTGCCGCGGCGGCGGCAACAAGCAGCGCTACCGCCGCATCGACTTCCGCCGCAACAAGGACGGCGTCGCCGCGAAGGTCATCGGCGTCGAGTACGACCCCAACCGCTCGTGCAACATCGCGCTGCTCGAGTACGCCGACGGCGAGCGGCGCTACATCATCGCCCCGATCGGCCTGACCGACGGCGACCAGGTCGTCAGCAGCCAGGAGCGGGTCGAGCCCTCGGTCGGCAACTGCATGCCGCTGTCAGCCATCCCCGCCGGTTTGACCGTGCACAACGTCGAGCTCGAGCCCGGCCGCGGCGGCCAGATCTGCCGCTCCGCCGGCTCCTACGCCCGGCTGACCAACAAAGAGGGCAAGTGGGCCACCCTCGTCCTGCCCTCCGGCGAGATCCGTCAGGTCCTGCTCGTCTGCCGGGCCACCATCGGCCAGGTGGGCAACACCGACCACAACCGCGTTTCCCTCGGCAAGGCCGGTCGGGCCCGCAACCTCGGCCGCCGGCCCCGCACCCGCGGCGTCGCCAAGAACCACCACGACCACCCGATGGGCGGCGGCGACGGCAAGTCCAAGGGCAACCGCGCCCCCGCCTCCAAGACCGGCGTCTTCGCCAAGGGCGGGCCCACCCGGAAGAAGACCAAGGCGTCCAACAAACGCATCATCCGTCGCCGCGCCTCCAAGCGCTACGGCATCCTGAGGCTGAAATAACCTATGGCACGATCACTCAAAAAAGGCCCGTTTGTCGACGAGAAGCTCTACCGCAAGGTCGAGAAGCTCAACCAGATGAACCGCAAGGAGCCGGTCAAGACCTGGTCGCGCGCCTGCACCATCGTCCCCGAGTTCGTCGGCCACACCTTCCTGGTCCACAACGGCAAGGCGTTCCCCAACGTCTTCGTGACCGAGGACATGGTCGGCCACAAGCTCGGCGAGTTCAGCCCGACCCGTATGTTCCGCGCCCACACCACCGGCACCAAGGCCCAACGCGCCCGCGGCGTCTGACGCCGCGTTGATGGATCAACACCATGCCTTACACCAACGTCCACCGCAGCGCCCGCATCAGCCCGACCAAGGCCCGCCTGGTCGTCGACCTGATCCGCGGCAAGAGCGTCGACGACGCGCTGATGGCCCTCGAGTTCAGCAAGAAGCGTGCGGCGGTGTTCGTGCGTAACGCCCTCAACGCCGCCGTCGCCAACGCCGACCAGGACGAGGCCGACAGCCGCCGCCTGCGGGTGGTCGACGCCCGCGTCGACGAGGGCGTGACCATCAAGCGATTCCAACCCAAGGACCGTGGCCGGGCCCACCCAATCAAGAAGCGCACCAGCCACATCACCGTGAGCGTCGACGAGGCGTAAACCGTTAGTCAAGCCGCGGCCTCGGCCGCGCAATCGAGAGACCCACATGGGACAGAAAACGCATCCATTCGGCTACCGCGTCGGCATCACCGAGGCCCACAAGAGCCGCTGGTACGCCCCCAAGGCGCTGTACGGCGAGCTGCTGGTTGAGGACCAGAAGATCCGCAACTACTGCGACCAGCGCCTCAACCGCAAGCCGCCCTTCGCGGCCGTCTCCGATATCCACATCGAGCGGACCCGCGAAGAGCTCAAGGTCATCATCAAGACCGCCCGCCCCGGCCTGGTGATCGGCCCTAAGGGCAGCGAGATCGACATGCTGACCCAGGACCTGCAGCGCCTCACCGGCCGCAACGTCTCGATCAACTGCATCGAGATCCATAACCCCGACCTGGACTCGCAGCTGATCGCCGAGTCGATCGCCGAGCAGCTCAAGAAGCGGGCCAGCTTCCGCCGGGTGATGAAGATGAAGGCCGAGGCGACAATGACCGCCGGCGCCAAGGGCGTGAAGATCCAGCTCTCGGGCCGGCTGGGCGGTCACGAGATGAGCCGCAGCGAAGACATCCGCCTCGGGGCGATCCCCCTGGCGACCCTGCAGGCCAACATTGATTACGGGTTCGCCGAGGCGGACACGACCTACGGCGTCATCGGCGTCAAGGTGTGGGTCTACAAGGGCCTGTACGAAGAGGTCGCCGAGGGCGAGATCGAATCCCGCGCCGCCGGCGCCCGGCCCCGTGCGAGAGGACGCCGCTGACCCTGAGATATAAAGCCGCGGATGTTATCCGCGGCCCCGAACCGCGGACAACGCCGCGGCCGCGAAAACCGCGGATAACCCCGCGGACCCGAAAACCGCGGATGACATCCGCGGCTTTATAGAGAGAAACGTCATGCCCCTGATGCCCAAACGAGTCAAGTTCCGCAAGCAGCAACGCGGGAACATCAAAGGCAACGCCCAGCGCGGCAACTACGTCGCATTCGGCGAGTACGGCCTGCAGCTGCTCGAGGGCGGCTGGCTCACCGCCCGCCAGATCGAGGCCGGCCGTGTCGCCGCCCGGCAGTACGTGTCCCGCGAGGGCAAGCTGTTCGTCCGCGTGTTCCCGGACAAGCCGATCAGCAAGAAGCCGCTGGAGACGCGGATGGGCAAGGGCAAGGCCGAGCCAGAGTACTGGGTCGCCCGGGTCAAGCCCGGCACGGTCGTGTACGAGCTGACCGGCGTGCCCAAGGACCTGGCCCGCCAGGCGTTCACCCGCGTGGCGCACAAGATGCCGTTCCGCTGCCGCTTCGTGGAGCGCCGCCACGCATAAATCATGAGCTAACGCCGCGGCCCGTCGGCCGCAACAGGGAACCGTCCCATGCCGATCAAGAAAACCGAACTCCACAAGATGAGCGACGCGGAGCTGACCGAAGAGGTCGAGCGTCAGCGCAAGCGTCACTTCGAGCTGCGTTGCCAGTCGGTCACGGAGAAGCTCGAAAACCCCCGCGAGCTGAGCAACATCCGCCGCGATGTCGCCCGCATGCTCACCGAGCAGCGCAGCCGCCAGATCAAGCAGGAGCAGGCCGCCAATGTCTGAAACCGCCGCCCCCACCCCGCGCCGCCTCACCGGTATGAAGATCGGCCTCGTCGTCAGCGACAAGCGCGACAAGACCCGCACCGTCGAGGTCGACTACAAGGTGAAGCACCCCAAGTACGGCAAGTACCTTAAGCGCCAGCTCAAGTTCCAGGTCCACGACCAGGACAACGCCAGCAAGGCGGGCGACCGCGTCGAGATCGCGTCCTGCCGGCCGATCAGCAAGACCAAGTCCTGGCGGCTGGTCCGCGTGGTGGAGGAAGGCATCCGGTCCGAACACTGACCCTTAACGCCGTGGGCGGCTCCCGCGGCCTGGAATCCCAGCCATGATCCAACAAGAATCACGAGTCGACGTAGCGGACAACAGCGGCGCCAAGGTGGCGTACGTCATCCGTGTGCTCGGCGCCAAGACCGCCCGGGGCAAGTCCACCCGGCCGTCCGCCTCGGTGGGCGACCGGGTCGTGTGCTCGGTCAAGAAGGCGCTGCCCGGGTCGGACATGAAGTCCGGCACGATCGTCAAGGCCGTGGTCGTGCGGACCAACTACCCGGTCCGCCGCCCCGACGGCAGCTACGTCCGCTTCGACAAGAACGCGGTCGTGCTCATCGACGACGACGGCAACCCGCGCGGCACCCGCATCTTCGGCGCCGTCGCCCGCGAGCTGCGTGAGAAGAACTACATGAAGATCGTCTCCCTCGCGTCGGAGGTCGTGTAAACCGACACACACTGGCCCCTGGCCACTGGCCCCTGAGACAAAACCATGCCAAGACACATTCGTAAGGGCGACAACGTGATCGTGACCGCCGGCTCCGACAAGGGCCGGCAGGGCAAGGTACTCCGCGTGATCCCCGACAAGGACCAGGTCGTGATCGAGGGCGTCAACGTCCACAAGCGTCACGTCCGGCCGTCGCAGCAGAACCAGCAGGGCGGCGTGGTCGAGCGCGAGCTGCCGATGCACATCAGCAACGTCTCGCCTGTCGACAAGAACGGCAAGCCCACCCGCGTCCGCTTTGTCCGCAAGGACGACGGCTCCAAGACCCGCATCGCCGCGACCACCGGCGAGCAGCTCGGCCCCGAACTCAAGAAGGCCCGTTAACCCGAGGCAACCGCCATGACCCCACGCCTGAAACAGAAATACAGCGACGAGGTCGCCCCCAAGCTCGCCAGCGAGTTCAGCGTCAAGAACCGCCTCGCGCTGCCGAAGCTGGAGAAGGTGATCCTCACCGTCGGCCTCGGCGACCAACTCGAGGGCACCAAGATCAACCCCCGCGCCAAGGAGCAGGTCATCCAGGACCTGAGCCTGATCACCGGCCAACGCCCGATCATGAAGCGGGCCAAGAAGTCGGTCGCCAACTTCAAGCTCCGCGCCGGCTACGAGGTCGGGGCCATGGTCACCCTCCGCGGCGACCGGATGTGGGAGTTTCTCGACCGCCTGATCAACCTCGCCATCCCCCGGATCAAGGACTTCCGCGGCCTCAACGACAAGTCCTTCGACGGCCGGGGCAACTACGCCTTCGGCGTGAACGAGCAGGGCATCTTCCCCGAGATCGACATGGCCAACGCCCAGTTCACCCACGGGATGAACATCAACCTCGTGTTTAGAAACTCCAACAACGAAATGTCGCGCGTCGCGCTCAAAGAGCTCGGTGTGCCGTTCCGCAAGCCCGAAGACGCCAAACGCAACTAAGCGAGAACCTCCCATGGCTTCCAAGTCCACCGTGACGCGCAACGAGAACATCAGCAAGACGGTCGCCAAGTACGCCGATCTGCGGCACAAGCTCAAGGCCGAGGGCGACTACGCCGCCCTCCAGCGGCTGCCCCGCAACGCCAGCCCGACCCGTGTCCGCAGCCTCTGCGCCCTGACCGGCCGCAGCCGCGGCGTGTACCGCAAGTTCAAGATCAGCCGCATCAAGCTCCGCGAGTTGGCGCTGGAAGGCAAGATCCCCGGCATGCGAAAGGCGTCCTGGTAACTCCGCACCCCATTAGCCCCGGGCTCGGCCCGGGGGCCAAGAGAGAACTATGGCACTATCCGACCCCATCGCCGACATGCTGACCCGGATCCGCAACGCCTCGCGCAACGGCGCGAAGAGCGTCGACATCCGCAACAGCAAGGTGTGCTCCGGCATCGCCAGGGCCCTGCAGGACGAAGGCTACGTCGAGGGCTTCAACGTCATCGACGACGGCCGGCAGGGCATCCTCCGCGTCGACCTGCGTTACGGCCCCAGCGGCGAGAAGCTGATCCACAGCATCCGCCGCGAGTCCAAGCCCGGCCGCCGCGTGTACACCGGCGTCAAGGACCTGCCCCGCCCGCTCGCCGGCCTGGGCATCTGTATCGTCAGCACCCCCAAGGGCGTGCTCTCCGACCGCCAGGCCCGCCAGGAAAACGTCGGCGGCGAACTGCTCTGCACCGTTGAATGACCCGACCCCCGCCGCTCGCGGCTTATGCAAGAGAACTGAACGATGTCCCGTATCGGCAAAAAACCCGTCCCCATCGAAAGCGGCGCCAAGGTCAGCGTCCACGGCCGCGACGTCACCGTCGAGGGCAAGAACGGCCGGCTCGCGATCACCCATCGGCCCGAGGTCCAGGTCAAGGTCGACGACGACGCCAAGCATGTGATCGTCGAGCGCGCCGACGACTCGCGGACCGCCCGGGCGATGCACGGCCTGACCCGCTCGCTGATCGCCAACATGATCGAGGGTGTCACCAAGGGCTACGCCAAAGAGCTCGAAGTGGTCGGCGTCGGCTGGACCGCCAAGCTCCAGGGCCGCGAGGTCCAGCTCAACGTCGGCTACGCGGACACCCGCAAGGTGGCCGTGCCCGACGGCGTGACGGTCGAGATCAAAGGGCAGGACATCAAGGTGTCGGGCCCGGACAAGCAGCTGGTCGGCCAGGTGGCGGCCCAGATCCGCGCTCACCGCAAGCCCGAGCCGTACAACGGCAAAGGCATCAAGTACAAGGACGAAGTGATTCTCCGCAAGGCTGGCAAGGCCTTCGCCGGCGGCGGTTAATCGAAGACAGGCGGGCCCGGCCCGCCGGAGACGACCCATGGAAAGCAACAAACTCAAGACCCTACGACGCTCCCGCCGCCGCGCCGGCATCCGCAAGCGGGTCCAGGGCACGCCCCAGCGGCCCCGCCTGTCGGTGTTCCGCAGCGGCAAGCACATCTACGCGCAGGTCATCGACGACCTCGCCGGCAAGACGCTGGCGGCGGCGAGTACGGCCCAGGCGAAGATCGACAAGGGCGGCAACGTCGCCGCCGCCGCCGAGATCGGCAAGGTGATCGCCGAGAAAGCCAAGTCCGTGGGCATCGAACAGGTCGCGTTCGACCGTAGCGGGTTCCGTTACCACGGCCGGGTGAAGGCCCTCGCCGACGCCGCCCGCGAGAGCGGGCTGAAATTCTGAGGGAGGGCCCGGGCAGAGGCCGGGTCGAAAACAGGTAAATACCATGGCTGAACAACTGCAAGACTCCAACAACCTCGAATCGACGACGATCAACGTCTACCGCACCGCCACGGTTGTCAAAGGCGGCCGGCGGTTCAGCTTCGGCGGCATGGTCGTCGTGGGCGACCGCAACGGCAACGTGGGCATCGGCTACGGCAAGGCCCCCGGCGTGCCCGCCGCGATCGAAAAGGCGCAAAAAGACGCCCGCAAGAAGATGCACAAGATCACCCTCAAAGGCGGCACCCTGCCCCACCCGGTGACCGGCGTCTTCGGCTCGGCCAGCGTGCGGCTGATCCCCGCGGCGCCGGGCACGGGCGTCATCGCCGGCGCCACCGTCCGGGCGGTGCTCGAGATGGCCGGCGTCCACGACTGCCTCACCAAGGCGTACGGCTCGACCAACGAGAAGAACCTCTGCAAGGCCGTGCTCGACGGCCTGCTGCAGCTGCGCACCCGCGAGGAGATCGCCCGGCTGCGCCAGGTCGAGATCGCGTCGACCACGGTGGACGACCTGCTCGCGGCGTCGAAGAAGTTCATGAGCGAGTCGACCGACGTGTCCGGCGGCAAGAAGGCCACGGCCCCGGTGAACACGGTCGGCCAGGACAAGAAACGCGGCGGTCGTCGCGGCGGCGGCGGTCGCGGCCGCGGCCGGGCAGACGCCCCGCCGGCGGGCGAGGAAGGTTCGGCGACCGCGGTCGCCGAGGCCCCCACGGAAGGCGATGCCCCGGCCCCCGAGGCGTCTGCGCCTGAAACGCCGACTGAATCCAACGAGTGAACGTATGCGGGTTGTCCCGCGAGGGCGCCCAGGAGATAACCGCCATGATGATCCACGAAATCACCGAGAAAGCCGGCGCCCACAAGCGCCGCAAGCGCGTCGGACGGGGCGTTGGCTCCGGCCACGGCAAGACCTGCGGCCGCGGCCACAAGGGCGCCCGCTCCCGCTCGGGCTTCTCCTCCAACGGCAAGACCGAGGGCGGACAGATGCCCCTGTTTCGGCGGATCCCCAAGGTCGGCTTCAGTAACGCGAGGTTCCGCAAACACTTCGCGATCGTCAACCTCAAGGCCATCGAAGCCCGCTTCGAAGACGGCGCCGAGGTCAACCCCGCCATGCTCGCCAAGCTCGGCCTGATCCGCGACACCAAGCTGCCGGTCAAGGTCCTCGGCGGCGGCGAGGTCACAAAAAAACTCACCGTCACCGTCGCCGCCTACTCGGCCGCGGCCAAGGAAAAGATCGAGAAGGCCGGCGGGTCCGCCCAGGTGGCGTGAGAAAACGCCCGACGTCGGGGCCGGCCCGCGGGATACGGTAGGATAATGCAGAGGCGCCACGAGCCCCTCAAGTCATACACTCAGAGTTCGCCGCTCGCCGTTCGACGCTGAACCACCCTATGCTCAATGCGTTTTTCAATATCTGGCGGATCAGAGAGCTTCGCAACAAGCTCTTTTTCACCCTGGGCATGCTGGCGATCTATCGCATCGGCTTCTTTATCCCGCTGCCCGGCGTCGACCAGTCCGCCCTCAAGGAGTGGGCCGAGAACGCCCAGGGCGGCGCTGTCGGCAATCTGATCGCGTACGTGAGCATCTTCACCGGCGGGTCGTTCCAGCAGTCGACGATCTTCGGCCTGGGCATCATGCCCTACATCTCGGCCGCCATTATTTTCCAACTGCTCGCCACCGTGAGCGAGAAGCTCAAGGCCCTGCAGAAGGAAGGCCCCGCCGGCCGGCAGAAGATCCAGGAATACACCCGTTACGCCACCGTCGGCCTGTGCCTGGTCCAGTCCGCGTTCTGGCTCAAGTTCCTCACCTCCGGCCAGAACCCGCTGGTCTATCCCGAGTTCCTCAGCGGCGGCTACAACCTGCTGTTCTGGGGCTGCGGCATCCTCGGCCTCACCGCCGGCACGGTGTTCCTGATGTGGCTGGGCGAGCAGATTGACAAGTACGGCATCGGCAACGGCATCAGCCTGATCATCACCGCCGGCATCATCGCCTCGATGCCCACCGCGATCCAGATGATCGTCGAGGGCTTCTCCCTCACCGGCGGCGATCCGGGCAGCTACGGGTTCGACACGGTCGTCTTCCTGGTCATCGCCTTTGTCGCGGTGGTGGCCGGCTCCGTTGTGATCACCCAGGGCCAGCGCCGCATCCCCATCCAACAGGCCAAGCACACCCGCGGCCGCCGGGTCTACGGCGGGCAGAAGTCCTACCTGCCCCTGCGCGTCAACCACGGCGGCGTCATGCCGATCATCTTCGCGTCCTCGCTGATGATCTTCCCGTCCATGCTGTTCGGCTATTTCGCCGGCAGCATCCCCCCCGACCCGACCGCCGGAGCGATTTACGGCTTCTTTTCGGGCATCTTCGGCTTCCTGGCCGACAATTTCGCCGACATGACGGGGTATCTCTACTGCGTCATCTACATCGGCCTGATCTACTTCTTCGCGTATTTCTGGACCACGGTCCAGTTCCAGCCCAAGGAGATGGCGACCCAACTCCGCGACAACGGCAGCTTCATCCCCGGCCTGCGGCCCGGGCCCCGCACGGCCGAATACCTCGAAACGGTCATGGAGCGGATCACCTATGTCGGCGCCGGGTTCCTGTCGGTGATCGCGATCATCCCGACGATCGTCGCGGGCGTGTTTGGCATTCCGTTCCTGGTGACCCAGTTCCTGGGAGGGACGGGGCTGCTGATCGTGGTGAGCGTGATGTTGGACTTCGTGCAGCGGATCGAGGCGAACCTGCTGATGCGGAATTACCAGGGCTTCCTGGCGTCGAGCGACAGCGGGCGGGGCCCACGGATCCGGGGCCCGCGGAGCGGGGCGGCGTGATGGGGAAACGGCGCGGACTGGCGGTTTTTTCAGAAATGGGTACAATTTCCGGTTCGCCACGGCCGGCCGGGGCAGCCCAGGCAGGTCGGTAAATGGCGATCAGGCGGAAATCCAGGGAGGAGATCGACAAGATGCGGCGGGCCGGCCGCGTCGTGCATTCGGTCCTCCAGCGTTGCCGGGAGATTTGTCAGCCCGGCGTGACAACCAAAGAGATCGACGAGGAAGCGCAGCGCATCATCGATGACGCCGGGGCCCGCGGGTTGTTCAAGAACTACCCGACCTACAAGCCCGGCGAGGGCTTCCCCGGCACGCTGTGCATCAGCGTCAACGAGGTCGTCGTTCACGGCATCGCCTCGGACCGCGTCATCGAAGACGGCGACATCGTCGGGATCGACTGCGGGGTCCAGCTCGACGGCTGGTGCGGCGACTCGGCGACGACGATCATGGTCGGCAACGTGACCCCGGAGGTCCGCAAGCTCTGCGAAACCACCCAGCACGTTCTGCAGATCGCGATCGAGAACATCAAGCCCGGCCGCCGGTGGAGCCAGGTCGCCCGCCTGATGCAGCAGTACGCCGAGAACCTCGGTTACGGAGTGGTTCAGGATTTTGTCGGCCACGGCATCGGCCAGAAGATGCACGAGGACCCCAAAGTCCCCAATTTCGTGAACCGGGAATTGCTGCGCAACGACATCCTCCTCCAGGAGGGCGTCGTGTTGGCGATCGAGCCCATGTGCAATATGGGCACCAAGGCCGTCAAGACCCTCGCCGATCAGTGGACGGTGGTGACCCTCGACGGGAAGCCGGCCGCCCACTACGAACACACGGTCGCCGTCGTGCCCGGCGGGGCCGAAGTATTGACCGATGGCAACTAGCCGCTCGCGGCTGAAACAGGAAACCGAGTGCCCAAAGAAGACACACTCCAGATGGAAGGCGAAGTGATCGACGCGATGCCCAACGCGATGTTCCGCGTCAAGCTCGAGAACGATCACGAAATCATCGCACACATCTCCGGCAAGATGCGTAAGTTCTATATCCGCATCCTCCCCGGCGACCGTGTGACGGTGGAGATCAGCCCGTACGACCTGACCAAGGGTCGCATCACCTACCGACACTAGACCAGACGTTAAGGAACCGAATCATGAAAGTCGTGACCTCACTCAAGAGCGCCAAGAAGCGGCACCAGGACTGCCAGATCGTCCGCCGCCGCGGCAAGGTCTTCGTGATCTGTAAATCCAACCCCAAGTTCAAAGCCCGGCAGAAGTGACGCGAAGCGTCACTCGCGGCCCGGCCGCGGATCGCGCAGCGATCGTTTAACCGAGGCCCGCAGGGCTCGGCCGACTCGCCCCCGCACCAAAGGAAACCCCCATGCCCCGTCTCGCAGGCACCGACATCCCCGACAACAAGCCGATCCTTTACGCGCTGCAGTACATCTACGGCATCGGGCCGAAGCACGCGGCCGACATCCTCCGTGAAGCCGGGATCGACGGCCACGTCCGCGCGCACACCCTCAGCGAGGACCAGCTCGCCCAGATCGCCGGCATCCTCGAGGCGAACTACGTCATCGAGGGCGCCCTCCGCCGCCAGGTGTCGCAGAACGTCGCCCGGCTCCGCGACATCCGCAGCTACCGCGGTGACCGCCACCGCCGGGGCCTGCCCTGCCGCGGCCAACGCACCAAGACCAACGCCCGCACCCGCAAGGGACGCAAGAAGACCGTCGCCGGCAAGAAGTCGGTCAAGACGATGAAGTGACGCGCAGCGTCACGGCCGCCCGCGGCCGTTTGCGCAGCAAACTTTAACCCGGCCCCGCAGGGGCTGGGATCATCCCGAAGCCAGCTGCTGGAATCACGGCAGCGTTACGAACTTCAAGGAACCCCATGGCGAAGAAGACCAAGAAAGTCCGCAAGAACGTCGGCCGGGGCATCGCCCACGTCAAAGCCACGTTCAACAACACCATCGTCACGATCACCGACGTGAACGGTGAGACCCTCTGCTGGAACTCGGCCGGCTCGATCGGGTTCAAGGGCTCGCGCAAGAGCACGCCGTTCGCCGCGACCCGCGCCGCCGAAGAATGCGCCGCGGCCGCCCGCAAGTTCGGCGTGACGGAGGTCGAGGTCCGCGTCCGCGGCGCCGGCTCGGGCCGCGAGTCGGCCGTCACCGCCCTGGCTCACGGCGGCCTGAAGGTCACCGCCGTCGAGGACCACACGCCGATTCCCCACAACGGCTGTCGGCCCCGCAAGAAACGCCGCGTCTGAAACCCGTTAGCCCCGGGCTCCGCCCGGGGGCATTCACGTGGGATCACCCCCCGGGCGGAGCCCGGGGCTAAAGGATCAAATAACCTCGGAACAGAAGCCACCCCGTCGGCCAACAGCGCCGGGCTCGAGCGTGAATCCGAGGTCCGTTTCCTAAACACCTGTTGGCAACATGGAGATCCGCCATGCGCATCCGTTGGCGAGGACTGGAACTTCCCCACCGCGTCGTGATCGACGACTCGATCTCGAATGAAACCTACGGCCGCTTCAGCATCGAGCCGTTCGAGCGGGGCTTCGGCACGACCGTCGGCAACGCGCTCCGCCGCATCCTGCTTTCGAGTCTCGAGGGCGCGTCGGTGACCAGCGTCAAGATCAAGGGCGCCCCGCACGAGTTCACCTCCCTCGAAGGCGTGCAGGAAGACGTCACCGACATCATCCTCAACGTCAAGAACATGATCGTGTCCAGCGAGTCGGACGAGCCCAAGACCATGCGGCTGCAGGCCGAGGGACCCGGCGAAGTCACCGCCGACCTGATCGAGGCCGACACGTCGATCACGATCCACAACCCCGACCTGCTGCTGGCCACGCTGACCAAGCAGATCGACTTCGATATGGAGTTTGTGGTTGAGAAGGGCCGGGGCTACGTCCCAGCGTCCGAGCAGTACGACATCAACCAGGACCAGGAGGTCGGCGTCATCCCGGTGGACGCGATCTTCTCGCCCGTGACCCGTGTCCGGTACAAGACCGAGGACACGCGTGTCGGCCAGAAGACCAACTACGACAAGCTGACGCTCGAGATCTGGACCAACGGCACGGTGACGCCGGAGATGGCGCTGGTCGAGGCGGCCAAGATCCTCCGCAAGCACCTCAACCCGTTCGTGCAGTACTTCGAACTGGGCAAGGCGACCGCCAGCGAGTCCGCCGCCGCCGCCGCCCGCGTGGACGAAGAGCTGATCCGCAAGCTGCAGATGCCGGTGAGCGAACTGGACCTGTCGGTCCGGGCCAACAACTGCCTTGAGTCAGCCAAGATCGAGGTGGTTTCCGAGCTGGTTTCGCAGACCGAGAACGACCTGTTGAAGGTCCGCAGCTTCGGCAAGACCTCGTTGCGGGAAGTGAAGCGGAAGCTCAGCGACATGGGTCTCGAGCTGGGCATGGAGCTGCCCGCGGAGCTCCAGACCGAACAGACTGCGTGAATGTCTGTCAAGCCGCGGCGCCTCGCCGCGGCTTTTCAATAGGGGCCATCGACGCCCCGGTCCGGCGTACGGACCTGTGCCTTGCCTTGACGGCAAGAGTGGCCACGCCGTCGGCGTCTCACCCGATCGGCGGTCAAGAAAGGATGTGATGCGATGAGACACAATGTGTACGGCCGGAAGCTCGGCCGCAAGACCAACCACCGGATCGCAATGTGGCGGAACATGGCGGTTTCGCTGTTCACCCACGGCCAGATCACCACGACCGTGCCCAAGGCCAAGAGCCTCAGGCCGTTTGTTGAGAAGCTGATTACCGCCGCCAAGAAGGGCGACCTCGCCTCGCGCCGCCGCGTCATCGCCGCCCTGGGGGGCGACAAGCCCATGATCGTCGAGGAAGACCACCCCGACGTCGAGCGCAACAAGTACGGCGAGATCATCAAGTCGCCCAAGGTCGTCAAGCATCTGTTTGACGAGATCGCCCCGAAGTACGCCGACCGTAGCGGCGGCTACACCCGGATCATCCGTTTGGGCACGCACCGCGTGGGTGACGGCAGCGACCTGTGCGTGATCCAGCTGATCAGCGAGGAAGACACCGGCCCGCAAGTGGCGGGCCAGCACTCGCGCCGCCGAGAGAAGGCCAACCGCCGCATGGAGCGCGCCGCGGCCCTGCGCAAGGGCGCCGCGGCCGCCGCGTCGTCCTCCGGGCCGGAAGCCCCCACCGCCGTCGCCGACCCTGAGGAGCCCGAGGTCGACGCCGAACTCGAGGAGGGATCCCCCACCGAGCCCGAGGCCGCCGACGCAGAACCGTCGCCCAAGGACGAAAGCTGACGCAGACTACCGATCCCGATTACGTCGCGCGTATCGATTGTGACGCCCCGGTTTCCGCCGGGGCGTTTTACTTGCTGATATAAAGATTGACTACAATGCTAACAGGGGTTATCACTATCTACTATCTGAAGTTGCGGGCGTGGGACACGGGAGGAGGGGGCGGGAGACGTGAAAATTGGCGGCAGCGAACACCGGTCAACCCTTGATCACCGTTGTCACGGCGACGTACAACCGCAGCAATGTCTTGCGGCACACGATCCGCAGCGTGCTTCGTTCATCCATCAGCAACTTTGAATACCTGGTTGTCGGCGACCATTGCACCGATGATACGGCCCAGGTTGTCGCGTCATTTGATGATCCCCGTCTGCGGTTTATCAACCTCGAAGAAAACTGGGGGGATCAGTCCGGCCCGAACAACGTGGGGGCGCGACAGGCGCGCGGCCGGTACATCGCGTATGTGAACCATGACGATCTGTGGTTCCCGGATCACCTGTCGAGTTGCATCGAGACGATTGAGTCCACCGGCGCCGATCTGGTTTTTTCCCCTATCGCCTTGGCGACGCCGGGCTCGGCCGAAGACGTCGAGGCCGGCCGGGTCGGGTTCGGGATGAACGGCGCCGCCGCGGAAGGACGGTACGAACCCTACGTGTTCGCGCCGGCGTCGGGGTGGCTGCTTCAACGCGAGCTCGTCGACCGTGTGGGCGACTGGCGTAAAGCGACCGAGGTGCGGACCGAGGCGTCTCAGGACTTTCTGTTCAGGGCCTGGCGGAGCGGCGCGAAGATGGTTTCGACCCGTCGGGCGACGGTGCTGGCGATCCAGTCGGGCATCCGCCCCGGCGTCTACGCCAAGCGTGAGGAAATGGAAAACGCCTATTACGACGAGCAGATCGCCAACGATCCGACCTTCCGCGAACGCGTCGCCATGTCGATCGCCGTTTCGCTGGCTGGTCGCCTCGTCTTGCCGGGGCGCACGATCAGTTATCCGCAGATGGTTTACCGATTGCTGTATCGCCCATTGATCTGGCTGGGCCTCAACCCCCGTGCGGTGTCATACAGCTACCGCTTCGGGGGCAAGGGCGCCCTGATCCGTGACCTGCGCCGACGCCGAGGTTTGCCCGCCTCGTAAAACCAATGTTTTAATTACTTGAAAGAGGACGACACCATGACAGCCACCCCGACGGAACACGACTGGAAACTGAATGGAATGGTTCAGGACGAGCAGAGCATCACCCGTGATTGGCAGATGGTCAATCAGGAATTGATCGACGGCGTAGTCGTTCACGAGGTCAAGAACGTCCCCACGAACTACGGCCACCTCACCGAGATCTTCCGCGCTGACTGGAGGCTTGACGAGTTCGGCGTGGACCAGGTCTTCCAATCCGTGCTCGAACCGGGCGGGATTTCTGCGTGGCACGCCCACGCCGTTACGACCGACCGGCTGTTCGTCAATCACGGCCGGATGAAGATCGTCCTCTACGACGCCCGCGAGGACTCGCCCACCCACGGCAAGATCAACCAGTTCCGGTTCGGCACGGTCCGCCCCGCCATGGTGGTGGTGCCGCCCAAGGTCTGGCACGGCGTCCAGAACATCAACAGCCAGCCAAGCATGCTGATCAACGCCGTCGATCACGCGTACCGTTACGAGCAGCCGGACCATTACCGCGTGCCGATGGATACCCCGCTGATCCCCTACAGCTTCACCCCGGACAAAAAACCGGATGCCCTCGAGGGCGTCGAGCGGAAGACCTGTTGACCGCGCCTTGCAGCTTCGTTCATTAAGTTTTAACGATCGAACCCCGTACGCTCGTGTGCGGGGTTCTTTGTTACACGGCCGCCCATAGCCCGTACAATCCGGCTATGCGCATTCTGCTCACCAACGATGACGGCATCGACGCGCCGGGCCTGGCGGCGATGTACGAAGCGATCGCCGCGATGGGCGACGTGCAGGTCGTGGCGCCGGCCAAGGTGCAGTCCGCCACGAGCCACGCGATCACGTTCCATCGGCCGATCCACGTCAAGGAGAAAACCGTCGATCTGCCGGGGGGCGGCTCGTTCACCGGGATGGCGGTCGACGGCCGGCCGGCCGACTGCGTCAAGCTCGCGCTCGACCACCTCACGCCCGGCCCGGTGGATCTGGTGATCAGCGGGATGAACGCCGGGGCGAACGTCGGGATCAACGTCATCTATTCCGGCACCGTCGCGGCGGCGCGGGAGGCGGCGTTCATCGGCGTCCCCGCCATCGCGGTCAGCCTCCACTTGGGCGATCGCACCGCCATCCGCTGGTCCCTCGCGGCCGCCCACGCCCGACGCGCGATCGATCGCGTCCTCCTCGGGCCGTTCCAACGCCACGCATTGATCAATATCAACGTGCCCATCCTCGACCACCGCGACGAGCCCCGCGGCATGAAGGTCGCCAGGATCTCGACCAGCTCGATGGTGACCGAATACGAGATCGAGCCTCAAGGCGACGACACGCACACCTACCAGGTCTGCAACGGCATGACCTTCCGCGAGGTGGCGGATGACACCGACGCCCGGGCGCTGCTCGACGGCTACCTGACGCTCACCCCTCTGCATTTCGACCTGACGGACACAGAACAGTTGGCGGCGTGGCGGGGGTTTGTCGGGCCGGGCTGATCGTCGGCCCGGACGAAGCGCCGCTGACGATCGTTACAATCCGCAGACACTCTTGAACGGAGCGTCGTATGAGCGAAGAACCAGCGCTGGAGACCGACCCGCGCGATGAGCTGGAGCGGCTCATCGACGCCGATGACCCGGACCAGATCGTGACGTTTCTTCGGCTGTTGCCGCCGGAAGACACGGCCTACACCATCTCCCGGCTGGACGAGGAACGCCGCACCCGGATGCTCCAGGCCCTGTCCTCGACCGAGCCCGACTTCGCAGCCGACCTGCTCGAACACTTCGACGACAGCCATGTCGCCGAGATGATCGAAGAGCTCGAGCCGGACGTCGCGGCGGCTATCGTCGACGAGATGGACTCGGACGAGCAGACCGACGTCCTCGCCGAGTTGGATGATGACGACGCCGAGGCCATCCTCAACGAGATGGACCCGCAGGAGGCGGTGGACGCCCGGGAGCGTCTGCAATACGGCGAGGACACCGCCGGCGGCCTGATGATCACCGAATACCTGGTCTACCCCAAGAACCAGACGGTGGACGAGGTGGCGGGGGACCTGCGGCGTCACGCCGACCTTTACGGCGAATACGAGGTCCGTTACCTCTACACCACCGATGAGGACGGGCGGTTCTCCGGCGTGACGCCGATGCGGCGGATGGTGATGGCCCGGGCGGGCACCGTATTAAGCACGCTCGAGATCCCCGATCCGATCACGTGCAGCGTGGGCATGCTGATCGACGTGATCGAAGACATCTTCGACCGGGTGGACTATTCCGCGTTGCCGGTGCTGGATGACGACGGCAAGCTGGTCGGCGTGGTGCAGCGGGCCGCGGTGCAGGAAGCGCTGGCGGAGCAGTCGTCGGAAAACCTGCTGAAGTTCGGCGGCATCATCGGGGGGGAGGAGCGGCGGTCGGCGCCGCCGATCCGGCGCGCCCTGCGGCGGTTGGCGTATCTGCTGCCCAACATCGCGTTGGCGTTGATCGCGGTGAACGTGATTTCTTATTTCGAGCCGACGATCGAGAAACTCACCGCCCTGGCGGTGTTCATGCCGATGGTCGCGGCGCTGGCGGGCGCGGCGGGGAATCAGTCGGTGGCGGTGTCGATCCGCGAATTGGCGCTGGGGCTGGTCCAGCCGCGCGACCTGACGCGGGTGATGCTGCGGGACGCGGTGGTCGGGCTGATCAACGGCGTCATCATCGGTCTGGTCCTCGCCTGCATCGTCATTGTCATGCGGCCGGAGATCCCCAAGCTGGCGATGCTCATCGGCGGGTCGTACGCATTGGGCAGCGTGTTCTCGGTCTCGCTGGGGTGCGGCATCCCGCTCGTCATCAAGCGGGTCGGGATCGATCCGGCGATGGTGTCCAGCCCGGTGCTCGCCGCGATCAGCGACGCCGCCAGCTTTTTCCTGATCCTCGCGGGCGCCACGATCCTGCTCCAGCTCGTGACGTAACCGCGGTTGACGCCGTGAAAGGATGAAGGTCGATTACCGAGCGAAGCCGCGCAAGGTGGCGTGAAGCCGCTCAGGGTCCACCGGTTTGGGGAGCATCGGATAGGCGTGAAGGTGGTCGGGCAGCGTTGCGGCGGGGTTTGCGTGGCCGCTGACAAACACAAATGGCCGCTGTCGTCGCAGCAGGGCTTCCGCGACGGGGACGCTGTTGCCGTCGCCCAGGTGGATGTCGAGCACACCCGCGTGGGGCGGCTCCCGCTCCACCAGCGCCAACGCTTCGTCGGCCCGAGCCACCGGCCCCTCCACACGATAGCCCCGTTCCATCAAGAACTGCCTGATGTTCTGTCCTGTCAGGAAGTGATCTTCAACCAGCAAAATGCGTGGACCGGATTGATCGTTCGATAGTGTTTCGCCCAAGCGACGCCTTTCTTCAAATCAACAAGTCACAAACCTACAAGACGATGCCAGCGAACCCGACGTCACGGGTGGAAGGGCGTGCAGAGTATAACCCCGGGAATCGGGCAAACAACTGTTTCATAATGATTTCGGACGTTATTTTTACCTTTGACTCCGGGTTTGACCATCGAGCAAATTGTGTTAAATTACCGTCAACGTTCAGCAACGGCCGGGGGGAGGACGCCAGGATGGCCGTGGCTTCTGAAAGGCATTTTATGATCGGTGCGATCGATTTTACGGTGCGGAACCAACCGCTCCGCGCAACGCTGTCTGAAGACGGTTCGTGGCGTTGCAATGACGATCGGATGGAAGAACTGCTCAATCAGGTCTGCCCTCCACCCCTGGACTGGTCCACGGACCCGGTCATGCTCGGCCGACACCAGCTTTACCGCGCCGGCGAACGCCTGGGTGGAAAAGTCAGCGTCACGAAAAGTTAATAGCTGCTCCCCCGCGGCCGCGTTCAATCGTCGACGTTCGTATCCCCGTCGTTGATCGGCTGGTTGCGGTGGTGCCGCATGATGTCTCCCCGCGCCATGTAGATCACATCCTCGGCGATGTTCACCGCGTGATCGGCGATCCGCTCAAGATCCCGTGAAACGCCCAACAGGTGGATATAGACCCTCACCAGTTCGACGTCCTCGCGGATCGCCTGTTCGATGCACTGGTACATGCCGCGGTGGATCTCGTCGACCTCGTCGTCTCGGACGCGTACTTTTTCCGCAAGGTCGGCGTCGATATTGACCAGCGCATCAAGGCTCTGCTGGAGCATCAGGCGCACCAGCCGCGACAGCCCGGCAAGGTCGAAGGGGACCTGGTCGATCCGCAGGTGCTTGGCGAGGAAAAACGCCTTCTGGGCGATGTTCACCGTCAGATCGCCGATCCGCTCCAACTCCGTATTGATCTTCAGCGTCGCCACCACGTATCGGATATCGAACGCGACCGGCTGATGCAGGGCGAGGGTGTGCATGCACTCCTCTTCGATGTCCACCTCCGCCATGTCGATCCGGTGGTCGGCCTCGATGACCTCCTGGGCGATCCGGGCGTCACGCTGATCGATGGCGTTGATGGCCTGCTGGAGGCTCTCTTCAACCTGCGCCCCCAGCGCCAGGATCATCTTTTTGAGCTGGTCGATCTGGCGTTGAAGGTGAAGAGACATGCAGCGCCCAACAGCGTCTGAGAAGGGTCATGAAAGGCAATGATCGGACACGGCCAACACGACCTCGACGCCTATGGGGTCATGCGAACAAGGGGGATTATCCGAACCGCCCGGTGATGTAGTTTTCGGTCTGTTCGTTGTCCGGGTTGGTGAATATCTTGCGGGTGTCGGCGAACTCGATCAATTCGCCCTGGAACATGAACGCGCAGTAGTCCGACGACCGCGCGGCTTGCTGCATGTTGTGGGTGACGATGGCGATGGTGTAGTCCTTGCGGAGCTCCTCCATCAGGTCTTCGATCGCCACGGTGGACTTGGGGTCGAGCGCCGAGCAGGGCTCGTCCATCAGCAGGATCTCGGGCTCCGCGGCGATCGCCCGGGCGATGCACAGCCGCTGCTGCTGGCCGCCCGACAGGCCCAGGGCCGAGTCCTTGAGCCGGTCCTTCACTTCGTCCCACAACGCCGAGTGCCGCAGCGAACGCTCCACGATCTCTTCGGTCTCCGATTTATTGAGCTTGAAGTGCAGCCGGGGGCCGTAGGCGATGTTGTCGAAGATCGACTTGGGGAACGGGTTGGGTTTCTGGAAGACCATGCCGATGCGGCGGCGGAGGTCGACGACGTCGGTGTCGTCGTCGAGGAGATTGCGGCCGTGCAGGTCGATACGGCCCTCGGCCCGGGCGCCGGGGATCAGGTCGTTCATCCGGTTAATCCAGCGCAGGAGCGTGGACTTGCCGCAACCGGACGGGCCGATGAACGCGGTGATGCGTTTCTCGGCGATATCCAGGTCGATGTTCTGGACCGCTTGGAAGTCGGTGTACCAGCAGTTGAAGCCCTTCATCTGCAGCAGGGGCTTGGCGTCTTCCGTCTGGTCCTCAAACCGGGACTGGTTTTCACTCAGGCCCGCCGTGGGCGAGGGCGGTGCGGCGCGTTGTTCCTGATCGATCGGGGCGTCGGTGGCTTCGTTCATGGTGAATAAATCTCGTTAAAGTCCGTCACATCAAGAATCGTAGACCGATCAATACGACTTCTGAGCTTTTTGTCGGATAAATACCGCCAGGGCATTGAAGGAGAGCAGCACGACCAGCAGCACAATAATACCCGCGGCGGCCACGCTTCGGAATTCTTGCTGCGGCTTGCCCGCCCAGTTGAAGATCTGCAGCGGCATCGCGGTAAAGCCGTCCATCACGTTGCTGGGCAGGAAGGTGATGAACACGCCGCCGAGCATGAGGATGGGCGCCGCCTCGCCGATCGCCCGGCTCATGGCCAGGATCGTGCCGGTCATGATCCCGGGGACCGCCGCCGGCAGCACGACCTTCGACACCGACTGCCACTTGGTCGATCCCAGGGCAAGCGAGCCGTGACGCTGCGACATCGGCACCGCACGGATCGATTCCTGAGACGCCACGATGATGATCGGCAGAATGACCAGCATCAGCGTCAACCCCCCGGCCAGCACGCCCCGGCCGAATGGTAACTGAAGGAAATACCACGACTTGACGTCTTTTCGATTGGGGATCGTGCCCGCGATCATGAAGCCGGTGAGGTCAACTGCTCCCAATTCCTTATCTGAGAGCGTCTGGAACAAGTCCCGGCGGTCCTGCCGCAGCTCACGGCCGGTCTTGCCGTTCATGGCCGCCAGCGCCGTGACGGTGAGCGCTTTAAGCTCCTGGGTGTCGGCCTTGAGTGCGGTGCCCGCGAAGGCTTCATCCGCGATCCGCTGGGCGGTCGCCTGATCGACATGCACCGGGCCGCGTCGGGTTTCGCGGGTCGCGTCGAGCTGGGTGACGATGGTTTCCTCGATCGACTCAAGGTCTTTTTCGATCCGGAGCTTGAGGGGGGCGAGCTTGGCCTCGGGCTCGATGGTGACCTGGGCGACCTCGGCGCCGGAGCGGGGCGCGGTCAGGAAGGTCATGCCGGCCTCGGCGGGCTTGAGCGGGACCTCCCGGCTGTTCACCGGCACGTAGTAGAGGCGCCCGCTGGCGTCGGCGTATTCCTGGTACCACTTCTGGCCGATCGCGAAAGACGGGTCCATCGGCGTGCCGAGCACGCCGAAGACGTTGGCGAACGCGGTCAGCCCGAGGATCCCGTAGACGATCGACGGAACGCCCGCGAGGTTGGTGATGTTAAGCTGGACAAACCCGTGGATACGCACCAGCGCCGGGTTCTTGGGCTTGAACTCCTCCAGCAGGATCGCGGTGCCGATGCCCAGGGGGATCGCGGTCAGGGCACAGATCCCCAGCAGGCAGACCGAGCCGATCAGGGGCGGCAGGAACCCCGCCTTATCCACGTCTTTGGAGCCGAGGCTGGTCAGGAAACTCCAGCTGAGCATCCCCGCGCCCTGGCCGATGATCGAGATCAGCAGCCACAGAAGGATCAGGATGGACATGACCGCGGCGAAGATGCACAGGAGCAGGAAGAGCCTGTTCTTGGCCATGCGCGGGCCGGTCGGTCGGGTGTTGTAAGCGCCGCTGATTGCCATAGTGAGAGGGGGGCTCGCTTGATTTAGTCGTAAGCCTGTCGGAACCGGCGCCGGATCACCCCGCCGATCAGCGTGAGTAGGAACGTGATGATGAACAGGGTCGCCGCCACGGTGTAGCAGGACAGGTATTCGACGCCGCCGTGCGCGACGTCGCCCAGGAAGATCTGGACCATAAAGCCCGTCATGGGCTGGACCTGAGTGCGGGGGTCGAGGATGGCGGCGGGGTCTTCGAACAGCCGCACCGGCGTGGCGCCGGCCGCCAGGGCGACGATCATGGTCTCGCCGACCGCACGGGCGATCGCCAGCAGGAACGCCGCGATGATGCCCGACAACGCCGCGGGCACCACGACCTTGACCGAGGTCTCGAACTTACTCGACCCGAGCCCGTAGGCGCCCTCCCGCAGCGCCCGGGGCACCGCCCGCAGCGCATCTTCCGAGAGCGAAGTCACGATCGGGATACACATGATCCCCACCGCCAACCCCGCCGCAAGGGCGTTGTAGGTGCCGAAGTTCAGCGGGTTGAGCGGCTCGGTCAGCACGTTGCCGTTGCTGTCGAGCATCGGGCTGCCGTCGGGGTTGGTCAGCGGCACTTGCCAGAAGGCGAACCGCAGGGTCGGGGTGATGATCGTCAGCGCGAAGAAGCCGAACACCACGGTCGGGATGCCCGCGATGATCTCCAGCACCGGCTTGATCACGGCGCGAACCTTCGGGTTGGCGTATTCGCTGAGCCAGATCGCGGTGATCAACCCCAGCGGCAGGGCGAAGATCATCGCGATCGTCGCCACCATCCCCGTGCCGGCGATCAGGGGCCAGATCCCAAAGTGCTTCTCGGCGCCCAGCAGCGGGTTCCACTCCAGCCCGGTGATGAACTCGAGGAAGCTGACGCGGGTGATGTTGCCCTGGGCGTCGACCATCTCGTGGGTGAAGAACTCCCAGGCGTGGAGGCCGAGGATGCCGATGATCGTGACCGTGGTGGCGACCGTGAAAAACCCACAGAAAATCAGGGCGGCCAGGATCAGCCGCTCCCGGAGGTTACGGAGCCGTACCGAGCGTTCCTTGCCCAACCGCGTTACGGAGGGAAGGCCCGTATTAATCGTCGTGGAGAAAGTGGCCATGGATGAATAGGAGGATGGTAGCGAGAATGGCGGCGGCGATGGCGGCGGCGGGGTGAGGGAATGCCCGGCGACACCGTTAAGCGTCGCCGGGGGAGTCGAATCGCTTGCGGATTGTTGTTTACTTGTAGACCTTGGTCACCGGGCCGTGGACCTTTTCGCCGTTGGCGTCGAGGTACTGGGTGCCGGTCTTGCGGTTGGCGACGTTGCGCTTGCCGGCGGAGTAGACCGAGTTGGGCAGGCGGACGTAGCCGACCTCTTCAGCGAGTTCGGGGCCGTTGGCGAAGTAGAAGTCGACGAAGGAGGCGACTTCCGGGCGGCTCAGCGATTCCGCGTTCACGTAGATGAACAGGGGCCGGCTGAACGGGGCGTAGGTGCCGTTCTCGATGGTCTCGGGGGTGGGCGAGACGGCCTTGCCGGTTTCCGGGTTCACGATCGGCATGGCCTTGAGCTTGTCTTCGTTCTCGAAGTAGTAGGCGCAGCCGAAGAAGCCGATCGCGCCCTTGTCGCCGGTCACGCCGCGGACCAGGACGTTGTCGTCCTCGGACACGGACATGTCGCTGCGGATGGCGCCCTTCTTACCGGCGACCACTTCCTTGAAGTAGTCAAACGTGCCCGAGTCGGTGCCCGGGGCGTAGATGCTGATCGGGGTCGCCGGCCACGCGGGGTTGACGTCCTTCCAGGTCTTGACGTCGGAGCCGTCGAGGAAGATCTTCTTGAGGTCGTCCACGGTGAGCGACTTGGCCCAGTCGTTGGCGTTGTTGACCACGATGGTCAGGCCGTCGTACGCCACCGGGATCTCGATGAACTCGATGCCGTTCTCCTTGGCGGCCTTGGCTTCCTTGGCCTTGATCGGCCGAGAGGCGTCGGAGATATCGGTCTCGCCCTTGGTGAACCGCTTGAACCCGCCGCCGGTGCCGGAGATGCCGACCGTGATGCGGACATTGGGGTGCTCGCCGTTGAATTCTTCGGCCACGGCCTCGGTGATCGGGTACACGGTGCTGGACCCGTCGACGACCACCTTGCCGCTGAGGTTGTTCGCCGACGCCACGCCGCCAAAGGGCATGGCGATCGCCGCGGCGGCGCCGGCCGCCACTACGCTACGCTTGATCGGATCGATCATTTTCATTCGTCGCTCTCCAGTGTGGATGAAGGGTTGGTAGGGGGGTGAAGGTAAGCTACTTTGCGCAGGATAGATGTGGATTGTTAACGTTGTGTTAAACGGCGGTGAGATTCGGGAGAGATCAATCACCGGCTCCTGCCCCGCGCGTCTTCACGGCTCGGCGGCGGCAGCCCGATCCGCGGGGGAAGGGCCCGGCGGTCCCGCGCCAGGCGGGTCCCGGCGCCCATCCCGACCGCCAGCGCCAGCAGCCCCAGGACCGCCCCCGCCTGCCACGCCAGGCCCGCCGACACCAGCCAGGCCGCGTCATACACCACCAGCCACGCCCCGCTGAGCCAGGCGAACCGCATCCCGGCCGCTCGCCGGGCCCGCTCGGGGCCCATCTTCCGGTGAAGCACCCCGAAACTCAGCACCGCGAACACCACGACCGCCACGAGCGGCCCCACCCATATCCAGCGCGCCCCCATGGGCGCCACACCGCCCCCCGCCGACGTGAGGCCCACCAGCACCAGCGTCCAGAACGCCCAGCCCGCCAGGATCCCCCACCCATCCCGCGCCCCCAGCCGCGGCCGCTTGCCCGCCAGCCAGTAGCGGAGCGTCGCGCACGCCATCACGTGCGTCATCGCCAGCACGATCGGCCAGACCAGCGAGGTCCGCGGGTTAGGCAGCATCATGCCCAGGGCGGTGATCAGCCCCAGGCTCACGATCCCGATCGCGGGCACGAACCGGCCGGCGATGTTGAAGAACAGCACGCCCGCCCCGGCGAGCAGCGCTGTCGTCGTGCTCGCCAAGCCCAGCGGGAGGGCGGCCCCCAGCGCCGTGAGCAGGCTCCCCATCGCCACCGCCGCCGCGACCGGCGGACGGACCTGGCCCGACGGGATCGGCCGGTTGGGGGCGAAGGTTTTGTCGTGGCGCGCATCCAGCACGTCATTCAACGCCATCGCGCACACGATCAGCCCGGTCGCCACGACGAACGTCAGCCCCAGCATCCCCCACAGCCCGTATCGTTCCAGCGCCGCGGGCCGGCGGTCGGGGGGCTCGATCGCCGCCGACAGGAACACCATCAGCCACGCGTTGCTCACCGCCGCCGCCGACAGTTCGAAACGCGCCAGCTCCGCCAGACCCAAGAACTTACGAACCACTTGTCGCATACCCTGACCGCCGCCGACGCACGTTGGGACGACCCACGATACACTGCGGAGCAATGACGACCAACCGTCTTGCACAAGCCCGGCGCCTCCTGCTGATCGCGGGGTTGGGGTTTGCCCTGGCGGGGTGCCAGGTGGCGCCCGATTCGGTCTTCGCCCCGGTGCTCGAGCCGTTTGTCACCCCGAGCCCCAGCGCCGCGGCCCGAGACGCGTTCAACGTCTACGACCCCGACAAACGCGCCCGGGCCGTGGCGCTTATTAATGCCTCGCCCTTCGGCGGCGAGGCCCCGTACGTGCGGATGTACCGGCTGCTGATCGACGACCGCGACGCCACGGTGCGGGCGGCCTGTGCGATGGCGCTGGGCGATCACGGCGAGCCGCGGGACGCCGAGCTGGTCGCGCCGCTGCTGAGCGACGAGTCCTCCTTCGTCCGCTGGCAGGCCGCCCGGGCCCTGCAGAAACTGCATAACCCCGCCGTGGTGGACCCCCTGATCGACGCCGCGACCGACGACGAAGACATCGACGTCCGCATGGACGCCAGCTTCGCCCTGGGGCAGTACCCCGAGCCCGCGGTGTTCGACGCGCTGGTCTCCAGGCTTAATGACCGCGACTACGGCGTGGTGCACGCCGCCCACCACTCGCTTCACCTTCTCACCGGCCAGGAGTTTGAGCCCGACCCCATCGCCTGGCTGACCTGGTCGGACGAGAACCGCCGCCAGCTCTTTGAGGACCAGCTTCCCTACGGCTACTGGCCCTACGTCAAGCCCCGCGGGCTGTGGGACCGGGTCCAGTTCTGGAAGCCGGCCCCGCCCCCCGCCGAGCCGCTGCCGCCGACCGGCCTGGACGATTCGCTCACCAGCGCCCAATGATCTGATGGCCCGTTGTCCGCGTCGCCCTCCCACCGATCCCGGGGTGAGGTATCCTGCCCGGTCTATGAGTGACATCCTCGCCCAGATCGTCGCGGACAAACGGGAGGAGGTCGCGGCCGCTCAGCGGAGCGCCCCCCTGGACGAGCTCAAGGCCCGCGCCGCCGAGCAGGACCCGCCGCGCAACTTCTTCAAGGCCCTGACCCGCCCCAAGGACCGGCTGCGGGTGATCGCCGAGGTCAAGAAGGCCTCGCCGTCCGCCGGCCTGATCCGGGCGGATTTCGACCCGGTCGCCATCGCGACGGCCTACGCCGACGCCGGCGCCGCCGCCATCAGCTGCCTCACCGACCAGAAATATTTTCAGGGTGATTTGTCCTTTATCGCCCGGATCAAGGCCGCCGTGGACGTGCCGGTGCTCCGCAAGGACTTCATCATCGACCCGTACCAGGTCTACGAGTCCCGCGCCGCCGGCGCCGACGCGGTGCTGTTGATCGCCGAGTGTCTCGACGAGCCGCGGCTGATCGACCTGCTCATCCTCGCCACCGAGCTGCGGATGAGCACCCTGCTGGAGGTGCACGACGTCGACAACCTGCTCAAGGTCCGCCCGCACCTGGGGTTCCCCCTGCCCAACTACACCCTGCTGGGCATCAACAACCGCGACCTCAAGACGATGACGACCGACCTGAGTCACACGCTGCGCCTGCTGGGGATGGTCGACGACCCGTCGATCCTGGTGAGCGAGTCGGGGATCCGCACGCACGAGGATTGCCGTCGCCTGATGGACGCGGGGGTCTACCGCGTGCTGGTCGGCGAACACCTGATGAGACAACCGGATGTGGGCAAGGCGCTGCGAGAGATGATCAACGGGGCATGAAGCAAGCCATGGCAGATGGCAGATGTGAGATGGCAGATGTGAGATGGCAGATGGGCCACAGCCGTTTAGCGCCGGCCCGCAGGGCCGGGCTGTCGTGGTATCCGCGCAGCGGCCGGGTCATCCCGGGTCGGGTGCGACCGCTTCGACGCCGGTGAGCGAAACGCACAACCCGTCATACGCCAGGCTCACGCCGTCGGGCAACCGGGGCTCCAACTCCGCGTGGGCGATGTCGTGGGCGATGTGGGTCAGGTACGCGCCGCGGGGCCGGACCCGGTCGATCACCTCGAGGGCCTGGTCGACCGTCATGTGCGTGGGGTGGTGTCGGTAGCGCAGGGCGTCGATCACCAACACGTCGAGGCGGTCGAGCAGGGGATAGGTCTCGGACGGGATGGCGGAGACGTCGGTGCAGTAGGCGAGCGATTTGCCGAAGGCGTCGACGCGGAAGCCGACGATGGGCAGCCGGCCGTGCATGAGGCGCAGCGGGGTCCAGTCGGCGCCGAACAGGCTGAAGGTCTGGCCGGGGTGGATGCGGTGGGCGATCAGGTCCGCCACGAAGGACTTCTGGACGTTCTTGTGCGGCTCGAAGATGTAGCGGAACATCGCCGAGAGTTGTTCGATCACCCTGGGCTCGGCGTACACGTCGACCGGCGCGTCCATCGCGGCGTTGAATCGGCGCAGGTCATCCATACCGAGGATGTGGTCGGCGTGGGCGTGGGTGTAGAGCACGCCGTCGATCCGCATGAGGCGCTGGTCGATCGCCTGTTGGCGCAGCTCGGGGCTGGTGTCGATCAGCAGGTCGCGCAGGTTGGATTGGTCGTCGGTGTAGCGGACCAGGGCGCTGGCGCGGCTGCGGGCGTCGCGCGGGTCGTCACTGGTGCAGACCGGGCAGTCGCATGCGATCATCGGCACGCCCGCCGACGTGCCGCTGCCGAGGAACACCAGTTCGAACCGCATGAAAAGATTGTAGCGTGCGCACAGCCGTTTAGCGCCGGCCCGCAGGACCGGGCTGTTGTGGCTACTGGTCGGCCAGCTCCGCGCTGAGCCCGCTGACGACTTTTTTCGCGTCGCCGAAGACCATGCCGCAGTTCTCTTTGAAATACAGCTCGTTCTGGATGCCGGCGAAGCCGGGGTTCATGGACCGCTTGATCACGAAGACGTTGCGGGCCATGTCGACGTTGAGGATCGGCATGCCGTAGAGCGGGGAGGACGCGTCGGTCCGGGCGGCGGGGTTGGTCACGTCGTTGGCGCCGATGACCAGGGCGACGTCGGTGTGCTCCAGCTCGGCGTTGGACTGGTCGAGGTCGAGCAGCTGGTCGTAAGGCACGCCCGCCTCGGCGAGCAGGACGTTCATGTGCCCGGGCATGCGGCCGGCGACGGGGTGGATCGCGTAGTTGACCGTGATGCCCCGGCGGTCGAGCTCTTGGGCCAGCTCCTTGACGGCGTGCTGGGCCTGGGCGACCGCCATGCCGTAGCCCGGCACGATCATGACCCGCTGGGCGGCGTCGAGCACGATCGTGGCGTCCTCGATGCTGAACTCGCGGTGCGTGCCCTGCGCCCCCGCCGCAGCGTGGCCGGCGGCGGCGCCCCCGACCCCGCCGAACAGCACGTTCATCAGCGAGCGGTTCATCGCCTTGCACATGATGGTGGTGAGGATCAGGCCCGACGCCCCCACCAGCGAGCCGGTGATGATCAGCGCCGAGTTGTTGAGCACGAACCCCGCCATCGCCGCCGCCAGCCCGGAGTAGGAGTTGAGCAGCGACACCACCACCGGCATGTCGGCTCCGCCGATCCCGATCACCAGCAGCACCCCCAGCGTCAATGCGACCAGCGCGATCAGGACGAGGAAGAACCCGTTGGAGATCGCGTCTTCCGGCCGGGCGGCGATCAGGGCTGAGACGATCAGCGACCCGACGAGCATGGCGAAGATCAGCGCCTTCTGTCCGCCGAACTGGACCGGCTTATCAGGGGCCCACTTGACGCCCTGGAGCTTGCCGTAGGCGATCAGCGAGCCGGTGAACGTGACGCCGCCGATGAGCGTGGCCAGGCCCGTAGCGAGCAGGCTGTCCCAGGAGCCGTGTTCGGCGGGGGTGCGGGCGAAGTCGCCGCAGGCGACCAGCAGCGACGCGATCCCGCCGAAGCCGTTGAGCAGGGCGACCATCTGGGGCATCCCGGTCATCTCGATCTTCAGGGCGAGGTAGAGCCCGATCCCCGCGCCGATCAGGACCGCGATGAAGACCCAGATCAGGCTGATCCACTGCCCGCCGCTGATGAAGAAGAAGGTGGCGACGGTCGCCATGAGCATGCCGGCCGACGAGATGAAGTTGCCCCGCCGCGCGGTCTTGACCGCCGAGAGCTGCTTGAGGCCGAAGATGAACAGCACGGCCGCGAGCAGGTAGACGAGGTTGAGGATGTCGGGTTTGGTGAGGGCTTGGGTCCACATGGCGTCGGGTCACCCTTTTTTCTGCTTGAACATCCGCAGCATCCGGTCGGTGACGACGTAGCCGCCGACGACGTTGATGGTGGCGAACACGATGGCGAGGAAACCGAGGATGACGCCGAACGACGCGAAGGTGGGGCTGAAGGAGCAGAGCAGGGCGCCGACGATGGTGATCCCGCTGATCGCGTTGGACCCGGACATCAGCGGGGTGTGCAGCGTGGAGGGCACCTTGGTGATGACCTCGAACCCGACGAAGATCGCCAGGACGAAAACGATGATGCTGGTGACGAAGGGGTCCATATCGATGTGCTCCAGGGCGGTTCGTCGCCGATGGCCTACGCCCGGCTTTCAACCGCCTCCCTGATCTTGTCGTTGACGATCGCGCCGCGGTGCGTGACCACGCAGCCCTTCTGCACCTCGTCCTCCAGGTCCAGCTTGAGCTGTCCGTCGGCGACGATCTCGCCGAGGAACGCGAGGAGGTTGTTGGCGTAGACCTGGCTGGCGTTGACGGGCATGAGGGCGGGGAGGTTGGTCAGGCCGACGAGGGTGACGCCGTGGTCGGTCTGATGGACCTCGCCGGGCCGGGTGAGCTCGCAGTTGCCGTGGCCGTGTTCGGGGCTGGCGCCGAGGTCGACAATGACCGAGCCGGGCGCCATCTGGTGGGCGGTGTCGGCGGGGATGAGCATGGGCGGGGCCTTGCCGGGGACGGCGGCGGTGGTGATCACCACGTCGGCGCCGATGACGTGCTTGCTCATGAGGGCCGACTGCTTGCGGCGTTCTTCTTCGGTCTGCTCCCGGGCGTACCCGCCGGTGGAGGCGTCGTCCTGGGCGGCGGTGGGCAGCTCGACGAACCGGGCGCCGAGCGACTGGACCTGCTCCTTGGTGACGCTGCGCACGTCGAACGCCTCGACGACCGCCCCCAGCCGCTTGGCGGTCGCGATCGCCTGGAGGCCCGCGACGCCCGCGCCGATCACAAACGCCTTGGCCGGCGCAATCGTGCCCGCGGCGGTGATCATCATCGGGAACATCTTCGGGCAATGGTCGGCCGCCAGCATCACCGCCTTATAACCGGCGAGGTTGGCCTGGCTCGACAGGACGTCCATCGACTGGGCGCGGCTGATCCGCGGCAGCAGTTCCAGGCTGAACGCCGTCACCCCGTGGTCCTTGAGCACGCCGAACAGGCCATCCGGGTTCAACGGCTCCAACATGCCGATCAGCACCGCGTCCTGTTTCATAGCGCCGGCCTGCTCGTCGGTGGGCGGCTCCAGCGTGGCCACGATGTCCGCCTCGCCCCAGTCCAACGCCTCCACGACCGATGCGCCCGCCTGCGTATAAGCCTCGTCGTCGATGTACGACCCCGTGCCGGCGCCCGCCTGGACGACGACGTCGATCCCCAGCTTACCGAGCTTCTTCACGGCTGAGGGCGTGATCGGCGTCCGGGTCTCACCGGGTCGGGTCTGTTTGGGCACGTGTAGACGCATCGGCGGTCGTTCCTGAGTGGGGGGCCACTTTATCGAATATCAAATAAGCGGCAAACCCCCGACCCGTCTAAAATGATTTCCGCAGTTATTTGAGGCTCCTCGATTTAACGGCGGGCCGGCCCCGCATCACCCATGACTCCACGTGACCCTCATGCAGCGAAAAACCTTTCATGTAGCCACGCATCAACGCGATGAGATGGTCGACATCACCGATCGCGTGCGCGAGGCGGTGCAGGCCTCCGGGGTCGAGAGCGGCCGGGTGCTGACGTATGTTCCCCATACCACGGCAGGGATAACCATTAACGAAAACGCGGACCCCGACGTCGCGCACGATTTCCTCAAGCAACTCGACGAGATGGTTCCCTGGCGTCAGCCGTTCTATCGCCACGCCGAAGGCAACAGCGCCTCGCACGTCAAGGCGTCGATGATGGGCTCCAGCGTCACGGTGCTGATTGATGGGGGGAAACTGGTGCTGGGGACGTGGCAGGGGATTTACTTCTGCGAGTTCGATGGCCCGCGCACGCGGAAGGTCGAGGTCGCGGTGTGGGCCGATTGACCCAACGAACCGAAAGGAACGCATGACCGATTATCCGACCGTCAGCCTCGAAACCTCCGAAGGCGTTGTCACCCTGGAGTTGTGGAACGACGTAGCGCCGGGCCACGTCGCCAATTTCCTCAAACTCGTGGAGGAGGGTTTCTATGACGGCCTGACTTTTCACCGGATTATCCCCCAGTTCATGATCCAGGGGGGATGCCCGCAGGGGGACGGCACGGGCGGGCCTGGCTACACCATCGACGCGGAGTTCAACGACCGGTCGCACGAACCGGGGGTGTTGTCGATGGCCCGGTCGGCCGATCCGGACTCGGCCGGCTCGCAATTTTTTATCTGCCTGACCCGGGAATATTGCCAGCACCTCGACGGTCAATACACGGCGTTCGGGCGGGTGGTCGACGGCATGGAGGCGGTGAGCCGGATCGCCGCGGCCCCGCTCAAAGACCCCCAGGCCGGCCGACCGGCGGACCCGCCAAGGATCGAACGGGTGTCGGCGGCCAGCGGTCCAGACACGTGATTTTTTAAAATTATTTTTAACAGGCGTTTAGTAAAAGTCGGGCTTATCCTGAAAAAAACCCCGCTGTCGCCGAAGCGACAACGGGGCGGAGGGGAGAAAGCTCTGGAATAGTGCCTTAGTCGACTAATTCAGCCCAACGGCTTCAAATTTAATTCAGCTTAACGGTTTCAAAATCATACCGAAAGCCCGAATCCCCCATTTTTACATTGTAGCCACACCACCGGACTTATGGATGGTTAAACATAGAGGGCTACATTTAAGCGGTCAAAACCTCCTGAGCGAGCAGCGCCGCCCCGATCAGGCCGGCGTCATCTCCTAGAGTACTGGCGATGATCTTACACTGTTTGAGCTCGGGAGGAAACACAGCGTCTTCAAAAGCATTTTGAACTTCATAAACGAGCGTTTTCCCTAAAGCTTCGGTCAATCCGCCGCCAATCACGACGCAAGGCAGGCTCAGCAAGGTAACGGCATTGGCCGCCGCGTAGCCGATCACCCGGGCCGCTTCGTTGACCACCCGGACGGTGAGCGGGTCTTTGGCCTTGTACGCCTGGGCGATGACCTTGGACCGCACGCGGGTCATGTCGCCCTCGACGATCTCGGTGACGACGCTGGGGTGGTTGGCGTGGATCAGGGACGCGATCTGGCTCGCGATGCTCGAGCGGCTGGCGAGGTTCTCGAGTGTCCGCTTCCCCAGGCCCCCGCCGGCATCCATGATCGTGTGTCCGATCTCGCCCGCGGTCAGGTAATGGCCATGGAAAAGCTTGCCGTCGAAGATCAGCCCGCCGCCGATGCCGGTCCCGATGAAGACCCCCAGCAGCGAGTCGTAGCCCCGGCCGGCGCCGGCCTTGTATTCGCCCCACGTGCCGACGTTGACGTCGTTGTCCACCACCACCGGCATCTTCAGCTCCTTCTCCAGCATCTTGGCCAGAGGCAGGTCGTTCCACCGCAGGTTGACCGCGGTGACCACGACGCCTTTCTTCACATCGATCGCCCCGGGCGCGCCCACGCCCAGCCCTTTGATGTGGTCCTGAGGCAAGCCCGATTTCTCGATGACCTGCTCCACCAGCTTGCGCATCCGCTTGATGACGGCGTCGGCGCCCTCGTCCGCCTTGGTCTTGGCGCCTTCGCGGGCCAGCACCTTGCCGTCGGCGCCGAGGACGCCGCATTGCATGTTGGTTCCGCCCAGGTCGACGCCGACATAGGCATGGTGGTGGTGGGACATGGTGTGCTCCGTTTACAGCGGGGGGCGGCGGGTGTGGTGGTCGGTGTGTTTTTCAAACAGCCGGGCGATGCGGAACAGCCGCGCTTCGTCGAACGCCGGGCCGATCAACTGCACGCCCAGGGGCAGCGCGTGGCCGTCGTGGTCGGCGAACCCGCCGGGCAGGCTGACGCCGGGGATGCCCGCCATGTTGGCGTTGACGGTGTACGCGTCGTTGAGGTACATCGCCAACGGGTCGTCGGCCTTCTCACCCAGGCGGAACGCCGGGCCGGCGGTGGTCGGGCAGAGCAGGGCGTCGCACCGCTCGAAAGCCGCGTCGAACTCCTGTTTGATCAGCCGACGGACCTTGAGGGCCCGGTTGTAGTACGCGTCGTAATACCCCGAGGAGAGGACGTAGGTCCCGAGCATGATCCGCCGCTTGACCTCGTCGCCGAAGCCTTCGCTGCGCGACCGGGCGTAAAGGTCGATCAGGTCGTCGGCCTGCTGGGCGCGGTGGCCGTAGTGCACGCCGTCGAACCGCGCGAGGTTGGACGACGCCTCGGCCGGGGCGACGATGTAATACGTCGCGATGCCGTAGTCGGTCAGGGGCAGGTCGATATCGACGATCTCGGCGCCGGCGTCGCGGTAGATGTCGAGGGCCTGCTGGACGGCGCGGTTCATCGCGGGGTCGTTCGCATCGGACATGTACTGCCGGGCGATGCCGATGCGGGGCTTGTCGACCGGCTGATCGACGTCGGCCATGTCCTGGGCGTCGTCGACGTGGGCGGAGGTCGAGTCTTTCGGGTCGCGGCCGGACATGACCTTGGTCAGCAGGGCGGCGTCGGCGACGGTGTGGGTAAACGGGCCGACCTGGTCGAGGCTGGAGGCGAACGCGACGAGGCCGTAACGCGAGATACGGCCGTAGGTGGGCTTGACGCCGACCACGCCGCAGAGCGCGGCGGGCTGTCGGATCGACCCGCCGGTGTCGGTGCCGATCGCCCCCGCGCAGAGGTCGGCCGCCATCGCCGCCGCCGACCCGCCCGACGACCCGCCGGGGACCCGCGTCACGTCCCACGGGTTGAGCACCGGCCCGACCGCCGAGTTCTCGCACGACGAACCCATGGCGAACTCGTCCATCACCGTCTTGCCCAGGATGATCGCCCCCGCGTCCTCCAGGCGCCTCACCGCCGTGGCGGTGAAGGGCGATCGGTACCCGGCCAGCATCCGCGATGAGCAGGTGGTCTGCCCGTACTCGGTGCAGAGCACGTCCTTGATCGCGATCGGCACGCCCGCCAGCTCGCCGCCGACCTCGCCCGCGTCGACCCGCTCGGCCCGCGCCAGGGCCCGCTCGGCGAAGACCTCGTGATACGCGTTGAGCCGGCCGTTGTATTGCTCGATGCGGTCGAGATAGGCGCGGGCCGCCTCCACGGCCGACACCGATCGCGCCGCGATCGCGTCACGCAGGTCGATGAGGGTGGCTTGCGTCGGATTCACGCTCCCGGGCCCTCCCCGAGCACCTTCGGGACCTTGAAGAACGGATCGTCGCGGTCCGGGGCGTTCTTTAACGCCTCGTCGACCGATATCCCCGGCGCCTCCGCGTCGTCCCGCAGGACGTTGAACATCTCCATCGGGTGGGCCATCGGGCTGACGCCCTCGATGTCCAGCTCTTCCAGCTTGGCGACATAGTCCAGCACCGCGCCGAGCTGGCCGGTGAAGTGAGCGACCTCGTCGTCGCTGAGCCTCAGCCGGCTGAGCTTCGCGACCTGTCGCACGTCGTCCTCACTGATCCGTTCGCTCATCGGCGGGTAAGGATAACCCAGTCGTCGCCGGGGCGGAAATCGCCTATCCTGTCGGCATGGCAGACCGCGAGATCCTCGAGTGCTTCGACAACCCGTCGCCCGGCCGGGACTATGTGATTGAGCACGTGTCCGACGAGTTCACCAGCGTGTGCCCCAAGACCGGCCACCCCGACTTCGGCACGGTGACGGTGCGCTACGTTCCGGACAAGCTGTGCGTGGAGCTCAAGAGTCTCAAGCTCTATTACCAGGCGTACCGCAACGAGGGGATCTTCTACGAAGCGGTGACCAACACGATCTGCGACGACCTGGCGGCCAGGATGAAGCCGCGATGGATGCAGGTCGAGACGAGCTGGACCGGCCGGGGTGGGATCAGCTCGGTCATCCGCGTGGAGTATGGCACGCCCCCGGGGATGGACGCCTACGACGACGACGCGGACGACGACGAGCCCCTGCAGCGACCCGGCGAGGAGGACCGCACGCCGCCGGGGTTCTAGCGGCGTTTGCTGCAGCGAAACCCGCTGGTCACACGACCGCTTCGCGGTCGAGGTCGCTGTAAGGGTAGCGGCCGGCGGCCTTGAGTTTTTCGATCAACTCGCCGCCGCTATGTGACCGGGCAAAGTCCATCTCCGAGCGGTGGACCTCCATCACGAGCATCAGGCCTACGCCGGTTTGTTTGGACTCAGCGAGCGGGGAGTAGGCATCGAGGATCAGGCACTTGCCGCCGATCCCATCGAAGTCCTCGGGGAATTCGCAGGTGTCATGGGGATTGAGCGTGGCCTGCCCGCAGTAACGAGCCATTGCGTTGAGGATGGCGTTCATGTTCTGGTGAGCCCGCCCGAAAGGCGTATCCGGGTCATTGGCCTGGTCGAGGTCGAGCGGGTGGCGGGTGAACATAACCAGTTCATAGGCCGGGTACGCGCGGTTGCTCGGCTCTTGGCCGGGCTCTTCGGTCAGTTCCTTGGTGGCGATTCCTACGCCGGCGACGCCAGGGACATTGGGGTAATAGTAAAGGTCGAGCGCCCCGCCGAGGTAATAGGGGATGACCGAATGTCCGACCATATCGTGTTCTTTGCCCAGCACGGTCTCCAGGAAGGCCGATTTGGCTTCGTACCACGCTGCGGCGGCGGCCTCGTCGCGTTCCTGCTGCTTTTTTTTCTTCTTCCCGAAAAGTCGGCCGAACATGCTGGGCTCCCGAAATGTGAGGGGCATGTGGATTCTACCGTGCCGGTCCGCAGCGCGGGGCGGGCCCCGCTGCTAAACGGGATGATATCGAAGGTCCCGGTGTTAGGCAGCGTGTTATTCACCGATGATCTTGATCAGGGCGCGTTTGCGGCGTCGGCCGTCGAATTCGGCGTAATGGATCTGCTCCCACGGGCCGAAGTCGAGCCGGCCGTCGGTGATGGCGACGACGACCTCCCGGCCCATGACCTGGCGCTTGAGGTGGGCGTCGGCGTTGTCCTCGCCGGTGCGGTTGTGGCGGTAGCCCCCGGAAGCGGGATCGCTGCCGGGGTTGAAGGGGGCGAGCCGTTCGAGCCAGTCGTCGTAGTCCTCGATCAGGCCGGGCTCGGCGTCGTTGATGTAGACGCTGGCGGTGATGTGCATGGCGTTGACCAGGCACAGCCCGTGCTGGACGCCGCTACGGCGGACCGCGTCCTCGACCTGGCCGGTGATGTTGATGTAGTCGCGCCGCTCGGGGGTGTTGAACGTCAGCTCGTGGCGGAAGTGTTTCATGAGAGTGGATTGTAGCTGCGGGCGGCTGCGGCGGGGACGCCGCAGCTTGGGGGGGAAGTCGCGCTCAAAGCTGCGGCGTCCCCGCCGCAGCCACCTACGCCTGCTCCACCTCAAAACACCCCCCATGCTTTCGATGCGCAGGTAGATAACGATGCACCAGCACATCAAAATGCTCTTGATCTCGGACGCGTTTCACGCTGCCGGCACGTGAAAACCACGGACCGTTTCCACCTAATGCCTGCGTCAGGCTCCGCTTCAACAGTCGGCGCACCGCATACGCATCGCGGTCGCCGATCCAACTCAGCAACACATGCATGTGTGACCACACCGCCGCCCCCGCATGCCACCGCCACTCCCATCGCTGTGCCGCTTGCCGGGATGCATCAAGAAGCTGCCGCCGTTGCGTTTCATCAAAGACTACGCGATTATGCGTAGCTCGGGCCGCATAGGTCGTCGCTTTCTGCGTGTCCGGCGGCAAGACCCCTTCGCCGCGCTGCACATACCCTCGCGGGTGGTCCGGCATCCATGACCGGTACGCATGTAAGGTGTACAGGTAGGCAGGCATCCACGTACTGTCGTGATCTCGAGAGGGTATTGCAACCGGCTGCGGCGGGGACGCCGCAGCTTGGGGGGAAAGTCGCGCTCAGCTGCGGCGTCCCCGCCGCAGCTTCTCAAGCGGCCTCGGTTCGGCGGTCGAAGGTCAGCCCGTTGATCAGCAACGCCTCGGCCTCGTCGGCGGGCATCGGCTTGGCGAAGAAATGCCCCTGGGCGTAGTCGCATTCGAGGGCCTGCACCTGGGCGAGCTGTTCGAGCCGCTCGATCCCTTCGACGGTCACCGTCATGCCGAGGTTGCGGGCGAGGGTGGCGATGGCCTGGACCACCGCGGTGTACTCGATGTTGCGGTCGATCTGCTGGATGAAGGCGCGGTCGATCTTCAAGACGTCGATCGGGAACTGGTGCAGGCAGGTGAGGGAGGAGGTCCCCGTGCCGAAGTCGTCCATGGACAGCTTGACCCCGAGCATCTTGGTCTTCTCCAGCAGCGGGACGACCATGTCGGACCGATCCATGACCAGCGTCTCGGTGACCTCGAGGTTCACGTTCGCGGCGGGCACGCCGGTGACGTCGAGGGTGCGCGCCAGGTGGTCGAGGGTGTCGGGCTGGAGGGCCTGCTTCTTGGAGAGGTTGATGCTCATGTAGATGGCGTCGTGTTCGGGGAAGCGGGCACGCCAGTCGGCGAGCTGGCGCAACGATTGATCGATGGCGAACCGGCCGATCGGCGTGATCAGCCCCGAGTCCTCGGCGATGTCGATGAAGATGCCCGGCGACACCATGCCCAGCTCGGGATGCCTCCAGCGCATCAGGCTTTCAAACCCGACGATCCGTGCGTCTTCGCAGGACACGATGGGTTGATAAAACACGGTCAGCTCGTTGCGCTCGAGCGCGCGGCGGAGGTCGTTTTCGATCCGCAGCCGTTCCATGGACTGGTCGTGCAGCGAGCGGTCGAAGACGACGAACCGGCTGCGTCCGGTCGACTTGGCGCGGTACATGGCGGCGTCGGCGTCGCGAACCATGGCGGCGGGCTCGGGGTTGCTGATCGTGCTGGTGGTGACGCCGATGCTGGGGGTGGAGCAGACGTCGTAACCTGCGATCTGGTAGGGCGCCTGCATGGCGTCGACCAGGGACTGGGCGACCTTGGCGGCGTCGTCCTGCTGGGTGAGCCGGTCGAGCACGACGAGGAATTCGTCGCCGCCCAGCCGGGCCGCCATCCAGCAGTTGCTTTCGTCACGGGTGGTCCGCCGGATCGCTTCACGAAGCCGGTGTGAGATCTGAACCAGCAACGCATCGCCCGCGTCGTGGCCGAGGCTGTCGTTGATCAGCTTGAACCGGTCGAAATCGAGGAACAGCACCGCGAAGTGCTCGCTGCCGCTTCGGTGTCGGGACGCCAGCCGCTGCAGGTGCTCCATGACGCACGGCCGGTTGGGCAGCCCGGTGAGCCGGTCGTGCATGGCCGCGTAACGCGCTTCGCGCCGTTGTTGATCCACTTCCGCCAGCACATCCTGCAGCATGCACCGCTGGTGGTTGACCAGCGTCCGCACGTCCAGCAGCTCCCGCCGGCCCGATTCCCGGGCCACCACCAGCGGGTCGTACCGCACCGACACGTCCCGGCTCAGCGCCGCCTGGATCGCTTCGCCGATCGCCATATCCGAGGGCAGCTCCAACGCCTCGTACTCCAGGTGAAACTTGAGAAACTGCCTCACCGGCCGGCTGATGTACAGGTCCCGGACAAACGCCTGCGCCAGCGCGTGAAAAGTCTTGACCCTCAGCAGCGGGCCGACATAGCCCGCGTCGTCGATGATGACGATCCCGATCAGTTCCGGCTGGTGCTCGAACCGATCGATCGCCAGGGCGAGCGGCGCGTCGGCGTGCAGCCACGCCGCCTGGCCCGACGCTTCACAGATCCGTGACAACGTCGCTTCTCGCGTGGCGTTTTTATCGGACGGCGGATCAGGCATCTTCGCGCCGTTCCCTGGCCCATCAAACAACATGAAACACCCCTTGCACCTGCATTCGCCCTATCTCCCCGCCGGAGACCCGCGCGCAATGGCCGGTGGGCGTTAAACCGGAGTTTTCATCGGCTGGTGGCCGCCTCCGGATTGCTGGGGAAACCGATCTTCGACCTGCAATTAACAGTTTGTTCACACAACGGCGATGTTCCCGCGCGACGGATGGGGTGAACGCGTAGCGGGAGCCGTCATACATCCGAGAGGCGGCTATCCGGACGGGGCCACGGCCTCACGTTGCCCGGATCGGCGGTTTCCGTATGATACGCCCGATATGGCCGGAAAAATCCGCGAGATCAAGGCCCGCCAGAAGGCGGTGGGGAATATCCAACGCATCACCAAGACGATGCAGATGATCGCCACCGCCCGTTTTCAGGCGATGCAGCGCCGCGCGACCGAGGCTCAGGCCTACGCCCGGAAGATCCGCGAGGTGGTTGGGGAACTCGCCTCCGCGGTCGCTGGCGAGGTCAGCCACCCGCTGCTGGCGGCCCCCGAGCCGGCGGCGGGGCGGCGGCTCATGCTCGTGATCAGCAGCAATCGCGGCCTTTGCGGGGGGTACAACGCCAATATCCTCCGCGAATCCCTGCGGGAGTATCGCCGCCTGCAGGCCGACGGCCAGGTCGACCTCGAGATTGTGGGCAAAAAAGCCCAGTCCTTCTTTAAGTTCAACCAGGTCCCGGTCTCGGCCTACCACAGCCATTTCGGGGACACCGCCGATTTCGCCGACGTCGACGCGCTGGCCCAGCGTTACATCGACGCGTTTACCGAGGGCCGGTACGACGCGGTGCAGGTGGTGTCGATGCGGTTTCACACGATGTCGCGGCAGACGGCCGAGACCACCCCGTTGCTGCCGCTGGAGCCCCCGGCCGCGGACGCGGGTTCGGCGGGCGGCGGGACGACGTTGTACGAGTTTTCGCCTGAGCCCGAGGAGCTTTTGAACGAATTATTGCCGGTGACGGTGAAAACCGCGCTGTTTCAGGCCTTTAATGAGGCGCTGGTGAGCGAGCAGCTGGCCCGGATGGTGGCGATGAAGGCGGCGACCGACGCGGCCGGCAAGCTGAAAAAGGACCTCAGCCGGCAGTTCAACCGGGCGCGGCAGACCGCGATCACCACGGAACTGTCGGAGATCATCGGCGGAGCGGCGGCGATCGCATGACCCACCTTCACCCCCGGCGAGAGACGAATCATGGCGGCCAAACCGTCGGACAAGGAGTCGACGATGCGGTGGGCCGCGGCGGGCGTCGGCCTCGAGATGGCGGCCGGCGTGGCGGGGCTGGCGCTGTTGGGCTACGCGTTCGATCACTGGCGGCAGACCCGGCCGTGGGGCATGCTCATCGGGGCGCTGCTGGGGATCCTGGCCGGGCTGATCGCATTGATCCGGCTGGCGTTGAAGATGAACAGGCATTGATGGAGCGGCCAGGGCGTTCATGACTCACGACCCCATGCCATCGCGTTTTCACCCCATCGCCGCGGGCGTGACGCTCACGCTCACCGCGGCGGCGTGCCTGGCGATCGCGTGGCTGGCGACGGCCGACCCCGCGTCGCGGTGGGGCGTCTGCTACGCGGCGGGGGTGGTGTGGGCGCTGAGCCTCGCGAGCCTGCCGATCGTGTCCGCCGGGTTCCGCAAAGGCCCCCAGGCGGCGGCGTCGGCGTTCCTCGCCGCGTCCGGCGGGCGGATGATCCTGGCGATGGTCGCCGCGCTGGTCGGCGCCCTCGTCCTGGCGCTGCCCGCCCGGCCGACGCTGTTCATGATCGTGGCCGTCTACCTCCCGCTGCTCGCGGTGGAGGTGATTTTCGTTTACCGCGCCGCCGCCCCCCCGGCCACCCCCCGCGCCTCGACGGAGCCGACCGCATGACCGCCTTGCCCCCGCTGCTGGCCGCCGGCAACCCGCTGAACCACGTCATCGACAAGCCCATCGGTCACCACGAGCAGTGGTGGATCAGCAACGTCACCGTCATGCTCATCGTCAGCGCGGTCCTGACCGTCCTGATCCTCGTCCCCGCCGCCAAACGGATCGCCGCCGGCATCGAGACCGGCACCAACCCCAGGAGCCGGGGCGTCCTGGCCAACCTCGTCGAGGCGATCTGCGTCGGCCTCCGCGACGAGATCTTCAAGCCCATCCTCAAGGACCAGACCGACAAGTACATGCCCATCCTCTGGACCTTCTTCTGGTTCATCCTCATCTGCAACCTGATGGGCCTGGTCCCGATCCTCGACCTGACCGCCATGATCGGCGTCAACACCGTCTTCGACGGCGAGAAATTCTACACCCACGGCATCGGCGGGACCGCGACGCAGTCGATCTGGGTCACCGGCGGCCTCGCGTTCGTCGCGTTCTGCTTCTACAACTGGCAGGGCCTCAAGGAAGACCCGATGGCCTACTTCGCCCACTTCACCGGCGGGGCGCCGTGGTACGTGGCGTGGATTATCGTCCCGGTCGAGATCATCGGCCTGTTCGTGAAGCCGTTCGCGCTGGCGGTGCGTTTGTTCGCGAACATGACCGGCGGACACGTGCTGCTGGCGGCCCTGTTCGGGTTCGTGCCCGCGCTGGGCGGGGCGCTGGGCGCCGTTGGCCTCGCCGCCGGGATCCTGCCCATGATCGGCGCCGTCGCGATCTACATGCTCGAAGTCGTCGTCGCCTTCCTCCAGGCGTTCATCTTCGCGTTCCTCACCGGCCTGTTCCTTTCGCAACTGGTGGTTCACGCGGATCATGAAGACCATGAGGACCACCACGGCGAGCCCGACCACGACCTGCCCGGGGACCTGGACAACCGCGGACAACCCCTGCAGGGCCCTGTGCCCGGAGCATCGATCTGATCCGAACGGCCATGAGCCCGAACACGACATCACGTCCCCACCGGTCGAGTCAGGCGGCCGTTGAGCCCAACTATCGGGCATCGGGGATGACACCCGTTGCGACCTGACCGCAGCAACCCCGTATGGACAGGAGTCCGGTTATGAAGAAGTTGGTTCTGACAGGAGCGTTGATGCTTTTTGCATCACTCGCGACGCTGGCGTTCACCGCGCCGGCGGAGGCGGCGGACGAACCCGGCGTGACGGCGTCGGCCCCGCAGCCGGCGGTGCCGGGCATCGCCAAGGCGGGCGCCGCGCTGGGCGCGGGCTTGGTGATCATGGGCGGCGGCAAGAGCATCGGCAACATCGGCAGCAACGCCGTGCAGGCCATCGCCCGCCAGCCCGAGGCCGGCGGCGCGATCTTCCAGAACATGATCATCTCCGCCGCGCTGATCGAGGGCGCCACGCTGTTCGCGGTGGTCGTGACGCTCCTGGTCGCACTCGGCTAGACTACGCAACCCCTCCCCGGCGGCGGTCAGCGCCGCCGCCGGGCGTTTCCCGACCCGACGGAGAACCCACCGGTGTTATCCCCTTTCCCCGCCCGCGCAGCCGCATGCGTGCTCGTCCTCGCCGCCCCCAGCCTGGCCTGGGCCGCCGATGAGAACCCCAACCTCTTTTCAGGCACGATCTGGCAGTCGGTCGCCTCGATCATCGCGTTTACGATCCTGCTCGCCGTCCTGGGCAAGTACGCCTGGGGCCCGATCATCACCGCGCTGCAGGACCGCGAGAACAAGATCCGCGACGACATCGAGACCGCCGAGCAGCGCGCCGCCGAGGCGACCGCGACCCTCGAACAGTACCAGCAGCAACTGGCCGAGGCCCGCAAGGAATCGCAGCGCATCCTCGACCAGGCGCGGGACGACGCCCGCCGGCTGGCGGCTCAGCTGAAGGCCGAGTGCGACGCCGATCTCAACCTGATGAAAGACAAGGCCCACCAGGAGATCGAGCAGGCCAAGGAGCAGGCGCTCGCGGACGTCTACACCCAGACCGCGACCCTCGCCACCGACGTCGCCGCCCGCATCCTCCAGCGCGAGCTCAACGCCGAGGACCAGAAATCGCTGGTCGAGGCGTCGCTCAGCGAGTACCGCGCCTCGCGCAACTGATCCGCGCCGCGTCTCCGTTTTGTCCCCCGCAGGAGCCGAACGTTGCCCTCGACCGCCGAACAACCCCGCACCGACCAGGTCAGCGAGGTCTATGCGCAAGCTCTGCTCGAATTGAGCGATCACCACGGCGTCACTGACGCGATGGCAGAAGAACTGGCCGACCTGTCGGCGCTGTTGACCGACAACGCCGACCTCCGCCGCCTCCTGGAGAGCCGGGTCATCGGCCGCGAAGAGCGCACCTTGATGATCCAGCGCCTGTTCGAGGGGAAGATGTCCGACGCCCTCTACCGGTTTATCCAGGTCCTCAACCGCAAGAACCGCCTCGACGCGTTGCAGCGGATCGTATTGGCCTACACGGCGATGCTCGCCGCCCGCAGCGGCCGGGTGACGGTGCAGGCCTTCACCGCGACGCCGATGGACCCCGCCGCCGCGGACCACGTGCGCGGGGCCGTGGCCGCCGCGTTCGACGGGCGCGAGATCGAGCTGTCGCAGATCGTGGACGAATCCCTCATCGGCGGCCTCAAGCTCCGCGTGGGCGATCAGCTCATCGACGGCAGCGTCGCCACGCAGCTCAAGCTGATCAAACGCAACATGGTCGCCGCCGGCCGCCAGAAGGCGCGGGCGATTGTTTCACAAGGAACGGAATGAAACCGCAGATGAACGCGGATGCACACAGATAAAACCCGCAGCAGGAGCCCCTTCCTCCGATCTGCGTTGATCTGCGTCCATCCGCGGTTCCAAACCCCTTTGAGAATGTCATGAAAATCCAAACCGACGAAATCACCAGCGTCATCAAACAGGAAGTCGAACGCTACGCCACCGAGCTGGAGGTCTCCCAGGTCGGGTCGGTCATCGAGGTCGGCGACGGCATCGCGCGGATCTACGGCCTGTCGCAGGCCATGGCCGGCGAGATGCTCGAGTTCGAGATCGCCGACGGCGAAACCGTGCGCGGCCAGGTGATGAACCTCGAACAGGACATCGTCGGCGCCGTCGTCTTCGGCGACTACCTCAAGATCAGCGAGGGCTGCTCCGTCCGCGGCACCGGCGAGCTGCTGTCGGTCCCCGCCGGCCAGGCCATGCTCGGCCGCGTGGTCAACGCCCTGGGCGAGCCGATCGACGGCAACGGGCCGATCCAGACCGACACCCTCCGCAAGGTCGACATCATCGCCCCCGGCATCGCCGATCGCCAGCCGGTGCATCAGCCCATGCAGACGGGGATCAAGGCGATCGACTCAATGATCCCCATCGGGCGCGGGCAACGCGAGTTGATCATCGGCGACCGCAAGACCGGCAAGACCGCCGTCGCCATCGACACGATCATCAACCAGAAGAAGTTCGTCGGGACCGCAGACGAGATGGTCTGCATTTACGTCGCGGTCGGCGCCAAGGAGTCGACGGTCGCCGCGGTGGTCGAGACGCTGCGCGAGAATGGGGCGATGGACTACACCATCGTCGTGTCCGCCGCCGCCTCGGAGGCCGCGCCGATGCAGTACATCGCCCCCTACGCCGGCTGCGCGATGGGCGAGCACTTCATGTGGCAGGGCAAGCACGTGCTGTGCATCTATGACGACCTGTCCAAGCAGGCCGTCGCCTACCGCCAGCTCTCGCTGCTGCTCCGCCGCCCGCCCGGCCGCGAGGCCTACCCCGGCGACGTGTTCTACCTCCACTCCCGCCTGCTCGAACGCGCCACCAAGCTCTCCGACGACAATGGCGGCGGATCGCTCACCGCGCTGCCCGTCATCGAGACCCAGGAGGGCGACGTCTCGGCCTACATCCCCACCAACGTCATCTCCATCACCGACGGGCAGATCTACCTCGAGCCCGAGCTGTTCTTCGCCGGCGTGCGGCCCGCGATCAACGTCGGCATCAGCGTCTCCCGCGTCGGCGGCAACGCCCAGATCAAGGCCATGAAGGAGGTCGCCGGCACCCTCCGGCTCGACCTCGCCGCCTACCGCGAGCTCGAGGCCTTCGCCCAGCTCGGCACCGACCTCGACAAGGCCACCCAGGCCCAGCTCGATCGCGGCGCCCGCATGGTCGAACTGCTCAAGCAGCCCCAGTACGTGCCCATGGACGTGATCGACCAGGTCCTGCAGATCTTCGCCGGCGGCAACGGGTTCCTCGACCACATCGAGGTCACCCAGGTCCAACCCTTCGCCGCGGCGCTGGTGGAGTACTTCCAGGGCCCCGCCAAGGTGCTGCGTGACAAGCTGGCCGAAGAAAAGTCCACCAAGAAGCTGGCCGACGAACTCAAGCAGGCCATGGAGCAGTTCAAGGCCGGCTGGTCGCCGAGCTGACCGCGATGAACAGCCTCCTTTTCACACTGGTGCAGCAAGGTCCGGGGCCCGAAGTCATGATCGGCGGCGGGCTTTCGCTGCTTTCGCTGTTCGGATTGATTTGCTGTGCCGCGTTACCCGGGTTGGTGCTCCTGGCGCTGTGGATCTGGGCGTTGGTCGACTGCGCGATGCGTGAGTTTGAAGGCAACGACAAAATCATCTGGATCCTGGTGATCCTGCTCGCCAACTGGATCGGCGCCCTGATTTACCTGTTTGTCGGCCGATCCAAGGGCCGTAAAGTCTGATTTACGCCGTTGACCGCCTTCTCCCGCTGGCGAAATCCGCCCCGTCAACCTAAACTTGAATGACGTGGCGACTCTCGGAATATCGGCGTTAAGGTGGGAAAAACAGGTATGAACCAAGCGGTAATGAGTGAAACGGCCAAGCTTCAGCTGGGCGACCAGACGATCGACCTGCCGATCGTGGTCGGGACCGAGGACGAACACGCGGTCGACATCACCCATCTCCGGGACCAGACCGGCTATATCACCCTGGACCCCGGTTATCGCAACACCGGCTCGGTCGAGTCCCGCATCACCTTCATCAACGGCGAAAAAGGCATCCTCCGTTACCGCGGCATCCCGATCGAGCAGATCGCCGCCCACTCCACGTTCATCGAGACGGCTTACCTGCTGATTTACGGCGAGCTGCCCACCGCCCAGCAGCTCAACGCCTGGGGCGAGAAGATCCGGGCCCACCAGCGGATCCATGAGGGGCTGCGTCAGGCGTTCGCCGGCTTCGGGGCGACCGGCCACCCCATGGCGATCCTCTCCGCCATGATCAACGCAATCTCCTGCTACCACCCCGATGTGCTGGAGATGGAGGACGACAGCACGTTCGAGATGGCCGCCGCCCGGCTGCTGGCCAAGGTCCGAACCGTCGCCGCCGCGGCGTACCGCACCTCGATCGGCGAGCGGATCAATTACCCCAAGCCAACCCTGGATTACTGCTCGAACTTCCTGCACATGATGTTTTCCCGGCCGTACGACAGCTACGACCCGGACCCGGACGTGGTCAAGGCGCTGAACCTCATCCTCATGCTCCACGCCGACCACGAGCAGAACTGCTCGACCTCGACGGTGCGCATGGTCGGCTCGTCGGGCGCCAACCTGTTTGCGTCCTGCGCCGCCGGGGTCTGCGCCCTGTGGGGGCCGCTGCACGGCGGGGCCAACGTCGCCGTTCTCAACCAGCTCGAACGCATCCACCGCGACCCGGACCTGACCGCCGCCAAGCTCGTCGAGCTGGTCAAGCAGAAGAAAGAAAAGCTCTTCGGCTTCGGCCACGGGGTCTACAAGAACTTCGACCCCCGCGCCCAGATCCTCAAGAGCCAGGCCGACATCGTCCTCGACAAGCTCGGCATCCACGACCCGTTGCTGGATATCGCCAAGCAACTCGAGGAGATCGCGCTGGAGGATGATTACTTCGTCAGCCGCAAGCTCTACCCGAACGTCGACTTCTACTCCGGCATCATGATGCGGGCGATGGGCATCCCGACCAACATGTTTACGGTGATGTTCTCGATCGGCCGCATGCCCGGCTGGATCGCGAACTGGAAAGAGGTGCGCGACCAGGACTCGCGGATCTACCGCCCGCGCCAGGTCTACACCGGCCACACGACCCGCGATTACGTGCCGATCGACCATCGCGGCTGATGTTTCGAGCCCGTCAACCTGACCTGTCGCCTTCCGTTCATTGAGTGATGAATGTTGAGGTTAGCCGGGCCGCTACGCGGCCCCGGACCAGGCGGGCGTAGCCCGCCGGCTTAAGGATTAACCTGGAGTTGATCGGCTCTGAAGACAGCCCGAACCTGCGGTCCGGCGCTAAACCATGCGACCGGTTGTGGTAGTCTTGCGTCCATGTCCAGGCGACGACGGATCACACGCCGGGGGATGGCCGGCTGGGGGCTCCACCTGACCGCGGCGGGGCTGACCGCCCTGATGCTGGGGCTGGCGTTTCCCGAGCCGGGCTGGTGGTGGATCGCGTACGTTGCGCTGGTCCCGGCCGGGGTGATGGCGGCCCGGTCGCGGCGGCCGTGGGTGCTCCTGGCGACGAGCTGGCTGGCGTTCCTGGCGTTCTGGCTGGTGCGGATCGGCTGGGTGGCGCCGGTGGCCACGACGGGGGGTTACCTCGCGCTGTCGGGCCTGATGGCGTTGTGGCTGGCGGGGGGGGTGTGGCTAGCGTGGGTGCTGATGAGCAAGTGGGGGCTGGTGTCGGTGCTGGCGTTGCCGGCGGCGTGGGTGACGATGGAGCTGGGCCGATCCAGCCTGATCGCCGGGGGCTTCGGGTGGTTCGTGCTGGGGCACAGCCAGGCTCCGTGGCGGGTCGGCGAGATGAGCCGAGTGGTGCAGATCGCGGACCTCTTCGGCGAACTGGGGGTGAGCTTCTTCGTGGCGATGACCAACGGGCTGATCGTCGATCTGCTGACCCGGCCGCTGGTGCGGGTGGACAGCGGCAAGGCGCGGGCGCGTAAAACGATCACCGCCGCGGTCGTCCTGTGGCTGGCGGCTGGCATGGGGACCTGGGTCTACGGCGCCTATCGGCTGGGTGAGGTGACTGATGAGCGGGGCCCGGTCATCGCGGTGGTGCAGACCGATGTGATGCTGAGCCACGCCGCGCCGCGCGACGACGCGGACGAGGCCGCCGACTGGGCGGAGTTGCTCCGGCTGACTGTTGAAGCGGCGCGGAGCGACCCGCCGCCGATGCTGGTCGTCTGGCCGGAGACGATGACGCCCGCGCCGGTGAACGCCGAGGCGCGGGCGATGGCGGTCGGCGGGCCGGGCGGGATCTACGGATCGCGGCTGGTGCATGAGCAGATCGCCCAATTCGCCCGGGAGCTGGGCGTGTCGATCCTGGTGGGGTCGGGATCGATCGACGAGCTGGCCGAGGTCGCGATGCCCGGCGGCGAAACCGGGCTTTTGCCGTCGAAACGGGCGAACAGCGTGCACCTGTACAGCGTCGACGGGGCGCAGTCACCTCAACGCTACGACAAGATGCACCTGGTGCCTTTCGGGGAGTACGTGCCGTGGGTCGGGGGCTGGCCGTGGGCGAAGGACCGCTTCATGGCGTGGTTCAGCCCGTGGGGGGTGGACTACACCTTGACCCCCGGCGGCGATCCGGTGGTGTTCGAGGTGCAGGCTCCGATCGGGACCTACGTCTTGCGGACGGCGACGCCGGTGTGTTACGAGGACGCGTCGCCGGGGGTGGTGAGGCGGATGGTTTACGGCCCGGACGGGCGCAAACGGGCGGACCTGCTGGCGAACATGACGAACGCCGGCTGGTATCCGGGGACGGGGCAGCGATGGCAGCAGTTGCAGATCGCGACGCTGCGGTGCGTGGAGAACCGCGTGCCGATGGTGCGGAGCGTGAACACGGGGGTGTCGGCGGTGATCGATTCCGGCGGGGTGGTGCGGGCGGCGTTGGCGCCGGGCGCGGCGGGCTGGCTGTCGGAGCCCGTGCGTCCGGACGGCCGATCGAGCCTCTACGGAGCGCTGGGCCGGTGGCCGGCGGTCGTGCTCGCCGGGCTGACCCTGGCGGCCGCCTTTGGCGGACTGCTGCGTCGCGGTACGATAAAGTCTTCAGCACGGCACTGACCGGGAAAGGAGTCCGACGATGAGACCATTGAGCTTCCTGATCGCCGCCTGTCTGGCGGCCACGGCCCACGCGGACGTGGGCGACCTGGGGGCGGTGAGCGCGGTGGAGACGCTGTCGCGGGCCGAGCCCCAGGCCGTGGATGTGATCCTCCAGGCGTCGCGCAGCGAAAACCCGAACATGCGGGCCAACGCGATCGAGGCGATGGAGCCCCTGCCCGACCGGCTACTGCCGCTGGCCCAGCTCGGGGCGGGTGACCCGGACCGCGTGGTGCGATACCGCGCCTTGACGGCGATCGGCCGGCTGAAGTTCCGCGAGATGGGGCCGACCGCCGAACGGCACGTTGACGACCCGTCGCCGTCGGTGCGCGCCGCGGCGATCTTCGCCGCCTACGAGTGCGGCCGGCCGGTCGATGTCAGCGCCATGGTCCCCTTGCTGACCAACCCCAGCCCGATCGTCCGCATCAACGTCGCCACGCTCATCGGCCTGATGGGCGAGCCCTCCGCGATCCCGATGCTCTATGACATGGCCAAGTCGCCCATGCGCCGCGCCAACGTCGCCGAGAGCATGGTGGTCCAGGTGACGATCGCCCGGGCCATCGTCCAGCTGGGCGACCTGGAGATGCTCGATGTGATCCGCGCCCAGGCGTATTCCGACCTGGTGGAGGTCCGGGTGATGGCGATCGATATGCTCGGCGAACTGGGCGACCGGGTGTACATCCCCGCGTTCATTCAGATGCTGAAAGACCCGACGGTCGAGGTGCGGCTGGCCGCGGCGACCGCCCTCGTGCGTCTGGGCGCGAACGACGGGCTTTCGCAGCTGCGCAAAGCCGCACGTTTTTCGTCCGAAGACGTTGCTGCGCTGGCCCGGAAGGCGTTGGATGAGACGCGCGATCCGCGCGTCCGCGACCGGTTCACGCAGTTGTTGAACAACGCCGACGCCCGTCAACAGGTCGCGTCCGACGTGCGGGCCCAGGCGGCGTACGGCTTGAGCTTCACACGCGACGACCCATCGGCCAGGGCCTTGGTGGGCTTAATGAACGACCCGGAGGACAACGTGCGCCTCGCCGCCGCGGCCGGCGTGTTGCGGGCGATCCCGCGGCAGCAGACCGTGTGGCTCGACCCTAACGTGCAATAAGCGACGCCCACGCCTCTCGCGCCGGCGGGCGCGGGAAACCCCATTCCGCCGCCAGCGCATCGGCGGCCGCTTCCGGATCGTCGCCGTCCCAGCGTCCTTCGTTCCGCAGGTATGCGTGCGCCAACTCGTGCGCAATCAGCCACCGCACGAACGGGCGCCGGGCGCGACGCAGCGTCCGCTTGAGCACCACGCTCCGGCTGCCCCCCGAACCGAACCGCGGCACGCCCATCGGCACCCGCATCACCGCCGACGGCCCGGGCTCGTAGTCACAGATCACAAACCCCGGATCGTTCATCAGGTCGTCACGCACCGCTTTGGGCAGCTCGCCGATCACGTGAGCCGCGTGCGTGTGCAGGTGATCGTCGAGGCGGAACGCCGACAGCCATTGGTCGATGAGTGCAACCACGCCGGAATCGTAGCCGGGGGGAGGTGGGGGGATCAAGTCATGAAACCGCAGATGAATCACTCTGACGACGACGCGACCGCGGGCAGGTGCAGGTCGTCGACGCGCCCCGCTTCGAGCAGATGAAAAGCGTGTCCCGCGATCATCGCGGCGTTGTCCATGCAGTACGCCATGTCGGGGAGGAACACGTCGAGCCCCTGAGGCGGACCCCATTCCGCGGCGCGCCGGCGGAGCAGGGAGTTGGCGCTGACCCCGCCGCCGATGATGAGCGACCGCGGCGGCCGCCCGTTTCCGACCATCCGCCGCCGGGCGCGCTCCAGCTTGATCATCACCGCGTCGATCGCGGCGGCCTGGAACGACGCGGCCAGGTCGGCCCGCTGCGCGTCGGTGAGGTCGTCGGCGCTGCGTTCGAACACGGCGTCGCGTCCCCGGCCGCGCGGGTGGCCCCGCACCGTGTAGAGCAGGGCGGTCTTGAGGCCGGAGAACGAGAAGTCGAGGCTGTCGGGGCCGAGGGTGGAGCGCGGCAGGTCGTGGGCGCGGGGGTCGCCCTGGGCGGCGAGTCGGTCGAGCCTCGGGCCGCCGGGGTAACCCAGCCCGAGGATGACGGCGGCCTTGTCGTACGCCTCGCCCACCGCGTCGTCGATCGTGCGCCCCAGCAGGGTCTGCTCGAGCGGCGCGTCCATGTCATAGAGCGAGGTGTGCCCGCCGGAGACGACCAGCCCCAGCGCGGGGAAGGCCGGCCGCGGCGGGTCGGCCGGCGGTTGGGCGAGCCCGGCGGCGCTGAGGTGGGCCTGCACGTGGTCGACGCCGATCAGCGGCCGATCCAGCGACCACGCCAGCGCCTTGGCTGCGCTGACGCCGACGATGAGCGAGCCGATCAGCCCCGGCCGGTTGCCGACGGCGATCGCGTCGAGCTGCTCGAACCCCACGCCCGCCCGGTCCAGCGCGTCGCGCAGGACGGGGGTGAGGCGTTCGAGGTGCGCCCGGCTGGCGATCTCGGGGACCACGCCGCGGTAGCGCTCGTGCAGGTCGTGCTGGGCCGAGATGACGTTGGCGCGGACACGGCCGCCGTCCTCCACTACGGCGGCGGCGGTTTCGTCGCAACTGGTCTCGAGGCCGAGGATCAGCGTCACGGGCGGTTCATTCCGCCGGCTGGGTCGCGGGCGCCGACGGCTGTTGCGGCTTGGGTTCGAGCGGGTCGAGGGTCGGCGCCGTCTCCGCCGCCTTGACCTGCTCCTCGACCTTCAAGGGGTCGGTCGCCGAGGCGGCGGGCATCTCGACCGTCAGGTCCCCGTTTTCAAGCTTGTCAAGCTCTTCCTCGGCCTTGGTCAGCGATTCACGCAGCAGCTCGATCCGCTTCTGCAGGTTCGCCCGCTTGGTCTGTTTGATCAATTCCTCGGCGTTGTCCCCGCCGACCGCCGGCCAATCGCCGGTCTCGATCTTCCCGAGGATCGCGCGGTGGGCGGCGGCGAGCTGCGGGTCTTTCAGCTCTTCCTCGAGCCACGCCGGGGTGATGGTCTCGTCATCATGGTTGCCGTTGGTGCGTAGCAGCTTGTCGCCTTCGCGGCGGACCGTGATCATCTCGCTGACCTCTTCGGGCGTCATCGACACGTAAGCGCCGGGGCTGGGGTCGACCCCCCAGGTGTCCTCGCCTTCCCGCCGATGGATGTTGCGGCCGCTGGGCAGGTAGTAATACGCGTTAGTGATCTTGAGAGCGCCCAGCTCGCTGTCGAGCATCTTCACCTGCTGAACGCTGCCTTTGCCGAACGTCCGGGCGCCGACGAACAGGGCCCGGCCGTTGTCCGACAACGCGCCGGTGAGGATCTCCGACGCCGATGCGCTGGCTTCGTTGGCGATGATCACGATGGGGATGTCCAGCGCGATCGTGTCATCGGTCGTGGCGTACACCTGCTCGGGCACGTTGCGGCCCTTGATCGACACCACGGTCTTGCCCTCGGGCAGGAACATGTCGGCGATCGCCACCGCGGCGCTCAGCAGCCCGCCGGGGTCGAACCGCACGTCGAGGATGAGCCCCTGGGCCCCCTCGGCGATGAGCTGCTCCACGATCGGCCGAAGCTGCTCCACCGTCGGCTCGCTGAACTGCGTGACGCGGATGTAGCCGATGCGGTTCGCATCGTCCATCATGTAGTCGTAGTCCTGGTTCCTGTCGCGCCGGAAGCCGCGCACGGTCTGGATGTTGATCGTGTCGCGGGTGATGGTGATGTCGGCCTCTTCGCCCGACTCGCGGCGGACCTTGATGGTCACGTCGGTCCCGCGCTCGCCGGTCAGGAGCTTGACCGCGTCGCGCACGTCCATGTCGAGCGTGGACGTGCCGTCGATCTCCAGGATCGTGTCGCCGGCCATGACCCCCGCGTTCCAGGCGGGCGAGTCCTCGAGCGGGGTGATGATCTTGAGCCGCCCCTCGGCCGTGCTGACCTCGGCGCCGATGCCCGAGAACGAGCCCCGCACGTGCCGCTCGAAGCCCTCCAGCTCGTCCTTGGGCAGGTACTGGGTGTACGGGTCGTTGAGCGAATCGATCATCCCGCGGACCGCGGCCTCGACCATCGCGTCCTGGTCGGGTTCTTCGACGTAGCCGTTGAGGATCTCGTGCCGCACGTCCACCAGCAGGTCCAGGTGCGACCAGACGCTGTTCTGGCGGGCGAAGGTGTCGGTGAGCAGCAGCAATAACGCGGCCAGAACGACAATCACGACGAGTCGAAACTTAAACATCGGCTTCATGAGGTTCTCGAAAAGGCGGGGGAGGGTCCGGTCCGAGCGACACATCATCATACGCCATCCACGGGCCGATCGTTCGCTTTCCATCCCAGATGCTATGCTCGGGAGATGGCCAAACGGACCGTGCAATTCATCTGCCGCTCGTGCGGGGCGGTGCAGGCCCGATGGATGGGCAAATGCCCGGAATGCGGGGCCTGGGACGCCTTGGAGGAGTACGTCGCCGACAAATCAGCGGCGCTCGACGCGCCCCGCGGCGGGGCGGCGGCCGAGCCGGTCGAGGCGGTCAAACTCCGCGAGATCGACGGCGACGGGGCCGGCCCCACACGGGTCGCGACCGGCATCGGCGAGTTCGATCGGGTCCTCGGCGGCGGGCTGGTCCCCGGCTCGGCGGTCCTCGTCGGCGGCGATCCGGGCATCGGCAAGTCCACCCTCCTGCTCCAGGCCGCCCACCGCCTCGCCCACGCCGGCCAACGCGTCCTCTACGTCACCAGCGAGGAGTCCGCCCAGCAGCTGCGGCTCCGCGCCCAGCGCCTCGCGGAGAACCCGCCCGATGACCTCTACATCCTCGCCGACACCAACCTCGCCCGCATCCTCGAGCAGGCCCGCAAGCTCCAGCCGACTGTCTGCGTGATCGACTCGATCCAGATGATCTACAAGGGCGACCTCGCCGCCTCCCCCGGCAGCGTCACCCAGCTCCGGGCGTGCTGCATGGAACTGGTCTACCACGCCAAGGCCCACGCCGCGGCCATGCTCATGGTCGGCCACGTCACCAAGCAGGGCGCCCTCGCCGGCCCCCGGCTGCTCGAGCACATGGTCGACGCCGTGCTCTACTTCGAGGGCGACCGCTACCACGCCCACCGCATCGTCCGCGGCATCAAGAACCGGTTCGGCGCCACGCTCGAGGTCGGCCTCTTCGAGATGACCGGCGCCGGGCTGCAGGAGGTCGCCGACGGCGCGGGCCTGCTCGCCGCCGAGTACGAAAGCCGCCCCGGCAGCGTGGTCTGCCCGATCCTCAGCGGCTCCCGCTGCCTCCTGCTCGAAGTCCAGGCCCTGACCGCGACCGGGTTCCTCGGCAGCGTCAAGCGCAAGGTCAGCGGCCTTGACGCGAGCCGGCTGGCGATGCTCATCGCCGTGCTCGAGAAGCGGGGCGGGCTCCGCCTGGCCGACCAGGACGTGTTCGCGTCCAGCGTCGGGGGCATGAAGGTCGCCGAGCCCGCCGCCGACCTGGCCCTCGCCCTCGCGATCGCCGGCGCCCACTACAACCGCTCGGTCGAGCCCGGCGTCGCCGCGGTCGGCGAGATCGGCCTCGGCGGCGAGGTCCGACGCGCCCAGCAGCTCGACCAGCGCCTCAGCGAAGCCGCCCGCCTCGGCTTCAACCGCGTCATTTGTGCAAACGACCCGGCCAAGCCGCCGAAGAATATGCAGTTGATCCAGGTCCGCACCCTCGACCAGGCGCTGCAGGCGATGGGGTGAGGAAAAGCAGGAAAGCAGGAAATACAGAAAAGCAGGAAATGCCGAATAGCCAGCCATCGCGGGATGTCTCAAGGGCCGACAAACGCCGCCGCATGTCGGCTCGGGCGGTCCTGCTTCTCTTCATTTCCTGCTTTCCTGTTTTCCTGCTTTTCTGCTTTTCTGCAGAAGCCCAGCTTCTGCAAGCAGACTGGATCGACGAGAACAACCGGCGCATCGCCGACGCCCGGCAGACGGCCGTCCGGGTGATCGTGCTCGATGAGAAGGGCGTCGCCCAGGCCGGCGTCCCCGTGCAGATCCAGCAGATCAGCCGCGACCTGCCCATCGGCTTCACGATCGGCCGCGACGGCTTCGAGGGCCTCGACCTCGACCAGCCGGTCTGGCGCGTCTTCAACGCCGTGGCGCTCGACCGGGTGACGCGGTGGGCCATCACCCAGCCCACGCCCGACGTGCGCGAGGACCTCACGCCCGCGATGTGGATCGTCGACGAGGCCCAACGCCGCGGCATGACCGTGCGCTGGGGCGGCATCGTCTCGGCCGACCCCGCCCAAAACCCCGACTGGCTCCTGGGCCTGACCGACCGCCTGCTCGAACAACTCCTGGACCTGCACGTCGCCGAGGTGCTCGAAGACTTCGGCCCGCGCGTCGGCCAGTTCGACATCTACACCGACAACCTCAGCCACCGCTTCATCGAGGACCGCCTCGGCCACGCCATGGTGCGCCGGCTGTACGAGCGCTCGAAAGCCATCGCCCCCCACGCCGCGATGTGCATGCGCTTCAACGACTCGCTCACCGGCCAACGCCTGCCCGCGATGGTCCGGGCCGTCACCGCCATGCGCGAGGACTTCATCCCCGCCGACCTGATCGCCATCGAGCAGCGGATCGAGGGCAAGGTTAACCGCACCCCGCTCCGCCGGGCGCTGGAATGGATCGGCCGGCTGGGCATGGGCGTGGTCCTGGTCGACCTCGAGGTCGGCGGGGGCAGCGATGCGGCCGCCGCGGTCAACCTCGAGACCCTGTTCCGCGTGGTCATGGCCGACCCCAACGTCCAGGGCGTCTGGATGGGCCCGATACACGCCGGCGACGTGACCGACCCCGCCGCGGCCCTGCTCGACGCCGACGGCAGGCCCACCGCGTTGGGTGAGTTGTTCGATCGCCTTTTCACCGAGCTGTGGCGGACCGATGAACTGCTCAAGACCGACGAACTGGGCAACGCCCAGACCCCCGTTTTCGCCGGCGCCCATCAGATCACCGCACTGCTCCCCGACGGCCGCGCGATCGAGACCACCGTCTGGGTCCCGCGCGACGACGAGGTGCGCGTCATCATCCTCCAGCCCCTCGCGCCCGCTGCGCGTTGACGCGCCCCCGAAGCCCGGGGATTGTAATCCCCGGGCTTCCGGTAGCGGGTCAGTCTGAAATCACACCATGCCAAATTCACCCCACCGCCATCGCCTCATCTTTGGCAAGGGTCTGCAGCGCCATCATGATGGTTATCCCCAGCGGCGCTCACTGGAGTTGGCTTTATCGTAAAACCATGGTTATGTCCCATACGCAAAAATGCCCCGACGCAGATTTCCGCATCCGTCCGCTCAAGCCGGACGACGAGCCGTTCCTATGGAAGGCTCTTTATCACGCGATCCACGTTCCGACCGGCCAAGTCGCTCCACCGCCTGAGATCGTTCATGACGCAGCGCTAGCCCGTTATGTTTCGGCATGGATGTGTCGGACGGGAGACCTCGGCTTCATCGCCGAGAAATCTCCAGAGCCGGTGGGCGCGGCTTGGCTTCGGCAATGGTCGGATGATCAACGCGGGTTTGGATTCATCGACGAAATGACGCCTGAACTGTCGATGTCGGTACTACCGAACCACCGGGGTGAAGGTATCGGAACTCAGCTTCTTCGTCGTCTGTTATCGGCAGCGGACGAACGGTTTGATCGTGTGAGTTTGAGTGTCGCGGAGACTAATCCAGCCCGGCGGCTGTACGAACGCGAGGGGTTCATATCCGTCGGCCAGGTCCACGATGGTTCGATGACCATGATGCGAAAGCTCTAACACAAGATGTGACACAACCAACCGCATGAGAAACGGCAAGATTCCAACTGCCCCACTACCGGGTTTCCGGTCGATGCTTAGCCGGCGGGCTACGCCCGCCTGGTCCGGGGCCGCGCAGCGACCCGGCTAAGCCACCCCCTATCTCTCACCGCCCCGCGCCCGATAGGCGCGGGGCGGCTGGCCCATGACCTGGCGGAACTGGCGGATGAACTGGGCCGGCCCGGCGTACCCGAACTGGTCGGCGATGACGTAGACCGGCAGGTCGGTTTGTTCGAGGAGGACCGCGGCCTCCTCCAGCCGGCGGCGGTTGAGCCAGACGCGCGGGCAGACGCCGAACGTGATCCGGAACCGCCGGCTGAAATAGTCCGGGCTGAGCATTAACACGTCGGCGAGGTCGGCGGGCGTCAGGTGGCCCGCGCCATCGGCGCGGACGCGATCGAGCAGCCGGGCCTGCTGGGCGCGCGTGAAACCCCTGGTCGACGCGTCGCCGGGCTGCTCCCACCGCCACAGGTCAATCGTCAGCCCGACCAGCAGCGCCCGCAGGCGGGCCTCGTGATGCGGCCCGCCGAGTTGAACCTCGTCGGCGATCCGGTCGAGTGTCCGTTTGTGTTCGCCGCATCCGTGATGCACGCGGGCCCGCCCCGTGAAGCACAGGTGACGGCCCGCCCGGATCACGGCGAAGTACACCTCCGCGAAGCGGAAGTGATCGGTCCAGCGGAGGCTGTGAGGTGTTCCCGGCGGGACCCAGCTGAGCATGCCGGGCTCGAGCACGACGTCCTCCCCCGCCACGGTTCCGACGCTGCGTCCTTCCAGGGCCAGGAGGACCCAGTGGGCGTCGGCGCGTCGCCCCAAGCACGACCAGCCGTCGTCGCGCACGCCCGTGCCGACGCAGCGGCGGTGGACCCGCACCTCCGCCGCCCCGCCCGCCAGCGCCGCCAGCCACGGCTCGTCGCCCACCAGGCGACGGGGCAGGTGGACGTTCGATAGATCTACGTTTGGCGCATACATTTTCACTCCTCGCGCGATTGCCCGGATGGCCTTACATAATCATAATATTACCAGATTTTCCGGACGTTTTGGAGTCTTCGCCCGCCGCTCATGAGGCCGATGACCGGGCCTTGCCCCCACAATTGGCGCAATTTTCCAAACAGGCCATCCCGCGCCCGGCGCGGCCCGCGCACACCGCGACGCCGCGGCCGATCCTCACATGGACACCACCGAAACCAACCTCACGCTCCGGGTTCAGCGCATTCAACGGTTCTGCCTGCACGACGGGCCGGGCATCCGCACCACGGTGTTCGCGCAGGGCTGCGGCCTGCGGTGCTGGTGGTGTCACAACCCGCAGACGCATCCGCCGCGCGGCGCCGGCTCGCGCGGCTGGCCGATCGGGGCGTTGGCCGATGAGCTCGAGCGCGACCGCCGGTTCTTCGACCGCAGCGGCGGCGGGGTGACGCTGTGCGGCGGCGAGCCGCTGCTCCAGCCCGACGCGGCGGCGGCGCTGCTGGCTGAACTGGGCCGGCGGGGCGTTCACCGCACGATCGACACCGCGGGGCACGCGCCCCGCCGCGCGGTTGAGCAGGCGGCGCCGCACGCGGACCTGTGGCTCTGGGACATCAAGCACACGGACGCCGACCGGTTCTTCCGGGGGACCGGCGGCGACGTGCGCCGGCCGCTGGACAACCTTCGCTGGCTGCTGCGGAATTACGCGACGCCGGTGCGGGTCCGCGTGCCGGTGATCGCGGGCTTCAACGACGACCCCGAAGCGATCTCGGGCATCGGCGATCTCCTCGCGTCGTTGCCGCGCGCGGTGGAGATGGAATTGCTGCGCGGGCACGACACGGGCCGCGACCCCCAGGCCCGCGGCGCCAGGTCGTCGTGCGTCAGCGACGAGCGGTTTCACCAGGCCGGCCGGTTGCTAGACGCCATGGGCCTGTCCGTTGGCGGCGTCCCCGCCGCCGCGGCGCCGGACAACAGCTCTTGAAAACAAAAGGAACTCGACGATGGTCTCGGCTCCGACCGCTCCGGAAATCTCAATGACCCCGATCCTCCAGGCATCGCAGCAGCGCCTGTTCGGCGCCGCCGACGGCGTGTGCCTCGAACGCGCCCGGCTCGTGACCGAGGCGTGGCGCCGCGGTGAAAACGACCCCACGCCCGTGAAACGCGCCCAGGCGCTCGCCCACGTGCTTCGCCGCATGACCCTGGACGCCGACACCAACCCCGTCTTCGCCGGGGCGATGTCCAGCGGTCCGCGCCGGTGGATGCTGATCCCCGAGCACGGCTTCCAGGTCATGGGGCAGGTCGAAATCGAGCACGATGACCTGCGCGGCTTCCTCGACGACAAAATCCCCGAAGACCTGCGCGCCTTCTGGGCCGGCCGCAGCGGGCCCGGCGGGATGGGCCACCTCGCGGTGGATCAGGACATCGTGGTCAACCGGGGCCTGCGGTCGGTGATCGACGAACTGGCGGCGTATGACGACGACCGTGACGCCCGGCGCCGCGGCTATCGCCGGGCGATGCGGATCGCTCTGGAAGCGGTGATCGACTGGTCGCACCGCTGGGCGGACCGGGCCGCGCAGAGGGCCGAGGCCGAGCGTGACCCCGCGGCCGCCGCGTATCACCGGCGGGTGGCCGAGGCGTGCCGGCGGGTCCCGGAACACCCGGCCCGCGACCTGTTCGAGGGGCTGCAGGCGATGGCGCTGGTTCATTCGGCGATCCACCTGGAGGGGCATCACATGTCGGTGTCGGTCGGGCTGCCCGACCGGGCGTTGGCGCGGTTCGCCGACGAGGCCGCCGCCGACCCAAACCGCGCGGCCGACCTGTGCGCCGCCTTCGCGCTGAAACTTGCGGAGAACGCTTACACCGGCAAGGGGTCGCTGACGCAGTGCATCACGATCGGCGGGGCGGACCATCGCGGCGCCGACCAGACCAACGCCGTGACCCACGCGTTCCTTGAGAGCTTCGACCGCGTCGCGGTGTCGGACCCGCATCTTTTTTTGCGTTGGCATGAGAACCTGGCGCCGGCGGTGAAAGCGAAAGCCGCGGCCATGCTCGCCCGGGGCCGGAGCATGCCGCTGCTGGTAAACGACGAGCCGACCGCGGGCGGGCTGCTCGACGCCGGCGTCGCGCCGGCCGACGCCTGGGGCTACTGCGTCATCGGGTGCAACGAGTTGGGCGTCCCGGGCCGGCTTTTTGACTCGGCCGTGCCGATCGGCTGCTCGTTCAACGACCTGTCGCTTCTCAATCAACTGCTGATGGACGATCAGGACGGCGGTTGTCTGGCGAGCATGGAGGCGTTGGCCGCGGCGTTGGAGGAGCGATACGCCGCCCACCTCGAGCCGTTGCTGCGGCGGCGGCCAGAGACGAAACAGCGCATCGCGGAGACGTTCCCGACGCCGTTCACCTCCGCGTTGATGATCGACGGCCCCCGCCGCGGGTGCGACCTGATGGCGGGCATGCCCTACGACATCCCCTGCTGCTACACCCGCGGGCTGGCCAACGCCGCCAACGCGCTGGCGGCGATCGAGCGCGTCGTGTTCGAGGACCGGGCGATGACGCCGGCGGCGTTGATCGATGCGCTGCGCGACGATCTGGCCGACCCGGCGGCCGCCGATCGGCTCGCGGCCGCGCCGAAGTGGGGCAATGATGACGACCGTGCCGACCGCTGGGCTTTGACGTTGACGGCGATGCGGGACCGGGCCCTGGACCGCCTGGCCGCGGCGGGTCTGCCGCGGCCGGTGGTCTGCCACGTGGTGCGGAGCCTGCATCACGTGGACGGCCGGCGGCTCGCCGCCTCGCCCGACGGCCGCCGCGCCGGCGAGCCCGTGGGCGACAGCCTCGGGGGTGTCTGCGGCACGATGAAGGAAGGGCCCACGGCGACGCTCGCCAGCGTCCTGAAGCTCGACGCGCGGCGCCAATTCGCCGGGGGCACGAACCTCAATCTGACGCTCCATGCCGGCCAGGCCGACCCGGTGATCCTGAGCGCATTGATCGAGGGTTTCTTCGACGGCGGCGGCCAGGAACTTCAGGTCGCGGTGCTTCACGCCGACACGCTGCACGCGGCCCGCGCTTGCCCGCAACGCTTCGCCGACCTGGTCGTGCGCATCGCCGGGCTCAACGCTCGCTTTATCGAGTTGTCGGCGGCAGAACAGGATGAACTCATCCGCCGGGCCGAAGAAGCCGAAGCAGGAGCTCCCGCTTGAACACGCTGCTGATCCTGATGGACTCGTTGAACCGCCACTACCTGCCGGCCTACGGCGGGTCGGTGTGCCGCACGCCCAACATGGACCGGCTCGCCGCACGCGGCGTGGTGTTCGACAACCACTGGGCCGGATCGCTGCCGTGCATGCCGGCGCGGCGGGACCTGATGACCGGTCGGCTGAGCTTCCTGGAAACCCCCTGGTCGCCCATCCAGCCGTGGGACCGGACACTCCCGGCTGAGCTGCGCAAGCAACGCCGCGTCGTCAGCCATCTCATCACCGACCACCACCACTACTTCCACTCGGGCGGCGAGGCGTATCACACGCAGTTCGATGCGTGGGAGTTCGAGCGCGGGCAGGAGTGGGACCCGTGGCGGCCGCCTCTGGATAACGGCGCCGACAAGCCGGCGCACCTCGGGCAGAACGACCGCTGGCCGACCTATTGGTCCAACCGCCGGGCGATGGACGTCCAGAACGACCTCGACCACCCGACGCCGCGCTGTTTTCAGCGGGCCATCGAATTCCTCGACCGACTCCCCCGCGCAGCGCCCGACTGGTTCCTGCAACTCGAGGTGTTTGACCCTCACGAGCCGTTCGCCTGCCCGGACGCGTACCTGCGTGAGTTGGGCGACGATTATGCCGGCCCGTTATGCGACTGGCCGAAATACGGACGCGTCACCGAGCCGCCGGAGATCGTGGAGCACGTGCGCCGGCGTTACGCGGCGTGCGTGCTCATGGCCGATCGCTGGCTGGGGCGGCTGCTCGATCGGCTCGACGACCTGGGCCTCTGGGAGGACACCCGCGTCATCCTCACCACGGACCACGGGCACCTGCTGGGCGAGGGCGGATGGTGGGGCAAGAACACGATGCGCGACCGGGCCGAGCTGCTGAACATCCCCCTGGTGGTCGCCGGCGGGGGCGCGCCCCGGGGCGAGCGCCGCGCCGGGCTGACCACCACCATCGACCTGATGCCGACGATCTGCCGCAACCACGGCGCCGAGCCGCCCGACATCGTCCGCGGCCGCGCCTTGCAGCCCCTGATCGAGAACGATGGGCCGCATCATGACGCGGTCCTCAGCGGTTACTTCGATAAAGACGTGAACCTCACCGACGGCCGGTTTCTGTACCACCGGCAGCCCGCCGACGGGGCCGCGGTTTACGAACACACGCTGATGCCTCGCCGGTACAGGGGGTTCGTCAAGCCGGAGCAACTCGCGTCGGCCGAGTTTGGCTGCTTCCTGCCGCACGCGGGCGACACGCCCCAGATGCGGATCATGCATCGTTCCCGAAGACATGAGCGCGAGCCCGATGCGCCCTACGCCTCGGACGATCACCCGGTGTTTGACTTGATCGATGATCCTGAGCAACGGCGCCCGGTGAACGACCCGGCGGTGGAAACCCGCTTGGCGACACAAATGGCGGAACTGCTGGAACGCTGTGGTGCCCCCCCCAGCCAGGCTGACCGGCTGGGTTTCGGTTGATGAGCGGATTAACCATCGAAGACAGGGGTATGAGGGAGCGACCGCATGGGAATCGTTGAAAGAAATGGTCCCATCGATTCTGTGATGAAGCCGGACCTGAGCGGAGCGAAGGTCCGGATCGAATGGGTGAAAATCATCCGGACCTTCGCTCCGCTCAGGTCCGGCTTCTCACGCAAGACATGAAGGATACTGCTTTCATGAGAACTGGATCAATATCGTTTGGTTGTCTATGTTGGATCATCATGAGCCTGCTCCCTGCCGCATCGTCGCATAGCGCTGAGATTCAAAAAGCGTATCCGGGCCGGGAAGCCGACGCGGCCTGGCGCAGTCAGGCCCGGCAACGGATCGCACAGCACCGCCAAGGCGAAATGACCGTGCAGGTTTTCGACGCCAATGGACAGCCCGCGCCCAACGTCCCGGTCCGTGTCGAACAGACCCGCCACGCCTTCGGCTTCGGGACGGCGGTCGGCTGCTACGCTTTTCAGCGAGCCGATGAGAAGGGCGAGAGCTACCGCCGGCTCATCAAGGACGTTTTCCGGTTCAACGAGATCGTGTTCGAAAACGACATGAAGCCCACCATATGGCGAGCCTACGCGACCGGCGAAGACCCCAAACGCCGATGGGAAAACGTTCAGGCGACGCTGGACCACTTCAATCAACAGCAGATCCCCGTGCGCGGCCACTTCCTGCTGCACGGCATGCTCCGCTACGGCAGCCCGAGATGGGGGGTGAACGACCTCGCGGATTTCGACCGCGACCCACGCGCCCTCGAGGAGCGGCTCGTCGCCGAAGCCGCCGAGCGGGCCGCGTTCATCGGCGATCGGGTGGTGGAATGGGACGCGCTCAACCACGTGGTCGGCTGGGGCAGGGACATCAACTGGATCAATCGCACAGGCGACCCCGCCTACGGCGTGAACATGCTCAAGGCCATGCGCCGAGCCGTCCCCGAAACGGTTGCGCTTTACCTGAACGAAGGCCACATCCTCTCGAACCGTGGGCGTCGCGCAGATCGTTACTTCGAGGCGGCCAAGGCGTTGCTCGACGCCGGCGCCCCGCTCGACGGGGTGGGCTTCATGGGCCACTTCGCGGTGCACGAAGAGACCGGCGACGTCGGCCGTCTGACGCCGCCCGCGATGCAGTACGACATCATCGACCGCTTCGCCGCACTCGGCCTCAAGCTCAAGATCACCGAGCTGGACGTGGACGCCGGCGATGACGACCAGCTCCAGGCCGACTTCCTCCGCGACACGATGATCGCGGCGTTCAGCCACCCGGCCATGGAGTCCATCGTGATGTGGGGCTTCTGGGAGGGCAAGCACTGGCGCAAGCGGGCCGCCCTCGCCCGTCGCGACGGCTCGATGAAGCCCGCCGGCGAGGCCTGGATCGACTTGGTTTACAACCAGTGGTGGACCGATCAGACCGTCATGACGGACGACCATGGCATGGTTTTGTTGCCCGCGTTTTATGGGCGGTACAACGTGAGCGCGGTCGTCGACGGCCAGCCCGTCAAGGTGTCGATCACCCATACCGCCCAGGAGCCGGCGTCGGCCCAACTCCGCCCGGGGTCGTGAACGTTTGGCCCTGGGATCAAGCCGGACCTGAGCGAAGCGAAGGTCCGGATAGATTTCACCGACCGGGGCCCGCGTCCGCATGCGGGGCTTAGCAGCGGTTCAATCCGTTCCGCCCGGTTTGGGCTTGACCACCTCGACCCAGTGCTTCGCCTTGACGTTCAGGAAATCGTGCAACTGATGGCGGCAGGAGATGCCGCAGGCGATGACGGTCGCGTCGCGCTCGGCCGCTTGGCGCACGGCGGGGAAGAGGCGGTCTTCGCCGACTTTGCGCGAGACGTCGTAATGTTCGTAGCCGAACGACCCGGCCATGCCGCAGCAGCCGGCGCCGGCTTCTTCGCAATGGGTGTTTTCCATTTTGGCGAAGGCGTTTTCCATGGATCGCGTGCCGAAGAGGGCTTTCTGGTGGCAGTGGCCGTGCAGGAGGATGTCGGCGTGGTCGGAGGTGAGTTCGACGCCTTGTTCTTCAAGGAAAACGTCGATCATACGCACCTGGTCGGCCACGCGCTGGCCCATCTTGGCGTCATCCATCAGATCGGGCAGGTCGTCAATTAAGGCGGAGGCGCAACTGGGTTCGAGGCAGACAATCGGCAGGTCCTGCTTGGCGTAAACATCGAGGTTCTGCATGGTCTTCGTGCCGTCGCGCTTGGCGTCCTTGACCAGGCCCTTGGACATGCGGGGGCGTTGGCAGCAGCCGGCGTCGGCGAGGAGGACCTCGTAGCCGCAGCCCTCGAGCAGGTCGACTGCGGCGACGCCGACGTGCGGCTCCATGTAGCTGGCGTAGGTGTCGTTGAAGAGCACGACCCTGCCCCGCGGGGCGTCCTGGGGCTTGGTCCTGCCGCGCAGCCGGGCCTTGAGCGGCCGGGTGGCGAAGGCGGGGATCGGCCGGCGGCGGTCGATGCCGGCGATCTTTTCCATAAAGAAGCCGTACCCCGGCAGCCGGGCCATCGCGTTGGTCAGATGTGCTAGCGGTCCCGCCAGTCGCCTGGCCTGGATGGGCATCTCGCCCATGAGCTTGTAGCCGAGGGGCACACCGTGCTGGTCGTGGCGCATCTGGAGGGTGTCGGACTTGAGCTTGGCCATGTCGACGGCGTTGGGGCACTCGCTCTTGCACGCCTTGCAGGCGAGGCAGAGGGCCATGACGCCGTCCTGGAGCTCCTGGGAGGCGAGGGCGTCGTCGCCGAGCTGGCCGGACATGGCGAGGCGCAGGGCGTTGGCGCGGCCGCGGGTGGTGGCGGACTCGTCGCGGGTGGCCATGTAGGACGGGCACATCGTGCCGTCGCCGAGTTTGCGGCAGGCGCCCACACCGTTGCACTGCTCGACCGCCAGCGCGAAACCGCCCTGGTCGCGGTATTGATAGTTCGAGGCGACCTCGGCGATCCGCTGGGAATAGCCTTCCTGCTGATAACGGAGATTAGCGGTCATCGCGGGAGCGTCGACGACCTTGCCGGGGTTCATGAGGTTGTCGGGGTCGAAGATGGCCTTGACCTCACGGAAGGCGTGGTAGAGCGTGTCGCCGAACATGCGGGGGAGGAACTGGCCGCGGAGCTGGCCGTCGCCGTGCTCGCCGGACCACGAGCCGCCGTATTCCATGACCCAGGTGAACGCCTGTTCGGCGATGGCGGCCATTTTCTCGACGTCCTCGGGCTCGTGCAGGTCGAGGGAGGGGGCGATATGGATGACGCCGACGGAAGCATGGGCGTACTTGGAGACGCGGATGACGCCCATCGAGGCGCAGAGGTCCATGATCTTGCCGACGTACTCGGCGAGCTTGTCGGTGGGGACGCAGGCGTCTTCGATGAAGTCGCGTCCCTTGACCTTGCCTTTGACGTTGGTGATCAGGCCGAGGCCGAGCTTGCGGGTGTTCCAGATGTCGGCCTGGTTCTTCGCGTCGCCGAACACGGGCCAGGCGTAGCCGATCTTTCGGTCCTTCATGTCCCGGGCGAAGGCTTCGGCCCGGTGTTGGGCTTGGTCGGGGGCGTCGCCCATGAACTCGACGATCTGCACGGCCTTGGGCCAGCCGGCGATGAAGTGGGCCATGTGTTTGGTGGCGGCGTTGACGCGGGCCTCGTCCATGACGACGTCGTCGAGCAGCTCGACGGTGGACGGGCCGTGGTCGAGCATGGCGTCGACCGCGCTCAGCGCGTCGAGCAGTTGGTTGAAGTGGACGACGCAGACGGCGGTGGCCTTGGGCAGGGGGACGAGCCGGACCTTGGCTTCGAGGAGGACGCCGAGGGTGCCTTCTGAGCCGACGATGAGGTTGGCGAGGTTCCAGGCGCGACGGCCCTGATTGTGTTCGCGTCGGGGGCCGATGGGCCCGGTGTAGCCGGCGCCGTCGACGAACTCGTCGAGGTTGTAGCCCGAGACGCGGCGCATCACCTTCGGGTAGCGGTCGCGGATCTCGTCCTGATGGCGGAGGATGATGTCTTTGACGCCGCGGTAGATGCGGGCCTCGGCGGACTCGCCCTGGGCCTTGTGTTGCCACTGCTCGTCGTCGACGGGGCCGCACTCGAGGACCGTGCCGTCGGCGAGGGCGACGCGGCAGGAGATGACCTGATCGATGGTTTTGCCGTAGACGATGGAGCGGGTGCCGGAGGTGTTGTTGCCGAGCATGCCGCCGACGGTGGCGCGGTTGCCGGTGGCGGGGTCGGGGGTGAAGTGCAGGCCCAGGGGCTTGAGCTGCTGATTGATGCGGTCGCGCACGGCGCCGGGCTGGACGCGCATCCATTGCTCGTCTTCGTTGATCTCGACGATCTGGTCCATGTACTTGGAGCAGTCGAGGATGAGGCCCGTGCCGAAGGTCTGTCCGGAGAGGGAGGTGGCGCCGCCCCGGGCGGTGATGGGCAGGCGGTGTTGGTGGGCGACGCGGATGGCGGCGACGCAGTCGGCCTCATCGCGGGGGACGACGACGCAGGTGGGCATGACCTGGTAATGCGAGGCGTCGGTGGCGTGGATGCCGCGGGAGATCGGGTCGAAGCTGACCTCGCCGCGGACGGCGGCGCGGAGTTGCGATTCAAGGTCGGGGGAGGGCGTCATGCGGGGCGGGGCGTCCGTAGCAGGCGTGGTCATAGCCCGGGCATGATAATCGCACCGCCCGTCGCGGACAGGCTCAGCGCTGGATGCTCTCGCGGGCGGAGGTGGTGTAGGTGTTCTGACGGAAGTTATCGAACACCCGGCCGGAGGTCTGGGTCTGGAAGTCGTAGGTGCGGACGAAGGTGGATTCGACGCGCGGGCTTTCGTAGCCGACGGTGACGCTGGGCAGGTTGTCGTTGCGGCTGGCGTACCAGGGGGCGGTGTAGATCGGGTTGACGGCGAGGGCGTCGCGCTGGGCGGCGGAATCGAACGCCATGGAGCGGAAGCCGTGGGGGCCGTCGACCGGCCCGGCGTCGACCGCGGGCGCGGGCGGGGCGGAGCAGGCTTGCATCATGAGCACGAGGCATATGCCCAAGGCGATGATCACACTGAGGGGAACCGATCGCATCATGTCGATCATAGTCGCCAACCCCGTGCCAGAGTTCGCCGAAATCCGGCGTGATGTGTCATAAAGTGATTTACAGAAGGGCCTTGAGGTTTTTGTGGATGGCCGTCGGGCGCTAGGCGGGCCCGTCGCATGAGGCGGGATGTGGCGTGGGCTCAACACCGCCGTTGACTTGGCGAGAGCCGGTCGGATAATCCGTGTCTGAAGCGGCGTCCGGGAGCGATCCACTGGGCCTGGCGCCGTGAACCGGCGGCTTAACGCTTTGGTGAGACGAGAGATGCAGCGTCGACCCGCACCCGCTTCGTTCAGACGCAAGACCCTCCTGGCGTTCGAGTTGAGCGGCCTGGCGTTGATGGCGGTGTGCGTTGTGTTCTTCTTTTCCCCGCCCCCCTGGCCGATCTGGGGCTATGGCCTGGTCCTCGGCGGCTGTTTCGTTGTCTTCCTGCTGGCCTTTCGGTGGTCGGCCCCGCCGTTCAAGTGCCCCGGGTGCGGCCGTGTTCTCCGACGCGCCAACCGGAAAGGTTTCGACGAGGGCGAGCCGATCCGTTTCGTCTGCAAGGGATGCGATATCGAATGGGACACCGGCTTTCACGTTCCCGACGGATGATGGGCAGGGTCGGGGGTCCCTGCGGCTATATTTCATTCAGGGCGTACATCACAACGGGTCGCGGCCGCCGATGCCCTCGTTGGGGGAGCGTGACTCGCCGGGCGCGGGCGCTTCGGCCTCTTCGGCGGCGGCCTCCTCTGACTCCATCAACTCCTGCCGGTCGCGCGTCGTGACCTGCGTCGACTCCAGCAGCCGGTCGATCCGCCGACGGACGAGGAAGATCAGCGGCACGTGCGGGATCCGGCGAAGCTCGCTGCGCCCGGTCGCGGAGTACACGATAAGCGTGCCCGAGCCCGCCAGCAGCAGCTCCAGCAGGTCGGGGTAGGTGCTGCGCACGCGTTTGGCGCCGCGCGCCAGCGAGTCGTCGGCCCGGCCCCACGAAAAATGCTCGAACTCGTTGTGCGTGATCCGCCACTTGTGCTGCACCCGCGCCCACAACCACATCACCGCGTACGGCGGGAGCAGCAGCAGGCTCAGCGCCAGGCCGAATGAGCGGTCGTAAGCCACGTCCAACGATGCGAACCCGCGGTAGATGTCGCCGAAGAGCGTGAAGCCCTGCACGTCCGCCAGCCATCGGCCGATGAAGAACACCGCGACGAAGAAGACCAGCCAGAAGATCGCGTGGTCGCGCTCCAGGTCGATGCCGATGGTCAGCAGCACGACGCCCACCACCGCGAGGTAGATCCAGCCCTCCGTCTCGGGGCTCAGCCAGTTCCACGCGTCCACGGGCCAGAGCAGCAGCCCGGCGGCAATGATGGGCCAGATGAACAGCAGCTTCGGGTAGGTGCGGAACACCACCTGGCTGGCCTTACGCTGTTTGCGCTGGCGTTTGCGTTCCTCGCGTTTCTGGGACATGCCGTCCATGGTACCGCCCCGGCCGTCTCAGGTCTGCGGGGGGCCGCCCCCGGTTTCGCAGGCCTGCCGCGGCGTGCGCGATAGACTGACCGTCATGGCTGCGCAACACACCAAGCCCCTCCCGCCGGAATGGGGCGACTCGGGGATCGCACCGACGTCCGCACCGTGGCGCCATCGGCTGCACGAGATCCTCTTCGAGGCCGACACGACCGCCGGCAAAGTGTTCGACTTCGTCCTGCTCGCGGCGATCCTGCTGAGCACCCTCGCCGTGATGCTCGAGACGGTCGAACACCTCGACCGCGATTATCACGCGCTGTTCCGCTCGGCCGAGTGGGTGTTCACCATCCTGTTCACGGTTGAATACCTGTTGCGGCTGATCTGCGTGCGCAAGCCGTTGCGGTACGCCCGCAGCTTCTTCGGCATCGTCGACCTGGTCGCGGTGCTGCCGACGTACATCAGCCTGCTCGTGCCCGGGGCCCAGTCGGTGCTGATCGTGCGCACGCTGCGGCTGCTGCGGATCTTCCGCATCCTCAAACTCGCGCGCATGATCGACGAGGCCGCCGAACTCCGCCGGGCGCTGTGGCGGGCCCGCGGCAAGATCATCGTCTTCGCCTTCACGGTGGTCACCGTCGTCTCCATCATGGGCGCCGCGATGTATCTCGTCGAGCATTCCTACAACGACGGCTTCCGCAACATCCCCCAGAGCATGTACTGGGCCATCATCACCATGACCACCGTCGGTTACGGCGACGTCATCCCCGTCACCACCCTCGGCAAGCTCCTCACCTCGGTGATCATCCTGATCGGCTACGCGATGATCGTGGTGCCCACCGGCTTCGTATCCGCTGAGTTCGTTCACGCCAAGCAGCACCCGGTCACGACCCAGGCGTGCCCCGAATGCATGAAGTACGGCCACGACGCCGACGCGACCCACTGCAAGTGGTGCGGCGCGGTCCTGTAGCGTTGAGCCCCCGGCCCCGCCCGCTCCGCGTTTTTTCGTTGACGGCGGGCGGGCGTTGGCCGATGATTGGAGTGAGGCGTTTCCCGCGGGCATTGCCCGCGGCTTTACCTGCAATGACGGGGAAAACCATGCGAAGCCGGGCGTTTTCACTGGTCGAACTGCTGACCGCGATCGGTATCGTCGCGCTGCTGATCGGCCTGGTGCTGCCCACGCTGGCCCGGACTCGCGACAAGGGGCGGTCGACGGTGTGCCTGAGCAACATCCGTTCGTGCGGGCAGGTGTCGCTGATGTTCGCCGCGGACCACGACGGGTGGCTGTCGGTCGGGTCGTCGCAGCCCGGGTTCGACACGCTGATCAACCCCGACGCGGCGCCGAAGACGTGGGTTGAGCACTTGGCGCCTTACTGGGACGAGCAGGAAGGCGCGCTGATCTGCCCGTCGGATAAGAGCCCGCATTTCGAGACGCCCGAGCCGGTGACGGGTCGGTTGCGCGACAGCAGCTACGTGGTCAACGGGATGCTGTGGTACGGCGATCGGTGGCGGCCCAGAAGCGACGGCGGGATCGACCTGCACCTCGCATCGGTGAAGCGTCCGACGTACGTGGTCCTGCTCGGCGAACGGATCGGCGGCACGCCTCTGGCGGTGATCGACCTGATCGTGGTCGAGCAACCGGGGCATGAAGACGGCCAGGAAGGGCTGGGCATTGATGATGAGCCGCAGATCAGCATCGACCTTCACGGCGACGGATCGAACTACGCGTTTCTCGATGGGCACGCGGCCCTGCATCCGTGGGAGCAGTTGATGAAGCGTGACCGGGTTCCGAACAACGGCCGGGTTTGGGAGATCAACCGCTTGAACCCGCTTTTCGGGCGTTGAGGACCAGACGTGACCCGCCAGGCTTGTGAACGTTGCGGCGAATCGATCGAGCCCCCGCCGGACCCGCCGGCGGGCAAGTTTCGTTGCCCCCTCTGCCACGCGGTCAACCTGGTCCCGGTCGAGCAAACGGCGTCTGTCGGATTGCGGTTGGCCGAGTCCGCGCAAGACGCGCCGCCGCAGGCGGAGACGGGCGGGACGGCCTTGCTGACGTTTGACGCCGCCGCCGCCGACGACGAAGCGGCCGACCCCGTCGACCCGGCTACGCTCGACTGGGCGTTGGGGCCGCTGGATGAGACGTCCGCTCAAACGCCGGCGGACCCGGTGGTTTTGAGGGTCAAGACGCCGCTATGGGGCGGGGCCCGCCTCGCGATTGGCCTGGGTGTCGCGGCGGCGGTCGGCCTGGGCGTGATCTGGGCGGGGCTGGCGTATCTGACGGGATGGCCCTTGGGCGTCATGGCGGTGGTGATCGGCGCCGTCACGGCCTGGACGGCGTCGAGTCTTATGGATCGGCGGAATCAGGCCGTCGGGCTGCTGGCGGTGGGGCTGACCGTGCTGGCGTGCTTCAGCGGCAAGGCGCTGATCGCGGCGGCGGCCCGGCCGGCGCTGTCGCAGCACATGTCGACGGCTGACCCCGACCTCATCCGCGCGGCGGTGGGGCGGCAGATGATCGCGAACCGTGCGTTCGACCCGGCGCTCCAGGAGGCGTTGGACCACCTGGCCGAGACCGGCAACCGCACGCTCGACAAGCCCCCGGGGTCGCTCAATCGGCGGATCGAGGCCCAGGTCCAGGCCCGGGTCGAGCAGATGCCGCCCGCCCAACGCCGGGCCGCCGTTGCCCAACTGCTCCGTGACGAGCCCGGCTTGGCCCGGCTGCACCCCGCGATGCCGGTCTTTTCCATCTGGGACATCGGCTGGCTGGCGCTGGCGTTGGCGCTGGCGTACCGCCTCGCCGCCGGGCCCCGGCCGGTGCGGAAGCCGAGCCTCGTCTTGACCGATCCGGAGTGATCCGGCACAATACGCGGCTCGAATCGCAGGCCGAGCGTCGGCCTGAACTTCGTTGGACCCGCGGAGCCGTAGCCACGGCCGAGCCCCAAGAGGCGCCCCCCGGAAACGGCGGGCGGAACGCGTTATGGCCAACTACACCGGCCCCAAGGTCAAGCTCTCCCGCCGCGTCGGCGTTCCCATCGCCGACCTGCCCAAGCACACCACCAAGCGTCAGCTCAACCCCCCCGGCATGCACGGCTTCCGCGGCCGGCGCCTCCGCGACTACGGCGTCCGCCTCAACGAGAAGCAGAAGCTCCGTTACCACTACAACGTCCTCGAAAAGCAGTTCCGCCTCTACATGGCCAAGGCCGGCCGCACCAAGGGCAACACCGGCGAGGTCCTGCTCCGCCTGCTCGAGCAGCGCCTCGACAACGTCATCCGCCGCCTGGGCTGGGCCCGCTCCATCTGGGCCGCCCGCCAGCTCGTCAGCCACGGCCACATCCTCGTCAACGGCAGGAAGGTCGACGTCGCGTCCTACCAGATCAGCGTCGGCGACGAGGTCACGATCAAGAAGGACAACGCCAAGAAGGTCATCCGGGAGAACATGGAGTCCCTGCCCGGCCACGAGGTCCCCGGCTGGCTTACGTTCGACCCCTCGACCCTGACCGCCAAGGTCGTCGCCACCCCCACCAGCGACCAGGTGCCGTTCGACGTGAACCTGAACCTGATCATCGAGTTCTACCGCTAGAGCGAGTCCGCTTGATACGCACCGCCTCCCGCTTATAGAGCGACGGGGTTGGCTTAGCCGGGCCGCTACGCGGCCCTGGACCAGGCGGGCGTAGCCCGCCGGCTAAGGCGATAAAACGATCGACTGAACGAAGCCCAGGGATTCCCATCCCTGGGCTTTTGTTGTGTTTGATGGAAACTTCTTGCCACGCCCCCTCCCGCACGTATGATGGCTCAGCCGAATCAGGTCCGAGCGGAAAGGGTAACTCATGCGTGTCCTGCTGGTGCATCCGAGCCCGCTGCTGTACTCCGAGGTCTACCTCCGGCTGGAGCCGCTGGGCATGGAATGCGTGGGCGCCGCGCTGCTCGCGGCCGGCCATGACGTGCGGCTGATCGACCTGCAGGTCTTCAAACGCCCGGACCTGGAGCGGGAGCTGGCTCGGTTCCGGCCCCAGGCCGTGGGCTTCTCTGTCAACTACCTCGCCAATGTGCCCGAGGTGATCGACCTGGCTAAGCTCATCAAGCAGCGGCTGCCCGGCGCGTTCGTGTTCTGCGGCGGGCACAGCATCTCGTTCATCACCGAAGAGGTGATCGCCCACGGCGACGGCGCGATCGACGCGATCGTCACCGGCGAGGGCGAGACCACCACGCCGATGATGCTGGAGCAGGCGCCGGACGTCGACGGGCTGCCCGGCGTCGCCACCGCCCGCGGCAAGGGGCCGCGCCCCACGCTGCAGACCGACATCAACGCCATCCGCCCCGCCCGCCACCTGACCCGGCGGCGGCGGCGGTACTTCATCGGCGAACTCGACCCCTGCGCCTCGATCGAGTTTTCCCGCGGCTGCCCGTGGGACTGCTCGTTCTGCTCCGCGTGGACCTTCTACGGCCGCAGCTACCGCCTGGCCGACCCCGCCGTCATTGGCGACGAGCTGCAGGCGATCCGCGAGCCCAACTGCTTCATCGTCGACGACGTCGCGTTCGTCCACCCCGAACACGGCATGGCCATCGCCGACGAGATCGAGAAACGCGGCATCAAAAAACGCTACTACCTCGAAACGCGCTGCGACGTCTTGATCCGCAATCGCGAGGTCTTCGCCCGCTGGGCGAAGCTCGGGCTGTGCTACATGTTCCTCGGCCTCGAGTCGCTCGACGCCGACCAGCTCAAGCTCTTCCGCAAGCGGGTGACGCCGAACCAGAACTTCGAGGCCCTCGAGATCGCGCGCGAGCTGGGGATCGAGGTGGCGATCAACCTCATCACCGACCCGTCGTGGGACGAGGAGAAGTTCACGGCGGCCCGCGAGTGGGCGACCCGGGTGCCCGAGATCGTCCACCTGACCGTCGCCACGCCGTACCCCGGCACCGAGCTGTTCCACACCGACCGCCGCCGGCTGACGACCGACGATTACCGCCTGTTCGACATCCAGCACGCGGTGACGCCCACGAAGCTGCCGCTGCGCGAGTTCTACGCGCAGCTGGTCGAGACCCAGTCGATCATCAACCGCAAGTTCATGGGCTGGAAGACGGCGGTCGACGTCTCGCGGATCCTGGCCGGGCAACTGGCCCGCGGCCAGACCAACTTCCTGCGGATGTTGTTCAAGTTCGCTTCGGTCTACAACGTCGACCGCTTCCACGGCGACCACGACAAGCCGGTCGTCTACGGCATGCGCAAGCCCGAGGACTATCCCGTCAAGCCCACCCCCGATGACCTGATGGTTCACGTGAAGGTGTCGACCGGGAAACGCCGCGAGTCGGCCGAAGTGGCGTCGTCGTCGGTGTGAATCCCTTCAGATAGCCGGCGGGCTACGCCCGCCTGGGCCGGCTATTAAAACAGGCTGCCTTGCGCCGCCTCACCCGATGGCGTGGGCAGCCCCAGCAGCTTGTGCATCCGCCGGCACGTCGCCGGGGCGTGTCCCGCGTAGCTGTTGCCGAAGTACCCGTAAAGGTCCGGCGTCGGCCCGCTCTGCCCCATGAGCGGCTGGAGTTGATCGGCCCACCATCGCAGGCGCGGGGTCGGGTCGACTTTTTCCTGCGCCCGCGTGCCGAACTGGCCGTGGTTGCCCACCCACCGGATATACAGGAAATCGCTCGTCACGATCACCGGCCGGGGGCGGTGCGCCGCGCCGCCCTGAAGCGTATCCGCGGGCGAGACCCCGGCGACCTCGGGCGTCGGCTGGTCTGATCCGACCCACGCGATGCGGCGCTCCCGCAGCAGGTCGGCGGTGGCGTCCGACCACCACGACGGGTGCCGCAGCTCCACCGCGAAGCGGATGTCCGCGGGCAGCCGCCGCAGGAAACGCCCCAACTCGTCCCGACGCTCAGCCCGGAACCGCGGGGGGAACTGCATCAGCACCACGCCGAGCCGGTCGCCCAGCTCACGCACCGTCTTGAGAAACAGGCGCATCACGTCGCCCACCGCCACCGTCCCCAGCGGGCCCTCGTGCGTGACCGCACGCGGGGTCTTGACGCTGAACGTGAACCCCTCGGGGACCGACTCGGCCCACCGACGCACCCGCTCGGCCGGAGGCACCGCATGGAACGTCGTGTCCAGTTCCAGCGACGAGAAATGCTGCGCATACCACCCAAGCCGGCGCGTCGGCTTCAGGCCCCGCGGGTAGAAGACCCCCGACCAGTCGTCATAGACAAAGCCGATCGTGCCGAGACGATGCATCCATTAAGTGTAGACGCGGCGCCTCAGCGTCGCCGCACCAGGAGCGTGACGGTCAGGACGCCTAGAGCCGCGGCCGTGCCCGGCTCGGGGATGAACGAGGCGAAGGTCAGGCCGACGCGGTTGTCGGTCTCGTCGTAAATAATGAAGTCGAACAGGCCCGGCAGGATCGTCAGATCGCCGACGCCGGTGGGGTCGATCGCGCCGTCGACAAAGGCGGAGGCGAGCAGCGTGTTGACGCCGAGCACGGCGGGGAGGGTGTAGCTGTCGACGCCGTTGTCGATGCTGATATCGGCGATCGCAAACGGGACCCCCTCGAACGTGAGCGGCCGCTCGACGCGCACGCCGTTTTCATCGATGAAATAGGTGGGCAGGGTCAACTCATCGAGGATCACGCCGATGAGCGTGCTGCCCGACTCGTCGCCGACGCCGGCGACCTGGAGCTCGAAAGTTTCGACCGCGGAGCCGTCGTCGGCGGTGACGCCGGTGACCGCGCCCTGGGCGTCGCGCTGGATCGCGAAGCCGATCTGGTCGAGGACGTCGGGGTTGATGACGCTGATGGACCCGCCGGTGTCGAAGAGGGCGGAGACCTCGATGGTCAGGCCGGCAAAGCCGAGGGTGATGCCCGGGGCGCTGTCGCTGGCGTCGCCGATGGTCTCGTTGACCAGGTCGGGTAGCCCGCCGCCGACCATGGGGTTGTGGGCGATGGTGGGGGGCGTGCCGTTGGTGGTGGTGGTGAGGGGGCCGAAGTCGGCGAAGTCGAGGTCCATGACCAGGTCGACCTCGTCCCAGTCGGGCACGCCCGGCTCATCGGTGCTGTCGGGGTTCCAGGCCGGGCCGGTCCCGTGGTTGTAGAGGCGGTTGACCAACACCGGCAGGGCGTCGGGGTCGGAGGTGTCGCCGAGCGCGAACGCGTTGAGGCCGCGGGCGTCGATCACCATGGTCCGCCCCTCCAGCAGGGGCATGCCGAAGACGTTGAACTCGGAGTACGCCGCGAGGAAGGCGTCGAAGTCGGTGAGATCGCCCGACAGATCGGCGGCGTCGACCGCCGCTTGGATATTGCTGGACTGGAGCGAGTAGTTGGCGATGTCGTTGTTGCTGCCCGAAGGCGTGGCGGGCGCGATCGCGAAGTTGAGCGGCGTGGAGATGTCGAAGGTCTCCGTCCCGCCGATGCCCACGTCGGTGAACGTCGCGCCCAATTGCTTGGGGATCAAAAAGTTCGCCGCGGTGAACGGGCCGAGGGTCACAACGCTGGCGCCGGTGTCGGTGAAGCCCTCGATGGTGAACGGCCCCGAGCCGAGCAGGCCGCCAAAGTCGAACGCCCCGTCGAAGATCGGGTCGCTGAACAGGTCGTCAAAGAAATCGCCCAGATCGAATAGGCTCTCCTGCGGGTCGGTCATCCCCGGCAGGAAGACGGCCACCTGGACCTGGGGCAGGTCGAGAGCCGCGTTGCCGATGCTGAAGCTCTCTCCCGGCAACCGCTCCACCACCAACCCGCTTTGCGCCGAAGCGACGGCAGCCCCGAAAACCATCACGACCCCCGCGAACAAACCGCGAACACACATAACCGGGGCTCCTCGCGAAACGAATGGACACGATGCCGATCCGCCCGGCTCAGATAGTTTACCCCGTTCGGCTTGCGATACGAAGCTTTTTGAACGGTAAAGTCGTGTTTGTGCGCGCGGGGAAACCCTCGCGGTTGTCCAACCGCGGGCCTTGCCCGCGGCTTTCCATCCGTATGAATCAGCGGCCGAGGCTTCGGCTGACGGCCCGGCCGAGTTTATCGGCGGTCTGCGTGATGGTCGCGTACAGGTCTTTGCCGGTGTTGTCCACGGTCAGCGGCTTCTTGCCCGCGATCCGGGCCTCCATGACGCAGCGCTTGTCGGATTCGCCGACCCGGCCCTGCTTGTCATCCCGCAGATGCACCTCGACCCGGGTCACCGCGTCGCGCACATGCCGGAGGGCGTGCTCCGCCCGGGTCACCGCGTGTTCCTTGAGGGTTTCGCTGTGATCGACATCGCCAAAGTTGACCAGGACCTGCATAGGCGGGCTCCTTCGTATGGGTGAACAAGCAGGATACATACGCCGCGTCGGCGCCGAGGGTTCTGTCTCAGCCGGTTAGTGTAACCGTGTCATTCACGCCCGGCCCGCCAGCGCGCCGACCCCGCCCGCGATCCCGACGATCGATTGCGTGAGCCGGTCATAGTCCAGCGTGTCGGGCGTGTCGCTGCCCTGGTGGTAATGCGGGTTCCGATAAAAGCTCGTGTCGGTGACCATCAGCGCCTTGAAACCCTCGTCCCAGAACGGGCCGTGGTCCGAGAGGCGGATGTCGTGGATCGCCTCGGGCAGCGGCACGGCGATCAGCGGCAGCCGGGTCGCGCGCTTGAACCCCCGGCGGAACGTGTACAGCACGCCCGTCGAGCGCGGGTTGCCGACGACGCTGAGAAAGTCCCCCGCCGACCGCAGCATCTTCATCGCCAGCCGCGGCAACTGGACGGGATAACGCTGGCTGCCCGGCGTCGGGTCGAAGTAGCCGATCATCTCGAGGCAGACCATCGCGGCGACGTGTTCGCCTTGCTCCCGGCATCGGCGCGCGTGGACCTGGCTGCCCATCGTGTCGGTGTAGAAATGCGGCGGCTCCTCGTTGGCGAACGTGATGAACCGGATCGTCCGCTTGAACCGGCGTGGCGTCAGTAGACGCGAGGCCTCGAGCAGCCCGGCGACCGCCGAGGCGTTGTCGTCGGCGCCGGGGGTCTCGGGCACGGTGTCGTAATGCGCGCCGAGGATGACGATCTCGTCCGCCCGCGAGGTCCCGGGGTGTTCGACGATGAGGTTGACCGCAGGCCCCTGTTCGGTCGGGTAGGTTTCACGGATCACCTCAACCCGCATCTCACGCCACTGCCGCTCGACATAAGCGGCTGCCGCCTCGATCGAACTTGGCCGCCCCGCGTGGCGTGAACCGATCAAACCCGCCAGCGTGTCGACGTGACTCGCAGCCGCGTCGCGGATACGCCGTTCGTCGTCGCTGAGCGCGGGGGGTTTTGAGCCGGAACGACCGAAAGGGATCATTCAAGGATCATAACGAAACGCCGCCCATTCGATTCCCCCGACGCTTCACCTGCACCGGGCGGGATGATAGATTGACGGCAAAGCAAAGATCGGACCGCCTCATGCATGACGTTGTGATCATAGGGGGAAGCCACGCGGGGCTCTCCGCCGCTCTGGTTCTCGGGCGGGCGGGCAGACGCGTTCTCGTGATCGACGGCGGCTCGCCCCGCAGCGTGCGGTCCGCTTCGGTCCACGCGTTCCACACCCGCGATGGCGAACACAGCACCGTCGAGCTGCTCCAGATCGCGCGGGACCAGTTGGCCATGTACCCGAACGTCACACTGGAGCGGGGCGAGGTTGGTCGCGCCACGCAAGCCGACGGCGGCTTCTGCGTCGCGACCCGTGAACGCGAGCAGCTCGGCCGCATGCTCGTGCTGGCGACCGGCGTCCGGGATGTGCTGCCCCCGATCGTCGGCCTCGATGCGTTGTGGGGCACGCTCGCGATCCGTTGCCCGTACTGCGACGCGTGGGAGCTGCGCGACCATCCCCTGGCCGTGATCGGCAATGACGAGCAGACCCTCCGCCACCTGCGCTTCGTGCGCCTCTGGTCGGAGCGTCTCACCCTGTACACGAACGGCCGCGCACTGCCGGCCGACGCCGCGGACCAACTCGCGGTGATGGGCGTCCGCGTCGTGGAGGCGCCCATCACCGAGATGGTCACCGCCGAGGGGATGGCGGAGATTGCTGCTGGCGATCAGCGTTCGGCTTACCGGGGCGTCTTCCTCTGGCCGGTGATCGAGTTTCAGAATTCACTTGCTCAACAGCTCGGCTGCGCCGTACAGGCCTGCGGCGCCGTCGTGGTCGACCCCACGCGCCAGACCACGACCCAAGGGGTTTATGCCGTCGGCGATCTGGTTGAACCGGAAATGCATATGGTGGCGCTGGCGGCGTCAACCGGGTTGCAGGCCGCATTCGCGATCAATACCGCGTTGTTTGAGCAGGACGACGCGAACACTCCGTGACCGCAATGGGCCGGCTGCGCCGACAACTGATAGACTCCCCGCCATGCCCGCCCGCACGCCGGTCAAGACCCTGGACGCGCAGCGATATGCGCAAACCTTCGCCGCCTTCGTCGCACGTTCGTACGAATACCCGGCCATGACCGATCGGCTGGTCGGGTTCGCCGACCAACTGCCCGAGGGGTTCGCGTGCCTCGACATCGGGGCCGGCACGGGCAAGGTCATCCGCGACTGGCTTGCGTGCGGCGGCCGGCGGCCCGAGCGCTACGCCGCCGTCGAGCCCAACCCCGCCCACGCCGCCGAGCTGCATGAGGCCGTTGCGTCGCTCGGGATTGACGCACGCGTCGACGAGGCGCCGTTCGATGCCGCATACCCGATCCCCGGCCGATTCGACCTCGTGCTGTTTTCCCACTCGCTCTATTGGCTGGCGGATCCCGTCGGCTGCGTGCGTCACGCCTGCGACGCGCTGACCCCCGCCGGCCGCGTCGTCGCCTTCCTCCAGGGCCCGTTCGGCATCCACCCGCTCTACCGCCTGTTCAACCCCCGCTTCGACCGCGACCACCCCCCCGGCCCCCACCACGGCTTCTCCAGCGCCGAACTCGTCGTTGGCCTCCGTGACGCCGGCCTCCGACCCGCTGTCCATTTCGACCCCACCCCCCTCGACCTCACCGGCCTGTTCGACCCCGGCCAGGAACGCCAACGCGACGAGTACCTGTCCTTCTGCCTCCAGATCGAGTTCGCCCAGCTGCCCGAGCCCCTCAAGTCCGACGTCGTCGCCTACCTCCACGCCGCCTGCGTCCAAGACAACGGCCGCCTGCTGTGGTACGAGCCTAACGCCACGGTGGTGGTGGAGCGGTGATGGGAATCGCTCCCCGGACGCCTGCCGCCTCACGTCATGATGTTTAGGGATTGGCCGAAGGGTATACTCAACCGCATGGAGTCGCCGGGTCCTCAAGCCAATGAAAGTCAGCGCCGCCCCAGGCCTCGCCCGGTTTACGGCTGGTGCGCGGTTGCGGCGTCGATGATCGCTTTGTTGGCCTTGGTGGTTGGGCCCTGGCTGGTGGATTGGCTGACCCCTCCCCCTCCCCCGCCGTCCCAGGTGACCCGGCATCTTTCCTTGAAGGATCTGGCTTCAAGCCTGATCGACAAGGTGCGCAACCAGGGAGAAGCGGCGGAAGATCCGGAGTCTCCGCTTGACGCCGAAGAACCGGACCCCGTATCGATCGACCTCGACGTGAACGACCAGAGCAGCGGCCAGTGGGTGCGCTTCTCTTTCTCAACGGGGCCAACGCCAAGCATGACGGTCATCACGCCCCCGAAGCCGGCCTGGCTCGTCGCCCTGGAAAAGGCCCTGGTCGGGATGATCCTCGGTGGCGGGACGCTCGCATGGGCGTTGGGGGTGGTGTCGCAATTCCGTGGCGAGTTCTGGGTCTACGGCGCGGCCGCCCAGTTCACCGGAACACTGACGGTGACGCTTTTCCTGCTCGCGATGTTCATCGCCGCGTTGATGATGCTGGTTGTGCTGATCGTTGTCGCGGCGGTGATCGCCTTGTTGTTAGGCGTGGACCTGCCTTCCATCTGAATCCGGCAACACCCCCCGCCTTAAAGACGGAGCCGCATCACCGCTTCGCCGTCCTCGTATTCGCCCGTGAGTTCAAACCCGTTTTTTTCGTAGAACCCTTGCGGGCCGCCCTCAGCCTGGACCACACTGGTCAGCAACTCGGTCGCGCCCGGCCGGGTCCTGACGTGCTCGATCAACAGCGCCAGCGCCCGCTGGCCATAACCCATCCCCTGATAGCGGGCGTCGATCATAAAACGCCATAAATAGTACTCCGGCGGTTCCGGCTGGTCCGCCAGCATCACGAAGCCGACCGGCGTCTCGTCGGCGTACACCGCCCGGAACCACGCGTGCTCCGAGAAATAGGCCTGCGCGATGGACACCGCGTTCGGCGCCACGAACTTTGTCTGCTCGTCACGGACCGACAGCCCGCAGATCGTGCGCACGCTGTCCCCGGTCACCTCACGGAGCGCCACTTCATCACGGCCGGATGGCGTCGCCTGGGACTCTGTCATCGATCTCCTCAAATCTCGGGTTGCCCCGTGTTGTTCCATCAACCGTCATCGGCGGTGGCGCCGTCTTCATTGGGGGCGATGCGCTCGAAGGTTTCAAAGATCGATGGGTCGTCATCCCAGGCATGGAGTTGGCCGTCGGCCTGCCGCAGCCACAGCGCCGTGGGGTCGGCCTCGGCTCCGCTCAACACCCGCCAGACCTCCCCCGCGGCATAGACCTTTCCCGTCGGATTCCCGTCTTCATCCAACCTCGGCAGGTCATTCCTGAGGCGGACCAGGTCTCCCGCACGAAGCCCGCATGAATACTGCTGAATGTTGAATTCGGTGACCGGCACGTAGCGATCTCCGCCCGATTCATCGCCGATGCGAAGGATGTACTCGCGCTCCTCGCTCATGATCGTGAGTCTACCTGACGCCGATGGATCAAGAAAGTATGTTACGAACGCCTGCGACTCGTGAAAGCCGGACCTGAGCGCAGCGAAGGTCCGGATGAGTTGTTTCGACCGTATCCGGACCTTCGCTGCGCTCAGGTCCGGCTTGATTCAAACAGATAGCCTTGATGTATTGAGAAGCAAGCCTGACGGAATGGCTTGACATCATACGATCGAAAAACCCAGCACGCAGGGCGTTTGCGCTGCGCTTGTTCTTTGACAATCTGATATCTGTGCTTAACCGGCCGGGCCGCGGAGTGTCGCGGGCAGTTCAAACCAGCCGTCACGACCCGGCTCAAACGGCAGCACCTGTTCAACGGCGTCGATATTGATCGGCCCATAGATGTGCGGAAAGAGCTGTTCGCCGCCTTCAAGATTTTCGTAACGGATCTCGGAATCCACTTTCTCGCTGTCGATGCACAACAGCACCAATCCGGTTTGCCCCTTGAAAAGGAAGTTGGCGATCGAGATCACCTGGTCGGGTTTCGAGCAATGCAGGAAACCGTCCGAGTGAAGGCTCGGAGCCCGATACCGGCCTGAGGCCTGCGACGCTTCCCAGGCTTCGCGTGAGGTGATGTGCAGGATGGTGCTCATGGCTGGATCACGTCAATGGGGCTCAGGCGTCGCGATGCACGGCGTCGGGGCGTCTGTCCCGGCTCGGACCAGCCCGCCGGGCTGACCATCCGCGCCCGGCCGTTCGAGATGTTGCCGCAGATGATCCGCTGTGAGCATGAACGCGAATTCTACTGAAAATAAAACCACAAGATTGGGCAGCCCACCAGAGAGTGGATGGCGGCACGATACAGGTGGTTGACCCGGATGGCGTTACAACCAGCACCGGCGCTGTCAAAACGACTGATACCCAAAACAGCACATTGGTGACGCAGCGGGTGAGTTGGCAGTTAACATATCAAGATCAAAATCTGCCCTGGCGCGGCACCATCAAGGAAGAGATCACCGAATTGTCTATCAGCCAAAATGTGGATGACCCCAAGGGCGATACAATCGGCGCCGCTTTTACGGACGGCGTGTCTTGGGAGACAGACCCAGATGGGTCGTTTGATGAAACTCACGTTTCAAATTTTCCCGACCCTCTCCCAAATGCAAATAAGTATCACTCTGTAGGCAATCACCAAAAGTTTAAGAACATGGAGGATGGGGGCAACGGGTTCGGCGCCACCTTCGAAACATATCACTGGGTGGATGATGCGGGCGCCGGCGGCGCTGACCATAAAAAGAAGGAGTGACCGACGTGCCGGCGCCTATCGGTCGATGGCGAATCGTGTTGGGGGTCTTGGTGATCCCCGCGTTTGTCTTTACGGCGTATTATGGGTTTTCATGGGTCACGCACAAAGAGCGGACCCAAGCCAATCCGTCCCATCCTGCTCCTGCTGGCTCCATGTCAATTGATAGAGAGCCGCGGTCCGGTCCGGCGGATCCAAGACAGGAACATACGGGGCGGCGCCCGACGCCAAGCTCGGTCACGGCATCTGATTTGGCCGAGGCCAGGCGCGACGAGGCGCCAAAGAAGGATCCGTCAGATTTAGAGCGGCTGCCAGAATCATGGTCTTGGAATTTACTGGGCCCGTCTGGGGAAGTGCTTGAGGCGGATACCTGGGAAGAGGCGTTCGCGGCTATCGATCATTTTGCTTCGAGCGAAGAAGCGACCCAACTTGAGGTGCTTAGAAAATATCAGAGCCTTCTTGATCGCGGGGACCTGCCCCGGGAAGTTGAAGCCAATGTGCGTCTGCGCATGGGTGCTCATCTTATAGCGCAATACAACGCAGCCAAGGGCGAAGAATCCCGTGATGAAGAGGCCATCCGTTGGTATCGCGATCTGTTGACACGGTTCAACGGCTGGGAAAATCACTCATCCGTCATGCGCGCAAGGATCCACCTGGGCAATCTATACGACCGTAACAACACCGGAGGTCCCGCGGCTTCGAAGTCGTTATACCAACGTGTGCTGGATGTTCCTGCCGAAGAGATCGTTTTTGATCATCCAGAGAAACAGCGGTTTAATGTCAATCATATCGAAGCCGCTAAAGCGCCGCGGGCCGGGCGGGCGGCCGCTTTTTTGAGCCCGGAACAATCCGAGTTTTGGGATCAGCGTGATCAGGAGCATCAAAGGGATCTCTGGGGGCAGCGCATGTATGAGATTGACTGGATCCGCCAAGGCGCGGCTAAATCATTAGCTTATCTTTATATCGAACCTGGGTTAGGGTTCGTCACGCGTGAGCGTTTGCAGGGGCTTAAAGACTCGCGCCCCGATGACCCTGTGTTTCAGCAAGCCGTCCAGAAGGTGTACGATTGGTACGACGAAGTTAATTCCAAGCGTCAGACACCCAACTGGGACAGCCTTGAAGAAGATCGGGTCATTGCCACCTTTCAATAATGTGCGGTCACCAAGGCCCCTTGCAGAGATCGGCAAGACGATCGTCTTGTGACGCTGCTCAGCTGTCCCGTTGAACTGCTTCAGGCGAGAACGCGGGCAGGCAGACCGCTACGTACTCGGCGCCGCCGGGTCGAGCGTCTACGCCGACTCGGCCCGGCCAGCCCATTGTCCTCCGCCGCCGCCGTTCCTGGTCAACCGACATTCGGGGCTCGCTGCTGTACCCGACGGGAGGCAAGTGGGCTTGACATAATGCAATCAAAAACCTAACATATAGGAGGTTTGCGTTACGCTTGTTCTTTGACAATCCGATATCTGTTGTAAAGCCGGCCGCGGGGCGAGCAACGGGCCGGTAAGGACGGGAATCCGGGGGCCGAGAATCCGGGGTCCGGCGATCCGGGGGTCGGATCGGCGGTTTCCGCGCCTTCCGGCTTCCCGCTCCCTCCGGCCGGTCCCGTTTGACGCCGCGATTGGCGGGCCGGTCTTGACGGCCTGTGGAGACGGAGCCGGGCGCCCCGCGGTTGATCTTCGCCGGCCTGGGCGGTTGTGTGATCGCCCGTCGTCCGCGCCGCAGCCGTTCATTCCGCCAAGACCTGACGCGTAGTGAGGCCCACCCCCTTCCGGGGTCGGGTCACCGCACGATCCGCGCCCCGCCGCCGCCGGCGACGTGTTCCAGCTCCTTGAGCGTGATCTGGCTGGTGTCGCCTCGGGTGGTCTGGAGCAGCGCGCCGTGGGCGGTGCCCAGGTTGACGGCGGTCTGGGGGTCCTGGCCGGTGAGAAAGGCGTAGGCGAACCCGGAGGCGAACCCGTCGCCGCCGCCGACGCGGTCTTCGAGGATCAGGCGTTCGAAGTCGGGGCCCTTGTAGAACGTGTCGGTCTCGGACCAGTAGAGGATGGCCGACCAGTTGTTCTCGCTGGCGCTGAGGACCTCGCGGAGGGTGGTGCCGATGACCTTGAGGTTGGGGTAGTCCTTGGCGACCTGGCGGACCATGTTTTTGTAATGCTCGATGGGCAGTTCTTTGAGGTTTTCGTCGGTCCCTTCGATCTCGTAGCCGAGGACCTTCTGGAAGTCCTCTTCGTTGCCGATGAGGCAGTCGATGTAAGGGACCAGGGGCTTGGTGGTGGCGATGGCCTCCTGGGAGGACCAGAGCTTGGAGCGGAAGTTGAGGTCGTAGGAGACGACGGTCCCGGCCTCGTGGGCGGCCTTGAGGGCCTCGGCGGCGACCTGGCGGGTGGTTTCGGAGAGGCAGGTGAAGATCCCGCCGGAGTGGAGCCATCGGACGCCGCGTTTGTCGAAGAGCAGGTCCCAGTCGACGTCGCCGGGCTTCATTTTGGAGGTGGCGGAGTGGCCGCGGTCGTAGAGGGTGACGGCGGCGCGGGGCCCGACGCCGACCTCGGTGAAGTTGAGGCCCATGCGGGCCTCGCGGCCGACGCCGTCGTAGGGCAGGGTGACGACGTGCTGGGTGTCCATGCCGCCGGAGTGGGCGTGGTTGAGCACGAGCCGGCCGACGGGGTTGTCGACGACGCCGCCGACCCAGCCGGTGTTGAGGCCCAGGCGGGAGAGGGCGTAGGCGACGTTGTACTCGCCGCCGCCGACGTGGACTTCGAGCTGGTGGGCGAACTCGACCCGGCCGTGGCCGGGGGGCGAGAGCCGGATCATGCATTCGCCGAGGGAGACGAGGTCGAGTTCACACTCACTGTGGTCAAGCAGGTTGAGCGCCATGACGATGCGGGTCCTTTGCAATCAAGAGATCGAACGGGCCGAACATCTTAGCGAAAACGCCGCCGCGGCGGCGCGCCGAAACGGACGCCGGTACTGTCGGATGTGGTCAACCGCGTTGTGGGGCGGGGTCAATGAGCGTGATCGTGCCCGTGGTGATCATGTCCGTGATGGTCGTGGCCGTCGCCGGCGGCCAGGTCCATCTCGGTGTCGGCGGGCAGCTTCGCGATCCGGGTCACCTCGATGCCGGGCCGGGGCTTCCACCACACCGCGAAGGTGAACGCGACGGGGTCGCCGACCTTCAGCCCTTCGAGCGACACGCCTTTTCCGACCCCCATCCCCATGGTGTGGCTGAGCATCGGCTCGACCGAGCCGTCCGCCGCCTTGAACTGAGGCACCGCCTCATGAAGGATTCTCAGCTCGCTTTTGGGGTCGCCGGCCACGGGCAGGGCTTTGATGACGCCGCGGGTCTCGTAGCTCGCCGACGGTTCGCCGCGGGGCGGTGGGGCGGTCTCGGAACAGGCGGCCAAGGCGAGCAGCGTGAGGGCGGCGAAAAGGGCGACGGCTTTCATGAAGCAACTCCGGGGTAAGGTGAAGACGGTCAGTTTACGCGTAGATCATCTGCCGTGTCTTGCCGCCGTCGGCGATGAAGTTCTGGCCGGTGATGAAGCCGGCCTCGTCAGAACAGAGAAACGCGGCGAGGGCGGCGATGTCTTCGGGCCGGCCCACGCGGCCGACCGCGTGCTGGGCGTGGTCCCGGTCGGTGAGTTGGGCCGGGTCCTGCCGGGTGTTGATCCAGCCGGGGCTGATGCAGTTGACGCGGACGTCGGGGCCGAGGCTGATCGCCAGGGCGTGGGTGAGGCCGATGAGCCCGGCCTTGGAGGCGCTGTAGGCCTCGGTGTGGGGCTCGCTCATCAGGGCGCGGGTCGAGGCGATGTTGACCACGCGTCCGCCGCCGGGCGCGGCGCGGAGCATCGGCTCGGCGGCCTGGACGGTCAGCAGGGCCGACCGCAGGTTAACCGCCAAAACGCGGTCCCATTCCTCGACGGTCAGCCGGTCCGGGGGCTTGCCGCGCCCGATGCCGGTGTTATTCACCACGATGTCCAGCCGCCCGAAGGCCTGCTGGGCCCGCTGAACGGCCTCCCGCACGTCCGCCGGCTCGCCCACGTCCGCCGGGACCGCCAGCGCGGCCGAGCCCAGGGCGGAGGCGGCCTCGTTCGCCGCCGCCTCATCGATCTCCACGATCGCGACGCGGCAGCCCCGCTGGGCCAACGTCGCGGCGATCGCCCGCCCGATGCCGCGCCCCGCGCCGGTGATCAACGCCGCTCGTCCCTGCATGTTTGGCTCCTGTTTTCAAACGTGATGAACGCGGGGTCGACCCCGCCGCGGAACAGACGCAATCGGGCCGATCTTGTGACGGTTTTTAGACCCGCGGGCCTCCAGGCATCGTATCCTGTATGAATCAAACCGTACTGAGGAGCCTGACCATGATCCAGCCTCGCCTCATCGTCATGACGCTTCTGTTGATCGGCCTGGGTTGGCCGGCGGCCGCCGACGAGCTGCGGCTGAAAGACGGCCGCGTGTTCCAGGGGGTGGTCGCCGAAGACGCCGACAACCCCGAGGCCCCGGTGACCATCGACGCGATGGTCAGCGGGATCCGCGCCACCCTCGCGTTTCCGCGCGACCAGGTGGACCAGATCGCGCGAGACCCGGTGCCGGAGGGCTTCTTCGACGCCCCCGAAGCGATCTCGCTGCCGCCCGAAGCCATGTTGAGCGGCGACCCGTACATGGTGATCCCGATCGAGGGCAACATCGGCCGGGAGGTCGATCCGCTGGCGGTCAGGGCGGCGCTGGACCACGCGGTCCAGCGGGGCATCGGTCACGTGGTGTTCACAGTCAACAGCAACGGCGGCGACCCGGAGGCGACGCGCGAGCTGGCCCGGGTGCTGGAGGATTATGACGACGCGCTGCAATACCACGCCATCGTCACCAAGGCCGAGGGGCTGGCGCTGACGCTGCCGGTGTGGGCGGACACGCTGCACATGATCCCCGGCTCGACGCTGGGCGGGCTGAACCTGGACGACCTGGACCTCCCGAACATCGACGCCGGCGTGGTCGCCGCCCGCGCCGCGGCGGTGGCGCAGTCCAAGGGACGCGACGGCTACCCGGTCATGGCCATGATCCTCCCCGAAGAGCGGATCGCCGCGTGGGAGGATGACGACGGGACGATGGTCGTCACCGACGGCGTGCCTGAGGACGTGCCGGCCGACCGGGTCGTGTTCGAGGACCTCCCCAACACCCGCCTGGTCCTGTCGGCGAAAGACGCGGCCGCCATCGGCTTCGCCGAGCCCTTTTCCGGGTCGCCTCAGGACTTGGGCCGGGCGTTGGGCCTCAGCGATTGGAACGCGGCCTCCGATTACGGCAACCAGGTGATGCAACGCGCCGCCCACCTCAGCGAGCAGCAGGAGCGCCGCGAAGAGGCCCTCGCCATCAAGCGCGAGAACGACATCGCCAACAACCTCCGCCGGCACGACGAGCTGATCAGCTACGTGCTGTCCAACATACGTGAGTACGAGCAGGTCCGCCCCAGCGAAGGGCAGTACGCCACCTACATCACACGCGACCGCTTCCGCAATAACCGCACGGGGCGCTACCGCTACGTCATCGCCCGCGACACCAACCGGTTCACCAAGGATTCCCGCAACGAGTGGCGGTACCGCACCGACCGCGCGATCAACGCGCTGCAGCGCGTCCGCAGAGGGCTGTCCAGCCTGAACCGGCTCGACACCCAGGCCAGGACGCTGGGGATCGTGCGCGACACCAACACGCTGCTCAGCGAAGCCCTGACCGACGCGGAAGGCCGAGCGGTGCGGGTGACGGTCAACCAGCTTTCAAGCTGGGCTCAGCGTGAGATCAACTCGCTGCGGGCGGGGCGCAATCGGACGGGGAATTGAGCCCGGGTTCGAGAGCGTCATTCATTACGACTGGCAGTACCCGCGCCTTCTCAGGTAGGCCGGCGGGTCGCTCGCCGACCTCGAACCGCACGTGATCGAACCGGCCGACTCGCCGCGGCTTAGGGCCGCGAGGATTTTCGCCATCCGTGACCTCCAGCAACAGGAAAGCCACATCAAGACACACTGCCGTAAAATGCGCCAGCAACTCTGATATAGAAGTGAGATACGCCGTGGAGGCACGTCAATTGACAAGGTTTTTGCAAGGTAAAACATGATTTTATGTGTCTTTATCATTATCACAATGGCTGCGGTAAGTGACGTGTCGAATCCAAATAAAGAAGTGGCTCAAACTATGTTAGTTGTCGCAAAGGCATGGCAGGCAAACCAGAATCATCTCCAGACATGGACAGGCGATGTTGATCTTTCGCATTCTCTTAGTGATCAAGGCGGGGCAATTGTTGATAACAAAGGAAAAATTGATTTTGCTTATGATTCCATGACGAGGAATTATTACTCCAAATGGAATCGGGGGGAGGCAAAAGATCAGGCGACTTTCAGATATGCTGAAATGCGCAAGGATGGAAAATTTTTTACTTATTCAGATTTAAGCGGGAGCAGGGTGTTAACGATTGATGTGGAAAAGCAAAGTAACTTTAATCGACACGATCGGCGTTTTGTGCCCCAGGAATTGTTTTCTCCAAATGGATTAGATGTCTACGGATTATTTACGAAGCTATCGACGCAACCTGATGTAGAGCAATTTTCATCAGTGGAAAAGATCGGTGAGATTGTAACCGTGACGATCGAGGATGATGACGTTCTAAACATATATGAGTTTGACGTCGGGAAAGGAAATTTGATTTCGTATAGAGGTATTTCAAAGGACAAAAGTGCCGATGAAAAATGGACATGGGAATATACGAATATTTCGGGTGTTTGGGTGCCAACGAAGATCATTCACTCGGTCACTGCTGCAGGTTCGAGTGGGCCGGTAAAAATTGATCGAGTCACCACGATAGTCAAGCAGACAGTGAATCAGCCGCTGCCTCCGGATGCGTTTGCAATTGATCATTTGGGCGTTAAGGCTGGCGACTTCGTTAAGGATCATATATTGAACTTTGTGTACGAATACTCGGGAGAGGATGCGATTGCGAAGGTCACAGACATGCCGGAAGATCCATCATATTTTGTGGCGGACGCAGAGATGCCTGTTGACATAGAGGCAAATTCTGATCTTTCTGAGCCGTCGCCTTCTGTTAGATCTAACGAGAGAACCGCAAATAGCAATGGTGAATATCGCTACGCTGTAGCAGGTGCGGTAAGCGTATTAGTTGTGATGCTTATTATCTTCGCCTTGCGGTTTTATCGAAGCCGTAGCGGATGGCCAAAGAATCCTAAGATATGATTGCCAAAGTCATAATCATATCTGTAGCTGGTGTTGGCGTGGTCGCTGCCTTGACTTGCGGCGGGTGAGCGCGGGGCAGGCCCCGCGGCTATATGGGGGCTTTTTCATCGCGAGGATGGCGGTGCTCGTGGCGTAGCTGCCCGCAAGCGGCGGCGATGTCGCGGCCGCGGCTGGCGCGGATGTGGATGTTGACGCCCCGGCTTCGGAGGATCGCCTGGAAACGATGAACGTCATCGTCCTCCGGCCTCTCGAAAGGCAGCCCGTTGACTTCGTTGTACCGGATCAGGTTGACGTTGCTGCGCAGGCGTCGGGCGACGCCGGCGAGCTCGTGGGCGTGGCCGGGCTGATCGTTGACCCCGGCCAGGAGGATGTACTCCAGGGTGACCTCGCGGCCGGTGCGGTCGAAGTAGAACCGGCCGGCGTCCACGAGTTGCTCGATGGTGACGAACTCCGCCCAAGGGATGATCCGACGGCGGATCTCATCGTTGGGCGCGTGCAGCGAGACGGCGAGGGTGATGGGCAGGTCGAGTTCGGCGAGGCGCCGGACCTGGGCGGGCAGGCCGACGGTGCTGAGGGTAATGCGTCGGGCGGCGATCGCCGGGCCCCAGTCGGCGTTGAGGATGCGGATCGCGCGGGTCACGTTCTCGTAGTTCGACAGCGGTTCGCCCATGCCCATGAAGACCACGTTGCTGATCCGTTCGACCCCGGGGAGACGGGCGAGCTGCCAGACCTGCTGCACGATCTGGCCGGCGGTCAGGTTGCCGTCCAGTCCCCCCAGGCCCGACGCGCAGAATCTGCACCCGACGGGGCAGCCGACCTGGCTGGAGATGCACGCGGTGCGGCGGCCGGGGGCGGGGATCATGACGCATTCGGTCTGCGACGCGGTGTCGCCCAACACGGGCAGGGCGGCGCCGGCGTTCGACGGGCCGCCCGCCTCGAGCGACCAGTCGATCAGGAGTTTCTGAACGCCGTCGGTCGCCTCCTGGCGTTGGATCACGCCCCCGTCAACGAAGGTGAGCCGGTCGCGGAGGGTGTCGCGGTCGCGCCTGGAGAGGTTGGTCATGGCCGCGGGGTCGGCGACGCCGTGGCGGTAGACCCATTCGAGGACCTGGTCGGCGCGGAAGCGGGGCATGCCCCAGGACGCGACGAGGTCGCGCAGGGCCCCGGGCGTGAGTTCGAACAGGTGCGGCCGGTCCGTCATGAAACCCCGTATTGTATCGCTATGATTTAAGCCATGGTGACCGACAGGGACCGGCGCATCTTTGACGCGATATTGGATCAGGAGGTCGACGCGCTGCCGGACGATGTTTACGGCTGGCTCGACGAGGTGCCGCTGATTGTGGAGGACGAGCCCTCGGCGGCGGTGCTCGAAGCGATGGGGATGGAGGCGGACGACGAGGAGCTGTGCGGCCTGCACTGGGGCACGCCGCTGACCGACCGCTCGGTCGAGGGCGGGCAGGCGTCCCTGCCGGACCGGATGATGCTGTTCCGCGGGCCGATCATCCGTCTGGCGCGAGAATCCTATCGGGGCGGTCGGGCGGAGCTTCGGCGGCAGATCCGGATCACGCTGCTGCACGAGATCGGGCACCATTTCGGGCTGGACGAAGACGACCTCGACGCCTTGGGTTACGGTTGATCGAGGGGATCGGCCAAGCTAACTTGACCGTCCGGAAACCTCCTGCCCGCGTCCGGCCGCGCCGCCGCTGACTCCCCGAACCGCTCATGCTGAAGCTCGCCACCCTCTTGGAAAACCCCGGAGAACCCCCGTCCGACTCGCAGTACCGCGACCCCGCCGTGCTCAAGGAATTGGGTTACACCGGCCTGGTCGTTTACGAAACCACGGCGTTGTCGGGCGTGGAGAGCCCGGACCTGTTGGGCGACGGCGAGATGAGGCGGTGGGTGTCGAATCATTTCGACCACGTGGGGCAGACGATCGAAGCGGCGGACCGGGCGGGGCTGTCGGTCTATGTGTTCTACGACGTTCCTGTGTTGCCGCGCGATGTGGTGGACCGCAACGTGGCGGGGCTGACCTGCAAGCACCGTCCGTCGACGCTGTGTCCGGCGAGCGAGGCGATGCTGGAGTTGTCGGCGCGGGCGCTGGACGCCCAGTTGAGGCGGTGGCCGGATGTGGCGGGGATCGCGCTTCGGTTTGGCGACACGGACGCGGGGCGGTTGCCGTACCTGGTGGGGAACGATCTGTATTCGCCGCACTGCCCGCGTTGCAGTCAGTTCGGCCGGGCGGACCGGATCGTCGCGCTGCTGGAGCGGTTTTATGACCTGGTGGTGCGGCAACACGGCAAGCGGCTGATCGTGCGGGCCTGGAACGTCCGGCCCGGCGGGCTGCACGACTCGGTGGACCTGGCGCAGCGCGTCATCGATCGCATGCCCGGCGACGAGGCCGACGACCGGCTGATGCTGTCGTTCAAATTCACGCACACCGATTTCTGGCGCTATCAGCAATGGAACCCGTGCAGCCTGCTGTGCACCGAACGGCCGGTGATCTACGAGTTGCAGTGCCAGCGGGAGTTTGAAGGCAAGGGTGGGATCCCCAACTGGCAGGCCCCGTTGTGGCGTGACGGTTATCCCGAGACCTCGCACGAGTCGCGGGTGAACGGGCTGGCCGAGGCGAGCAAGGCGGTGAACCTTGCGGGGCTCTGGGCGTGGGTGCGTGGCGGGGGCTGGGGCGGTCCGTTTGTGAGCAACGAGGCGTGGATCGACGCCAACGTGTACGCCGTGCCGCGGCTGGCGGACGATCCGGAGAGCGAGTCGGGCGAACTGGGGCGCGAATGGATCAGACGGCGGCTGGGCGTGGAGGACGAAGATGCGGCCTCGCAGTTGCTCGATATCCTCGCGCACTCGCCCGAGATGATCCGCCACGCGTTTTACATCGGCCCGGCGGCCCGGGCGAAGGGCGATCCCTGGCACCCCAGCGCCGACTGGGTGCAGGACGACGTGCTGGACGCCAACGCGGCGTGGCGGATGATCCAGCGGCTCCCGGATGACCAGCTGGACGCCGTGGTCGCCGAGAAGCAGGCCGCCGCCGCCCAGATCGCCGCCGACCGCGCCCACCTCCAGCAACTCGTCGGCGACCGCAACCACCCCAAGCTGGAGCGTCTGCTTAACACGCTGCTGTACACCGAATCGTTCTTCGAGGCCCTGCGCGACCTGCTCGCGGGCCTCGTCGCCTATCGTCGCTACCAGAAAAGCAAGAACGCCGGCGCCGCCGACATCGTTCGGCAGAAGCTGTTCGCCGCCCAGGCTCATTGGAATCATCACACTCAACGTTTCAGCGCCCTGCCCGGCGCCGCCACCGCTTTCCGCGAGCGCGGCTTCTGGGACCTGACGCAACGCATCCTCGCCGAGGTCGGCGGCTGACCCGACCGCAGGAGATTCGATCATGGCCATGCGCACGCTCCGTGTTCTGGTGTGTCTGTTGCCCGCCTTGTGCGCGGCCGCCGACGACAAGCCCAACGTCCACGTCCTGGCGACCGGCGGCACGATCGCCGGGGTGGCGGCGTCGGACGTCGATAAGGCGTACCAGCCCGCGAAACTGACGGTCCAGACCCTGCTCGCGTCCGTGCCGCCGCTGGCCGGTATCGCCGAGATCGACGGCGAGCAGGTGGCGCAGATCGCCAGCCAGGACATGGATGATGCGATCTGGCTCAAGCTCGGTCGGCGTGTGAATGAGCTCCTTGTCGATCCGGATGTCGACGGCATTGTCATCACGCACGGCACCGACACCGTGGAGGAGACGGCTTATTTCCTCGAACTCATCTCCAAGAGTGATAAGCCGGTGGTCCTCACCGGCGCCATGCGTCCGGCGACGTCGCTGAGCGCTGATGGGCCGCTTAACCTCTACAACGCGGTCGCCCTTGCCGCCCATCCCGACGCCGCCGGCCGAGGCGTGCTGGTCGTGGCGGATGACGCGGTCCACTTCGCCCGCGATGTCACCAAAGCCAACACGACGCGGGTCGACGCGTTCATGTCGCCCAACAGCGGCCCGATCGGCGAGATCTACTACGGCAAGCCGCGGTTTTACCGCGTCCCGAGCCGGGCCGGCGACGGCTTCGACCTCGCCGGGCTCGAGGCCTTGCCGCGGGTCGACATCGTTTACGCCCACACCAATATGGACGGCCGGCTCATCGACGCGGCGGCGGAGATCGGCGCCGAGGGCCTCGTCATCGCGGGCACGGGCAACGGCAACATGTCGCAGGCCGCGTTGGCGGCCGTCAAACGCGCCATTGACAAGGGCGTCGTCGTGGTGCGCAGCAACCGGACCGGATCGGGCGAGACCACCCGCAACCACGAGATCAACGACGACAAGCTTGGAACCGTGGCGGCCGACAACCTGAATCCCCAGAAGGCCCGCGTCCTGCTGAAGCTGGCCTTGACGCGGACCCACGAGCCGCGCGAGTTGCAGGAGATTTTTTACCGTTACTGATCGCGGTCATCCGTCGGCTTGAAGACCGCGGGCATTGCCCGCGGCTTTACTCTGCGGGGCCGGCGCTAAACGACAATCACCCCACCAGGACCGGCAGCCGCCGTCGCCCCCACTGGCCCGCCTCGCGTTCGAAGACGCCCGGCAGCGTCCGACCGCACTTCGGGCAGCCGCCGCGTTCGAGCGCAAAGCGGCCGATCGCGTAGCGGTTGCGTTCGATGAGCAACTCGCCGCACGCGGCGCAGCGCGTGCTTTCACGCCCGGGGTCGTAAACATTGCCGACGTAAACGTGATGCAGCCCAGCGTCGATCGCGATGTCGCGCGCATCGACCAGCGTTCGATGGGGCGTGGGAGGATGGTCCAGCATCTTGTAGTCGGGGTGGAAAGCCGTGAAGTGAAGCGGGACATCCGGGCCCAGGTGCTCGACGATCCAATCGCACATGCGGCGCGTTTCATCAGGGTCGTCGTTTTCGCCGGGGATGACGAGGGTGGTGATTTCAAACCAGACCGGGGTTTCACGTTTCAGGTAGACCAGCGTGTCGAGCACCGGCTGAAGCGAGGTCTGGGTCAGCTTGCGATAGAAGGCTTGGTTAAACGCCTTGAGGTCCACATTGGCGGCGTCCATGTGCGCAAAAAATTCGCGGCGGGGCTCGGGGTCGATATAGCCCGCGGTCACCGCGACGGTCCGGACGCCGTGCTCCCGGGCGGTCCGGGCGATGTCGATCGCGTACTCGGCCCATATCACCGGGTCGTTGTACGTAAACGCGATCGAGCGGCAGCCGTGTTCCAACGCCGCCCGCACAATGGCCTGGGGCGACGCCTCCCCGGCGAGCGTGTCCATCTGCCGTGACTTGGAGATGTCGTGGTTCTGGCAGAACTTGCAGCCGAGATTGCAGCCCGCGGTCCCCAGCGAAAGCACGGCCGTGCCGGGCAGGAAATGATTGAGCGGTTTCTTCTCGATCGGGTCGATGCAGAACCCGGAACTGCGCCCATACGTAGTAAGGATCAGACGCCCATCGACGTTGGCCCGCACGAAGCAGAAGCCGCGCGAACCGTCGGGGATGCGGCAATGCCTCGGGCACAACGTGCAGACCACTTTCCCGGTTTGCGGGTCGCGATGCCACCAGCGGGTGGTGTCGGTCACGGTGGGCCTCCGCGTTTGGGTTGCTCGGCTGCCTTTATTTTCCATTCATCCGGCCGATGATCCAAGGACAAGTTCTGGCATCCTGAAAACAAAGAGAGAATCGACATGAAAAAAGTCACCACCGCTCGCGACATCAACGGACACGACATGAAAAAGGGCGACATGGTCACGACCCTCCACGGCGAGATGACCGGACGGGTCTGCGACCTGGCGATGGAGGACGGCATGGAGTTCGTACAGCTTCGGCCGATCTATCAGCCCTACGGCATCGGCGTGTGGCACTCGGCGGATCGCGTGATCTTCGCCGCGGCCGGCCGGAAGCGGACCCGGTCCCAAACCACTGATAATTGAGCCGCCGGGCCCGCCAGCCCCTCCCTGGCCCCGCAATCATGAAAAACCGCCTATTTCGACCATTTGGCCTGCCGATCTTGAGAAAGATCGGCAGGTTTTTTTGCCTATTTTCTCCCGTGAGGTAAAATACCCCGCTTCAGGGGAGCCTCCTGAGGGCTCCCTGCCTTGGCGAAAACGGACGTCAAGGCCGTCGTTCGGGAGGGCGACGAAATAGGGATTAAGAGGGAAATGAGACGACTTTCGAAGCTTCAACCCCGCCGTGCGCCAGCGTGGAAGCTGGCCGCAGCCGCCTGTTTCGCCGTAGCGGGCCTCGTCGCGGCCGTCGTGCTGTACGCCTCGCTGCGGGACGCCACGGGGCCCGCGGCCGTTGCGTCGTCCGCCCAACTCATGGCGGTAGACCCGCTCGAGCCCCGCGGAGACGACAGCCTCCCCCCGCCGGGCCGGTTGATCCGCTTCCTCGAAACGCCCGCCGCTTTGGCGCCGGCCACGACGCCTGCCGCCGCCGATCGGGATGTCCCGACGTTTGACGGGCGGCCGATCCGCCCCGTTCGGCAGATGCAGATGCTCGTGACCGCCTACAGCCCGGACGAGCGATCGTGCGGGATCTTCGCCGACGGGGTGACCGCCTCGGGCTACAGCGTCTGGACCAACGGGATGAAGCTGGTCGCGGCCGACACCCGGATCCTTCCGTTCGGCACCATTGTCTCGATCCCCGGCTACAACGGCGGCCGTCCGGTCCAAGTCCTCGACCGCGGGGGCAAGATCAAGGGCCATCGCCTGGACGTTCTCTATCCGACCCACGAGATCGCCTTGCAGTTCGGGGCGCAACGGCTCGGGGTGACGGTGTGGGAATACGCCGACTGACCCGGACAGACGCGGCAACTGAAACTTCCAAAGCCCGCCCGATTGGGCGGGTTTTTGTTTGAGGGAAGGCCGGGGCGTGTCCGCCGTTTACGTGGGCGGAGCCACATGCTCCAGCAGGTCGTCGAGAACGTCTTCGAGGTCGCCTTCGAGGACGTCGAGGCGGCCGGCGATGGCGAGGGTGGCCAGGCCGTGGAGGCCGATCCAGTAGCGGCCGGCCACCGTGCGCGTCAGGCGGTCGAGCTGCGGGGGTTGATGGCCATGGGCCGCCAGGCGCTCGCGGACCTTGTCAAGCAACGGCTGGAAGCCGCCGTGGAGCAGGTCGTGGTCTTCCGCGGGCATCGGGGTGTCGAACATCAGGCGGTAGAGATTGGGGTTTTCGAGGGCGAACGAGATGTAAGACACGGCGCCGCCGCGCCAGGAGTGGCAATCCTCAAGGGTGGAATGGGACTGACAATTGCTCTGGAGCATTTCAAACCCGCGTCGGGTCATGGAGCGTCGGAGCTCGTGCTGGCCATCGAAATAGGTGTAGAGGGTCATGGCGCCGACGTTGAGGCGGCCGGCGACGCCGCGGATGGTGACGGCGTCAGGCCCGTCCTCGTGGAGCAGGGCGAGGGCCGCGTCGACAATCAGCTCTCGCCGTTGCTCGTGATCGGCGTCTTTCCAGGCCGGCCGCTCGCCGGGGGTCATGGGATCAGCCGAGGTCTGGGTCATGAGATCGAGAGGACCGAAATTCCTTGGGGGTCAAGTTGAATTATACCCGAAACTCTCGTACACTGTACCGAGTGTATCGTACAGCGTACGGTTCGTAAAGCGTTTTTTTGGGGTTAACGGGGGTCCGTTTACGCAGGGAAGGTGCGTTTCGTGTCTGAAACGAAGAGTCATTCGGGCGTGATGGCCGGGGCCGTCGTCGCGGCATTGGTGGTCGGGTTGTTGGCTGGAGCAGCTGCGGTCTGGTTCCTGGCCGGTGGAGGCGGGCCCCCGATGGCCGGCCCCGCGGGTGGGCCGCCGGACGGGATGCAGGGGCCGCCGCCGGCGCTGGTGCGTCTGGGTCAGGTCGAGATGCAGGAGCTGCAGCACCGGGTGCCGATCGTCGGCCGGCTGCGCGAACTGCAACGGTCGACCGTCGCGGCGGAGGTCGAGGGCAAGATCGTCAAACTGCCCGTCGAAGAGGGCGACCCGGTGGAGGGCGGCAAGACCGTGCTCGCGGAGATCGAAGAGACCTGGACCCAACTCGCGTTGAAGGCCGCCACGGCGGACGTGGCCTCGGCGAAGGCGACGCTGGACCAGTCGCTGCTCGACCTGACGCAGCTGGAACACTTGGCCGGCGTCAGCAGCGCCAAGCCGAAGGAGGTGGCCGACGCCCGCGCCCTGGCCGATTCGAATCAAGCCCGATACGACGCCGCGGTGGCCGCGCTGGAGCGTGTCGAGGAAGAGGTGGAGCGTCTGACCATCCTCGCGCCATTCACGGGCGTGGTGACGGAGAAGTACGCCGAGGTCGGCGAATGGGTTGAACGCGGGACCGATGTGATCCAGCTGATCTCCTCGGGCCAGATCGATGCGCTGATCGATGTGCCCGAGGCCCTGGTTAACAACCTCGATCTGGGAGACGTCGTCGCGGTGCGGATCGATCCGCTGGGCGTCGAGCGTGAAGGGGAGGTGGTGTCCATCACGCCGTTGGGGATGAGCTCGGCCCGGACGTTCCCGGTGAAGGTGCGGATGGCGAATGAGGACGGCGTGCTGAAGGCGGGGATGAGCGTGACCGCCGAGGCGCCGGTGGGCGAGGTGTCGCATTGTCTGACGGTGCCGCGGGACGCGGTGTTGCAGACGGCAACGGGCCAGCAGGTCTGGGTGGCGTTGTCGGGCGAGGGCCCGATGCCGGCGGCCGTTCCGGTGCCGGTCAAGGTGCTGTTCGGCGCCGGTGATCGGTACGTGGTTCAACCGATCGGCGAGGCGCCGATGTTCGAGGGGGTGGGCGTGGTGATCGAGGGGGCTGAGCGTTTGTTCCCGGGGCGGCCGTTGCAGGACGCGGATGCCGGGCCGCGGGCGGCGGCGGAGTAGTTTGACGATGGACCTCATTCGTTTCTCAATCAACAACCCGGTCAAAGTGGCGGTCGGCGTGCTGCTGGTGATCCTGTTTGGGCTCATCTCGGTCTATACGATCCCCATTCAACTCGTGCCCGATGTCGACGAGCCGATCATCACGGTGCAGACCGAGTGGACCGGCCGCAGCCCGCAGGAGATCGAGAAGGACATCATCGAAGAGCAGGAGGACAAGCTCAAGAGCTTGGCCAACCTGAAGAAGATGGTGGCCACCGCGTCGCAGGGGCAGGCCAATATCGAGCTGGAGTTCTACATCGGCACGGATATCAGCCGGGCCCTCCAGGAGGTGAGCGACAAGCTGCGCGAGGTGCCGGATTATCCCGACGACGTGGACGAGCCGGTGATCGAAGCGGCGGACGGGGCGAGCGAGAACGCGATCGCGTGGGTGATCCTGGATTCGACCGATCCGGACTACGACATCCAGAGCCTGTACGACTTTGCCGACAAGCGGATCAAGCCGCGCCTGGAGCGGGTTTCGGGGTTGAGCGAGGTCAACGTCTACGGCGGGCGTGAGCGTGAGGTGCATGTCCGTCTCGATCCGGGCAAGGTCGCCCATCGCGGCATCACGTTCAATGAGTTGGCCAACGCCTTGTCGAACGACAACACCAACGTCTCGGCCGGCGACCTGGTGGATGGCCGGCTGGATGTTCGGATCCGCACCGTCGGTCAGTATGACGCCTTGGACCAGATCGCCAACACCGTCGTCCGCCACGACGACGGCGACGGCCCGATCCGCGTCAAGGACCTGGGCGACGTCGTGCTGACGCTCGAGAAACGCCGCAGTTTTGTACGCGCCAACGGCAAGCCCGCCCTGGCGATCAACGCGATCCGAGAGACCGGCGCCAACGTTATCACCGCGATGGAGGGGTTTAAAGAAGGTATCGCGGACATCAATCAGAACATCCTGCCCTACTATGAAAATGACCGGTACGGGCTGCGGATGCGCCAGGTTTACGACGAAACGGTCTACATCTACGACGCCATCAGCCTGGTGCAGACCAACCTCTGGATCGGCGGCGTGCTCGCGGTCTGTGTCTTGTTGCTGTTTCTCCGCAGCATCCGGCCGACCGTCATTGTCGCGCTGGCGATCCCGGTGTCCGTGGTCGGCACGTTTGTGGTGATGACCGCCGCGGGCCGCAATGTCAATGTCATCAGCCTGGCGGGGATGGCGTTCGCGGTGGGGATGGTGGTGGACAACGCGATCGTGGTGATCGAGAACATCGACCGTCACCTCAAGCACGGCAAGACGCCACGCGAGGCCGCGTACGCGGCGACCAAGGAGGTCTGGGGCGCCATCCTGGCGTCGACCCTGACCACGATCGCGGTGTTCGTGCCGGTGCTCACGATTGAGGAAGAAGCCGGCCAGCTCTTCTTCGACATCAGTCTCGCCATCTGTGCGGCTGTGACCCTGTCGCTGATCGTTTCGGTGTCCGTTATCCCGTCGGCGTCGGCCCGGTGGCTGCGCCAACCGGTGGCGGCCCCGTCACAACTCCGCAAACAACTGGTCGGGCTCTTCGGATTGATCCCGCTGTTTAAAGCGTTTGGCCAGGGTTACGCCAACCTGATTCACCGCCTCACCGCGCCGACGGCGTTGCGCTTCATGAGCCGCCTGGCCATCGTGGCGGTCTTCACGATCGTCTCCCTGGGCTTGTCTTATTCGCTGATGCCGCCCGCGTCGTACCTGCCGGCCGGGAACCAGAACCTCATCTTCGGCATCATGCTGACGCCGCCGGCCTACAACATCGAACAGGCCCAGTTTATCGGTGAGCGGATCGAGCATGGCGTCCGTCCCTACTGGGAGGTCGATACGATTGAAGAGGCCACCGCGCTGGGACCCGTCGTCAACTTCTTCACCGGCGAAACGTACCCACGTGTCCCGGCCATCAAAAATTACTTCTACGTCAGCTTTGACGGCACGATTTTCATGGGGGCCCAATCCATCGACGACGAGCTGGTCAAGCCTCTGGCTCCGATCCTCTCCAACAGCATGATGGCGATCCCCGGCTCGTTCGGCTTCGCGATGCAACGCTCGATTTTCGGGCGGGGCCTCTCGGGCACCAACGGGATCGATATCGAGATCACGGGGAGCGATCTTGACCGTGTCCGCGGCGCCGCCGAGGTCCTTTACATGGCGCTGACCGGAACCTACGGCTTCATGAACGTTCAGCCGGACCCGCTCAATTTCAACCTCTCGGGCCCAGAGCTTCAGTTCAAGATCGATCAGGTGAAAGCCAAGGACATGGGCATCGACACCGCGGCGATCGGCGCCGGGATCCGTGCGCTGGTCGACGGGCTCGTGATCGGGGATTACCGACTCGAAGGTGAAAACATCGACCTGTTGCTGACGCGTCACCCCGAATACAACCTGTCCGTGGACGAGCTGAGGAGCGTGCCGGTCACGGTTTTCGAGCCGGGTGGCGCCCGGGGAGTGGTTCCGATCAGTGAGATCGGCACTTTCGTTGAAACCACGGCCCCTCAGCAGATCAAGCGGATCGAGCTGCTACGCGCGATCTCTTTCACCGTCACCCCGCCGGGCAGCGTGCCGTTGGAAGCGGCTCAGGACGACATCATGCAGACGGTCGCCGGGCTCCGGGAGGCCGGCGCGATCCCGCCCGATGTCGCCGTTGCCCCTGCGGGCACCGCCGATAAGCTCCGCGACGTTCGCCGGGCGCTGCTCGGCCACTGGACCGGCTTCAACCTGGAGTCGATCTTCAGCCTGATCACCAGCCGGTTTTTCCTCGCGCTGTTGATCACGTTCCTGCTCATGGCGGCGCTGTTTGAGAGCTTCATCTACCCGCTCGTGATCATGTTCACCGTGCCGCTGGCGACCGTGGGCGGGTTCCTCGGGCTCGCCCTGATGCACGCCTACGACCCGACCCAGCAGCTGGACACGCTGACCATGCTGGGCTTCGTGATCCTTGTCGGCATCGTCGTCAATAACGCGATTCTCATCGTTCACCAGGCGCTCAACTTTATGCGCGGCGTGAGCGAGTCAGAAGACATGACCGTCACCGCGATGCAGCCGCGCGAGGCGATCGCCGAGTCGGTCCGCACCCGAATCCGCCCGATTTTCATGACCACCTGCACCAGCGTCTTCGGCATGCTGCCGCTCGTTCTGATGCCCGGCGCGGGCAGCGAACTCTACAAGGGGCTCGGCAGCGTGGTGGTGGGCGGGCTCATCGTCTCGACGCTTTTTACACTTGTCGTCGTCCCCCTGCTGTTCAGCGTGGTGCTCGACATCAAGGCCTGGCTCTTCGGGGCTCTGGGGTGGCGGATGCCCGAGGCCCGCGCTACGGCCGGGATCTGATGCTGCGCGGACTCGTCGGTCGGGATAGCGTGTCTGGGCCGGAGATGAACCGCGTCCTGTAGATTTTGATCGCCGGAATGAAATGTGGCCGATACGGGTTGTATCATTAGAATATGAGCCGGCCGGTGTCGATTTGACCCGAAAGAAAGTGGCGTCAATAATCGTTTCGGCCTAGCGACGGGAGGTATCGGCCATGACATACCACGACAACGCCACCGCCTCGCTTCAAGACGCCCCCGAGGCGGACAAGACGTATTTCACCCTTGAACACGCCAACCGCGCTTTGCCTTACGTTCGGCGCATTGTGGATGACATTATGGCCGTCTATCGCGACGTCGTTGCCCTGCGCCGTCGGATGGAAACCGATGAGTCGGATGGGAGCGGCGTCGAGCGGCAATACCAAGAAGCGATCGATCGATTGGGCGAACTGGTCGATGAGGTTCAGGCCGTCGGCGTCGAGCTCAAAGATTTTGAACGCGGATTGGTCGATTTCCCCGCGCTGGCGGATGACCGGGAGGTCATGCTTTGCTGGCGAGCTGGGGAAGAGCACGTGAGCCACTGGCACGAGGTCGACGCCGGGTACGCCGGCCGTCAACCGACTGACTCGCTTGGGCGGGCGTAATCCGCATCACAAGAAAACACAGCCGTCGAGAGTACCGGAGCCCCGCATGCGGGGCTTAGGGGTATTGAGTGGGTCGTATAAACTGCTCAACCCCCCGCAGGAAGTTCTCTACTGATGCGGTGTTGATTCGAGTTCCCGCAGTTCACGGCGCCACGCTTCGCGCTGCGCTTCGTCGATGCCGGGCTCCGGCAATAGAGACCGTCTGGTGCAGTTCACCAGGGCCTGAAGCGTCTGATATCGCCGTGCGGCGCCGATGTCTGCGGGCAGCAGGTCGTCGACGATCGTTTTGAGTTCATCTTCCCGCAAAGGTCTGTTTTTGATGGTTGATGCGGCTCGCAGCCGCGAACGCAACGCGGCGTATCCCGCAGCGGAATATCCTTCTGTCATCACACCGATCCGTTCCACCGCCTCGGGGCTCAACGTGTCGGTGGATTGACCGATCGCCCATTTCACAAACTCGAGCCGATCCTCGCCTTCCGGGTCCAACACCGGGATGATCAGGTCGCCGACACGTCCCGGGCGGCGGATATCGGGGCTCAGCCGCTCGATGCGTGCGGTCATCAGCAGCCAGACCACCTTCCCCCGTAGTTTCGGGTCGCTCATCATCTGCTGCACCTTGCCGGTCAGCCGTCGTTCCGTCGCGTGGGCGTCCGGCCCAACCCCGCCGAACTGCGTGTCCGCCTCGTCGACAAACAGGATCACTTTGTCGAGCGCTTCAAGCATGCGTCGTAGTCGTTCAAAGATGACATCGGTCTGGCCGAAATACTGGCTGCGGATGTTTTTCAGCACCAGCACGGGCAGTCCGAGCGATCCGGCGACGGCTTCGAAGATGAACGTTTTCCCGGCGCCGATCGGCCCCGCGACGGCGGCGCCCGGCAACGCGGATTCATCTTCCGCTTTGACCCGTGGAATGAATTCGTCTTGGAGAAAGCGTTTCAGCCCGCTGTAGCCCACGACATCCTGCAACGTGTGTGCCGGTTTCTTGAACTCCACCACACCGGGCCCGACCTGGGACGTGATGAAAGTCTCGACATGCTCGATGGCGGCGTCGGCCGTGACCGCTTTGTTTGTATGCGCCGCCTCCATCAGCACCTGGCGTAACGCATGGATCGATAGGCCCGCGGTGGATTTGGCGAGTTCTTCGATACTGCATGAAAGCGATGGTTGGGGGCGTTGATGACGCAGGAACCAGTCGACGTAATGCCGGCGGGTCGCCGCATCAGGCGATGGCGCTTCCACGGTTAACACCTGCGGCAGCCGCGTAATCCGAGGATGCACCTGGCTCTCGGATTCGGCCAGAAGCACCACGCTGTCTTCGCCGTTGCAGAAAGCCGGATCGCTGAACCAGTCCTGCATCACCGACACCCGGTGGCGGTCCGCTACCGGCAGCCGCGTGATCTCTCCGTCTCCCGCGGGGACGAGCATGTCGGCCGCTTCGATAAAAATCATCAGCCGAAAGCGTTTGGCGCTGCGGGAGCAGAGCGTCACCTGACGAAGAAACTCCAGCGCGACCGTGGGCCGGCCGATCGCGTCACGCAACGACTCATCGAAGCTGTTCTCGGCCTCGGCTTTCCGGCTCGCCGCGGCTTGATCGCTTAAGCCTCTCAGGACCAGGGTGTCAAGTTCTACGCCCGTTTTCCAAGCCACCCAGGCATGACGGACCTTTTGGGCGTCTCCGTCGTCAATAAACCGTATGGGGCCATTGAGTTCATAGACAATCCGGACAAGGTTGTCGACGTTGCAGCGGGCGATCAAATAGTGCAGCAAGGGCTGATAGGAGCCGTCAAAGGGATCGGCCCCGCCGTCGTCATCTTCGAGTTGTGAGGTCCGGTTGGGCGTGTAGAAGAGGTCGTGCACGTCGCCGGCAACAAGCAGACTCCTTGATTGGCCGCTGTTGAATACGCGGGCCAATCGTCTGAAGAAAGCGTAGCTTGGGGCCGGGGGAGTGCTCATGCATCATTCCGGCAGTTTCGCGCCGCCCCCATCAGGGGAATCGCCGTTTTCTCGATCCGATTCCCCCGCCAGTCCTATCAACCGATCAAACTCATCGTTCGCGAGGCTCTTCTGTGCGTAGTCCAGGAACTCCGCTTCCTGCGCCTTGGTGTCAGAGCCGGCCAGTTCTTTGCTGACGCGCGCCTTGGCCTTCATCTCATCACGCAATTGGCGCATATCCGCCAATTCGCGGGATGTACGGTCCTGGCTGATGCCCGCCAACATGTCGTTGATCTCTTGCTCCTCCTTGGCGGTGATCATCTCCGCGACCGCGGTCGCCTGTTCTTCTCGCAATGTCTCAATGTCCTGAAGCATCTGCTGGAGTTGAATCTTGTGGCCCTTGATGGATTCGTCCATCTCGGTGACTTCCTGCTCAAGTTCTACGATTCGATTGCCTTTCTCTTCGATCTTGGCGGTGAATCCATTGAAAGCCACCAGGCATTTCTGGTAATCTTCATTGGATTTGATCGTCTCCATGCCAACCCCCGACGTCTTGAGTTCGCCAATGACGGTCCGGGCTTTCGCCGCCGCCCCTTCTTTCAATTGTTCGAGCCGGTTGACTTCATCGGTCTCCGCCTTGATTTTGCCCATCTTGTTTTCGTGTTGAACGATGAGCCTGGCGATGGCGTCTTTGAATTGCTGGATGCTCTTGCGTTTTTCCTCAATAACGTTGTCGTAGGTTGCGTTGACGACGTGCGGGTTTGTGCTGAGCGTACGTCTGGCGGCGTCGATCCGGCCGGTGACCATGTAGCCGAGAGCTCTGAAATATCGACTTACAGCTTTAAACATGTTGGGCTCCTTTACCGTGATCCTAAATCCCCGAGCCGGATTTGTCACTCTTCGGGCGATCGGCTTCGTTCAAGCTTGGCGATCATCGTGTCATACTTGGTGACCATATCCTGGAGAGTTGCGCCAAGCTGTTTGAGCTGCCCGTCTTGATCAGCGGTGATCCGTGTCAGGGGTTCAAGCCAGCCTTTCATGAGGTTGAACTGTTCTTTCATGACATAAAGAAATGTTGACGGCACTTTATTGACGACCCGGATCTCATGCGGCGGGCTTTCTTGACCGGATTTGGGCGGTGGGACGGGGCGGCTTGCCGCCGCGGCGCGGATCGCATCGATTGTTTCTTCATCGAGTTTCGCCTCGACCACGCGTGAGGCGTCAATCGCTTCCCCGATCGATGCGAGGGCGGTGTTGAGCCTTGTGACCTGTTCCATGAGCGGAACGAGTTCTGTCTGATCTTTAGCGGATAGTCCTGTGCTGATCGCCTGATGGATCTCGTCAAGCCCCTCGTTGAACGACGCAAGTTGTACAAGCACTTGCGCCGTTCGGTCGTCGCCGTCGATCCCGGCCAAATGGTTGTTTCGGCGAAATGTCTTTTTGATTTCTTCCCATCGGCCTTGTTCCTGATCGTTGATGATGCCGATCAATTCCTTGAATTTGAGGAGGTTCGCCTCCGCGCCGGTGGTCAGCGTTTGGGCGTCTTGTTCGTAGCTGGACAGGATCAGGGTCTGGAGCTCATCATCGTTCATGACGGACGATACTTTCTCAGCAATCCGATTCATATTGCGATACGAACCCTGTAACCCAAAAGCCGGTTCAGTTCGATATTTGGTTTCCATGCCCGCCGAACGAATGTATTCCTGATTAACCGCCAGAATTACGTCACGCACACGCATGAGCTTGCGCATCACACCGACCATTTCATTGATTTCGTCAGATGAATAATTGCCTTCAAAATCGATGTCATCGCGAGAGTTTGTTTCGGCGATTTTGATGATGCTATAGACGTCTTCCTGACTTCGGCTGGCGAGTTGGTTCAATGCAGGGTTGCTGGTCAGCGCATTTTCCAAGTAGCTCATCACAAATGCGTCACGGTGGTCGCCGATGATATCGCCGAGGTTGTAGGTGTCGGCCCGATTGGCAAGCATATCGGGGATGTGAAATTTCTCTCCGGATTCGGTGTATGGGTTGCCCGCCATGACGACGGCGACTTTGCGGCCGCGGAAATCATACGTTCTCGGCCTGCCTTTATAGACCCCTTCGATCTTCCGTTGCGCATCGCAGAGGCTGATGAATTTCTGAAGAAATTCACTGCTGCAATGCTGGATGTCATCAACGTAGATCATAACGTTGTCGCCCATCTCGAAAGCTAGATTGAGTTTGTTTAACTCATCCCGGGCGGCGGCATTGGAGGCTTCCTGAGGGTCGAGCGATGTCACGGAGTGTCCGATCGCGGGGCCGTTGATTTTCATGAAAATCACCCCCAGTCGATTGGCGATGTACTCCATGAGCGTGGTTTTTCCATACCCCGGCGGCGAGATGAGCAGCAGCATGCCCATCCGGTCGGTGCGGGTGTTTTCGCCTGCAGAACCCATCTGTTTGGCGAGGTTGTCGCCGATGAGCGGGAGAAAAACCTTGTCGATCAGCTTGTTTCGGACAAACGAGGTCAGCACGCGAGGCTTGAACTCGTCGAGCCTCATCTCCTCACGAGCCTGCTCGGCGAGCATGCGTTTCCTGTGGGTGTATTGTTCAAAAGCCGGCGCCTGTAGCGTTACAAACCGATCAAGTCGATTTGTGAACTCGTTGTAATTTAATTCCAAAACACCGTCGATAATGCGTTGGTGTGAACCGGTCAGATTCTCAATGGTTCGGGCGACGCTGGCCTGTACAATGCGGGAATGATCGAACGGTTTATCGAGGAGCATGAGCGCGGCTTCACTGAGATAGCCTTCATGCTTGGACGGATCGATTTCATTGGTTTCAAGAAAAGCACGGAGCCAATCACAAGCAAGTAAAAACTGCGTAACCGGTTGATCAGCGACGTTATCAAGTGAACGTTGGAACTTCTGAACGGCGCGGAATGTTTTTAGCCGACCCAGGAACGCATCGTACAGCGCGGCGGCTTCCGGACTGGCGACGAAACGGTTGTTTCCTGTTGTCAATTCATGAAACAGATAGACCCCAGCGTCTTTGGTTTTTGCAGGATTAAACAGTTGGTGAGTGTCATTGAAAGCGGTGATATCATGGCGGATATCGTCGATGTAACGGCCTTGTTCGTCATTCTCAGGAAAATAACCTGAGATCGCGCCGTAGCCGCATAGCCTCAACGTCATCAAGCGCTTGTCATCGTCTTCAGGACGGGTCCGCCAATAGAGGCCGGCCATGGCTCGTGATTCACTGGGGTACCGCAGCAGGCCGATACTTCCGTCTAACTCCATTAAGGCTTTGAGAATTTTGGAGCTGTCGTGGTCGTGAACGCCTTTAATATACCCTTCACTGTAGCGCGAACTCATGAACTTCTGAGTGTGCGCAAGCAGTGCGTTGTCATCAAGATCCGCCAAATGGACAGCGTTGCTGTCGATTGACATCAGGTAGGCGAGATATTCGCTTCGATAGACATCAGGATTCTCAGATACGATCTCTTGTGTCCAGATGCTGTGATCAGAGTTGAGCGCCTCATCTTCGATGGGCTCGAAGAACCGTGTCCCGCTGATGTGAAGATTCATTCTGTCATCACGGAGCACCATCGTGAGGTCCACCGCTTGCGTATTAACGCTAAATACATGTTTGCCGAAGCGGATGGTGTTAGGTCCATCGACCATCAACTCCTGACGGTCTTTGAGTTGCCGTACGGCATCCTCCCGGATGGTTTTGATCTGCGAGTGAATATCATCGACTTTGACGGTGTCTTCAAGATCGGAGAGCTCATCAATAAGGTCCCGGAGTTTTTCAACCATCAAGTCTGACGCGAAATAGGAATTGATGGCATTGACCGTATCCAGGCCGTCGACCCGGCTTTTAATGCCGCGTAAAATCCTGTCTGCGGCGGCGGCTAACGCGGTAGATCGTTTGTTGCGCTTTTCGGTGATCTGTAGTTTACGGTTTTCGAAAGCGTTGTAGATCTCATCACGTTTTTCGGTTAACTGCAGCACGAAGTCATCAAACTCCGCGAATCGTCCTTCGACCTCTTCGATCTGAACCATCATCTTGGTCAGGTATTGGTCTGTTTTTTCCGCGGTGTCGCAGAGGTCAAGGTAATTGATGACGGATTGATTGAGCAGTTTGAGTTGGCTGTTGAACTCGGCGATGCCCTCAGAGCGGCCGAGGTCTTGGTTTTTGTTGCGGAGGCGGCTGCGCGCGGCATTCAACTCGCTGAAAATGATCGAGACGGAGTCGAGGATCGCAGTGCGCTGCGTAGCGTCATCGATTTTGAGATTGCTGACGATGTCAATCAGCATCTCCAGTTCGTTCGATGTCGAAGTAATCTGAGTATCGAGCTCGCTTGCGTCCGCCGCTTTCGTAAGGCTGTCGATCCTGTCCGCCTGTTGCTTAACCGCGTGCTCATAAGGCGACAGCGCGTCGGGCTGCAGCAGGAAATCTACGGTTCTACGACTCAAGCTTTCCGTCTGATCCTGAACGGAAACCTCCAGAGCATTGACCTGGGTTTCGTCTATGTAACGCAAGTCACGTAAACTGATAATCTTTCCCCGAATTTCACGGAGTGATGCCAGCGACTCCACAAAGGAATGAATGCTCTCGTAAATCCGGCTTGCATTGCGATTTATTAATTCGCTGGCGGCGGCTGACGTTTCTTTGAGGTGCGCCTCTGTCGCACGCCGGACGCGCGTGACTTTTTCAAACTCCCCCACCGCAGCCAGGCCGGCGTCCTTGATCTGGGTGAGTGTTTCCGCCAGATTGAAACACTCGGAGTGTCCGAGCCAGAAAAAAGAATCCAGCAGGTCGCTGGTCGCTTTTACAATGTCAACATACAGATCGGCATAGCGTTCTTCGCGTCGGATCAGATTGAGTATGCCGACGCATTCCGCCATACCGCGGACGATCTCTTTGTTTCCGATTTTAGATAGATAGGTATCAGACTGTTTTTCTGGGACATAATTCGGGCCGACGTAAGGCGTTTGCCAGATCTGGATGGCGTGGTGTTTCTGTGGCTCTTCACCGGCTTTGAAGAAGATCAATTCGCCATTGGAAAAGAAACTGTAGCCATTGCAAAGGGTTGGCGTGTCGATCTGCTGCTCGATCAGGTTGTAGGAAAGCAGCACGTAGACGCCATGCGTCCGGTTATAGAAAACATACAGAAAATCTTCGCCGTTCGGCGCCGCGATGCGGCGCTCAAACACCATAGATTCGGTCAGGTCCTGAAGAGTCGGGAAGGTTTGAGTGCGTCCGTCAGCAAGGTAATAGCCATCAGCGAAGATCAGGCCCTGGTCGTCGGGAAGCAGGATGCATGCGTGTTCGATAGCATCTAATCGAACGACATTCTGAAGTTTTTCATTAAAGATGAAATAACGATAGTTTGATTCCTGGTAAGGCCTGATGCGTAGCAGGATAAGATGGCCATGCGCGATGTATGTAATGTCCGCGTCATCTAAGGTCTGATCCGGATCATCGACGGGCTCGGCATAGATCCCGGCGCCGGCGGCGGTGTTGTTTTCAACCTTGATCGTTAGATCGCCGCCTACGGTTTCGACGAAAACACGGTCCTGGATCGATGCATGGGGATGTTGACCGGTGACGAAATCATCACGGGTGACGCGGACCCAATCGAGTTCGTGCTGATCGGGGTAGCGGACTTCGTGGTCAGATCGGTTGTCGATGTAGGTTAGGCGGCCATCTTTTGATAACCACTTGAAAGCCTTAAAGTCATCGGGGTGATTGCCGACATGAAATTTCATGTAGATATGCGGCCCGCTGCGGAAGAATTTAGCGAAGGCCGTATTTTTATAGAATCGGTAAAGGTCGCGAAAATCTTTTTTGAACCGTTCGTCACCGATGAGTTCGAGGGGCTCTTCATGGAAGGTTGAGCCGTCGAACCGGTAAACGGAAAAGACATCGGCGAGTTCGATCTCGGTGCGGAGCCCGAACTGGACGTTATATCCAAAGAGGAACCGGTCGCCGATCGGGACCATATCCCGGGGGACGCAGTTGTTGCTGGTGGTGACGCGTTCCGCACCGACCAGCTTGGTTTCGATCGATCCGAAGACGCTCATACGCGCTTCGTTAAGCTGATCGAGTCGAGACCTCAGTTCGCGGCCATGATCGGCGAGCCGTTTCTGGATGATCTCATAAGCGCCCTGTTCAAGCTGGGCTTCGGGTTGTTTTGCAGCTTGGTCTGGCATGCAAATCTAGTATGAAAAAAACTGGTTCTGGTCCGGGAATAAATCACTTGGCGCCGTCGAGAAGGCCGAGTTTGCCGACCTTCTTGTCCGCCAGGCCAGCGGATTTGGCGGCGCCGAGCAGGTTCTGCAATTCGGATTTAAGCATGTCGTCGCTGGAAAGACTGATCATCCGCGTGACCAGCGCCGCGACGGTCAGGTTCTTGGCGTCTTCCGCGTCGATGCCGAACTGCCCGACGAACTGTCGGACCTTACGCTGGAAGTACTCGGGCGAACCATTGAAGAAAGTCGACTTGATGTCGGAGAGCACCTCGGAGTTGCCGACCATGCGGTCGACTTGTTTGCCGGAGGTGATGGAGTTGATGATGCGGTCGAAGAACTGGCCGTCGCCGCCGACGATATCGATGTTCGCCTGCTTGAGGGCCTCGGCCAGCACCGCGGCCTGCTCGGCCGCGATCTTCGCCTTGATCTCGATCTCCGCCAGCTCCACCGCTTTTTCTTTGTCGAGATGGAGCTTGAACTCTTCGTGCTCCTTGCCCACGCCGTCGAGCTTCTTCATGGCTTCGGCCTTGGCGGCGACGCCCTCGGCCTCGGCGGAGTAGTGCTGGTTCAACGCGCCCGCTTCGGCTTCGCCCCTCTTGGCGATCACATCGGCCTCGGCTTCGCCCTTCCTGGCGGTGACTTCCGCCTCGGCCGTGCCGTAGTTGCGCACGGCGCCGGCCTTGGCGTCCATCACTTCCGCCTCGGCCAAACCGGAGGCGGCGGTTTCGGCCTGGACCGCCTCGGCGAGCTTCATCTTGCCCAGGGCTTCCTTCTCCGCGGCCTGGCGCTGAGCCTCGGCCTCGATGAGGACCTCGTCGGCCTGGAACTTGGCGGCGGTCTTGCCCGCCTCGGCCGCCTTGACCTCCTTGATCAACGCTTCCTCGGCCAACGCCTCGGCGGCGGTGACCTGCACACCCTTTGCACGCGTCGCGGCCGCCAGCTCTTCGGTATCCTTGATGCGCTCCTGCTCCTCCACCACCGCCCGCTCGACGATGACGCGTTCGCGGATCACGTCCTGGATCTTCTTGCGCTCCACCTCGAGGGCTTTTTCCTTCTCGATCCGGGCCAGTTCGACCACGCGTTCGCGCTCGGTGGCTTCGAGATCACGTTCGCGCTGGACCCGCTCCTGCTCCACCGCGTGAGTGCGTAGCTTGGACTGTTCGGCCACAATAACCTGGCGGAGCTTGTTCTCTTCCTGGACACCCAGCTCTTCTTCGGTGGAGATGCGGGCGCGCTCTGATTTAAGTTTTTCCTCTTCGCGAGCTTTGTCAGCTTGGGCCTGCTCACGTACGGTGATCTCGGCGATCTCGCGCTTCTGCCGCTGCTCGGCTTCGGCCTGCTGTTTCTCCAATTCAAGAATCGCTTCACGGGCCTCGACGTCCTGCTTGGTGATCGTCTTCTCTTTTTCGCGATTGATGTCGTTGGCGAAGACCTGTTCCCTGGCGGTCAGGTCGGTGATCTTCTTGATGCCCTCGGCGTCGAGGATGTTGCTGGGGTCAAGCTTGGTGACGTCAGTCTGTTCGAGGTAATCGATGGCGGCGTCGTCCAGGACGTAACCGTTCAGGTCGGTGCCAAGATGGGCGAGGATTTCCTCTTTAAACTTTTCCCGTTCGGTGTATAGATCGGTGAAGTCAAATTTTTTACCAACGGTTTTGAGGGCTTCGGAGAACTTGGCGTCAAAGAGTTCGATCAGAGCAGCTTGATCGGATGCTCGCTTGCAACCAATGGACTGAGCGACTTGGAGGACATCTTTCGCCGAATTATTGACCCGGACAAAGAATGCAACTTTGATATCAGCACGAACATTATCTTTGCAGATCAATCCTTCAGATCCATGTCGATAAATTTCAATCCGTTTGACAGAGATGTCCATGATCTCTTCACGGTGGAAAACGGGCCAGACTAAAGTGCCGCTGAAACTAACTTTTACTCCCGAACTGCCCCGCAAAGTGACCCCGGTTCTGACCAGCGCCGTTCCCTGCTCAACTTTCCGGAAGCATTTCACAAAAGTAATGACAAAGACAAAAATGATCAGAAGGCCAAACAGGGCGGCTAACGCCCCCAGGATGCCTAGACTGTTAAGCAATGCGAGTGACGGCATGTACATTGAAATAACCTCCGGGTTTCAAAAACCCCTGATGTAATAGACGTTCCGCGTATCGTCCTCGGATACGATGACGGCTTCGTCGCCTTTTTTTAAGGTTGATTTGGAATCGCTGGTCCGAGCGTTGAGCAGCAGCGGGGCGCCGTCGGTGTCGACTTCGACCTGACCGCGGCGATGGTCGACCGTCAGAGAAACCACGCGGCACCGAGAGCCCACGATATGGATCATTGCCTCGGCTTCTTCCTGGTCCTTGATCTTCTTGTACAAGATCTTGGCCGGATGCGTGAGGATTTTGGTCACAAAAACAGCTCCGACGATCATGAGCGGCAGGGCGATGAGTTGCGTTAGCACCGCGAGGCTGCCCGCGATCAGGTAAGTCCCGACGCTGATCGTCCACAGCGTCAGGACAAACACGCTCAGTAGGATCGTCACCGGCACGTAGCCGATGTTGAGGAACCGCATCATCGAAACCCCGACCGACGCGTCGCCGATCGACGCGTCGATATCGACGTCGGCGTCTACATCCACGTCCACGTCGGTGTCCACGTCAAAATCGAAGTCGAGGGACTCGAGGTCGAGGGCGCCGAGGATGACGAACAGCCAATAGATCACGCACAGGCCGAGGATGACGGTCAGCGTCAGGTTGACGGGTGCAAGGCAGGCTTCGATGAACTCGGTCATGGCGTTTGGCCCCCGATGGGTCACGCCAAGGATAGCGGCTTCCGAGGTGGCGTGGGTGGGAATCGGGCCCGGCCTTTCAACGAAATTGGGACACCGAACAATCTGGTAACAGTCGGGGGAGTCGGTAGACTGTGGCGATGCTGAGCGAACTGCACATCTCCAATCTCGCGGTGATCGAAGACGTGAAGATCGAATTGGCCGGGGGGCTGAATGTGTTCACGGGGCAGACCGGAGCGGGCAAGAGCCTGGTGCTGGGGGCGTTCGAGGTCCTGCTGGGGCTGCGCAGTGCGGGCGACATGCTCCGGCCGGGCGCGGAGGAGGGGCGGGTGTCGGGGATGTTTGAGGTCGTGGGCGAGCGGAACGTCGTGGCGTTGAGCGCGATCGCCGACCAGTCGGTGCAGCCGGGCGAACCGCTGCTGGTGACGCGGAAGCTGTTCGCGTCGGGCCGGTCGAGCTTCTCGATCAACGGCCAGCCGGCCACGTCGGGCATGGTCAAGCGGCTGGGGCAGGCGCTGGTGGACATCCATGGCCAGCACGACCACCAGTACCTCCTGCGGCCGTCCAACCAGCTGGAGATCCTCGACGACTTTGCGGGCTGCTCCGAACCGCGGCGAGCGTTCGCCCAGGCGCATCACGACCTGCGCGAACGCCGGGAGCGTCGGGAGACGCTGATGGCGTCACGGACGCTGCGGACCCAGCAGTTGGATTTGTACGTCTTTCAGGCCGAGGAGATCGATTCGGCGGGCCTGACGGAGGGTGAGTTCGCCGAGTTGCAGGCCCGGCACGCGGTCCTGTCGAATGTGACGAAAATCCAGGCCCAGGCGAGCGGGGTGCAGGCGGCGTTATACGAGACGGAAGGCTCGGTCGTGGCCCGGCTTGAGATGATGACGCATGTCCTGCAGGGCCTGACCGAGTTGGATGAGACGCTGAGCCCGCTTGCCGAGCAGGTGCGCGGGGCGACGCTCGGGCTCCAGGAAGCCGCGTTTGAGCTGACGCGCTATCTCGACCGGCTCGAGGCGGATCCGGGCGAGCTGGCGGAGGTGGAAGACCGGCTGAACCTGTTGAACCGCCTCGTGCAGAAATACGGCGACGCCACGCCCGGCGAAGACCCCGTCGCTTCCGTGCTGGCCTACCGCGAACAGATCGGCGCCGAGATCGCGTCGTTGCGCGAGCAGGATCACGACCTGTCCCAGATCGACCGGGAGATCGCCGAGCTCGAAGCGCGCCTGGCGGAGATCGGCACGTCGCTGACCACGGCCCGGGCCAAGGCGGCGAAAAAGCTCAAGCCGTTGGTTGAGGCGCAGCTCCAGGAGCTGGGGATGGCGGACGCCAAGTTCACGTTTGACATCCAGCCCAGCGAAGACCCCGGCGCCTCGGGGATGGACACGGTCGAAATCGTCGTCCAGACCAACCCGGGCCAGGCGTTCCGGCCCCTGCGTCAGATCGCCAGCGGCGGCGAGCTGTCGCGGGTGATGCTCGCGATCAAGTCGATCCTGGCGGGCCCCGACCGGATCAGCGTGCTGGTGTTCGACGAGGTCGACGCCAACATCGGGGGCCGACTGGGCAGCGTCATCGGCCGGAAGCTGAGGGAGCTGGCGTGTGCGCCGCGGACGGGCGGGCGCCAGGTGTTGTGTATCACGCACCTGCCGCAGATCGCGGCGTTCGGGGACCGTCACCTGCGGATCACCAAGCGGGTGGTCGGCCGGGGCGGGCGGAAGCAGGCCCGGACCGAGGTGACGCGGCTGGAAGGCAAAGCCCGGATCGAAGAATTGGCGGAGATGATGGCGGGCAAGCAGGTCACCGGCGTCAGCCGCAAGCAGGCGGAGGAGCTGATCGCCGCGGCGACGGCTTGACGATGGGAAAGGTTGGGTGCTGATGCT
>JANQFR010000073.1 GCA_028277745.1 Phycisphaeraceae bacterium
GACGCCCCCCCGACCCCGACGCCGAACGACGCGGCCCCCCCGCCGATCAAACCGCCCGAGCCCGATGAAACGCCGCGCCTCAAGCTGCGGGCCCGGGAGATCGCCGCGTACCCCTGGGCCGTCGTCAACCGGCCATACGCCCCGCCCCTGCCGCCCGATCCCGACGACCCCGACCCGCCGCCGCCGCACGGCCTGGTCATGACCGAGGGCCGGGTGGACGTCGACGACGCCGGCGCCGCCGTTGTGGTCGTAGAGCTGGTCAACCTGGGCGATGCGCTGGTGACCGACGCGCTGGTTCGCGTCTCGCTGGTGACCCCCGCGGGGGCCGAGCGTTGCCGGGCGTTGGTGAATGTCGGGTTCGTGCCGTCCGCGGGGTCCGCGACGCTGCGGATCGCGGTCCCGCCGGCGTTGCGGCCGCAGGAGCCGCGGGTGGAGCTGGCGGTTGACGAGGTGCGGACCTTACCCGACCCGATCATGCTGACGGACGCGGAGGCGGAGGTCGAAGCGGGCCCGGCGGGGGCCCAGCTGCGGGTCACCTGGCCTCACGCGGCGGCCGACGCGCTGAGCTCGATCGGGTTCCACATCACCGCCGAGGACGCCGACGGTGCGGCGCTGGCGGCGTTCCGGGTCGACCTGGACGACCCGTCCGCGGCGTTGATCCGCGTGGACGGGTCGCGGCGGGTATCCTTCTATGTCGAAGCCGCCATCGACCCGATGTGGGACGTCGCCGTGTGGCGCGTCGAGGCCGCCGCCCAGTAACGCCGCGATCCGACTGCATGCTTTTTTTCCCGCTGCGCACCGACCGACGCCTCAAGGCCACGCCCTGGGTCAACTACGCGCTGATCGCGATCAACGTCGTCATCTTCATCCTGACGATGAACCAGATCCAGCAGGCGAGCCTGATCAGCAACCAGATCGTGCAGCTGCAATCGAGCAACCACCCGGCCGCCGCGGCCCAGATCGCCGACCTGCTCGCCCGGCTCGACGCGATCCCCGTGATCCACTACTACCTCCAGCCGCGGGACACCCAGCTCTACCAGTTCCTCTCCTACCAGTTCCTCCACGCCGACATCTGGCACCTGCTGGGCAACATGATCTTCCTCTTCGTCTTCGGCAACAGCGTCGAGGACCGGCTGGGCAAGGTCGCCTACATCTTCTTCTACCTCGCGGCGGGGGTGGTCGCGGGGCTGGGTCATTCGTTGATCGAATCGTCGCCGATCCTGGGCGCCTCGGGCTCGATCGCGGGGGTGACGGGGGCGTACCTCGCGTTGTTCCCGCTCTCGGTGGTGACGATTTTCTACTGGTTCTTCTTCATCGGCAGCTTCGAGGTCAGCTCGATGCTGCTGATCCTGTTCCGCGTGGGACAGGACGCGCTGTTCCAGCTCTGGGGCGTGGGCGGGGTGGCGTACCTGGCGCACCTGGCCGGCTACGCCTTCGGGTTCGTGCTGGGGATGGGGATGCTGCTGTCGCGTCTGCTGCCGCGTGAGCCGTACGACATGCTGTCGCTGATCGAGCACCGGCGTCGGCGGTCGCAGTTCAAGCAGCTCACGCGCCGCGGCCGGTTCCAGCCGTGGGAGAGCGGCGCGAAGGCCGGCGAGACCGACGCCGCGACCGACGGGCAGGCGTTCAGCCCCGAGGAGCAGCAGGTCATGGACCTGCGCGCCCAAGTCAGCGCGGGCATGGCCCGCCACGACCTGCACGCCGCCGCCAAGGCGTACCAGAGCCTCATCGAGCTCGACCCCCAGCAGGTGATGCAGCTCCAGCAGCAGCTCGACCTGGCCAACCACTACATGGCCGAGGGCCGTTACGACATCGCCTCGCACGCGTACGAACGCTTCCTCGAAGCCTACCGCGCCTACCCCGACCGGCAGAACGTCCAACTCATCCTCGGTCTGATCTACGCCCGCTACCTCGACCAGCCCGACCGGGCGGCCGAGCTGCTCACCGCCGCCCTGCCCCGCCTCGACGGCGACGACAAGCAGCTCGCCGAGCAGGTGCTGGGCGAGGTGGGGTAAAGCCATCGCGCCATCCATAGCCGGCGGGCTACGCCCGACTGGTCCGGGGCCGCGTAGCGGCCCGGCTATCACCGCAGCTTGATCGAGATCAACCGGTGCGGCGTGTAATCGATCGTGATCGCGTCGCCGTCCGCGGCGAGGGCTTCGCCGTCGTCTTCCAGGATGTCGGTGAGACAGGCGGCCTCGAACGGCAGGGCGACCCGCAGCGTTGCGCGGCCGCGGGCGCCGTGACACTCGTAGAGACGCAGCACCAGCGCGTCGTCGTCCTCGGCGAGCTTGACGGTGTCCAGCACCAGGTCGGGCGTGTCGACGCTGAAGAAACTGCGCGGCCCGGGGGCGCCTGGCGTCAGCAGCAGCGGCGCGTTGAACCGCAGGCCCTCGGCCACGACGCCGCCCTCGCGCCAGCCGCCCGCGTGGGGGTAGAGGGCGTAGGTGAATTCGTGCTCGCCCCGGTCGGCCTTGGGGTCGGGGAGCGTGCTCGAGCGTAGCAGGCTCAGGTGGATGACGTTGTCGCGCGTGGCGAAGCCGTACTTGGATTCGGTAAGCAGAGCCGCGCCGAAACCGTGCTCGGACAGGTCGGCCCAACGGTGGGCGGGGACCTCGAACTTGGCCACCGCGTAGGTGTCGTTGTAGTGCGTCGGGCGCTCGACGCTGCCGAACTGCATCTCGTAGGTCGCGTTCATCGCCGACGCGTCGATCGGGAATGCGGCCTTGAGCAGGGTCTTGGATTCGCGCCAGCCGACGCGGGTGTGAAACTCGAGCCGCTTGCCGTCGGCGTCGAGGCGGACGGTCTGGACCATCGTGCTGGCCTTGCCGATCGCCCGCTCGAACACGACCTCGGCGCGGAGCGGGTCGCGCAGGCCGACGCGGCACGACGACGCGGGCGGGCAGGGGCGGACGGTTTCGAGGTGAAACGGGTCGACGTCCCAGGCGTCGTACCGGGTCGGCTGATCGTCGTAAAGCAGCAAGGCGTTGCCCGGCGCCGCGAACGTTTGCCGCCCGGTCGGTTTGTGGAGGAGCTGGCGCAGCGAGCCGTCGCGCGACAGCGTTGCACGGAGGGTCGCGTTTTCGAGGGTGACGGTTTCGCCGTCTTCGGCGACCACGACCGCGTCGTCGGTTGAGCCGAGGGCGCCCACGCCGTACGCCGGCGCCGTCGCAAACGCCAGGGCGCCGTCGGGGAGCCCGACCACCTCGGCGCGGTCCACACCAAGGGTGTTGACCGGTGTCGGCTGGTCGCCCTCGCCCGCGACGATGCGCGCGGCGTCGTCCCGCAGCGGCCGGCCGGTGGACTGGATCGCTTCGTAGTCCGCCTCGGCTTCGCGGTAGACCTCGTTGATGGACGAGCCGGGGAGGATGTCGTGGAACTGGTTCAGCAGCAGCTTCTTCCACATGCCGTCGAGCGCGGCCCGGTCGTAAGCATGGCCGGCGAGGCGGTGGGCGACGGCGCCGAGGGCCTCGATGTCGTGCAGCAGCCACTCGCCCTTGCGGTTGCCGCGTTTGGTCCTGGCCTGCGTGGTGTAGGTGCCGCGGTGGTACTCGAAATAGAGCTCGCCCACGACCGTCGGCAAGGCGCGGGCGTCGCGCTCGATCCGCTCGAAGAACGCCTCGCTCGAGCGCTGCTCGCAACGCGGCACGCCCAGGAGGTCGCGGGTGCGGCGGAGGGCTTCGAGCATGGTCTTGGTCGGCCCGCCCCCGCCGTCGCCGTGGCCGAAGAGGTAATAGGCCTCGTTGGACCGGCCGTTGTCTTTGTACGCCGCGACGTGCCGGCGGAGCTGGGCGATGTGGCAGTTGGCGTTGTAGGTGTCGGCGGGCGGGAAGTGGGTGAAGACCTCCGAGCCGTCGATGCCGCGCCAGGTGAAGGTGTGGTGCAGCGGCTGGTTGAAGCGGTTCCAGCTGAGTTTCTGGGTGAGGAACCGCCTGATGCCGGCCTGGCGCATGATCTGGGGGAGCTGGCCGTTGTAGCCGAACACGTCGGGGTTCCAGAACTCGGTGCAGCGGCGGCCGAACGTTTTCTGGAAGTACCGTTGGCCGTAGAGGAACTGCCGGCAGAGCGACTCGCCGGAGGGGATGTTGCAGTCGGGTTCGATGTAGGAGCCGCCGACGACGATCCACTGCCCCGCGTCGACCTTGGCGCAGATGCGGTCGAACAGGTCGGGATGGAGGGCGGCCATGCGTTCGTACTGGTAGGCCTGCGAGCAGGCGAAGCGGTACTCGGGGTAGTCGTCCATGTACCGGACGGCGGAGCTGAAGGACCGGACGCACTTGCGGTCGGTCTCCGCGAGGGGCCAGAGCCAGGCGGTGTCGATGTGGGCGTGGCCGACGGCGGAGAGCTCGTGGGCGAACGGGGCGTTGGGCGTGGCGAGCAGGTCCTTGAGGATGCGGTGGGCCTCGGGCCAGGAGTCGCGGTCGGCCTCGTCGATCACGTTGCAGAATCGGTTGAGCTCGAACAGCAGGCGGCCGCCCCAGGCCTTGTCGAGGTCGCCCGGCCGGTCGAAGGAAGGCCACATGTCTTTCGAGGGGCCCGCGGTCTGTTCGTTTTCGAGCTGCGACAGCACGAGCAGGTCGTGATAAATCTCCCACGCCAGCGGGTCGAACACGCCCAGCTCGCAGCGCTTGAGGTGGTACTCGAACTTCGGGCCCGCCCCGCCGCCCCCGCCCGGCTCGACGCCCCACAACGCGTTGCACGCCTGCTCGACGTGCACCGTCAACGACTCGCCCCCCGCCGCCTCGGCCAGCAGCACCGCGTCGTCCCGCGCCCCGTCGCTCAGCTCGTTCATCCCCTGCATCGCCCGGCCGTCGATCCAGAGCTGCGCCTCGGACCGGCTCGACCACAACAGGTCCACCCGCCGGCCCTTCCACGACGCGGGAACGGTCGCCTCGATCCGGAACCAGTGCGTCGCCCACGGCGGGCCCAGCTCCATCCCGATCTCGGCCGGCTTGAGCGGCAGCTCCATCGCCTGCTCATACGGGACCCGGTCCACCGGCTCGCTCACCAGCAGCGCGTCGGGCGGGGCCGTCTCGGGATGAATCCGACCCTTGAACCGGTCGGTGATCTGCTGGATCCGTTCACGTGTGTAGTCGGGGGCTGGCAGCATGGCAAGCGGCTTCCAATGGGGTGCAAGTCGAGCAAACTACGCGAACGCGAGCCCCTCCACAACCACGCCGCGGCGGCTTTGTCGGCTTCCGCCGCATTCCCTAGAATGCCGCTCCCCGAACGGTGAGCCCCCCCGCAACCTCAGCCTTGGAGTTCCCCATATGAGCAGCGCCCAGTTTGAAGGCAACGCCGTCATCGGCCAGTCCGGCGGCCCCACCGCGGTCATCAACCAGTCCGCCGTCGGCGTGGTCGAGGGGCTGCGCGAGCTGGGCTTCCCCGGCAAGATCCTCGGCGCCCACCACGCCGTCGCCGGCATCGTCAAGTCCGATTTCATCGACCTGACCGACACCCCCCAGGACGTGCTCGACCGCCTCGCCGACACCCCCAGCTCCGGCCTCGGCTCGTCCCGCGACAAGCCCGACGCGGACTACTGCAAGAAGATCTTCAAGGCCTTCGCCGAGCAGGACGTGCACTACTTCTTCTACATCGGCGGCAACGACAGCTCCGACACCTGCCGCATCGTCGCCGAGATGGCCGCCGCCGACGGCTACGACCTTAAGGCGTTCCACGTGCCCAAGACGGTCGACAACGACCTGGTCAAGAACGACCACACCCCCGGCTTCGGGTCAGCCGCCCGGTTCGTGGCCATGGCGTTCCAGGGCGACAACCTCGACAACCGCGCCCTGCCGGGGATCAAGATCAACGTCATCATGGGCCGGCACGCCGGGTTCCTCACCGCCGCCTCCATCCTCGGCCGCCGCGCCGGGACCGACGACGGGCCCCACCTGGTCTACGTCCCCGAGGCCGACTTCGACCTCGACACCTTCAAGCAGGACGTCGAAGCCATCTACGCCGAGAAAGGCCGCTGCCTCATCGCGGTGTCCGAAGGCATCCACGACAAGGACGGCACGCCCATGGCCGTCAAGCTCGCGCCCGCCGTCGAGAAAGACGCCCACGGCAACGTCCAGCTCTCGGGCACCGGCGCCTTGGGCGACTACCTCGCCGCCGCCCTCAAGGAACACTTCGCCGCCAAGGGCGAGAAAGCGCGGGTGCGCGCCGACACGTTCGGCTACCTCCAGCGCTGCTTCCCCGGCGCCGTCAGCATCGTCGACCAGCAGGAGGCCCGTAACGCCGGCCGCGCCGCCGCCAAGGCCGCCCTTACCTCCGGCAAGCCCTCGGGCACCATCGCCATCCAACGCGTCTCCGACAGCCCCTACGCCGTCGAGTACAACCTGCTCGACATCGCCGAGGTCGCCGCCAAGACCCAGCACCTCGACCCCAAGTACATCGTGAACCACCGCGATATCGACGACAGCTTCAAGGACTACCTCAGCCCGATCGTCGGCGAGCTGCCGACGATGGAAACGATCGGGTGAACCGTCGCCTAAGCCCCGCATGCGCGGACCTTATGCATGGATCAGTCTGATGCGTGCGGCGTTGATCAGCAGCTTGGCGGTGACCCAGAGGCGGACGCGGTGGAGGCGAC
>JANQFR010000095.1 GCA_028277745.1 Phycisphaeraceae bacterium
GTTCGGGACGATGGGGTCGGAATGGCAGATGGCAGATGGCAGATGGCAGATGGCAGATGGCAGATGGCAGATGGCAGATGGCAGATGGCAGATGGCAGAAAATTGTAGAGGGCGGATGGTGGTATAGCGACGGAGGCGGAATGTGGCGTTATGGAGCAGCTTCTGTCCGCCCCGTCGGCGCATCTGCCATCATCCACCCGCCATCTACCATTTAAAAGACGCTGGCTTCCGCAGCGGGCTCAACCGATAATCCCAGCGGATGTCCCTTTACGAGAACATCAAGGCCCCGCTCAAGCAGCTGCTGGAGAAGCCGGCCGAGGAGTTGACCCGGCTGCAGCGCACCGCCCGTTACCTCATCGAGTTCTCGCGCCACTGCACCCGCGAGTTGTTGCACGACCGCGCCACCCAGATGGCCGCGGCGCTGACTTATCACACCCTCTTCAGCCTCCTGCCCACGCTGGTGCTGAGCCTGGTGGTGATGAAAACTCTGGTCGGCCCCGAAGAGCTGGAGAATTACAAGACCCAGGCGGTCGATTTCGTGATACAAGCCCTCAAGGAAGCCGCCCAAGACCAGCCTTCCCCCGACGCCAGCGACGCCCAGCCGCCCAGCCCCGCGCCGCCAGGCGTGAACGCCGCGGAGAACCCCCCGGCCGAAGACGACGCCTTGGGTCGGGAGGGGTTCGTCAATGTGGCCAGCAACCTTAGCGACAAGCTTCAGGAGTGGATCGATAAGCTCGAAAAGATCAACCTCGGCAGCATCGGCGTGGTCGGGGTGCTGCTGTTCATCTGGGGCGCAACCGGGCTGCTGCGCACGATCGAAAACAGCTTCAACATCATCTACGCCGCGCCGTCGTCGCGGCGGTGGTACATCAAGCTGCCGCTGTATTACACGGTCATCACCCTCGGGCCGATCGTGCTGCTCGCGGGGCAGTACGTGCAGAACCGGGCGATCAAGTTCGTTGAAGAGAACGACCTGACCGGCTGGGCGGCCGGGCCGATGGTGCTGGTCTCGCCGATGGTCTCGACCTGGGCGGTGCTGACGCTGATGTACGTGCTGCTGCCCAACACGCGGGTGCGGGTCAGCGCGGCAGCGATCGGCGGGCTGATCGCTGCGATCGGCTGGGTCGTCGTGATCGAGTTCTTCAGCATCTACGTCCAGCGGGCCGCGTCCGCCACCCTCTACGGCGCCCTGGCGCTGGTCCCGCTGTTCCTGCTGTGGCTGTGGGTCACCTGGCTGATCATCCTCTTCGGGCTGGAGGTCACCTACACGATCCAGTCGATGAAGGGCCGGCGGTTCAAGAACCTCGACAAGCCCGCGGCCCGCGACGCGTTTATTGACCCCCGCTGGGTCATCCCGATGATGGGCCTGATCGGCCAGGCGTTCGAGAAGGGCAAGACGATCGACGACGGCGACCTGGCCGAGCGGCTGAACCTGCCGATGCACGCGGTGAGCCGGATGGGCGAGTCGCTCCGCAAGGCCGGGCTGCTCAACCGCGTCGAGACCACCGGCTCGGCCCAGACCGCCTACGGCCTGGCCCGCCCGCCGGCGCAGATCGCGGTCGCCGACCTGATCGCCGTCGGCCACACCCTCGGCCCCGATGGCCCAGCGTCCAGCAAGATCCCCGGCCGCGCGGTCATCCGCCAGATCAGCCAGGCCGAGCAACGCGCCGCCGAGGACCGCACCCTCGACCAGATCATGCAGGCCGCCGCCGGCTGATACACCCCTCGGCGCCGTAGCGGCTTTCAGCGTCTGCATCAATCTCGACGCCCATGCGACTTGACTCGCCAAAACAGGCTAGCCTGTTTTTATGGAATCTGGATTTCATCAAAAAATGACGCCAAAGGCTAGGCGAATACCCCCGTCGGTGGTATTTTCGAAACGGATACCGAGGGAGCAGCATCCGGGGCAAGGCGCCACTTCAGATCGTTGAGTGAGGGGCCCAAAAAGACACGACGTCGGAAGGGAAAGACACATCCCGCGTGGCGTTCGCGTGGGAAGCACACGGGTTCGGCTTCCGGAGACGGTTGCCGGGCTCGCCACGCATGGCGGCGGGGCGGAAACTCCATGGGAAGGGAAAAAGACGAAAGGCTTGAATCATGAAGAACACGCGCAACACCGCGTTCGCTCTGGCGGGGCTCCTGGCCATCGGCCTGGCGGGCGCGGCGCACGCCTCCTCGGCCACGCTACAGCAGCTCATCGACGGAGCCACCTTCGAAACCAACGGCTTCACGTTCTTCGACTTCACCTACAGCCCGAGCACGGGCGCGGTGCAGGCGTCGGACATCAACGTCCAGACGGTCAGCGGCGGGCTCCAGTTCTCGTTCTCGCCGCCTCTGTTAGCTAACGTCAATAACCAGATTATCGAATTCGACATCAACTATTACGCCAGCGCCGGGACGGGCCGGTTGTTCAACCAGGCGACCCTGTCGTCGGCCATCAGCACGATTGGTAGCGGCGAGATCGGAATCGGCGGGGTCGTCGCCGACGAGTCCTTGAGCTTTCTTGCTGATCTCGACAACAGCGCGAGCATGGGCGTGCTCGTGGACTTTGCCTCCGCGACGTTCTCGCCCACCGAAGAGATCTTCGTGACCAATGGCTTCGGCCTGAGCGGCGACGATAACGGCAACGCGACGCTCAGCGAATTCACCCAGACCTTCGCGATCGTGCCGACCCCGACGGCGGCGGCGGCCGGCCTGTCGCTGATGGGCGTCCTGGCCCTGCGTCGCCGCGGCCAGAGGCCTGCCTGATTTGCCTCCAGTAATGGAGGCCTTTTGATTGGTTCTCGTCAAGGGTCAGGACGGGTCACTCAGATACCGTTTCAAGGCCATCGCCACGCTCCGCCCCAGCTCACGTGCCGCGTCGGGGGTGATCCGGACGCCGTGGGCGTCGGCGTAGGGGATCTCGAAGGTCGTCACAAACCGCGTCGGGGTGTGCTCGGCCATCCACCGCGTGGACTTGCAGCCGCCGTCCTTTTCGTTGGTTGCCACGTTCCACCGCTCGCCAAACGGCAGGTCGTCTTCCGCGCGGTACGGCACGACGCCCTCGTGCAGCCCTTCGAGGATCGTTGCGAAACGCTGCTGACGGGCCCAATGGGCCGGATGGCGGGACCCGACCTGGTAGACCGACTGGTTGCAGTCCGCGCCGCGGATATAGGGGCAGTGCAGGTCGAGGTGGGCGTCGAGGCCGCCGGGCCAGCCGAGCGCCAGGCCGCGGATCGCGCGGGTCTCAGGGTAGATCCCCTCGTCGAAGTAGTCGCGGTTGTGATCGTGGGGCCTGCGGTTCTTACCCTGATCGCCGGCCTGGACGCCGTCGTAGTCCACCAGGGGGGCCGCGGCGATGCACGCGTGCTGCGCGAACCACGGGTCGGCGAGGGCGGCGTCGAGCACGCCTTCGAGCGTGAAATTTGCCATCGCCTCGCAGGCGTGATGGCGGGCGGTCAACAGGACGCTGTGCCGGGCCGGGGCGGTCGGCTCGATACGCAGCAGCGGCGCGTCGGCGCCGGCCCGGGTCCGGCAGAGCGCCTCGACCTTCAAACGCGGATCGTCTGAACGGGCGTCGATCCAGCGCTGAAGATCGCTCATCACATAAGGCACGCCCATCGCGAACCGCACGTCGTGGTCTTCGGGACCAAATGAATGGCGGAACGACGCGCCGTCGACGATCCCGGCGCCGCCCCACGTCCAGGCGGACCCGCCGTCGGTGCTGATCGCCGGGCCGTGCACGCCGATGACGTTGGGGGGGTCAAACGCGAACCGCAGCGTTCGGCCAGCCCCGCCGCGCACCCGGAAACACCAGTAGAACCAGTGCCCCTCGGTATCTCGCAGGTCCTGGCGGACGTGCGCGGCGTCGCCGTCGATCCGGTCGACCAGGATGTTGCCGCCGGGGAAGTCCGCGTCGATCTGAACAGGCTCAATCATCTGGGTAAAGCCCCGTATGCCGGCCGCGCTGGGCCCGGAGGTAGAAATGATCCGCGAACGCGTCGCGGTCCTGGTACATCTGCCAGAACAGGATCCACGGATCGAGCTTGATCGGCGGCTGGCCCGGGTGGGTGACGACAAACACGAAGTGGCTGTGATCGTGCGCGCCGACCGCCACGCCGGCGCCGTCGGCGACCTGAACGCCGGCCGAGACCGTGGTGTGCGGCGGCACGGTCAGGCGGGTCACGTGATGGACCTGGATCGTCCACAGGTCCCCGTTGGGCCAGCGGCGAAACGCCCGCCAGCGGTTGTTGCCGTGCTCGGCTTCGGTATTGAACAGGAAGTGGTCATCGAGGTCGAGCGGGGCCCAGATCGGCGTGCCGCGGGGGTGGTTGATGTCCAGTCCGCCGTGCGCCGAGGCGCCGAAATACCCACCCATCCAGGTGTCATCGCCGTTGTAGCACTCGCCGATGTCGAGCCCTTCCTCGGCCAGGGGGCACCAGGGGTGGAGCGGCGGGGGGCAGATACGCCGGGAGGCGTCCTGCAGCGCCAGGCGTGCGTGCTTGCGCGGTCGGCACGGGCCGTGGGTCTCATCCATGAACTCGAACAGGCCGTCCACCGCGTCGGGCCAGAACCGGACGCCGGCGATCTCAAACGGCTCGTAGAAGCTGTTCTGCGTCGAGACCTCACGCGTCAGCGTGTGTCGTTGGCCGTCGATCTCGAACGTGCAGTCGAACCGCAGCTCGGTGACGGCGCCGGGCTTCTCGACCTTGATCTGGTCCAAGTTGGTGCGGATCAGCTGAGCGGAGGTGTCGAGCAGGGTGATGCGGACGGCGACGCCGTCGGCGCGGACGAAGTCGAGCTGGTCGCGGCGATCCATTTCGATCGCGGTGAGGGTGTCCTGGGCGGTGCGGCGGTGATGCATGGTCGAATCCTGTCGTGGGCGGCGTTCGGGCGTTATTTTACCATAAATATTTATCTATAAAATTCTTACGAACTATCAGAACGACGGCCGGGTCAACCTCGGACCCGATTGTCGTGGGGGTGGGAGCGGTTCGCCCCGCGGCATTCTGATTGACACAGATCTCTTTTGAAGTATACTGATATGTATCAGATGAAACCATTCCGTTTCATCGCCCGCCCTTTCGGCGGCCCGCGAATGAGGTTCAGGTGCCCGATTCCAGCCACAACCTGAAGCAGAACATCAAGGACACGCTGATCAAGCAGTTCCGGACCTGGCCGCTGGAGACGCGTCTGCCCTCGGTCCGGGCGCTGGCGGCGGAGCTCAACGTCGCGTACCTGACGGTGGACGGCGCGATGCGGGAGTTGGAATGGGAGGGCTACGTGAGGCGGGTGCCGCGCAAGGGCGCGTTCCTCGCCTCGCGGGAGCGCACGGTCCGGCGGGACCTGGAGACCGGCACGTCGAAGCTGCGGGCGGTCGTGTTCGCCTACCCCAACTATTTCTCCTACGCCACGTGGGCGCGGCTGCGCTGCGCCGAGGAGCAGGCGGTCCGCCGGGGCATGGCGTTGATCGAGTTCAAGCTCAACCCCGAGACCAGCTACGACGGGCTGGCCGAGGTGCTCGAGCAGCGCGGCGACGTGATGGGGGTGGTCGTGATCCCGATCCCCGGCTCGGTCAGCCGGCGCGAGACCCGGTTCTTCGACAGCCTGGGCGTCCCGGTGGTCATCCTCGCGGCGTGCGAGTATGTCTCGCTGGCGCGGCGGGTGTGGTCGGTGACCACGGACTGGTACCGCAGCGGCTACCTCAAGGCGAACCAACTGCTGCAGGCGGGGCATCAGCGGATTGCTTACGTCCAGCACGAGCCCACCTCGACCGAGCGGCAGGGCATGGTCATCAAGGGCATGCGCCAGGCGCTGCGGGAGGCGGGGAGTAAGCAGCGCGACCTGGTGGTGGTCAGCGGCGCCACCCGCCCGTGGGACGACAGCCGCGAGTCGGCCCGCCAGCTCACGCGTGAATTGATCGAGGACGGCACGGCGACGGCGGCGATGTACGAGTCGATGCGCGGCGTGCAGGGCGGCCTGCGCGCGGTCCGCGAGGCGGGCCTGGCGGTCCCCGACGACTTCGCGGTGATCAGCATCGGTCGCGGCAACGGGGACGAGGACTATTTCTCCCCGCCCGTCACCACCGTCGATCCGCAGCCCGAAGCCGAGCTGGTCGTGGCGTTCGACTGCCTGCTCAACGCCAAAGACAACCCCACCAAGTGCCAGTCGGTGCCGCCGGTGCTGATGAAGCGGCGCAGCGTTGACCCGGCGGCGTCTCACGAGCCGGACCGCTCCTCGCCCGGGGAGGGGGCGCTGGCCCGAACCATCGGATCCTGACTCCTGTTCACCCTGTCTTCGGAGGACCGTCTCATGATCACTTTGCCAGTCACCCCTGTCTTCCGTTTCCTGCCGGCCGCGGCCTTCGCCGCCGCCTTCCTGTTGATCAGCGGAGCGTCGAGCGCCGCGGTGATCGCCAGCTACGACTTCGATGATGACGCGACGGGCCTCCAGGACCTGACCAACGCCGCCAACCTGACGGCCGGCGATGTCGGCGTCGGCGCCGGCCTGGCCAGCGGCTCGGGCGGGGCCGGCCTGTCGGCCAGCCGCAACAACCTGTTCGCCACCTCCAACCGCGTGACGGGCTCCAACCAGACCGCGGGGACCGTCTCCGCCGCGGTGGCGGACGATGACTATTTCGGCTTCACGCTGACCCCCGACGTCGGGTATCAGCTCAACCTCGAATCCTTTTCGTTCAACATCGGCTTCAACTCCTTCAACCAGCCCAACGGCGCGTCTTTCTTCGTGGTGCGCACCAGTGCAGATGGCTTCGCCAACAACGCGAGCATCGTTTATTCGTACGACGAGGCGGTGGACCCGGTGCTCGACAACGCCAACTCCGGCCGCATCGCGCCCAAGGTCATCGTCCCCGTGGTCGACCTCTCGTCACTGACCGGCCTGACCGGGGCGATTGAGATCCGGGTGTACGTCTTTGACTCGGGTCCCTCGTCGGGGAGTTCGACCCCGTCCCTGCGGCTCGATGACTTCGTGGTCAACGGTGAAGCCGTGCTCATCCCCGAGCCCGCGGCCGTCATGCTGATGAGCCTCGGCGGCGTATTGATCCTGTCGCGTCGGCGGCGGTCGTGAAAGAGCCGGACTTCAGGAGTCGTCCATCATGTCTTTTCTTCGGAGGTTTCAGGAAATGAAAATCGATCGGTTTCATCGTTTCGCCGGCGTGCTGGCCCTCGTGATCGGCGCGGGCGCCGCCCACGAAGCGCCGGCCGGCGTGATCGTCACCGAGAACCAGAGCGGCCTGGCTTGGCCGGGCGTCGACCCCGCGATCGACACCGCGAGCGGGCAGGCCCCGAGCGTGTTCAACCACGGCGTGAACATCCCCGCCGCCGGGTCGGCGAGCCAGACGTTCCTCGTGGAGGAGACGTTCACGCTCGACCGGATCGACGTCGCTTACTCGACCTCGGCGACCAGCGGGACTGTCGAGCTGCGGCTTCAGGAGGCCGTGGTGTCGAACAACGGCAGCAACTTCGTCTACGCCGAGGGGACCAACCTCTTCGCGACGGCCGACCTGTCCTTTACCTATTCGATCGACACCGACGGCGTGAAGGTGCTGACCCTGGACTTCACCGGCGCCGACGAGATCGTTCTGGAGGCGAACAAGACCTACGCCATTGAGTTCGTCGATCCCGACGCGGGCAGCGTGGGCTTCGCGCTGCGGCGGCGCGGCAGCAGCACCTACGGCGCGGGCGTCCTGTTCACCGGCCGTTCGAGTGTGAACGGGCTGGCCACCCGCGACGCGGGCCTGCAGGTCTTCGCCGTGATCCCCGAGCCCGCGAGCCTCGCACTGATGAGTTGCGGCGGCATGCTGATGCTGGCCCGGCGACGGCCGGTTTAGCCACACGCCAAAGGTTCCCGGAGAGCAGAGTCATGCGATCACATCACGCTTTCACTCTCGTCGAATTGCTAGTTGTCATCTCGATTATCACGTTTTTGATCGCCCTGCTGCTGCCGGCCCTTCAGGCCGCACGCGACGCCGCCCGTGCCGCGGTGTGCTCAAGCAATCAGCGGCAGATCGGGGTGGGGTTCTACACGTACGGAGCGGATCATGATCAGGCGGCCGTCGTCTTCGAGCGTTCATCCGGCGGGAGCCTGGGCGGCTGGCCCTATTACCTGAGCGGTGAGCCCGGCCCGACCAAATCGCGGTCCGCCAACTACGTCTATAAGTCGCCGGTGTACGGCTGCCCCGCCAATCCGCGCGCCGTCGAAAAAACCAACAGCCTGGGGGCCACGAACGAGGCGTACGGCGTGTTCGCGGTGGACGGCGGCAGGCCGGACCCCGAGTTCAGTTACGGCGTGGACGTTAACGTCGGCGGCTTGTTCAAGATGCACTACCACCAACTCGACCTGGTGCAGGAGCCCAGTAATTTGTTATGGATGACCGACGTGACGGCTCCGAGCGGAGCGATGCCGTTGAGGGCGTGGTTTAATCAGCGACCGTTCCCATTTGTGCCCCACCCCAATTACAGCCTCTCGGGTTCGGGCGGCGCCGGGCGTATTCATGTGCTCCATCGCGGAACCGCCAACGTGCTGTTTTATGACGGCCACGTTGAACGCCAGGATGCCCAGACGATGTCCGATGGCCCGCTTGATCTCTGGCGGTTCCTTGACCAGGACAACTCAATCCTTGACCTGCCGTAACCCCTGTCGCCGGGAACCGCGGACGGAGCGTTCTCAAAATGCGCGGCATATGACCAACCTGTATGCCGCCAGCATGAAGCCGTGCTGTACTTCTTATTCCCACGGAGTGATCCTGATGATCCGTTGCGTTGTTAACCTCATCTTTTTGGCGTCCTTGTCGGTCATCATCTGCCGTCATGCGGCGGCTTCGACCGAGACGGTTGACCTGATCGATCCCCAGGACCCCCTCGCGGGGTGGACCTTCGGCAACGGCCCCGAGTTCCCCGGCGCTACGGGGGAGCTTCTGACGGCGGTTTCGGATGACGGAGCCGCCGCCCCGGCCCTGGAGCTGCGCGGCGACTTCAGCCAGGGCGGCCTGTATGTCCAGGCCAGCCGGAAGCTCGACGACCTGCACCTCGATACGTTGTCGATGCAGGTCCGCTCGCCCAATGACGACGTGTTGACGATGCGGCTGATCGACGCGACGGGGCAGTGCCACCAGATCAAGCTGCGGGTGCGCGAGAGCGACCGGTGGCAGACGGTGGAGTTGCCCGTACGGCGATTTTTCGACCGGATGGGCAAGCCCGGTGCGCTTGACGGCGTGGTGCGGTACCAGTTCTGGGGCGGCGCCAAGGACGGCAAGTGGCGCGGGCCGGCCAAGTCGATCCACTTCCTGACCCGGAAGCGCGGCGAGCGGACCGGCTCCACGCTGATGCTGCGGGGGCTGGCCGCCAAGACGAGCCCGCCGCCCGCCGCCGCGGCCGAGGAAGACGCGGCCACGTACAAGTGGGTGCCCCTTCTTGAACTGGTCGAAGGGCAGACGGAGTGGAACTTCTTCAAGGGGCGCGAGTTCGAGGGTTCGGACGGTTCGTTCGAAGTGGTGGAGACCGAAGATGAGGCGCTGCCGCACGGCCACCTGATGCGCCTGTCCGGCGACTTCACCGGCGTCGGGTACGTGGGCGTCGCCCGCAGCCTCGGCTGGATGCAGGTGCGCTCTCTGAAGGGGATACGCTTCAAGCTGCGGACCGACACCGCGACCAGCTTCAACCTGCGGGTCGCCGACGCGACCGGGCAGACGTTCCAGCGTAAGCGGATCAAGCTGAACAATGATGGGCAATGGCATGAATACATGCTGGACATCGACAGGATCACGTCGTCCGAAGCGTGGGGCGGGGCGAAGGACCGCAAGTGGCACGGCTCGCCGCGGTCGGTGGTGCTGATGCTCTCGCACCAGTCGGGGGCCGACGGCAAACCGGTGCTGGAGATCGCGGACGTGGCGCTGCGGGTCGCGGTGGGGTCGCGGGTGGAGGCGCCGAGCTTCGAGCACGGGTTCGAGGGCGAGGGCGGCGCCGCGACCGAGGGCTGGTCGCTGGAGGGCGACGTGGCCGCGACCGACGAGGACGCCGCCGCCGGGCGGCGCGCGTTGCGCTTGTCGCGGAAGATCGAGCAGGTCGAGCAGGCCACCGCCGCGACGGGCCCGGCGTTCAGCGCCCGGCCCGGGCCGTGGGACGTCCGGGCGGCGATGCGGCCCCGGCTCGTGTCGCCGGACAACTCGTTCCGCGGCGTGGTGCGGGTGCAGTGGCTCGATGGTGCGGGCAAGGTGATCGAGTCGGCGATGGTGGCCGACCGGTTCGGCGAGGGGGACTGGGCGTCGGCGGCGCGACGCGTCACAGCCCCGCCGCAGACGGTCGCGGGGCGGTTCCGGGCCGAGATGCTCAAGGCGCACGGCACGGTCGACGTCGACAACCTCGCGGCGGCGTTCGTGGCCGCGGGCTCGCACGAGGGTCGGCGGATCAACCGCGCCCTGATCCGTCACGAACGGCTGGGCAACCTGCTGATGCCCGGCGACGAGCCGCTGCTGGCGCTGACCGTCGAGGCGGTGCGCCCACTGCCGGCCGAGCAGCGCGAGGTGTCCTACACCCTTCACGACTACTGGGGCAACGAACAGGGCCCGGCCCGCACCACGACGCTCGAAGCCGACGGCCGCAACAAGGCCAAGCGGTTCGTGTACCGCGGCGAACTCGACCTCAGCGGGATGCCCCTGGAGCCCGGTCGGTACTACGAGACCCACATCCGCATCGCCCAGGACGGCGGCGAGCCGTTCGAGGACTTCCGCTCGCTCGCGGTGCTCCCCGAGGCGCCCAGCAAGCAATACCACTGGAAACAGATCCCCTTCACCAGCCGCAACTGGGACAACCGGATCAAGGACTACATCCTGCTGTCAGACCGGCTGGGCCTGCGCACGGTGGGGCTCCGGGCCGACTGGTCGCCCAAGCCGCCGTATAAAGCGGGCGCCAGCCTGTACAAGACGGCGCGCGAGCTGGACATGGGGGTCGTGCTCAACACGGTGATCTGGAAGCTGGAGCACCACCGCGACAATTACAAGGAGTACGACCCCACCGCGCTGCGGGAGGGCGCCCGGAACCTGACCGAGCGATACGCCATGGACGGCCACGCGGTGCTCACCCTGGGCAACGAGCCCCGCCTGACCGAGGAGCGGGTGCTTGAGGTCAAGGACGCTTACCGCATCGTGTACGAGGCGATCAAGCAAACGAACCCCGACGTCACCGTCGTCGGTACGGCGGTCGGCCCGTCGGAGTTGTATCTCAGCCACGGCATCGGCGCGCACAAAGACGCGTACGACCTGCACACCTATGAAGACCCCTCCAACATCCGCAAGGCGATGGCGCGGTACCGCCGGCTGTTCGAGAAGTACGGCCACCCCGCGCCGATCTGGGCCACCGAGCTGGGCCTCAACAGCCAGGGCCTGACCCGCCGGGCGGTCGCCAACTCGCTGATCCGCAAGTTCTCGATCTTCTTCGCCGAGGGCGGCGCGAACGTCTCGTGGTTCACAATCTATTACCCCGACCGCAACGCCAAGCTCCACGGCGGGTCCGAGGACAGCCACAACACCTTCGACGGGCGGTACGCCATCGCCAGCCCGCGCCTCGACGCGATCGCTTACTACAACATGATCAACGGCATCCTGATCAAAGACTTCGTGGAAGAGAAGCAATACCGCGACGGCATCGAGGCGTTCCTGTTCCGCGACGATGAGGGTCGATGCCTGCAGGTGCTCTGGTCGGACAGCGGCGAGAGCGACGTCATGGTCCCCCTCGACGGCGTCGACGCGGTGACGTTAACCACGATCGACGGCACGGTTTCGCGTCTCGACGCCGCCGGCCGGGGCGTGACGGTGCGCGTCGGGCCGGACGCCCTGCTGCTGCAATACGACGGTCCCGCGACGCTGCCCGACCGGCTGGGCGATCCCGAAATCGTCCTGGTCGATACGCCGGCATTGGTGACCACCGGCGGAGCGATCGAGATCGGCGTCGAGGCGCCCGGCGACGCGGCGGTCTCCGCCCCGCCGATGTGGCGCGTCGAGCCGCTGCCCCGCAAGGGACAGGTGCAGCGCTTCGCGCTGACCGCGCCGCCGCAAACCACCGCCCGGCTCACCCCCCTGGCCGTCTCCTTCAAGGACGACCAGGGCCGGACGCGCGGCCGGATCGACCCGCTCGTCCCCGTCACGGGCCAGCTCACCGCAAGCCTCGCGCCCTTGCCCGCCCCTTCCGGCCAGGACCCGGGCGTCCGCCTTGTGATCCGCAACCACGCGGACACGCCAACGCCTGTGAGGTGGTCGGTCGACCTCGAAGGGCAGGTCGTGATGCGCGACGGCCAGTTGAAACTCACCGCGATCGAGCCGGCCTCCGCCAAGGTCCGGGCGGTCGGAGACGCCGAGCCAACCGTGACCGTCCCCGCGCGCGGCCAGACCGTTATCGATCTGGCGCTGAGCGAGTCTGACCCGATCGCGATCTACCGGCTCCGCGGGGTCGTGGAAGACGAGCAGGGCAACGCGATCACCCGTCGCCGCTGGGTCGGCGGCTTCGCCCCGGTGGTCCGCAGCGCCGGCGACGTGACGATTGACGGGAAGCTCGACGAGCCGGGCTGGTCGGCCGCGGCGCCGGTCATCGCCGATCAACCCAGCCAGTTCCGGCTGCTTAAAAAGGTCGACGGCGTGTCGTGGGACAATGCGGAAGACCTCGCCGGCGAGATGCGGTTCCTGTGGGACGACCGCTGCCTGTACCTCGGGATCGAGGTCACCGACGATCGTCACGTCAGCGCCGAGCCCGGTATGCCGGTGTGGCGCCAGGACGGCGTGCAGCTGCTGTTCGCGCCCGGCCGGGGAGACCCGACCGTTTCCGGGAAAGCGGATTTCGGGATCGGCCTGACCGACGCGGGCCCACGGGCTCACTGTTACCTCACCGCCGACCCGTCGCTCGACACCGGGCCGGCCCCCGACGTGCACGTGGCGATCGTTCCCAACGGGCGCGGCTCGGGCGGGCGCACCTACGAAATCGCCATCCCCTGGTCCCGGCTCAGCCCGTTTGAGCCCACGACCGGCGCGAACCTCGGCCTGACCGTCGCGCTCAACGAGGACGACGGCCACGGACGCTACAGCTATCTCTCCTGGTTCGGCGACGTCCAGACCAAGCAGATCGACGCGGCCGGCGACCTGATCCTGACCGACGAGCAAGGCCAAACGCCCGTTTCCGAATAGACGTAAAAAAGCGATCGGTTCAACGCGGCAGGATCTCGTAGCTGCCCGGGACGACGCCCCAGACGGCGTACGACAACGCCCCGGCGGCGGCCCAGCCGATCGCGGCCAGCAGTTCAGCGGCGATGACGCCCACCATCAGCGGCTTGACCGCGTCATACCCCCGCGCCCCCGTGGTGGACACGACCCCCCACTTGATCACCGCCGACAGGATGAACGACAGCGCAAAGATGCTCGCGGCGTAGGTCCCCCAGACCAGAAACAGCACCGGGTGCAGGGGCCACCACGGCCAGCGCAGCCGCGCCGCCGCCACCGCCCCGAACAAACCCGCGCCGGCCAGCATGTAAGCGAGCATCGGCAGCGATGGCTCGACGTGGCGGAGCGCCTCGAACCCGCCCACGCCCGCGACATCCGCCAGCTGGCCGCGCGCCGCCAGGTCGGACAGTTCGTACGACAACGAGTTAACGAGTTGGGTCGGGACCTGCCGGCTGGCCCAAACATCGGACATATCCAGGCCGACGTGGTGCTGGATGGTCAGCGTGACGACCACAGCGACGACCAGCCCGACCGCCGCGACCACCCCCAGCGCCGGGGCGATCCGCGCCGGGCTGATCGCCCCGATGCGGTCGCTCATCGCGATGCCGTTGAGCAGGTAGGGCATAACCGCCTCGCGCGGCGCGAACACCAGCACCACGCTCGCCATCGTCAACACCACCAGGCCCTGCACGCCGACCCCTGGCACGCCCAACAACCCAGCGAGCATCATGCTGGGCAGGAAATCGGCCTGGGCGTAGAAGCAGCCCGTCTCGGTGTTGATCCGCGACAGCACCAGGAAGATCATCAACACACACAGCAGCAGCAGCACGCTCAGCCAGACGCTCAACCCGGCCCACCGCACGAGCATCATCACCGCCGCGACGCCGCAGAGCGCCAGGCAGCGCCCGGCCCAGACCGCGTAGGCCGGCGTCTCGGGCCGACGCGCCGTCAACCCCAGGCCCGACGTCGCCACATTCAGGTAATACCATCGGCCGTAATAGAAGATCACCGCCGTGGCCGCGAGGTACGCCCCGAAGCGTAACGCCGCGCCGTTGCCCCCGATCGTGAACCGCCCGGTATGGATCGGGACGCCCGCCGCCAACAACCAGCTCCCCAGGACCACCCAGAACACCAGAGACAGGCCCAGGCTCATCGCCGCCCGGGTGTTGATGAAGTACCCGAACGCGATCACCGAGAGCAGGATCGTTGGCTGGAACAGGTGTCGGCTGTGATGGACCTGGGCCGCGGTCGGGAACAGTTGCCGCAGCGGGCCGAACTCCAGGCGATTGGGCAGGTGGAGTGGAAAACCCGGGAACCAGGCGTGCAGGCCGTTACACAAGTGATAGATCAGGACCAGGACGAAACCGGTCCAGAAGACCCGGCTCCGAGTGATGGCGGGCAGGCGCGCTCCCTCGGGGCGTTGGGCGATCTCCTGCATGAAACGCACGATCGGATAAGGCAGCAGTTCGCGCTTCGACCATTGAGGGTGAACGATCAGCGCCAGACACAGCGACGCGAGCGCCAACAGCAGCGCCAGCCCGCCCCACAGCCGGAGCGTAGGCCACCACGCCCGCCACGGCACGACGCCGGGGTTGAGGGCAAGGCCGTCGCCGCGGCCGGTCAGCAACTCGCCGTGGAGTTCATCACGGTAGTCTCCGCCGTTGAGCAACAGCCCTTCGCCGCGCGGGAGAGGGTGGATCAGCCCAGGGAACGCCGCTTCGAGGATCAGGCGGTTGAGCTTCCGTCGCTGTCGGTCGGTCAGCGGCGCTTCACGCGAAAGATCGAGCAACGCCGCCGCTTCGAGAGGAAGCTGCAAGCCCGCCATGGCCCGCGAGTCATACAGCGATGGATTGCTTAGCGTATCGTTAAGGTTTTGCAACAGTTCGCGGGCATGCTGTTCCGTCCACGGGTCGGCCGGCCGGGCGAGAGCGGGGACGCCGGGCAAACGCTTGCGGATGTGAGCCGTGATCGGCGTGTCCTGCAGGAGCGCTTCGCGCAGCGCGCGGACGTCGCGCACTTGCCCGGGAGCGATCCGGGCCGAGCCGCCGGGAAAATAGGAAAAGACTTCGTTGGCCTGCCACCCCGGCTGGGTGTTGATGAGATAGGCCGGCATGGCGGTGATGCTGGTGAAATAGCGCATCAGGTTGGAGCCCGGCCACGCGCAAACCGCCAACCCCAGCGCGGTGATCACGGCGACCTCCCCGCCGCGCAGCGCCCAGCCCCGGCGGATGACGCCCAGCAGCGGGTTGATCGCCAACAGCAGCAACACCACGCCGCCGAACACCACGATCGGCAGCTGATTGCTGATCAGGTGGGTCTGGCGGATGACGTGATCGTTGAAATACGTCCCCGCGGCGATCGCCAACCCCAGCATCGACCCGATAGCGAGGGCGCGCAGCGTCAGACCGGCTCGGTTCACCCATCATTCTCCGGACGGTCGGCCGTGGGGGTGTCATGCTGGTCGGGCCTGCGAACCATCAACTGGCGGGTTCGGCTTCGGGCATGGCGGTGTAGCCCCGGCCCTCGGCGGGCGAGCCGGGCTGCAGGGCGTAGTCGTCCGCGGCGGGGTCGACAAACATCGGGTCGGCGACGACCGCCCCGGCGTCCAGTTGAGCGATCGTGTCGCGGTCGTAACTCGGGCCGCCCTTGTCCAGGACCAGGTCGCCCTTCTGAGCGGACATGTGCCAGACGTTGCCCTCAGCGGTCACGGCCGCCCCAGGGAGGATCCAGATCAAGGGCGCCTGATCGCCCGAGAGGATGCAGCCCTCGATCCGGATCGGCGTCTTGTTGGAGGCCTTGATCACCATCTGCCCCGGGCCGGCGACCAGCGTGCAGCGGTCGAACGTGACCGACCGCCCGCTCTTGATCATGATCAGGGCGTTGCCTCCGCCGACCATGAGGTCGCCCTGGAACAGCGTGCCCTCCCCGGCGCCCGAAAGGTTCCAGCCCACCCCCTGGTGGGCGGGCGAATCCTCCTGCGTCGAGAAGTAGTAGCGGTTGTTGCGCGACGTGAGCACGCAACCCTTCTCGGCCTTGGCGGCGGAGCTGCCCGGCGTCGAGATCACCACGTTCTCCTCCAGCAGCACCGGCTGTTGCTTTTTCAAGGCGATCACCTCGTGGCGGATCAGCCCGTCCGGCCCGCCGTCGAGCGTCATCCGATTGCGCCGGAAGATCAACGCGCCGCGTTTCATGTCGATCGCGTTCTCCTCCGACATCAGCATCTCGCAGTCCTCGACCATGTTGGCGGTCTTCAAATCCTGAGCGCCGCCGGTCTGCGACTGCACCGCGTCTTCGATGCTGCCGTTGAGCCGGCAGGCGACGACGCGGTTGCTGTGGGAGTTGTCCTTGAACTTGATCGCGTGCCCGACCGCGGTGTAGCCCCCTTCAGCGCCTCCGCCGGTCCAGATGTACGAGCCGTTGTTCAGCGAGTTGCAGTTGCGGAAGACGTTGCGGCTGCCTTTGGCGCCCACGGTCAGGCCGTTCTGCGCGTTGAGCGTGGCGAGGAGGTCTTCGATGACGTTGTGGTCGCCGTTGACCAGCACGCCGTTGCGGGCCTGGGTGACGGTGAGGTCGCGCACGTGGATGTGATTCCCGACGAGAATGAGCGTTTCGTTCTGGCGCTGGACCTCGATGCGGTCGAACTGCCGAGCCGGGTCGCCCTCGCTGTAGAGGTACAGCTTGCCGTCGTTCCAGCTCCACTTGCCCGGCGCATCGACGTCGGCGGGCTCGGCCTGGACGTTGGCGTCGAACGCGTACGTGCAGTGCTCATAAAAGTCGTGGGCGTGCTGGCCGTTGAGGTAGACCTGACGCGGCTGGTTGCCGGAAACCCCTTTAATCGTGGCGACCCAGACATTCGGGCCGACGTCCTCGGCGGGGGCCCAGTCCCCGGCCTTGCCACGGTCGACGGCGCCGCTAAGCACGGGGGAATCGCCCTCGCCGTACGCGGCGATGACGATCGGCTTGCCGGCGGCGCCGCTGGAGTTGATGCGTAGCCGTGCGTCGGTCCACACGCCGCCGCGCTCCAGCAGCAGCTGATCACCGGGCCGGTAATTCTGTCGCCCGGCGCGGTCGAGCGTGGCCCAGGCGGTCTGCGGCGAGGCGCCGTCGGCCGCATCATCCCCGCGGGGCGACACGTAATACGCCGTGCCGTCGACGGCGGGAGCGTCCTGAGCGTGAGCGGCGGGCGCCCCCAGGAAAAGCCAGGCCAGAGCGGCGGCGCCGACGGCGGATTGGAAAAAGGCTTTAATAAAACAGAACATCAAGGGTCTCCGGGATCAACATCGATTCGGCGCGAGCTGACGCGCCGCCTGCTCTCTTGGCTTTAGAAGCCTTTGACATACCACTCCTCACGCGTGCCGTAGCCTTGGGCGAAGCCGGGATCCGGCACGGCCTCGGCGTGCCCGTCGAGGTAAGCGAAGTTGGCGGCGCCCGCATGCAGGGTCTGGGCGGGGGCATGCCGCATGTCCGGCTGGTAAAACCTCGAACTGAGGAAGTACGGACTGGGCGGATCATTGCCCTGCTTACCGTCGAAAAACGTCGGCGTCTTCCCGGGCTGCTTGAACTCGCCGATGTCGCGCGGCCGCATCACCTGGCCGATCCCCCCGGGGCTGAACTGGGTCCAGATGTGATAACCGTTGTTCCGGCTCTCGTTGCGGTTAATCATCCCAAAGTGCGGGTTGAGGGCGTAGGAGTTCGGCTTATTGCCGCTGTCGTCGAAATCGTAGAACTCCTCCATAGGCCGGCACCGGCGCCAGTCGTTGAGGGCCGCCACCGTGTCGCCGCGATAGTCGGCCAGGTCCATGCTCCAGCTGCGCTTATCGCTCGGGTTGTCGGGGCTCCAGCTGACGGCGGCCAGGCAATACCCTTGATGATCCGCCTGGTAAGCGGCGTTGGCGAGGTTCAGCTGCCGGAGGTTGCCCAGGCAGACGGCGGCGGCGGCGACCTCCCGCGCCTGTTTGAGCGCCGGCAACAGCAGCGCGATCAGCAAGGCGATGATCGCCATGACGACCAGAAGCTCAACCAACGTGAAGCCATGCCGGTGATGCAAGCGGCGGTGAGACATGGATGCGGCTCCAGGGAGAAGGGAAACGGTGGTCGGAGGCCGGCACGACGATGCGATTTCTATCTTATCCCGCAGGCCCGGCGGGAGCGGTTGGCCATCAACAGCCCGCCCAGCCCCAGAAGCGCCAACGCTGCTGGCTCGGGGATAAGCGTCGACGGCGTCACGTCCTCGTAGGTCGCGCCGAGACGGACGTCATCGAGGTACGTGTCGCTGCCGGCGACAAAGGCAAATCCGGAAGCGCCCGCGCCGGCGCGGTTGTCGTGAGGCCGGCTGAAGGTCAGGTCTGCCGCGCCCGGGTCGTCGACGCCCAGGGCCGGGTTGATCCAGATCGAGACGTCGTCGGTCAGCGTCCCGCCGCCCTGGTCGACGACCTCGGCCAGGCCGACGATCAGATACGTCTCGTCTTTGTTGATCGAGAAGCTGCCGCTGTTTTGATTGTTGACATGGGCCTCGATCGCGATGCTGGCGGCGCCGGTGTTGTCGATCTGGATGCCCCACATCAGGTTGGAGTTGGACGAGTTGTTGAAGGAGGCGCCGGCGCGGAGACGGGCGCCGGTCCCGCTGTCGGAGTCGATGTGGAGCAGGAAACTGAAGTAGGTCGGGGCGGACTGGTCGGCGATGGACCGGCGTGTGGCGGTTGAGCCGGTGTTTCCCGAGACGGTGAGCCCGCCGGAGGTGTCGAGTTGCCGCAACCCGTCGACGTAGCCGAGGGTGACCGGCGCGCTGATCGGGACGCCGTCTCCGCCGGCCCAGTTGCCGCCCCAGGCCCCGGAAGTCGGGCCTTCGGTGCGGTTGGCCCCGCTGCCTAACGTCACGTCAACGGTGTACGCGTCGGCGCCGCTGTCCAGGAACGACTCGTAAACAATCGCGTCGGCGCGGCTCAATCCGGCATACGCCAGACCAAGCAACACGAGGCTCGTAAAAGCTAGGCGGTTCATTCTTCAAACCTCCGATTGGATTCGCAACACATGAAGAGGACAAGATCCGAACGCCGGTAACGCTCCGGCATGACGTGCATCGGGATGGGGCCTCAACAGAAGGCCATGAGGCCTGGATCACGACGGTTTAACTATGACGGCCCGCGCGTCGGGCGTCTATACCATTTCATAATAATTTATATATTGAATGCGCAAGAACCGGGCACGGCGATTGACCGCGTGGGGCGCCGCGACACGGCACGGAATCCCCGCCGCCGCCGGGGCTTCGGCGGCCTCCCGCAGAGCCGCGTCAGGCCGGTCTGGACGCACGATCCGTCAAAGCAAAAGAATGCAGGGGGAGCCCGGCGATACGAACCGGTCGACGATCGCGAAGCGGCGGCGCGTCCGGCGCCGGGCCGGGCTTGTCATCTTGTGCGAGGAGAGTCGCTCGGCTCGGGCAGGGGGCGGCGCCAAAGACCGACGCCGCGGCTGGCAAAGTACAACTCTCTGACGCCCGGCTCCCGCTCAATGATTCGCACGGCGACGGGATACGGCCACGGCATGTCTTCCGTCAGATCGGTGATGCGTTCGACGGCGCCGTCGGAACCGAGGTCGGCCGAGAAAAATCCCAGCGCTCGCCGTCCGCCGCGACGATCCGTGGTGTAGGCGAAGAACAAGCGATCGCCGTCACCGACCAGCCCGCCGACCTGCATGTTCAACCCGTCGCGATACCACACCGCGTCCGTGAGCGGCAACACGTCCGCCAGGCCAAGCAAGGTCGTCCACGTGGCGCCGCGGTCCCCTGAATACACGAGTTCGCTATCCCCCGAATCGGTCCGCCGCGCCGCAACGAGCGCGACGCCGTCGCCGCGGCGCCACACCGCAAAACGTCCGTCGAGCGCCCGCTCGGCGACGACGGTCCAGCCCCACGAGCCGTCCGCCTGCCGGTCGCCCCGCCAGACCCGACTGTTGCGTTCACCGGTCCAAAGGATGTCCGGCGTCAGCGGATCGACCGCGAAACCCTGGCTGTTAAACCAGTGCTGCCGCGGGGTGCCCGGCTCGCCGGAGATGCGCCGGAACCGCGGCCGCTCAGTCCCCGCAACGGCGGCGGCATACAACGCTTCGATGTCGTCGATGACATACAGCCCGTCCTCCTGCGTCGGGACGTAGACCCGGCCGGGGTGATGCGGGTCGCCGACGATCGGGTTGTACTCGCGGTCGGGCAGGCCGGCGAGTTCGGCCTCGCCGCCGGCGAGCGCCACCCACTCGTCACGCGGCGTCCCGGTGGCCAGGCGCTTGGCCCACAACGTCCCGCCTTTCGCGTTGGCGCCCCAGCCGATATCGATATGAGCCAGCACCATCGGCGGGTCCAGGTCGCGGAGGATGCGCACCGAGTTGCTCCGCGACGTGATCCGCACGCCCGGCTTGGTGCGCATCGACCATGAGTATCCGCCGTCGTAGCTCTCCATGAGGCAGTTGTCCGCGACGGCCTGCACGACATAATCGCCCAGTGCGTCGGCATCGAACACGAACACGCTCTGCTGCCCGCGCGTCCGGTAGAAGCGGTAGCCGTCCTGCTCGCGCACGAAGCGGGTGTAGATCGGCTCCCAACGTTTGGCGTAGTCCGGGTCGGCGGTGTCGGTGCGGAAAACGGTCTGCCCGCCGGTCACATACAGACGGTCGTCGTTCCAGCTCTCGGGGGTGAAGTGGTACTCCTTGCCGGTGATCCCCCAGATCTCCCAGCCGTTGTCCCACGCGAGTTGACGAGCGGCATCGGGGTTCTCCATCTCATACCACAGGATGCGGCGCCAAGTGGCCGCGGGCGCGTCGCTGGACCAGTCGACGTCGACCCGCCAGACGCCGAACTGAGGGCGATAGGTCCCGATCAGCACGCCCTGCCGATCGCCGGCCAGGTCGGGGTCGGCCACTGGCCGCCAGTACATGGTAGACCGGCCGGGTCTATCCGAGAGTTCGAATCCCTCACCGATGTCCGAGAGGTCAACCCATTCGATGTCGGGCCGGTCCAACCGCGCAGCGAACAGGTGGCTCCACCCCTGCCGGTCCAGCCCGCGGTCACGGGAAACCGTGGTCACCGCCAGCCCCTCGTCACTTGGCACACGGAACGCGGCATAGAGCGTCGTGCCGTCGGGCGACACCGTGGTGCCCAGGCAGTCCCCGGAGTCCGCCGGCGAGGCGATGGGCGCCCAGTTCTCGCCGCCGTCGGACGAATGGAACACGCCCGTCAACGTACCGAGGTACAGCCCCGGCCGCGGCCCCGCTTCGACGGCCTGCGCCGAAAGGATGTCGCGTCGCCCTTCCGCCTCGGCGTAACGCACCTCGCGCCACGTTTCGCCACGGTCCGTGGAAAGAAACAGGTTACGCCGTCCCCACGGGCCCGTCTTGCCGTGAAGATCGCTGCCGTGGTCCCACGGCCGCAGCCCCCAGCGGAACTGTTCGCCCGGCAGCGCCAGCACGCGCGCCGGATGACTGGGGTCGATCAGCACCTGCCCGATCGGGTCACGGATCCCCGGCACGGCGCGCCAGTTCTCGCCGCCGTTGTCACTGATCTCCAGCCCACGCAGCGTGCCGGCGTACACCCGGCTTGAGTCGCCCGGCTCCACGCTGATCACGTTGACGTGGCTGTTGGACAGGTCCCGACCGATGTATCGCCAGGTTCGGCCGTGATCGTCCGAGCGATACGCCCCCTCCATATCCGAGGCCAGAAACAGCCGGCCCGGCGTGTTCGGATCGAGCGAAATCCCCTGGACCGAACCGCCGGCGCCGGGGTTGAGGTTCCGCCACGTGACGCCGTCCCAGCCCAGACGCTCGGGGTCTGCGGCGGTATTGGTCTGTGCGAAGGCGGTTGTCGCGCCGAACATCAATAACAACGTAGAACCCCAGCAAGTCAACAAACGGCGAACACTGTGATGGGTCACAATCGAATTCCTGTTCTGGTAAGTCATGCCAACCTTGCAAGCATCCGCATTTGCCTGGTCCGCCCAGGCCAGGAACACGGGGCGGAACAGTTGCTTGCCGCGGGTCTTGCAACTTGAGTCAGTTCCGGCGACGGCAGAAGAGCAGCGCGACGCCGGTGACCCCCAGCGCCGCGGCGCCGGGCTCGGGGATCGGGGTCCCCGTGCCGGCAAAGCTCTGTACGCTAAGGGCGGTGTCAATGCTGTCGAACCCGTGCCGCGCTTCGAAGAACGGGATCGCGCCGATCAACGGATCAAGCGTCAGCCCGTGGAGCGTGTCGGGAATAACCGTCGTGCCGCCCATCACCACCGAGTAGCTGTCCGCGTCGATGTTGAAGGTCAGGTCCTTGTTGTTCGGGCCGACGTCGACGATCTGGGCCGCCCCGCCGGGCAGGTCGCCCCCGCCTCCCTGCACGCGCACGCGGGACTGGTCGTTGCTGAACTGCTCGTGATGGATGAAGACAACGATCGGCGAACCGCCGGGGATCGCAAACCCGAAGAGCAGCGGCTCCCGCATCGACGTCGGTGGGCCGAAATTCTGGCCGTTCAGCCCGGTCACGTTGACGGTGACCGATGCGCCTTGGGTCAGGTCATACTGATTGGACGCGTCGGCGCTGCGGGTCAGCCGCAGGAAGTTGAACCCCGTCCCGTTGGGAATGAACATATCGATTTCGCTATTGGCGGCGTCGAGCGCAAAGCTGCTGTCGTCGCTGCCGGTGAATGTATCAACCCCGCCTCCACTCTCCCCGGTGCCGTTGATGAAATAAGAGTACGGGCCGGACACGTCGCCGGCGCTGTCGAAGTCATCGAGGAAGTCCGCCATCGCGGCGGGAGCTACGATCGCGAAGGCGGCAACCGCGATGAGGTGGGAACGACAAAGGCGGTGAGTAAACCAATGCATGGCGATGACCTCCAAAGTGCCCCCGAGGGGGTGAGTCAAGAAAAGACATCCGTTAGTTAGCCCAGTTGAAATACTTGTCCCCGTTCGCGGTCGCGGGCGTTGCGGTGGTCGCGTTTGGCGCCGGGTCTTCGATGTTCACCAACTCCACGTGGAGGTCGGCGAAGGCGACATTGGCGTTGCTCTGCTCCTGGGTGTGCGGGAAGGCGTGTCCGATCTGGTTTTCAGTGGCGGCGAACGAGAAGGGGATACCCTCGCGGCTGCGCAAGAAATTGAAGGGGGTCACGATCGAGACACGGCGTGTGCCCCCGGTGATCATGGAAACCTGGTCGGGCGACCTGACGTCCTGTTCACGGGGCAGAACGCCGTCGGGATGACTGGGGAACTGGTAGTTGCCGTCGGGATCGGTCGTCGGCGTCACGAGGCTGTCGTTGAACGCGTAGTGTGTGTGAAAATGCTGCTCCAGCGGCAGATCGATCGACGGGTCGGCCAGGAACGGGACGGGGTCGGTGCTGGTCACGCCGGACGTGTTGAGCAGGAAGTACGGACGCACGCGGAAGGTCCAGTGCGTGGGGATGGCCGAGCTGTCGTGTGGGGGGAAGAAGCCTTTCTCGTCTACCTGATACGCCGCGAGAGCGATCGTGACCTGTCGGACGTTGCTCGCGCACGCAACGGTCTGCGCCGCTTTCCGAGCGGCGCCTAGAGCGGGCAACAGGATGGCGATCAGCAATCCAATAATGCTAATTACCACGAGCAATTCAATCAGAGTGAATCCCACATGTCGGCGGCTGGCTCGTAACATCTCGCTATTCCTTGGCTGCTGAACGGAAACGGAAAATGAATCGAGAAAACGCGGTTGCGGAACCGATGACGCACAAGCGGTGATCACGACCGGGGCGGACCGACGCTGCCGCGGTCGCGGACGCCGAACGAGAGCTGGATATTGCCGGGGGTGGAGCCGTAGCCCTCGATCATCTGCTGAACAACGACCGCGGCCCGGCGGCCAAGCGCCTGGGTCGGCCGGGTCAACATCGTGAGAGGGATCTCAAACGTATCGAGAGCGGACATGTCGTTGCCCAGGCCGATGATCGACAGGTCTTCGGGCACCCGCATCCCGCGTTCCTTGGCCGCGAGGTAGGCGCCCAAGGCCCGGTTGACAGTAATCCCGAGAACCGCGGTCACGTCGGGGTATCGATCGAACAGGGAGTGCGCCGCCTCGATGCTAACCCGGTAGGGGTGATCTTTGTCGAGAAAGGCGGCGTTGCCCTCGACCGTGGGTAGGGACCGCATGTCCTGGCTGATGGGCGCCAGGCCGCGGTCGATGCCCAGACGCAACTCCTGGAACGAACGCGCGTCCGTATTGTTATCAATGATGCCGATCCGGCGGTGGCCGGCTTTCACGAGCATCTCAATGGCCTGCCGCCCCATCTCGAACTCGTCGGTGATGACCGCCGGGGCGTTGACGTGATCAAGCATGGTGGTGACCTGGACGCAGGGCAGGCCGCGATCGAGCAGGTCCTGGATGGCGGACGCGTGCCGCTGGAACGGGGGCGGCGAAATGATCACGCCGGCGATAAACGCCCGGTCCAGGCGCTCGAGCTGTTCCATCTGCTTGTCGAAGTCGTCTTTGGCCGTCTCGACCACCAGACGGTACGACGTGCCGGCCAACCCCTCGTGGATGCCGCCGATAAGCCAGTTGAAATAGTCCTGCTGGAGCATCGTCACCACCAGGGCGATATCCCGAACCGCGACCTTCGGCTTGGACACAAACACGCCGCGCCGAGAATCCACGCGGAGATATCCTTCCTCGGTCAACTTATTGATGGCTTCGCGGATAACGCTGAAACTGACGGATGTCTGATCACTCAGTTGCCGCATGCTGGGCAGCTGGGCTCCGTGATCTAGCTCACCTCGCTTGATTTGATCACGAATAGCACTCTGAACCTGGCGGGCCAGCGGTTTAGGGCCATTTGGGTCAACTGACAGGCTGAAACAGGAAGCACCCATGCGACTGATTGTATCATTTCTTCTGTGAGAATCAAGAAGACCCGTTTTGTTCGCCGGCGGTTTCTCAGGCCAGCTCCTGAAACGCCCCGGAAAACCCGCCTGCGGGGAAACCGGCGCTACGCACATTACAAATAAAATGTATACTTTGTGCGCAAGGAGTTGGTCATGGCCCTGCGCGTCGGCCTGCTGATCGCCACCCCGGATTCCTATGGCCGTCGTGTGCTTGACGGCGTCGTGGAGTACGTGCGCGCCCACCCGTTGTGGCAGGTCGAATTCGACGCCTGGCGCGACCCCCAGCATGTCCCGGACCTCTCGGGACTCGCCGGCGCCATTGTGCGGGTCAGCTCGGACCGTATGGCGTCCCGGCTGGAGCGGGTCCGCCTGCCGATGGTCAATGTCTCGACCAGCCGACAGGTAATGCCCAAGCTGCCGGCGGTCGTGCCGGACAACCACGAGGCGGGCCGCCTCACGGCGACCGACCTCATCGAACGCGGGTTCCACCACCTCGCGTTCATCGGCCACCGCCAGCGTCAGTACGCCGAGGACCGCGCTGCGGGGTTCCGTGATGAGGCGAGGCGTCACGGCATCGAACCCGCCGAGCACTGGCTCCGTCGCAGTATGGAGATCGGTTGGCCCAGCGAGCGGGTGATGGAGCGGTTGCGAGAGTGGCTTGTCAGCCTGCCGAAACCGATGGGCGTCCTGGCAAGCAACGACCTCGACGCCCGCCTGATGCTGCACGCGTGCCGCCGCGCCGGCATCGACGTGCCCGACCAGGCCGCGATCGTCGGCGTCGATAATGACGAGCACCTCTGCGAGTTGAGCAACCCGCCGCTGTCGAGCGTGGACCTGGGCCTGGGCCGTGTCGGCTACCGGGCGGCGGCGCTGCTCGACGAGATGATGAAAGGCAATACCCCGCCGCGGCGGCCGGTCATCCTGCCGCCCGGGGACCTCGTGCTGCGGCGTTCGTCCGATGCTTACGCGGTGAGCGATCGGCGTGTGGTCGAAGCCCTGCGGCTGATCCACGAGCGCTCGACCGTCGGCGTCTCGATCGGCGACCTGGCGCGACAGCTGCGCCTGTCGCGCCGCTCGCTGGAGATGCGGTTTCAAAAAGCGGTGGGACGGACGCCGCGGGATGAGGTCCGACGCGTCCGCCTCATGGTCGCCCGGCGGCTGCTGGGCAAGCAGATGTCGATCGCGCAGGTCGCCGCGGAATCGGGCTTCGGCCACCAGGCCCGGTTCGGACAGATCTTCAAGCAGGAGACCGGCCTGACCCCTTCGGAGTACCGCCGCCGATTGAGCGGCGACAACGGCGCAGCGGAGCCCTCTTTATCATGACACCGACCACACGACCCACCCGCGTGGAGCCATCCGCCCTCAAACACGCTGCGAACCGGCTCCGCTCGCCCCGCGCCGCGGTGGAGATGCAACTGCCCGCGCCTCCCGATCGTGATGTGCGGTTGGGCCTTATCGGCGTCGGCGGGATCGCGACCAACGCCCACCTGCCCGCCATCGCCTCGCTCCGCCGCCGGGGCTGGCCGATCCAGGTGTCGGCGATGTGCGACATCGACCCGGCGCGGCTCGCCGCCGCGGGCCGGCTCTGCCCTGACGCGGCCGCCTACACCGATGCCGACGCCATGATCCGGCAGGCCGATGTCGACGCCTGGATCATCATGACCTGGCCCCCACTGACCGCGAGCCTCGTGGAGACGGCCATCGAACGAGGACTGCCGATGCTCGTGGAGAAGCCGGTGTCGCACGACCAACACGTGCTCGAACGGCTGGCGGACCGGGCCGCGGCGCGGGGCGCGGCGGTTCAGGTGGCGTACAACCGCCTGCACCAGCCCCTGGCCGAGGCGTTTCGACAGAAGGCCGCGGCGATCGGTTCGCCGCGGCACGTCGAGGCTCGGCTCTGGCGTGCCCGCCGGGATGAACCCCTCTTCTATGAAGATGTCATGGTGCATCCGATCAGCGCGCTGCGGGTCTGGTTCGGCCCGCTGACCGTCGATGACGTGACGGATTGGCCGGCGGGCGCGACCGGCGGGCTCCCCGCCGGTCGACGCGCCCGGATGCACGCCGACCGCGCCACCATCCACCTCGACATCCGCCCCGCGGTCGGCCAATACGTCGAGTCGATCGAAGTGCTCGGTGACGGCGGATCGGTCTCGCTGCACTGTTCCACCTCCAGCCGGTACGGCGAAGACGCCCGGCTCATCGAGCACCGTGACGGTGAAGACCGTGTGCTCGCCCACCTCTCGCGCGAGCGCGAAACGGGCGTCTACGCCCGCGGCTTCGTCAACCAGATCGCCGCGTTCTGCCAACTCGTCACCCAACCCGACGCCGCCCCGATCTGCGACCTGCGCCTGGCCGCCGACATCTGGCGCGTGGCCCACGGCATCCAGCATGACGCCGTAGCGCTGTGATGTCCCGCCTCACCACGACACCGGCAGGCGGTGAGCGTCATACTGAAGGGGGCGCGGAACCGGCGAGCTACGCCCGCCTGGGCCAGGGCCGCGTAGCGGCCCGGCTAAGCCAATCCCCGCCGCTCCAGGAGCAGGAGGCGATACGGATCAGGTAGACGCGCGCTAGCCCTGAGGCGACAGTCCGTCGGGGTCGTTGGTGACGCCGCCTTCAACCAGCGGGATCGGGCCGGCAAGGATCGGATCGTCGGTGTCGCGCATCCAGCGGTCGAGACGAGTGCGCATCTGGTCGAGCACATCGGCCATGTCCGGCCGGGCGGCGAGGTTGTCGGTCTCGTTCGGGTTGAACACGAGGTCGTAAAGCTCTTCCTGAGCGATCGGGCGGTCGCGCCAACCCAGGCCGAGCAAAGCGTCCTTGGTGGACGAATCGTCGCAGTTGGGCAGCACGACATGCGACCGGCCGTCGTACCGTTTAATGTATTTGTACCGCTCGGTGCGTACGCATCGCTTCGGCTCGTAGGCGGCGTGGTAATTCACCTCGGCGAACACCTCGTCGCGCACGCTTGGGGCATCGTCTCGGACCAGCGGCATGAGGGAGACGCCCTGCAGCCAATCGGGCGGCTCGATCTGAACCACATCGCACAAGGTGGGAAACAGGTCGATGTGGGAGACCAGGGCGTCGATGCACCGGCCGCCGGTGAGCCCGCTGCCGGCCGGGCCTCGCATCATGAGCAGGACGCCGATGCCGTGATCGGTAAGGCAACACTTCATTTGAGGAAACGCGATGCCGTGGTCAGTGGTGATGATCACGACCGTGTTCTCAGCGAGGCCGGTGCGGTCGAGCGTATCGAGGATGCGGCCGTAGGCGGTGTCGAGCTGATGGGCCATGGTCGCGTAATCAGCCATGTCCCGCCGGACCTCGGGAGTGTCGGGCAGGGGCGAGGGGGGCTGCATGTGCCGGGGGTCGTCTTCCGGCTCGTGCGTCGGAAACTTACGGTGCGTCTCGAAAAAACCGACGGAAAGGAAAAACGGCTGCTCCCGGTCGCGCTGCTCCAGCCACGCCGCGGCGGCGGCCGAGCATCCGTCCCAGTTCCTCTCATCGAGTTGGAGCACCTGGTCGTACCCGATCGCGTCGGCCCCGCCGATTTGCGGGCCGGCGATGTGCTGAATGCCGCACAGGGCCGAGGCGTACCCCACGCGGCGCAGCGTGTGAACCAGGTGTTTCGAGTAGTCATCCAACGACCAGCCGCGGTGCGCGAGCCCGAGCATCCCGGTGTTGTGCGCGTAGCGGCCGGTCAGCAGCGACGCCCGGCTGGGCGAGCAGGTCGGGTTGGCGCAGAACGCCTGGCGGAACAGCACGCCCCGCTCCGCGAACCGCTGCAGGTTTGGCGTCCGGATCGCGTGGCCGTACGGGGAGATGTAGCGGCCGGTGTCATGCGAGTGGAGGTAGATGATATTGGGTCGGTTCATGGTTTAAAGGATTTAACCACAGAGATCACCGAGGGCACAGAGGAACACAAGAGATAAAGAAAAGAAAACAGATTTTGTTTTATGCATGGTTTGCATCACAGACTATCCGCTGGTTTTCATCCTCTGTGAACTCTGTGTGCTCTGTGGTGAATTCTTCTGATCTCAAAAACTCGGCAAGGCGAACGTATCGCCCGTGCGTTCGATCCAGTCCGCGGTCAGGTCATTGAGCCGCTTGCGGTGGGCGCGGGCGTGGGCGTGGTGGGCGAGATTGAGCTGCTCGTAAGGGTCGTCGTTAAGGTTGAACATCAGGTACGGCTGGTGCTCGAAGGCGGCGTACTTCCAGCCGTCGGCGGTGACGACGCCGCGCCACGGCAGGTCGACGCTGGGCCCGTGGCCGGTGGGCACGACCGATTGCAGGTACGCCGACCCGGGCTCGTCAGAGCGCCGGCGATCGGGGAAGAAGCCGCCGGAGTAATCGAACCCCTCCATGGCCGGCGGCGCGTCGATCCCGCACAACCCCAACGACGTGGGCGCGACGTCCACGTGATTGATCAGCGGGTTGCCGGGCCGCAGCTTCTGGAACCGGTACCGGCTGGGCCCGCCGATGACGAACGGGACGCGGATCGCCTCCTCATAAGGCGTCATCTTCCGGAAGTGGCCGTGGCTGCCGTGATGATCGCCGTGATCGGAGAAGAACACGATGTAGGTGTGGTCGTCGATCTCCAGCCGCCGCAGGGCTTCACGGACCCGGCCGAGGTTCCAGTCGAGGTTTTCGATCAGCGCGTAATACCCGGCCAGCTCCCGCCGGGCCTGTTCCCGGATCCGCGGGATATCGGGCACGTTCGGGCGGAGCTGGACCCGGCCCGGCGTGTGCCGGCCCATCCACTCGGCCGGGGCGGTGTAGGGGTCGTGCGGCGGCTGGACCGAGAGCGACATGAAAAACGGCTGGTCTTTCCGCCGTTCGACCTGCTGGATCAGCAGGTCGGTCAGCGCATCGGTCTCGAAGGTGGGCAGGCGGTACTGATCGACGTCGCGGTCGTCCTCGTGGCCGTGGACGTAGCAGTCGAACTGGGCGTTGTTGTTCTCGTAGCCGATCCAGGTGTCGAAGCCGCCCCGGCGCTCGCGCGGCACGCGGTGCAGCCCGCCTCGGCCGTCCCGTTCGTGCCAGCCGTCGAGGTGCCATTTGCCGATCCACGTGGTGTAGTAGCCGGCGTCGCGGAACGCGTGGGCGACCGTCGGCATCTCCGGCGGCATCTGGTGTTCGTGCCCGGGCACGCAGCGGTGCGGGTACCGGCCGGTCAGGAGCGAGCCGCGGCACGGGCAGCACAGCGGGAACCCCATCACCGCCCGCGTGAAGTGCGCGCCCTCGGCGGCGAGGCGGTCGATGTGCGGCGTGTGTACGTTCGGATCGCCCGCGCAACCCAAGGCTTGGCCGCGGTGTTGATCTCCGAAAATCCAGATGACGTTGGGGGCAGGCGTGGACTCGCTCATGATCCGAGCCAACCTAGCGGCGCTTCAGCGGCTCTGCAAACCCGGCCGGCTCCGCCATACCGGGTCGGCCGAGGCGTCGCCGGCGCCTTTGAACCAACGCGTCAACGTGGTCTTCTGGCGGGTGTGGAAATGGATGCTTTCCACGCCCTGAAGGTGAAGATCGCCGAAAAACGAACGGTTCCAGCCGGTGAAGGGGAACCACGCCATGGGTGCGGGCACGCCGACGTTGATGCCGATCATCCCCGCGTTAAAACGGTGTTTAAATTGTCGGGCGGCGTAGCCGTCGCGCGTGAAGATGGAGGCCCCGTTGCCATAGGCGCAGCCGTCGCCGATGGCGAGGGCCTCTTCGAGATCGTCGGTGCGGATCACGCTCAGCACCGGGCCGAAAATCTCCTCGGTCGCCAGCGGCGTGCCCGGCCCGACCCGGTCCACCACGCTGGGCCCGACGACGAAGCCGTCGCCCCCGGCCTTGGCCCGGCCGTCCAGCGCGACCGTCGCGCCCTGAGCCGGCGCCATCTCCAGGTATCGGCCGATGCGCGCGACCGCGTCGGGGTTGATCAGCGGGCCCATGTCCGCGTCGCCGCCCCCGTCGGTCGGGCCGGCCTTGAGTCGGTCGGCGTGCGCGCACAGCGCATCGACCAGGGCGTCACCCATATCCCCCACCGCGACCGCCACGCTGCCAGCCATGCACCGCTGCCCCGCGCAGCCGAACGCCGAACCCGACAACGCCTGCACCGACAGCTCCAGGTTCGCGTCCGGCATGATGACCAGGTGATTCTTCGCCCCGCCCGCCGCCTGCACCCGCTTGCCGTGTTGCGTGCCGGTCTCGTAGACGTGGCGGGCGATCGGCGTCGACCCGACAAACGACACGGCGCTTACCTGCTCGTGGGTCAGCAACGCGTCAACCGCGGCCTTGTCGCCGTGGACGATGTTGAACACGCCGTCAGGCAGCCCCGCCTCCATGAGCAGCTCGCCCAACCGCACCGCGCTGAGCGGGACTTTTTCGCTGGGCTTGAGCACGAACGTGTTGCCGCAGGCGATCGCGGTGGGGAACATCCACAGCGGGACCATGTTCGGGAAGTTGAACGGCGTGATCCCCACGCACACCCCCACCGGATGCCGCACCGTCTCCGCGTCCACGTCCCGCGCGATGTCGGCCAGGGTTTCGCCCTTCATCAGGCTGGGGACCGAGCAGGCGAACTCCACCATCTCGAGCCCGCGCTGCACCTCGGCCTGCGACTCGGCCAGCGTCTTGCCGTGCTCGCGGGTGACCAGAGCGGCCAACTCATCAAAGTGGGCGGCGATCAGCTCGCGATAAGCGAACATGACCCGGGCCCGCTGGACCGCCGGCGTCGCCCCCCACGCCGGCTGCGCCGCCGCCGCGGCCTCGACCGCCGCGTTCACCTGCTCCGGGCCGCACAACGGCGCCCGCGCGATCGGCCGGCCGGTCGACGGGTTGTACACCGGCCCGAACCGCTCCGCCCCCGACCGGCGCCAAACGCCCCCCACCAGCCAGGGAGCAACCGGGGTTTCATTCAACGCGGTGGTGGACGACATATGGGCCTTTCAATACGGATGACCTGGTTTCAATCGAACGGTTCATCGACTTCTGGACGGACCATGCACCTGCCGCGACAGCCCGGCCCTGCGGGCCGACGCTAAACGATCGAATCACGAAAATAATACTGGAACGCCCAAACCCAACCCTGATATGGTATCGCGTTTGGCCAAACGACCGCCGGAGTACACCCGCCATGCCCAGAACCGTCCGCGGCGCCCTGATCCAGGCCACGCTCTGCGAGCCGACGACCTCCCCGGTCGACAAGATCAAGCAAGCCATGATCGACAAGCACGTTGACCTGATCGCCCGCGCCGCCGGCCAGGGCGCCGAGGTGGTCTGCCTGCAGGAGCTCTTCTACGGCCCCTACTTCTGCGCCGAGCAGGACGCCAAGTGGTACAGCCTCACCGAGCCGGTCCCCGACGGGCCGACCACCCAGCTCATGATCGACCTGGCCCGCAAGCACCGCATCGTGCTTGTCGTCCCGGTCTACGAAGAAGACATGACCGGGGTGTACTACAACACCGCGAGCGTCATCGACGCCGACGGGACCTACCTCGGCAAGTTCCGCAAGATCCACATCCCCCATTGCGAGCCGGGATTCTGGGAGAAGTTCTACTTCCGCCCCGGCAACCTGGGCTACCCGGTCTTCGACACCAAGGTCGGCAAGGTCGGCGTCTACATCTGCTACGACCGCCACTTCCCCGACGGCGCCCGGTGCCTCGGGCTCAACGGCGCCGAGATCGTCTTCAACCCCTCCGCGACCGTTGCCGGATTGAGCGAATACCTGTGGAAGCTTGAGCAGCCCGCCCACGCCGTCGCCAATCAGTACTTCGTCGGCGCCATTAATCGCCCCGGGTTTGAAGACCCTTGGCGGATCGGGGAGTTCTACGGCCAGTCGTACTTCTGCGACCCGCGCGGCCAGTTCGTCGCGGTCAGCGATCAACGCACCGCAGACGACATCGTCATCGCCGACCTGGACCTCGACCTGATCCGCGAGGTCCGTAACGTCTGGCAGTTCTTCCGCGACCGGCGCCCCGAGACCTACGGCGCGATCACCCAGCCCTGACCCACGCGATGGCTGAACCTCGACCTTCATCCGACATCCTGTACGGCCTGGACGATCGGCCGCCCCTGGGCAGGGCCGTGGTCCTCGGACTGCTACTCGATAATCTCATCCCCGGCACACCGGAAAAGCGCGGACTCAAAGTCAGGCCCTCCACCCTTGTCTCCGAGGCCGACGACATCGATATCGTCCCCGACCCGCAGGCGGACCGATCATGAAAACAATCCCGCTGCCTCAATTCGACCATCGGCCCGCTCCCTACCGCGGCCCGTCGCGCGACGAGGTCATCGCCCTGCGCAAACAGTACCTTTCTCCCGGGCTCGTCACGTATTACCGGGAGCCCTTGATGATCGTCGAGGGCAAGATGCAATACGTCTACGACGAACAGGGCCGGCGTTACCTCGACGCCTTCGCCGGCATCGTCACCATCTCCGTCGGCCACGCCCACCCTAAAATCATTGAAAAAGTCAAAGCTCAAACCAGTCAACTCCAACACACCACCACCATCTACCTGCACCCGACGATTGGTGAATTCGCCCGGGAGCTCGCGTCCAAAACGCCCGGCGATCTGGACGTGACCTATTTCACCAATTCCGGCAGCGAAGCCAACGAGCTCGCGGTCCTCGCCAGCCGAGAACACACCGGCCGGCACGACGTGATCGCCCTGCGCAACGCCTATCACGGCGGGACCGCCACAACGATGGGCCTCACCGCGCACGGCACCTGGAAATTCAAGTCCAACCAGGCCCCTTCCATCCGCCACACCAACGCGGGCTACTGCTACCGATGTCCGTACGGCTTGAGCTATCCATCGTGCGGCCTGAAGTGTGCGCATGATGTTAAAAACGTGATCCAATACGAAACCTCGGGCGAAATCGCATGTTTTATCGGGGAACCGATCCAGGGTGTGGGCGGCGTGGTGACCCCGCCCAAAGAGTTTTTCCAGATCGTTTACGACATCGTCCGCGAGCACGGCGGGCTGTGCATCGCCGACGAGGTGCAAGGCGGGTTCGGTCGAACCGGCCGGCATTACTGGGCGCACCAGAACTGGGGCGTCGTCCCGGACGTCATCACCATGGCCAAGGGCATCGGCAACGGCGCCCCGCTGGGGGCGATGAGCACGACCTCGCCGATCGCGGCCGCGCTGGCCAACCGCATCCACTTCAACACCTACGGCGGCAACCCCGTCTCCGTGACCCAGGGCCTGGCCACGCTTGAAGTGATCGATGAAGATCATATCCAGGAAAACGCTCACGTCGTCGGGACACGATTAAAGGAAGGCCTGCTCGAACTCGCGGATAAGCACGCGCTCATCGGCGAGGTCCGCGGGATGGGTCTGATGCTGGGCGTCGAGCTGGTGCGGGACCGGCAGAGCAAAGAGCCGGCGGCCGCCGAAACGGCGGACCTGCTGGAGCGGGCGAAAGAGATGGGCCTGTTGCTGGGCAAGGGCGGGCTGTACGGGAACGTGCTGCGGATCAAGCCGCCGATGTGCATGACTGCGGACGACGCCGACTTCATCCTCGCGGTCCTGGACGAGGCGTTGGAAGACACAAACAATCAGGCATAAAGCCCAGGGATTGCAATCCCTGGGTTTCACGATTGCATAGGATGACTTATGGCGACACTCGAAACCACCGTCAACGGCGTCAGATTCCCCAACCCGTTCGTGATCGCGTCCGGCCCGCCCGGGACCAACGCGAAAGTGGTCGGCAAAGCGTACGACGAGGGATGGGGCGCCGTGGTCACGAAAACGGCCAGCCTCGACGCCTCCAAAGTCATCAACGTGGCGCCCCGCTACGGCCGGCTCCGCGGCGACAACGGCGAGATCTACGGCTGGGAGAATATCGAGCTGATCTCCACGCTCAGCTTCGAGCAGTGGCTCGATGATTTCAAGCGGATCAAGGATCAGTACCCCGACAAGGTGCTGATCGCGTCGATCATGGAGGAGTACAGCAAGGACGCGTGGTTCGAGATCGTCCAGCGCACCGAGGCGACGGGCGTGGACATCCTGGAGCTGAACATGTCGTGCCCGCACGGCCTGCCGGAACGGAAGATGGGGTCGGCGATGGGCGAGGACCCGGAGATCCTGGAAGAGGTCTGCGGCTGGGTGATGGAGGCGGCGACCAAGCCGGTGTGGGCGAAGAAGACGCCGAACGTGACCCGCGTCGAGGACCCGGGCCGGGCGATCCTGCGTGCGGGGTGCGACGGGGTGTCGCTGATCAACACGATCCGCTCGGTGATCGGGGTGGACCTGGACACCCTGCGGCCGATGCCGACGGTGGAGGGGTATTCCACGCCGGGCGGGTACTCCTGCAAGGCGGTCAAGCCGATCGCGCTGCGGATGGTGATGGAAACCGCGACACTGATCCGCGACGAGTTCTCCGGCCAAACCGTCTCGGGGATCGGCGGGATCGAGTCCGGGTCGGACGCGGCCGAGTTCATGCTGCTCGGCGCCGACACGGTGCAGGTCTGCACCGGCGTGATGAAGCACGGCTACGGCCTGGTGAAGACGATGGAGGAGGGGCTGCTGGCGTTCATGGAGAAGCACGGCTTCCAGACGCTGGACGATTTCAAGGGCAAGGCCCTGCCCTACTTCACCACCCACAGCGAGCTGGTGCGGATGCAGGCCGAGGCGAAGGCGCGCGCCAAGGCCGCCGCCGCGGCCAAGCGAGGCGTTACACAAGACGAAGGATGGGACGCGGACGCGTTTGTCAAGCAGTCGGAAGAGTTGGCCGGCAACTGACGAGGTTCTGGGACGCGGCCGCCATCACCGGCGATCGATCATCAGACCGGGAGCCGGCTCGTCGAAGTCCACCACCCGGCCCCGAAGGATCGTGGCCTCGGTTCGGCCGATGATAGGCATCCCCTCAAAGCCGGAATAGTCGACGGCCATGCGGTGCGTCTCCGCGGAGATCACGCCGCGGTAGTCCGGATCGAAGATTACCAGGTCGGCGTCATAGCCCGGAGCGATGTCGCCCTTGCGTTTCAGGTTGAACTGAACCGCGGCGTTGGTGGAGGCGGCGGCGACGAACCGATGGAGCGACAGCCGGCCCGCCGCGGGGCCGTGGGTGTAGAGCAGGTGAACCCGGTCCTCGATCGAGGGGATGCCGTTGGGGATCAACGTGAAGTCCTTGCCGGCGGCCGGATCGCCCATGCGCTTCTGCGCGTCGAAATCGAACGGAGCGTGGTCGGTGGCGACGGTCGCGATATGGCCGGCGGCCAGCGCATCCCAGAGGTAAGCCTGGTGCTCCTTGCTGCGCAGGGGCGGGCTCATCACGTACTTGGCGCCCTCGAAATCAGGGCGGTGCGTGTGCGTGTCGTCCAGCACGAGGTAGGGGATGACGGTTTCGATCGCGACGTCGACGCCCCTGGACTGGAACGATAACGCGATCTCCACCGCGTCGCGGCAGGAGGTGTGGACGATGTATCCCCGGGCGCCGGTGAGTTGGAGGAAGGTGCAGAAGTGGTGCACGCCCTCGGCCTCGACCGGCACGGGGCGGGAGGGCTCGTGCCACTCGGGGCCGACCTTGCCGGCGGCGACCAGCTCGGCCTGGCGCAGCGCGACCAGGTCGGCGTTCTCGCAGTGCGCGGTGACTGTCACGCCCAGTTCGGCGGCGAGCTTGCACACGCCGTACAGCTCGTCGTCCATCACTCCGAAGGCGCCCTTGTACGCCAGGAAAACCTTGAAGCTGGTGACCCCGTGGTCGGCGACGATGGAACGCAGCTGTCGCTGAGCGTCGGCGTCGAAGCGGGTCACGCCCATGTGGAACGAGTAGTCGCAGCACGAGTCGGCCCGGGCCTTGTCGCGCCACAGCTCGAAAGCCTCGATCGGCTGCTCGTCCCGCGCGGGGCAGATCATCTCCATGTACGTCGTCGTCCCGCCCGCCAGCGCCGCGAGGCTGGCCGAGCGGTGATCATCCTTCGCGAACGTCCCCATGAAGGGCAGGTGGATGTGGACGTGCGGGTCGATGAAGCCTGGGAAGACGAGCTTGCCGGCCGCGTCGATGACGGTTGTCTCCGGGGGCGCGGGGAGATTGCCGCCGATCGCGGTGATCTGCTGGTCTTCGCAGAAGATGTCGGCGACGCAGTCGGATGCGGCGGTGACAAGGCGCCCGTTGGTGATCATTAGCGGCATGGCGGGCCTCAGTGATGGTTCGGCGTGAACCACTCGGCCAGCCGGTCGGCGTAGCCGTCGTGGATGCGGCCCATCAGGTAATCGGGGGTGGGGAAGAGTTCGAGCGCAAGAGGCACGTCATCGGGCAGAGCGGCGAGCGCGGGCCCCAGGACCGACCAGTCACAGGTCCCGTCGCCGGGCCAGGCGTGCTGGTCGCGTTCGCCGTCGTTGTCGTTGATGTGGCAGGCATGCACCGCGGGGGCGCACTGGTGGGCGGCGTCGAGGGCGTCGGCGGAGATCTGGGCGTGGCCGGTGTCGAGGCACATCGCCAGGCTCGGGCGGTCGACCTGCCGCACCATCTGGGCCAGCTCCGCGGGCTCGGTGCCCGCGAGGAAGTTGAGGGGCAGGTTTTCGAGGAGGAAGACGACGCCCATCTCATCGCCGATGTCGGCCAGCTCGTGCATCGAGCGGAGCAGGGCCGCTTGGCGGGCGGCGGCGTCCTCGGCGCCGAGCACGGTGTCGCCGGCGTTGGCGGGGGAGGGGTGGACGATGATTTTTTTCACGCAGATGGCCAGGGCGATCTCGGCCTCGGCGCGGTACGCGTCGATCGTGCGGCAACGGTGGGCCTCATCGGGCGACGAGGGGTCCAGGTCCGGGCCGAAGATGCCGTGCATGGAGTCGAACGGGACGCCCGCGTCCTGGGCCATACGCTTAGCGATCTTGAGGTCGGGGGGGTTGGCGGTGTTGCGGTAGAACTGGGACGTCCGGCAGCCGAGGTTGTGCCACAGCGGCAGCATCTGCGCAGGCGGCATCGGGTCGAAGCCGAAGGATGCAATCGTCGAAAGATAAGCCATATGCCGTTTCTCCCCTTGCGGGGGCTCCGCAGCGTGTGCGGTTGGGGTCAAGTCACGCGTTTGACGATCAGCATCGTCATGTCGTCGAGTTGGGGCGCGCCGCCGGCGTATTGCTCCACTTCGTCGCGCAGGCTTTCAATGATCGCCTCGCTGCCGAGGTCGGCGGATCGGGCGAGCGTTTCGATGACGCGTTCGATGCCGAACTCCACGCGGTCGGGGTTCTGGTATTCGAAGATGCCATCACTGATCAAGGCGACGATGTCACCGACGCCGAGGGCCATAACGGGGTCGCTGTCGAAGCGGAGCTCGTCGAGGATGCCCAGGGGCAGGCTGGTGGAGTTGTATTGGTCGGTGTCGCCGTCGGCCGCGCGGTGGTGCAGCAGCGGGGCCTGGCCCGCGGATTGGAAGAGAAGCCGGTGGGTGGACGCGTCGAGGACGCCGAAGAAGGCGGTGACGAACCGGTTGGACGGCAGGTCCTCGGTAAGCTGGGCGTTGATCTGCTGGACGATGTTGTCGAGGCCGGCGCCCACGCGGAGCCCGAGGCGGAGCATGCTGCGGACCTGGGTGACCGACAGCGCCGGCCCGATCCCGTGACCGGTGGCGTCGCCCAGCAGCAGCGCGAGGCGTTGATCGTCCACGGGGATCACGTCGAACACATCCCCGCCGGTCTGCTCGGCGGGCCGGCTCCACCCGGCGATGTCGTAGCCGGCGGGCTGGGGGATGGTCGACGGCAGAATCCGCGTCTGGATGTCGCTGGCGACCGCCAGGTCACGCTCCATCTTCTGCTTCAGCGCCCGGTCCTCCACGAGCAACGCACGGGACAGCGCCACCGCCGCGAGCACCGCCAGGCAGCGGGCCGTCTCTTCGTCGTGTTCGTCGAACGCCCCCGCTTCCTTGTTGAGCACCTGCAGCACGCCGACGATGCTTTCATGGTCGCCCACCAGCGGCACGGTCAACAGGTTGTTGGTGCGGTAACTGGTCTTCCGATCGACATCCTGGTTGAAGCGCGGGTCGGCGTAGCAGTCCGGCACGTTGATGATCTCACGCGTCTGGACCGCGGCCCCGGCGATGCCGGCGGACGCCGGGAAGCGGATCCCGTCCACCCCCTTGGCGACGCGTGCGTAAAGTTCATCGGCCCGCGGGTCGTACAGGAAGACCGAGGCCCGGTCGGCGCCGTGCAGTTCGCAGGCGATCTCGACGATCTCCGCGAGCAGCGGGTCAAGGTCGATCGGCGTCAACAGCTTCCGGGTCACCTCGAGGATCTGGCGATAGGCCATCTCCCGCGGGGTGTACGACGGCGTGTAGTCGGCATGTTCCATACGCGGCCCAGCAGACACAAGGCCACGAGTTTAGGCCAGCCCGCGGGCCCACGCCAGTTCATCCGCCGGGTAACTGGTCCTCTCGGGCGTCGGCGGGCTTGTCGAACGTCCCCGGCTCGACCGCGTCGAGGAACCTGATGTCGCTGAACGTCGCGACGCCCTTGGCGTCCGCTCCGTGGCCTTTCTGCGGGTCCCAATAATAGAACGTCAGCGCCGTCCCGAAGGTGACCCCGTCGACGGTCTGAAAGCCGTCGTAGAGGACGAGGCTGGGCTTTTTCATCGCCTCCTCCTCGGGCTTGGAGTAGGTGACGATGTAGCCCAGCGCCGCGAGCCGGCCGTCGTCGTCGGGCATCAGCCAGTAGATGTCGTCGGGCGCATCGCCTGTGCCCTCGGCGAAGCTCATCTTCACCGCGGTCCGGCGGGTGTCCTCGTCCACGTTGACCCGCCCGGCCGGCTCGGTGGTCACGCCCGGGTCCGACAGCTTGAACGGCGCGATCAGGAAGTAGGGCCAGGTCAGCACGTGGAACCGCCCCCTCTCGAACGGCGAGTCCGCGGGGCTGACCCAGGCGCGCTCGCCGTCGAAGACGACGGTCGTGCCGTTGGTCAGGTCGAGACGGGCCTTGCCCAGCGCGGCGTCAAAGGTCATCGTCCCGCTGAACGCGGGCTTCCCGCCCCACTCCAGCACGACGTCGGCCTGCACCGCGGGGTGGCCGTAATACCCGTCGCGGTTGTGGGTCTGCTCGATCACTTCGACGAGCGATTGAGCCGAGGCGTGGAGCGTGACGAGGGACAAGAGCAGCGCCGTGATGAGTCTCATGGGTGTTCTCCGGGGGGACCGCGGCCATTGGCCGCGGCTTTACAAAAAATCAATGTCCGTTGACGGTCAGTTTCACCTCGGCCATCTGCACGGGTGAAGCCGCGAGCGAATCCACGCCCAGGACCTCGCCTGTCTTGGGGTTGATCCGTCCGAACGTCAGGACGCCCGTCGGGCACGACTGGACGCACGCGGAGCACCGCACGCACTCGGGGTCCTCCATCGGCATGCCCTTGTTGGCGAAGTTCATGATGTCGATGCCCTGGTGGCACACGCTCGTGCAGACGTTGCACGAGATGCACTTCTTCTTGTCCGCGAGGATGCGGAACTGGCTGAAGCGGGCGTAGATGTGCATCAGCGCCGCGAGCGGGCAGGCGAAGCGGCACCAGAACCGGCCGGAGTACCAGAAGTACACGCCGTAGCCGATGATGCCCGCCCACAGCACGTCGACCATCCACTCGTACTTGAAGACCATCAACGGGTACGCCAGGAACCCCCACCACACGTCCTGCGGGATCTTCCCGTTGAGGCCGGCGTTGTAGACCTCGCCCGCCACGCTCCCCGGCCAGATCCAGCCGACGATGCGTAAAACCAGCAGGACCAGGGCGAACAGCAGGAAGACCTGGCCGACCATGTTCAGCCGGTTCCAGAACGGCCCGTGCGGCATCTTGTGGCGGTGGGCGTCGCCCAGCGTCTCGGCCAGGGCGCCGCAGGAGCAGATCCAGCCGCAGTACGCCCCCTTGCCGTAACGCCAGATCAGCAGCGGGATGATCACGAACGTCTGGGCGAAGCCGATCGCGATCCACCACCACAACGGGTCGTTGGTGAAGATGTTCCAGACCATCAGCGGCCACGCGAGGATGAAGCCGTAGGCCCGCCAGTACTCCCGGCCGTTGCCGTATTGCGCCTCGGGGAACAGACCGTCGGTCACGGCCGCCTTCGATTTGCCCAGGTCGGTCAGGTAGTACCGGCCGGTCTGGGTGTCGACCGCCACGGTCACGACACCGTCTTCGGTGAATTGCAACCCCGGCCCTTGAACGGATAACGAAGGGGAACCCCCTTCGTTCACTATTTCCGGGAACACATCAGGATCAAGCTGAGCCGCTGCGCTGACAGGATCGATCTCACCGTTGGCGAGCTGCTGCTCGAGGGCCTGCAGGTCGGACAATTCTTCGGGGGAAACGTAGGCCACGGTCTGCCTCCCGCCGAGCAGCCCGTTGTGCCCCATCAGCGGCAGGATGATCTCCGGCAATAGGAACAGCGGCACCACCTGGATCGCCGCCAGGACAGTGGTCTGCAGCTTGACGTAGGGCGTCTTCCGCCGGCGGACGCGGCGGATGCCGAACACCACCACGATGACCGAGTAGGCCAACGTGTAAAAGAACGCCCCGCCGGACGCGGAGATCGCCAGCGTGCCCAGCAGCGTCGCCGGGTCGGCGACCTGCGACTGCCACCACGTGCCCAGCGACGCGACCCACCCCCACATCGCGTTCAGGTCCGATGTCAGCCACGGCGGGGTGTCGCCCATGAACGGCAGCGGCTTGTTCGACTTCCAATGGTAAATCCAGGTCATGAACGCGAGGAACGCGACCAGCCCCAGAAACGCCTTGCCCGTCATTTCGCCGCTGATCTTGACGCCCGACTTGCGGAAGAAGTCCAGCGGAGCCTCCCGGCCGATCATGGTGAAGACCGCATCGTTGGGCAGCGTCTGGTCGTTGCCGTCGCGGTCGGTGATCGTCATGTCGGCCGGGGTGATCGCCTTGGGCTTGCTGGCCATCATCAGAGTCAACGACCCCTTGGCGCCGGGCGGGCGCATCGACGGATCGGCCGCGGTGGTGATCCGCTCGCTGCTGGGATGCTCGACCGCGACGTCCGCCTCGGGGTTGGCGGCCAGGGCGTTGATCATCTCGATGTTTTCCGGCTTGGGCCGGCTGAACTCGGGCTTGCGGTAGCTGAGCGTGACGTTGGCCCCGCACGTCGCCAGGGCGATGGCCGTCTCCATCGCCGAGTCGCCCCCGCCCACCACCACCACGTTCTGGCTGCAGTAGTCCTTCGGGTCGTGCAGGCGGTTATAAACCTTGTCCAGGTCCTCGCCCGGCACACCCAGCTTGCGGAAGTTGCCCGACCGGCCGATGGCGACGATCACCCGGTGGGCCCGCACCGGCTCGGCGCCCCGACCCATGTCCAGCTCAAGCAGCCCGCCCTTACGCCGCACCCGGTCCACCCTGCCGAACGTCGGCTCGATCCCCGCGGCCGAGACCTGCTCGTGCAGGTCCTCGAGCAACCCCTCCTTGACCTCCGACTTCTCGTGGAACTGCAGGTCGCCGGCCGGGGTCATGTCGGTCGGGTAGGTGTAGATCGGCTTGCCCTTGGGGAAGTTGACGATCGTCGAGAACGCCTCGCTGCCCTCGAAGAGCTTGAAGCCGAGCCCGGCCTTGTTGGCCTCGATGGCGGCGGAGAAGCCGGACACGCCTCCGCCGATGATGGCCAGGTCCAGCACGCCGTCATCGGACCGGTCGCGCTTGACGAAAGCGGGGTCTTTGAGGATCGAAAACACGGCCTTGGCGCCGGTGTCGGCCGAGAACTTGAGCAGCGGGATGCCGGTGAGGTCGCCGACGATGTACAGGCCCGGCACGTTGGTCGTGCCGTCGGGGTTGACCAGCGGCAGCTTCTCGACCGTGCCGGCGGGCCACCGGGTGTGGAGCCAGTGCATGTAGGCGGCGATCGGGTTGCGGCGGGCGAGGCTGGTCATAAGCGGCGGGCTCCCACGTGCGCGACGGGCGCGATGCTACTGCCCAACCCGCCAGGCCGCCAGATTGTTCCGTCAACGAAATCCTGACGAAAACCGCCAGGGAGACGTCAGGCGTGGTCGAGCGGCTGTTCGAGCCGGCGCATCAAGGCGTCGTCCATCCACGGCAGCTGCTCCAGCCGCCGGCGCATCGCCTTGGGCATCGGCTTGCCCTGCCGCTCGTGGCGGGGCCGCGACTTCCAGCGGCGGTGCATCCACAGGTATTGCTCGGGCCGGCGGCGGACCATCATCTCGATCGCCCGCGCGTACCGGGCCGTCACGTAGTACAGCGGGTCAGGCTGGTCGACCCAGTCGTCGGGGCGGATCACGTCCGCGACGCCGATCTCGTAACGATAGACCCGCCCGGTCGCCGGGTCCGGCTCGAGGCGGTGGGCGAACCCGCAGATGATCGGCGTCTGCTGGTTGATCGCCAGCAGCCCGATCGATTTGTACGAACTGGCCAGCCGGCCGAAAAACGGGACGAACATCCCCCGGTCGCCCGCGTTCTGGTCCGCGATGAACGCCAGCGCCCCGCCGGTGTTGAGCACCTCGAGCATCCGCTCGGTCGCGTCCCATTTGGTGATGATCCGCATCCCCTTGGCCTCGCGGATGCCCAACAGCCAGTCGTTGATCAGCGGGTTGTCGATCGGCCGGGCGATCGCGTCGACGTCGTACCCCAGCAGCGCCAGGAAGTAGCCGCACACCTCCCAATTGCCCAGGTGCCCGGTCAGCATGATCGCCGGCTCGCGGCGGTTGAGCATGACGATGCTCTGGCCGAGGTTGTGGATATCGATCCGCTCGGCCCAGGTGTCCAGCTGCATCACCCGGGGGGTGTGCAGCACCTCGAACGCGAGCTTGATGAAATGCTCAAACGACGCCCGCACGACCCGGTCGACCTGCTCGCCCGTGAACTCGGGGAACGACCGGGCGATCGCTGCGCGGGCCCGTTCGCGGTGGCGCTTGTCCACGCGGTGCATCAGCCGTCCGACGACCCCGGCGGTGCGAAGATTCGCGTCGGCGTCGAACATCAGCAGGCCCATCGCCCCCAGCCGGGCGGCGAGGTACTGGGACCAGTTGACGAACGGGCCTTGGTCGCGGGCCATGGACGGATCTTACGACAAAGCCCGGGGAGAAGCGTCCCCGGGCTTGGGAAGGTTGAAGTTCACCCGACCCGGCGGCTCACCGCTGGTAGTAGCCGACCAGCGGCAGGAACCGGTTCTGGTTCAACACCGGGATCCCCAGCGCGACCGCCTCGGCCTTGAGGTTCTGGTACGTCTCGTAGTCCTGCGTCGCCTGGACGAAGGCTTGGAGGATCGTCCGGTCGGTCGTGTTCTCCGGGGGCTGCTCGGGCAACGCCGGCTCCTGACCCAACACCAGGAAGTCCACGTCGGGGCCGAGCTGTTCGACCACGGCGCCGCCGTAACGGGTGATCATGTTTTCGATCCGCTGACGGTCGGCGAGAGTGGCCTCGCCCCGGTTGTCGATATCGAAATCGCCGTAAACGTAAAACTTGGGCTCGGCGTTGGGGTTATAGGCCAGGTTGGCGGCGACGTCGCCCGCCTTGATCGTGGCCCCGCGCTGCTTACGCACGATATTGGCGATCGAACTGGTTTCGCTGATGTCCACCACCTGGATCGTGGCGATCCCACGCAGCTCATCAAATTCGTCGAGCGAGATCAGTTCGCCGGACGGGAAGACCTCGAACGTCAGCCCGAGCATGACGCGGTCCCGGAGGCCGCGGTCGATGTAGACCCGCTTGCCATCGTCAAAGACCGAGACGATGCGCGCGTCCGGATCGGTGTTCTGACCGATCGTGAGCTGGCTGCTGAGGCGTTCTTTCAGCTTGTTTTCGAGCTGGCGGGCTTCGCGTTGAAGCCCGGCGATCTGGTTGTCCTTCTCCGAAAGCTGCTGCTGCATGTCGGCCCGGATCGCGACGATCTGCTGAGTGAAGGCGGCTTCCATCGCGTTGATCTTGCCGAGGTAATCCGTGGCGGCGTCCCCCTGCTCGCCGACCTGGTTTTTCAACTCCGTCATCGTCTGGCGGAACGTCGTGAGCATCTGGTTGCTGGCGGCTTCGGCGGCCTGGGCGTTGGCCGTGGCGGCGTCGCGCGCCTGCTGGGCCTGGGTGACGCTCTGCTGGGCCGCCTGGAGTTCGGCCCGCAGGGTGTTGACCTCGTTCACCAGCGTGCCGGTGACGCCCAGGTTGTTGATCGACTGGTTCAGCGCATCGGCCGAAACCTGGCGGTCGCCTACGATGACGGCCTTGAGGGTGCCGTTCTCGTCCAGCAGTTGGCCGACGACGGTCTGCCCGCGGTTCTCCAGCAGCGGCAGCACCGACGGGCCGGTGCGCTGGGCCGGGGTGGCGAACCGGGCGAGCTCGCCCTCGGCCTCCGCGGCCCGTTCATTGGCGCCGTTGACCTGCGTGAAGAAGATGATCGCCAGCAGGAGGCAGATCAGGAAACCCGCCCCGAAAAACACCAACGACCATGCGTAGGCCGCCCCGCCTCCGCCGCTTCGAACACGTGCCATAGAAACCACTCCAAATGAGTACGACTGGAACTACAAGTGTCGCCAAAACGGACACTTTCGTCAAGCGCCGCCGGACACGGCGGCCTCCACGACCAGCTCGACCTCGACCGCGGCGCCCAACGGCAGCGTGTTGACCCCCACGGCCGCCCGGGCGTGCCGGCCGGGCTCGCCCAGGACGTCGAACAGCAGGTCGCTCGCCCCGTTGGCCACCAGGTGCTGCTCCGTGAAGCCGGGGTCGCTGTTGACGAAAACCCCGACCCGGACAACGCGGCTAAACCGCCCCCAGTCGCCGTCCAACGCCAGGTCGACCGCCGCCAGGCCGTTGAGCGTCGCCCGACGCGCCGCCCCCTGGGCCCGCTCCAGCGGCACGGCCGACGGCGTCGGGCCGACCGCGGTCAGCTCGCCGTCCTCCAGGGGCAGTTGCCCGGACACGAAAACCAGTCCGCCCCCCACGATCGCGGGCTGATAGGCCGCCAGCGGGCGGGCGACGGCGGGCAGTTCCAGGCCCAGCTCATCGAGCCGGGCAAGCAGTTGCGGTTTGTCCATCTTCCTGTGCCTTAAAAAACCCCGTGACCTCCGGCTGGCCTTCGAGGTAACCCAATGATGCCAAAAACCGGTCGGCCGCGGTGAGGGTCGCCTCAAACATTTCGCGGTCGCCGGGCCGGTGGTTGAAGAAGCCGTGGCCCTGGCCGTCGTAGCCGATGAGTTCGCAGCGGTTGCCCAGGTCGACCGCCTTCCGCGCGTACGCCTCGACCGAGACGTAGGGGATCACGGTGTCCGCGCGCCCGTGGAGGATCAAGGTGGGCGGGCAACCCGGCGCGAGCTGGTGGTGCGGCGAGAACAGGTTGGGAACGTCCCGGCCGAAACGCTGGCCCAGACGTTCTTCGTCGAGATACGCGTCGGGCTGGACCGGGCCGATGACCAGGCCGGGGTTGAAGAGGACCATGGCGTCGGGCCGGGAGCCGACGTCGGTCGGCTCGCCCGGCTCATCGAGGCCGGGCAGCACGCCGGCGGACGCCGCGACGTGCCCGCCCGCCGACCCGCCGGCGGCGACGATCCGGGCCGGGTCGACGCCGAGGCGACCGGCGTGGCGCCGGACCCACCGCACCGCCGACTTGCCGTCGGCCACGCACTGCCGCGGGCCCGTGCCGTGACGCTTCAGCACCCGGTAGTCGGCTAGAAACGAGACCATCCCCCGCGCCGCGAGGTACCGCGCCTGCGGCGCGAATTGCCCCAGCTTCCCCTGGGACCAGCCGCCCCCGAAGAAGAAGACGATCCCCGGCCGCCGGTCCGACGGCGACACCCCCGGCGGGTCCATCCGGTGGATCGCCAGGTCCCATCCATCGACCCGTTTGTAGACCTCCGCTTCGGCGCCGGGGATGTGCGTGGGCTGGGCTTCCATCCCGCCGATGTTACCGCGCCGCGAAGGCCCCAGCGTCAGCCCGCGCCTCGGCGAGGGCGGCGACCACCTGCTCGGGCGTGTAGAAGTCCGCCTTGAACACCTCGGCGCCGTCGGGGGCAAACACGACCAACAAAGGGATCGTCACTCGGTCGACCGCCTTGAGCTTCGCGTTGCCGTCGACGTTGTTGCCGGTCAGGTCGACCTTCATCGCCACCACCCGGTCGTCGCGCAGCGCCTCGATCACCGCCTGGCTGTTGAGCACCGTCGCTTCCAGCACCTTGCAGTTGAGGCACCACTCGGCGGTGAAGTCCATCATGACCACGTTGCCGTCGGCGAGCGCCTGCTCGAAGCGCTGCGGCGTGTAGTACACCCAGTCGATCGGCGGCTTTTTCTCGATCGAGCTGACGCCCAGCCCACCGGCCGCGGCGATCAGCGCGACACCCAGCCCCGCGAAGACGGCCCGCCGCCCAACACGCGGCGTGATCCGGACCGTGCGGTACGCCAGCCATCCGCCCGCCGCCGCCAGGAACGCGGCCACGCCCCACCAGTACAGCGTGCTGGGCTTGCTCGTCCCGTCGGCCGTGAGGCTCACCACCCCGACCCCCACGAAGTACGCCGCCGCAGCCAGCATCAGCAGCCCCATCACCTGCTTGATCAACTCACTGGCCGGCCCGGTCCGCGGCATCTTGTCCACCAGCCCCGGCGACGCCGCCAGCACCAGGTAAGGCGCAGCCATCCCCGCGCCGATCGCGCCGAAGGTCGTCAGCGTGGTCCCCGCCGGCTGAAGCGCCGCCCACGCCGCGGCCGCGCCCATGAACGGCGCGGTGCACGGGGTCGACAGCACCGCCGTCATGATCCCGAACCCGAAGCTGCCCACGTGGCTGTCGTGCTTCGGGCTCACCGCATAGACCCAGTTTGGCAGCCGCACCGCAAACAGCCCGCACATCCCCACCGCCATCACCGCGATGAACACGCCCACGCCGATGGTGAAGAGCGGCTTCTGAAAGAGCTGGTTCACGGCGGTGAACCCGGTCAGGCTCGCGATCAGGACGCCGATGCCCAGCCAGAACGCCACCACCCCCGCCGACATCGACAGCCCCAGCAGGAAACACCGCCGGCGGTTGCCCGCGCTCTGGGCGAGCCCCATGATCTTGATCGGGATCACCGGCAGGACGCACGGCGTGAAGTTGAGCAGCGCCCCGCCCAACGCCGCGAGCAGCAGCAACGCGGTCAGACCCGCAAGCCCCGACGGGTCGAGCGTGAAGAAGTAAAAATCCAGCGACGCTGAGGCGCCGGCCGCGCCGCCGCCCTGAGCCATGACGGTAAACACGCTCGGGTCGAAACCGCTGAACAGCGCCGGGTCGGCCGCGACGCCGTCATCCGCCGCCGCTTCCGTGGTGATCGTCAGCGACGCCTCGAGGGTCACGGTCTGCGGCGCCAGGCACACCCGATCGTCGCACGCCTGGTAGAAGACATCCACCTTGACGCTGCGCTGGCCCGCGGCCGCGTCGGGCGCGACGTCCACCGGCAGGTAGAAGATCGTTTGGCCCTTGAACGCCAGCAGGTCGCCGCTGGCGTAGTCGACCTGCACCGCGTGGGGCTCGGGGAACTGCACCGGGCCGAAGGTCAGACCGTCGGCGGGCTGGGGGGTCACGGTGGTGGACAGCGGGTGGAAGTCCCCGACCGGGCGGGTCTGGGCGGGGTCGGGGTTGATGTGCCACTTCGGCTGCATGTCGACGACGATCGCCAGCACCCGCTGGCCGCCGGGCCGGGCGGCGTCATGGTTCCAGACGGCGCGGAGGGTCACCGGTTCAACGCCGCCGAAACCGAACTGGGCCCAGGCGGGGGAAGCCGCGATCACAAAACCGAGTAACAGGCAGGCGATCCGCATTTTCATCATCCTATCGTGCTGGCAGGGAATCCGGCTACTCACATAACGGGCCAAGGGGGGCGAATGATTGCAGCCCCCCCCTATTTTCGCCCGATAATCCCGCCATGGCCGACGTGCTTGATCAAAACGAGGTCGATGCGCTGCTCGCGGCGGTGGAGGACAGCGACGGCAAGGAGACGGAGCCCTCCGGGCCGGAGACGCGGGTCTTCTCGCACCGCAGGGCCGCCGATGACGTCGAGGTCCGCAGCTACGACTTCAAACGGCCCGAGCGGGTCTCGAAGGACCAGATGCGGGCCCTGGAAACCCTCCACGAGGCGTTCAGCCGCAACTTCGGCGCCGCCCTGTCGGGCTTCCTCCGCACTATCATGGAGGTCAAGGTCGCCAACATCGAGCAGATGACCTTCAGCGAGTTCACCCACTCGCTGCCCAACCCGACCTGCTTCAACCTCCTCTCGGCCGAGCCGCTGGACGGCAGCATGTGCCTGGAGATCAGCCCGCTGATCATCTACCCGGTCATCGACCGGCTGCTGGGCGGATCCAACGCCGACCTGTTCATCCCCCAACGCCCGCTGACCGCGATCGAGCTGCGGCTGGTCAAGCAGATCATCGACCGCGCGATGGCCAGCCTCCGTGAAGCCTGGGAGAGCATCATGGACCTGAGCTTCAAACACACCGAGAGCGAGTCGAACCCGGCGCTGGTGCAGATCGTCGCGCCCAACGAGGTCGTGGTCGTGATCGGCTTCGAGCTGAAGATGGGCGGGCGGGCGGGCACGATGAGCATGGCGATCCCGTACAACGTGATCGAGCCGGTGGTGGACAAGCTGTCCAACCAGTCCTGGGCGGCCTACAAACGTCACCGCAAAGACAGGCAGTTGCGTGACCGGCTCGCCGGCCACCTCGACGCCGCCCGCCTCCAGGTCACCACCGTCCTGGCCGACACCACGATGAAGGTCTCCGACCTGATCAACCTCCAGCCGGGCGACATCATCCTGACCGAGAAGCCCGCCTCCGCCCCGCTGACCCTGACCATCGGCGGCCGCCGCAAGTTCATCGGCCACCTCGGCCAATACCGCGGCAACCGCGCCTTCAAGGTCAAACGCCCCATCCAGCACAAAGACCGCGTGTGAACCGTTTAGCAGGTTCATCATCTGCGCCTCACCGCGCAAGAGGTTGGCTTAGCCGGGCCGCTACGCGGCCCTGGTCCAGGCGGGCGTAGCCCGCCGGCTAAGGGCTACGGACATTCATCCGCACCGAGAATCGATGGCTTACCTCAACCGAGGTAACGGTACGCCTTGCGCACACGCTTGACGTGACGCTTGTTCGCCGCGAGGTGCTCGAGGATGTGCAGCACGGTCTCGACGCGCTCGGCCTCGCCGATGGCGTCGGCGGCCTGCTCCGGGTCGAGCTCGGCGTCGGGGTTCGCCTTGAAGTGATTCGTAAGTTTGGTCTGCAACCCCAGCACGCTGGCGGCGGCCTTCTTGCCGGCCTCCACGCCCGGCTGGTGGTAGGCGTTGACGTTCACCAGCGTGCCGTAAAAACCCACGGCCCGCTCATACAGCGCGATCAACGCGCCCAGCGACCTGGCGTCGAGCTTCTCGATCGTGATCGTCATCGAGCCGCGGCCCTTCTCATGCAGCGCCTCACGGGTGCCCTGCCAGAAGCCGCTGAGGTAGTCGCCGGCGGTGACGCCCGGCTCCACCTCGACCACGTTGCCCCGGCCGGGGCGGACGGTGTCCTGGAGCACGACGATGAACGTCGCGAAGAAGTTGTTCACGCCGTCGCGGAGCTGCTGGACGTAGGCGTGCTGGTCGGTGGAGCCCTTGTTGCCGAAGACGTTGATACCCTGGTTGACGACGTTGCCGTCGAGGTCGAGCTCCTTGCCCAGCGACTCCATGACCAGCTGCTGGAGGTAGCGCGACATAAGCAGGAGGCGGTCCTTGTAGGGGAGGATGACCATGTCCTTCTCGCCGCGGCCGTTGGTCGCCAGCCGCCACATCAGGGCCAGCCGGGCGGCGGGGTTGCGCTTGGTCTTGGGCAGGCGGGTGAGGGCGTCCATCTTGGCGGCGCCGGCGAGGAAGTTGGCGATGTCGACGCCCTGCAGCGCCATCGGCACGAGGCCGACGGTCGCCATGACCGACGTGCGGCCGCCGACCCAGTCCCACATGGGGAACCGCTTGAGCCACTTCTGCTTGACCGCCTGCTTGTCGAGCTTGGAGCCCTCGCCCGTGATCGCGACCGCCTGCGGGGCGAAGTCGAGGCCCCGCGCCTTGAACGCGGCCATGGCTTCGGTCATCCCGTTGCGCGGCTCGGGGGTGCCGCCGGACTTGGAGATGACCAGCACGAGCGTGGACTTGAGCCGGTTGCCCAGCGATTCGAGGGTGCGTTGGATCCCGTCGATGTCGGTGTTGTCGATGAAATGCACCTTCATCTTGTCCCGACGGGTCCCGAGGCAGTCGGACACCAGCTCGGGCCCCAGCGCCGAGCCGCCGATGCCGATCGAGAGCACGTCGGTGAACCGGTTGGCCTTCGGGGGCGTGACCTGCTTCTTGTGGACGGCTTGAGCAAACGCGGCGACGTCTTCGACCGTCCCGCGGATCTGCTTGGCGATCTTGGCGTCGGGGGCGAGTTCGGGCGCGCGGAGCCAATAGTGACCGACCATGCGTTTCTCGTCGGGGTTGGCGATCCCGCCGGCCTCAAGCTGATCCATCGCCTGGTACGCCTTCTGGATGTCGGGCTCGACCTGGGACCAGAACCGGTCGTTGAAGGGCATCCGCGAGACGTCGAGGCTGATCCCCAGCCCGGGCGCTTTGCATAATTGCTTGGTGTATCGCTTCCACATTTTGCTCGCGTCCAAGGCGGGCCTCCCTCGGGGAATGGGGTCGGATCAGTCAGGTCGGATCTGCGACAGCGCGATCTCTTTGATGTCTTTTTCGATCGGCGGCTGAACCACCAGCCGGTGGCGGATCTGCGTGTCCGGGTCGTACAGCTCGGCCAGGACGACGGGGAACCCCTCCTCCGGCCGGAGGAAGCCGCCGCGGGGGAACGACTCCTCGTAGCGGTTCACGAACCGGGCGAGCTCGAACCGGTTCCCGGCGCCGATCGCGATCTCACGCACCTCGGCGACGTATTGCTGATTCAGCCAGAGCTGCATGTCGCGGTACCGCTGGGGCGTGCGGTTGGCGATGCGGATGAGCTTGCCGTCACGCGAGACCAGCACGTCGAGGTCCGGCCCGTAGCGCGCGTCGGCGGGGTACTCCTGCCGCGCCAGGCGCTCACGGGTCTCGTCGTTGGGGCCGCCGAGGCTCAGCAGGTTGCAGCCGGGGAAGATCAGCAACGCCCAGATCAGGCCTGACACGGCAAGTAATCGGGTCATGGTAAGCCGTATCATGCGGGCTCCGGGCCGATTGGGCAAACCGGCGAGGGTAGAATAGCGCCGATGCCGAACGCGAAGACCGAACCCCCGTTCGCCTGGGTCCGCGCCGCGCCGTTCTACCAGGCGGGGCTGGCGGGATACTCCGACGCGGCGATGCGTCTGATCGCCCGCCGGCACGGCTGCCCCTACTGCGTCACCGAGGCGATGCTCGACCAGTTCCTGCTCGCGGGAGGCAAGGGCCTCAAGGCCGCCGAACTCGACGACCAGGATCACCCCATCGCGGGCCAACTCATGGGCTCGCACCCCGCGGACATCGCCGCCGGGGCGAAGGTCCTCGTCGGCCTGGGGTACGACGTGATCGACATCAACCTGGCGTGCCCGGTCAAGAAGATCAAGAAGAAGGCGCGGGGCGGGCACCTGCTGTCGATCCCCGATGAGGCCATCGCCATCCTCGACGCGGTCCGGCAGGCGGTGGGCGACGATCGGCCGCTGTCGGTCAAGCTCCGCCGGGCTTACGACGATTCCCCCGAGGCGCTGAACCACTTTCACCGCATCTTCGAGGCGCTGATCGGCCTGGGCTACGCTGCGGTCACCGTGCACAGCCGGACCGTTGAGCAGAAATACCTCGGCCCCGGCCGACGGGCGTTCCTCCGCGAACTGGTCGACCGGTACAAGCCCGATGCGCCCGGCCTGGTCATCGGCGGCAGCGGCGATGTCTGGCAGGCCAAAGACATCTTCGACATGCTCGACGCCACCGGCGTGGACATGGTTTCGGTCGCCCGCGGCTGCATCGGCAACCCCTGGGTCTTCACCCAGGCCCGCGCCGCCCTCGCCGGCGACCGCGACGCGGCCAACCGGCCCCCGACCATCCGCCAGCAGCGCGACGTCCTGCTCCAGCACTTCGATTATTCCGTCGCCCTCCATGGCGAACACCTCGCCGGCCGGATGATGCGTAAGTTCGGCATCCGCTTCGCCCGGCACCACCCCGAGCACAACGCGATCAAACAGCGCTTCATCGCCGTCAACAACCTCAACGACTGGCGGGCCGTGCTGGACGATTTCTACGCAGACGACGGCCCGGGCGTCGCGATCGCCCAGTCCCTGCCGGAGGAGGCCGGCGCGGCGTGCGGCGCAGCGCCCTGACCGGCCGCCCGTCTCTTGCGAGGGCGTGGTCTTTTGTTGCCGGGATCACACATATTTCGCACCACGCTTCCGCGGGGGGTTGCTAAAATCCATGGCTCGATGCGAATTGCCCTGATTGGCGACATCCACGCGTACTCGCTCAACGTCCGGGCCCGCCGGCTGCTGAGCCGGCGGATCCTGGCGCAATCGAACCTGTGGATCAACCGGCGGTTCCGGTTCAACCACGCCCTGCTGGCGCCGCTGATGGACCAGGTCCGGGCGGTTGAGCCGGACTTGGTGCTGTGCAGCGGCGATATCACCACGACCTCGCTGGAAGACGAGTTCACCGACGTGATGAACCATTTCCGCCCGCTGGCGGAGCAGACACCGGTGGTGGTGGTGCCGGGCAACCACGACCGGTACACGTTCAAGTCGCGCCGCAAGAGGCGGATGGAGGAGATGCTGGAGGGGTTGATGCCGCACGAGTTCCCGCACCATCGGCAGTTGTCGCCGAAGTGGCGGCTGATCGCGCTGGACTCAGGCATCCCGAACGTGTTGACCTCGCGCGGGGCGCTGGGCGAGGCGCAGTTCGCCGCGTTGAGCCGTTCGTTGCACGACACGCCGGCGGATCAGGGGGTGGTGCTGCTGTGCCACTACCCGGCCGCGACGCCGCCGGGCATGCCCAACAGCTGGGCCCACAACCTGCGTGAGGCCGCGGCGTTGCGACGGATGCTCACCGACTGCCCGCAGCCGATCCTGTTCATGCACGGACACGTGCACCAGCCGTGGTACTGGGCGTCGGGTGAAGGCCAGACCAACGGCCACGCGCCCGCGCTGGCGTACCTCAACGCCGGGTCACCGTGCATGACCAGCAATAAGTACCCGATGGGGCAAGGGTTCTGGCAGATCGACCTGCCCGACGACCCGGCGCAGCAGATCAGCCTGCTCCACCAGGTGCCCCAGAGCACGACCTACGGCCCCAACCGCATGAAGCGGGTCACGGCCGTGAGGCACGCCGGCGCCGCGGTTCGGTGGGAGCCTCGCAGAGTCCTATAATTATGACAATGTCTCCCTTCGGGCTCGACAGGGCCGATATGTTGATCAAGCCTCAACAGACCCGTCGCGCCTTGGGCGCCGCCACAGGAACCGCTTTATGTGTGGAATCGTCGCTTACGTCGGCAGCAAACCCGTCGCCCCGGTCCTGATCGAGGGGCTCAAACGGCTCGAATACCGGGGATATGACTCGGCCGGCGTCGCCGTGGCGCCGGGCCCGGACCAGGGCGTGGTTGTCGGCCGCAGCGTCGGGCGCGTGAGCGTCCTCGAATCGCTCGTCGACAAGGACCCGGACCGCTATGAAGGCTGCCTCGGCATCGCACATACCCGCTGGGCCACCCACGGCGCCGTCACCGAGCACAACGCCCACCCCCACACCGGCCGGACCCGCTGCGGACACACCGTCGCCCTGGTCCACAACGGCATCATCGAAAACTACGCCACCCTGCGCAAATACCTTGAAAGCAAGGGACACGACTTCTACAGCGAAACCGACACCGAGGTCCTGTGCAAACTGATCGCGGAGCTGTACGACGGCGACCTGGAGGCCGCCGCCCAGAAAGCCCTTCAGGAAGTGACCGGCGCGTACGCCCTGGCCGTCATCTGCGACCGCGAGCCCCACACCCTCGTCGCCGCCCGCAAGGGCAGCCCGCTGATCATCGGCATCGCCGACAACGCCTACGTCGTCGCCTCCGACCAGTCCGCCATCGTCGCCCACACCACCCAGGTCATCCACCTCAACGACTACCAGGTCGCCCGCCTCTGCGCCGGCCCGCTCGACAAACACAAAGACCCGCCCGCCCCCTGGGCGGTCGACTTCCGCACCACCACGCTCGAAAACGAGATCGTCAGCCAGGAGATCACCGAGCTGGAGATGGACCTCCAGCAGATCGAGCTGGCCGGGTACGAGCACTACATGCTCAAGGAGATCATGGAGCAGCCCGAGGCGATCCGCACCTGCCTCCGCGGCCGGATCGACCAGCGCGAGGGCCGGGTCGTCCTCGGCGGGCTCAACGGCCTCGCGCGCGACCTCGTCCGCGCCAAGCGCTTCATCATGACCGGCCAGGGCACCGCCTACCACGCCGGCATCATCGGCGAGTACCTCATGGAAGACGTCGCCAAGGTCCCGGCCCGCGCCGCATACGCCTCGGAGTTCCGCTACCGCAACCCCATCATCGAAGACGGCTCGGTCATCGTCGCGATCTCGCAGTCCGGCGAGACCGCCGACACCCTCGCCGCGCTGCACGAAGCCAAGGAGCGCGGCGCCCTCGCGCTGGGGGCGGTCAACGTCGTCGGCTCCACCATCTCGCGCGAGACCGACGCCGGCGTCTACCTCCGTGTCGGGCCGGAGATCGGCGTCGCCTCCACCAAGGCCTTCCTCGGCCAGGTCGCGGTCCTGACCCTCATGGCCCTCTACGTCGGTAAACGCAAGTACCTCTCCACCACCGACGCCGCCAGCTATCTCGCCGAGTTCGCGCGCGTCCCCGACCACATCGCGAAGATCGTCGAGCATTCCGACCAGATCCGCGACTGCGTCAAGCAGGTCGTCGACCGCAACAACTGGCTCTTCCTCGGGCGGGGGTACAACTACCCCGTCGCCCTCGAAGGCGCCCTCAAGCTCAAGGAGCTCTCTTACATCCACGCCGAGGGCATGCCCGCCGCCGAGATGAAGCACGGCCCGATCGCCCTGATCGACGAAGGCATGCCCGTCGTCTTCGTCGCCACGCAAGGCAGCCAGTACGACAAGGTGATCTCCAATATCGAGGAGGTCAAGGCCCGCGGGGGGCGCATCCTCGCCGTCGCCACCGAGGGCGACAGCCATATCACCCGGTACTGTGAAGACGGCTTCGTCTTCTTCGTCCCCCATGTCCCCGAGCCGCTGCAGCCGCTGCTCACCGTGGTGCCCCTGCAACTGCTGGCCTACCATGCCGCCGTCATCCGGGGCCATGACGTCGACAAGCCTCGCAACCTCGCCAAGTCCGTGACGGTCGAGTGACCCCGACGCATGACTGAGTCTCACAACAATCCGGTCGTCCTCACCTCCACCGCCAGCGAGCCCGAGGCGGCGGTCCTCATCGCGTACCTCCGCGACGAGGGCGTCCCCGCCGAGATGATGGGGGGCCTCACCGCCGGGTTCCGCGCCGAGGCCATCGGCTACGTCCAGGTGCTCGTGCGCGCCGAAGACGAAGCCCACGCCAAGACGCTGCTCGAAGCCTTCAATCGAGACAAGCCCGAGATCGACTGGTCGCAGGTCGACGTCGGCGAGCCCGAAGACATGGCTGAGGTCCCCTTCAAGCCGACCTGCGAACAATGCGGCTACGACCTGCGAGGAACGATCGCCAACCGCTGCCCGGAGTGCGGCTGGACCATGAATGCCGACTTTGAGCACAAACTGCGGCAATTCCAGAAAGACACGATCTGACCGGCCGGGCGCCGGGTTGACGGGGACGACATCGTGCAAAGCCCAGCCATGAGACGATCGATCGGGCGTTCAGCCATGGTCGGGCTGGCTCTGATCGCGGCGGCGGGGATCGGCGGCTGTCGCGCCATCGAAAAAGCCGAATGGCGCAAACGATATCTTGAAGCCGACCGCGGTCTGTCCAACATAACCCTTACCGGCGAGATGTCCTGGAAGCAAAGCCGGCCCGACGGGCCGGATATCGAGCTGGACGAGGCTTCCATCGAAGCCCGCATCATCGGCTCGATGGAAAACGGCCGCGTCGAGGTGCGGTATCCCAACGGCCACCAAAAGCAGGCCGAGCAACTGGCTCAACTCCTCGACCAATTGCTGGCCTACATTCAGGAGGAGATCTCGGCGCCGTTGCCCGGCAAGGTCCGCTTGCTCCTCTGCCTCGTAGAAGGCAGGCCACGGTCGATCCGCTTTTCCATCGACCTGGAAGCCGAAGGGGAGCAGGACGTTTTTACTTTCCCGATGGTGGTCGACGACCCCAACGAAACAGCGGAGGCGATGCTCCTGCACAACGGGCCCATGCCGCTCTACATCCTCGTGCATGAGCTGGTGGAGCTCGCATTGGTGAGTCCGAAGATCGAGCCGGTCGCGTTGCCCGACGCCCAGGCGCCAATCGGACCCTTCAGATACACCTCACGCAACCACACCCGCTGGTTCCGAGACGGCTACGCGAGCTACGCGGGGTTCACGGCCATGCAAAAACAGCTCAGCGAATCGGCGCCCTCGCCATCGGCCGAAGGGCAGACGCCGGCCATGTTGCATCCCACCCCATGCTCGTCTTTGGCGAAGGTGGGATCACGGATTTTCCGATGGGATCAATACGACCCCGACGATTGGAACGCGGACTACTACAACGCCACGCTCGGGATGTTCCTCCTGATCGAAAAAGAACACGGCAGGGCCGCGATACGCAGGATGATGCGGGACCTGAAGGGGCTGGACTTTCCGGATGGTGAAGCGATCCTTGACGCAGCCAACGAATCGCTCGGCGCCGACCTGAAGCGGCTCGCCGATGACTACACGTTTCCCGATTGGGGGTTGACCTGCGTGAGCGACAACGCAGCGGTCCGTGTCGTCAACGTCGAGCCGGGAAGCCGGGCCGACGCCGCCGGGCTTCAGGAAAACGATCGGCTCCTCGCGATTAACCACCGGCCCACACACGTCAAGGCGTTCTATGAGGCCGCGGTCGACCGCGTCCGCCACGACCCCGCGGAACTCACGATCGAACGCGACGGCGAGCGGATCACGCTCGATCTTCCGGCCGACCCGCCCTGAAAAAGCACGGATCAGCCGCCCGCGGATTTCACGGGCGGCGCAAATTCTGGATATTAATATGCAAATCGGCGGCATTTTCCGGACCCGCTGGGGCGATATAATAGAAAGTTTAAATTCGCTATAAACCACGGAGCTCTATTCAGATGAGCACGATCACCTCAAACGCCCCCGCCCGTCGGGCCGACCGCGTCCCCGTCACCGTAGATCAATATCGTCGATTTCGGCGAGACGGGATGGTCGTGGTGCCCCAGCTCGTTTCTCCCGATGAGGTCGCGGATCTGCGTCAACACACCGACGACCTGATGCAGGGCAGGCTGCCGGAGCAGCAGGACAAGCCCGTGCACGATGGAGCGGACGGCGTTCACGCCGATATCGACCTGGACCATCGCAAGGACGCGGTGCAGACCGTACGCCACCTGGTCCGGCCGCCCGAGCACCTGTCGCCCGAGGAGAAGGCCCAGCACTTCCTGCGCATCCACATGCTGCACCGCAAGCTCGCGCTGCACGAGCGCTACATGCTGCACCCCGGCGTGCTGGACGTGCTGGAGATCCTCATCGGGCCGGACGTGCTGGCGATGCAGACGATGCTGTTCCTCAAACCGCCGGGCAAGCCCGGGCAGGGCTGGCACCAGGACAGCTACTACATCCCGACGTCGCCGGACACGTTGTGCGGGGCGTGGATCGCGATCGACGACTGCGACGAGCGCAACGGGGCGATGTGGTTCGCCAAGGGAAGCGGGCACGAGCCGGTCTACCCGCCCTGCCCCGAGATCGAATACGGCTTCGGCGACCGGGGCGTGAACGACATCACCTACGTCAAGGGCGTGTCCGACACCACGGACGAGAACAACATGCTGACCAAAGTCGCCGACCGGTACGACCAGGTGCTGATCAGCGCCAAGGCGGGCGACGTGGTGTTCTTCAACGGCCACGTGCTGCACCGGTCGAAGACCAACTGGACGGCCGACCGCTACCGCCGGGCGTTCGTGAGCCACTACTGCAACGCGCGTAGTTTCACGCAATGGGGCGCCGACGCGGACCCCAACGAGAACCCCCACGCCGACACCGCCGTGGACCCCGCGACCCGCATGTCCAACGGCAGCCACATCCTGGCGCGTGGCGACACGCACCTGCCTTTCGCCAGGCCCCGCTTCGGCACGGCGTGCGCGGCGCTGCTCGACCCGAAAGAGCGTAAGCGGCAGAGCGAGTACATCGCCGCCGTCATCGCCAACAACGACAACGGCCTGCTCGGCTGCGGCATCCGCGACCCGCAGGCGCTGCTGAAGGAAGAAGAAAACCACGACGCGGGCGGGTACTGACCGCAAGTGCACCCGATGCAGATCGCGAGCCCGGCCCTCTGGGCCGGCGCTCAACGACGCGCCTGGCGTTAACCGCCTTACCCGAGCCGCGCCTTTTCCTCGGCCAGCCGGCGCTTGCGCTGCCGGGCGCCCTCCGACTCGATGCGCTCGCGTTGCCCGGTGATCTGGAAGTCGAGCCGATCAACGCCGAGCCCGCGCAGGATGGCGCGCTCGACCGGGGAAAACTCGGCCGGGTCGTCACGGTTGAAGTTCATCGGCTCTTTCAGTTGAGCCGGCGGGTTGGTGATGATGCGGACGGCGCGCTTGAGGTTGGGCGACGACGCGTGCAGCACGAACGGATGGATCAGGAAGATGTCTCCCGCCTCGGCGGTGATCTCGACCAGGTCGCGGCACTGCTTGATCAGCCCGGCGCAGCCCCCCCCGCCCGGCACGCCTTCGGGGTGAGCGAGCAGGTAACGGGCCACGACGGGCACGGAGTCGCGGGCGACGAAGGTGGCGCCGCCCTGATGGACCAGGTCGGTCCAGCACATGATCGAGAGCAGGCCCTGTTCGGGCGAATCGAGGAAGTGCCGGAAGAAGTCGCCGTCCTTGTGCCAGCCGCCGGACTCAGGCGTGGGGCCGGTCCACGGCTCGTCGGCCTTGAAGGAGAGGTTCACGATGTAACCGTCGCTCGCGTCGAACGACGGGCTCACACGCTCCTCCCCACCCATCAGTTGGCAGCACGCGGCCCAGGTGCGGGGCGAGAACTCACTCATCGGTTCGCTGCGCGTCGCCGCGAGGTGGATCTTCGCTTCCGCCCAGGTGGCGGGGTCGCGGCGGTCGTAGCCCAGGCGTTGGAACGCCCGGTCCGCCGCCTCTTCCGCCCGTTCCTTCGGGAACGCGCCGCGGATCACGACGTGGCCGTAGGTGTAAAAGTGTTCGAGGTCGGCGTCGGTGAGGGGATTGGCAACCATCGGGGAGACTCGCGGCGACTCAGAATCCATCAACGTTGCAACCATTTTCCCGATCCCGGCGCGGTCTGCCAAGCCCTTTCCCCGAGACGTCACCGCGACGACGGCCTGGCCTCGTAAACGACGAACCGGCTCGTGTCGTCTCTCGCCTCGTCGATCAGTTGGAAACCAAAGCCCTGTTGCGCCATCAGGCCCTCGATGAAATCCAGGTCGGCGAAGTCCGCCCAGCCGAGATAGACCCGCCCTCCCGGCCGCAGCACGCCGGCGACGCCCGCGAAAAACCGCCGGACCGCCGCGTGCCCCGGGTCCCAGACCGACCGCTCGGGCATGTCGATGGCTGGGTGATCGGAGTACGGCGGATTGAAGGTCACCACATCAAACGCCGCGCGCCCGGCCGGGGGGAACAGGTCGGCCTCGACGGCGGTGAGCCGGTCTTCGAGGCCGTGCCGAAGCGCATTGGCCCGGATCGTCTCCACCGCCGCGGGGTTGATGTCGGTGGCGGTCACCCGCCGGGCCCGCCGGGCCGCGAACACCGCGATCACGCCGGTCCCTGAACCAACGTCCAACACCACGTCCTCCGGCTCCACCCGCATCGCCCGGACCACTAGAGAACTGTCGAGATAAGGCGGGAACACACCCGGCAGCACGACAAACTCAAGGCCGGCATGAGTAACCACATACGCCTCGCGCCGCTCGCGCATCGCCTCGACGTAGGCCCGCTGCAGGCCCAGCACTTTTTGACGGTTGACTTCCAATCGGCCTCCGCACATCAACATTCAAAAACATGACCGCCCAATAACCGGGAGGACGCGTGTGACCTGTCATCTTAGGAACTCCTGCGTCCAGGTCAGAAACATCATCAGCCAATCGCCAATCATGGAAAGATGAAAAGCGTCTATCAGGATGATGTATCCGTTCTCGTTCAGGCTTACTTATTTACTCTGCGTCCTCTGCGCCTGTGTGGTTCAATGATTCATCTCGGAATATATCACTGCGACTCATTATCACTTGCCAGGGAAACCGCATGTCCGCTTGGTTCCGCTGAAAAGAAAGCGTAAGGTGATTTAAAGCCATGAACCTTTGCTGAAAGGGCCGGACATGAAAACGATCCAAGACGGTCAATGCGGGCTGTGCAGGCACTTCGGCACGCACGATCCGGACACCCAGAAACTGCAGCAGATCCGGATCAGCCGGCAGGCCCCTGAGGACCTGACCGAAGAGTGCGGGCTGCCGCAGAATGAGTCGCTCCACCTCGTGGTGACGCCCATCAGCGGCTGCGAAGGGTTCGAGCCGGCCGCGGCTTAACACCGCCGTCGCCCAACTGCACTTCATCAGAATGACCCTGACCACGATCGTGCAGGCGATCATGGTGGACGGCTCAGGGAACAGCGGCAGGCCGGAAAGGTCTGCGGTGACGGTATCCGAGTTTCTTCCTGGGATAGAAATGCGCATCTCCTCGCATCTCAGCGGGCGGCCCGACTTTTGAGGGTCAACACCGGTCCGCGTGGGCATCTGCAACACACGATCTCTGGGTTATCGGTGTCGGTGTTTAAGCCGCGACATCCTTGTCGTATCGCTTCATGGCTCTCACCGTGGCAACCGCCATGAGGGCATCGCGACTACAAAAAGCGCCATAGGCAACAGGGCCCGCCAAGCAAATGCTCACAACCCAAGCGACTCAGCGACCGGTTGAGCGGCCGCAGGTTAACCAGCCTTCATGCGCCATGTGAAATGCTCACCCCAGACATGACGCCATCAGCAAGCTCTGGCCACAGAAACATTACCGGCGATGCGAAGGCGCACATCATCTTTTGGCAATTGATCGGTGTGCGAATAGCGCACATCGACGGGTTCGATGAAGACGACGAACACCTCTCCCGCTATACACGCCACATCACCCTTAACCGCAAAGCTGGTCCCACCCCACGCTTCTGGAGTTGGGCGCGGATGTTACACGTCAAACCCAATCCTGAGCGACATATCCGCTGTAATCGGGAAACGAATCACTCGAAGCATCGCCTTATGTCAAAGGTTGTTGCTGCGATTGTGTTCGGTCCAAGCAGATGGTCGGGACGAGCCGCAAGTTCAGGTTAACCTGAATCCGGCGTTCCCCAAAAAATCATGTTTCTTTCCCAAAATCTGATGGTTTTCCCTTGATGTTTTCCGCTTCGTGAATAAAGATAGATTTTGCATTTCCCCTTTATTCTGTCAGTTGGTGGTGTAAGACAAAAAGGGTTGTATCGGCGGGTTGGATGATCCGGCAACCTTGCCGGTGTGTTGGGGGCCGCTGAGTCTGGGGTGGGCGGTAGGTCTGATGATACGAGTTCTCGCCAAAAGGGTTGGCGGGAAAAACCTGAAGTAGCGGTAACCACGGATGGGGCTTGCCCTTGCCGGAGCAGTCAGGGTAAACGCCGCACATTTTTGGAGATGAAGCATGTTGCTGACAAGATCAGGGTGCGCGGTACGTGCGTTTACACTTGTTGAATTGCTTGTTGTCATATCGATCATTGCTTTACTGATGGCTATCCTGCTGCCGGTGTTGTCGAAGGCGCGGGACAGCGCCCGGATCGTGATATGCGCCGGCAATCAGCACCAGATCGCCATCGTCATGGAGGTCTTGGCGGTCGAGCACAACGGCGACATCACGCCCGGTGCCGAGCCCGCCCTCGATGACCCGGGTTGGACCCGCGCCGGATGGCAGAGCTTCATCCTGGCCGCCCGCAACAACGGATCGGCGATACTCCAACCCGGCGACACGGTCGAAGATTACCCGCATTGGGCCGGCTTCTGGGAGCGCTACGGGTTGCTGGATGACCCGTCTTACCTCTACTGCCCATCGCAACGTGACGAGCATTTTATGCAAGAAACCTTCCGTGACGGCGACTTCTACGGCTACAAGCCGAGCGTCGAGGTGGAGTACGGGAAATACGTCCGCGCGGGATATCACATCAATCCCCTTGGTTATGACAGCGACATCAGCGGGCCCTTCATCAAGGAGAGGATGAGAAGAGACAAAACGTTTCTGATCGACACGTACGCCCCCGGCCTGAACCGGCTCGACGCGCCGATGGCCGCCGACGTCGTACACCGCTGGAGCGATTCGCATGAGCCGGTCTACAACATCCTCCGGGGTGACGGCCACGTCGAAGCGGTTCAAGCCAAAGACGCCCGGGAACAACACGCTGGGGTCGACGACCGGAGATGGGATCAATATATGCCCGTGCTCGCCTCGGTCGTTTTCCAGGACTATTGAAAACCGCTGACCGTTGGTTGAAACGCCGCGGAGTGGGACAAGCGCGGCAAGCCGCCCCGCCGCTAAACAAGCATGATTGAGTCCATGACGGCTCCGACAGGCGTTATACTCAAGCAGTCCCTTCGTGTTGTTTCATGGTCTGCGAGAGTTGAATGTCTGAATCCCCCGAGTCGCAAGGAAGCGTCGCTTACGTCTTTGTCCTCGCCGTCGTCGCCACCATCGGCGGTTTTCTTTTCGGGTTTGATTCAGGCGTAATCAACGGGACGCAGGAAGGGCTTCAAGCGGCGTTCGGCGGGGGCAGCGCGACGGTCGGGTTCAACGTCGCGTCGATCCTGCTGGGCTGCGCGGTCGGCGCGTTTTTCGCCGGGCCCCTGGCCGACCAGTTCGGCCGACGGCCGATCATGCTCGTCGCGTCGGTCTTCTTCATGGTCAGCGCCCTGGGCGCGGGCTGGTCCAACGACACCGTGGAGTTCGTGATCTATCGGCTGGTGGGCGGGTTGGCGGTCGGGGCCGCGTCGGTCATCGCCCCGGCCTACATCTCCGAGATCGCCCCGGCCCACCTGCGGGGCCGGCTGGGATCGCTGCAGCAGCTCGCCATCGTCATCGGCCTGTTCTCGGCGGCGGTGAGCAACTACCTCATCGCCCTCGCCGCCGGCTCGGCCGACGCCGATTTCTGGCTCGGGTTCCAGGCCTG
>JANQFR010000001.1 GCA_028277745.1 Phycisphaeraceae bacterium
ACTCCCGGAAACCATGAGAAAAAGACAACCCCGGCGGCGTCGTTGAGAATCGATTGGAAACCCTGGAAGTCAACGCCATCACCCGGACCCTTCACTACACCGCCGAACCACACGGCGATGGACGTAGGTTCACGCGCGGGCGTCCGAATGTCAAGCGCACAAATGTGAAAATGTCGACCACTTCATGATTCCATTATGGCGCATTGGCGTTAGACTAATCGACAAGATGTGGGCGACGTTTTTTTATCCGGGAGCCTCTTCCAGGCGGGACCTTTTCATCGGCCGATGCGGACGCGTTGCGAATGCGTGTCGGGCCTGCGCGAATGCGGGTTGGTTGATTGTTCTGATGACGTTGGCCGCGCATGCGCAGCCGGCGCCCGAACCGCCGGCGGCGGACGGTGATGAACTCATCGAGCTCAACCTGCCGGAGCAGGTGGAGCTTCGGGTGTTCATCGCGTTGGTGTCGGACCAGCTGGACATCAACGTGGTGTACGACGAGCAGGTGGCGGGCAAGCGGGTTTCGATCCGGGCGCCGGAGCCGGTGCCGGCGGATTCGTTGCGGGGGCTGCTGGAGAGCGCGCTGCGGATGAAGGGGTTGGTGATGGTCCCGGGCGAGGCGGCGGGTTGGTTCAAGATCGTGTCGGCGCCGGACCTGACGGCGGTGTCGCGCCCGGCGGGCGGAGACGATGCGGACGCGGTCGCGGTGACGGAGGTGTTCCGGCTGGAGCACGCTTCGCCGACGCGAACGGACCAGGTGATCGCGGCGTTCCTGTCGAAGCCGGGGGGCAACAGCGTGGTGTACGCGGAGCAGCGGAGCCTGATCGTGACGGACTACGCGACGAACCTGCCGCGGGTCCGCCGGCTGGTGGAGCTGCTGGACCGCCCGGGCCCGCCGGTGGAGGTGGCGTACGTGCCGGTGAAGACGGGCCCGGTGAACCAGGTGGCGGGGCAGCTGCGTCAGGTGCTGATGGCGAAAGAACGCGCCGCGGGTCCGCCAGGCGGCGGCGGCGCGGGGGCGGCGATTCCGGGGGCGGGGGTGCAGGTGCTGGAGGAGGCGCGGACGAACCAACTGATCCTGGTGGGGTCGGCGGAGGCGGTGGCTGAGGCGCGGGAGCTGGTGGAGCCGCTGGACCTGCCGCTGGGACTGGAAACGAAGATCTACCGGTTCGCGACGGCGCCGCCGGGGCAGGTGGACGCGTTGGTGCGGGAGTTGATCGGGCCGGTGTCGAGCGAGCGGCTGTACCGCTCGGCGGTGGACAGCCAGTGGGGGTTGCTGGTGGTGTCGACGACGCCGCAGATTCATGAAGAGGTGACGGCGTTGCAGGCGGACTTCGATCTGCAGATCGAGGAGGCGTCGCCGGTGATCGAGTTTTACAAGCTGCAGAACGCGACGGCGGTGGAGGTGCTGCAGACGATCCAGCAGATCGAAGGCGGTCGGGCGGACGCGCTGGCGGCGGTGGAAGGGTTCGGGGGCGCGGCCTCCGCAGGCCCGGCTTCCGGGGGTGGGCAGGGACAGGAGCTTGAGCAGACGGCGGACCAGTTGGAGCTGCGTCCGCGCCCCGAGGACGAGAGCGAGATCGGCGCGATCTACCGGCCGCCGGTGCGTGAGACGCCCGACAGCGTGCAGCCGATCCAGGGGATCGTGACGCCCGGGGCGCGGGTGGTGGCGGACCCGAATACGAATACGCTGATCGTGCTGGCCGACGCGACGCTGCAGGCGAAGTACAAGTCGTTGATCGAACGGCTGGACAAGCGTCGGCCGCAGGTGCTGGTGGAGGTGACGATCGTCACGCTGGACACCAGCGACGGGTTCTCGCTGGGGGTGGAGTACTCGCAGAGCACGGACAACCGCGGGGCGCGGGAGCTGACGTTCAGCCAGTTCGGGCTCAGCGAGGTGGACGTGGACACGGGCCAGTTGACGATCGAGCCGGGGCTGGGGTTCAACGGGGTGGTGGTGGCGTCGGACGTGGTGGAGATCGTGATTCGGGCGTTGGCGACGACCGGGCGGGCGGACGTGCGGTCGGCGCCGAAGATTCTGATCAACGACAACGCGACGGGCCGGCTCAACGCGGTGCAGGACCAGCCGTTCGCGAGCGTGAACGCGTCGCAGACCGTGTCGACCACGACGTTCGGCGGGTTCGAGGACGCGGGCACGTCGATCGCGGTCACGCCGCAGATCAGCGAGGGTGACCACCTGAAGCTGGCGTACTCGATCTCGTTGAGCGCGTTCAACGGCGAGGGCAGCGAGACCGTGCCGCCGCCGCGCCAGCGCAACGAGATCGAGAGCGTGGTGACGATCCCCCACGGCGACACGATCGTAGTGGGCGGGCTCAACCTGATTGACCGCAGCGAGACGATCAACAAGATCCCGTTCCTGGGCGACATCCCGGTGCTGGAGTACCTGTTCAGCAGCCGAAACATCACGAACCGCAACGCGACGCTGTTCGTGTTCATCAAGCCCACGATCCTGCGGGACGACAAGTTCAAGGACCTGAAGTTCCTGTCGGTGCGGGACCGCCAGGCCGCGGACCTGCCAGAGACGTACCCGACAAGCAAACCGGTGCTGGTGCGATGAGCCCAACGACGCAACCCCCACCCCCGCCCCCGGAAGTCCCCCCGGAAGCGTCCCCGGAAGCGCCCCCGCCACCGGGAATGCCATCGGAAGTTCTTCAAGGCGCTGCCGTGGCCACGGCGGCGGCGCCGTTGGATGAGCTGTCGCCGTGTGCGCGGTTCGTCGAGCGGGTCCCGATCGGCTACGCGCGGCGGCACGGGGTGATGGGGTTTGATCACCCCGATGAGGCGCAGGGGGTGTTGCTGGCGATGGCGGATACGTCCTGCGTGGAGGTCGCGGACAACGTCGGGCGCGTGCTGGATCGGCCGCCGTGGGTGATCCCTGCGGCACGGGACGCGATCGAGCGCGCGATCAACGCGGCGTATGAAGAACAGACCGGCCAGACCGACGCGCTGCTGGACGAGCTGGACCGCGATCGGGTGCTGACGGAGATCGCGTCGCTGCCGACTCACGCCGACCTGCTGGACGCGACGTCGCCGGGCGGCGGGGGGAAGAACGATTCCGGTGAAGCCGTGATCCGGTTGGTGAACCTGTTGCTGTTCGAAGCGGTGAAGCTGCGGGCGTCGGACGTGCACGTGCAGCCGTACGAGGACCGGGTGGTGGTGCGGATGCGGATCGACGGGGTGCTGTTCGACATGTTCACGCTGCCGGCGGGCGCGGGTTCGGGGGCGGTGAAGGAGGGGGTGGCGAGCCGGATCAAGATCATGGGGGAGATGAACATCGCCGAGAAGCGCTTGCCGCAGGACGGGCGGGCGACGGTGACGGTGGGCGAGCGGGTGATCGACCTGCGGATCTCGTCGGTGCCGACGAGTCACGGCGAGCGGATGGTGATCCGGCTGCTGGACAAGAGCGCCAAGCTCTACACGCTCGAAGAGATCGGGATGGACGACCAGACGCTGGCGCGGTTCCGCCAATTGATCAAGGTCGAGCACGGGCTGGTGCTGGTCACCGGACCGACGGGCAGCGGCAAGTCGACCACGCTCTACGCGGGGCTGCAGGAGATCGACGCGACAGCGCACAACATCATCACGCTCGAAGACCCGATCGAGTACCAGCTGCCGGGGATCAGCCAGATCCAGGTGAACGAGAAGAAGGGGATGACGTTCGCCAGCGGGCTGCGGTCGGTGCTGCGGCAGGACCCCGACATCATCATGGTGGGCGAGGTCCGCGACAAGGAGACGGCGGTGATGTCGATCCAGTCGGCGTTGACCGGGCACCTGGTGTACTCGACGCTGCACACCAACGACGCGGCGAGCGCGATCACGCGGCTGCTGGACCTGGGGATCGAGCCTTACCTGGCGTCGAGCTCGGTGATCGCGGTGCTGGCCCAGCGGCTGGTGAGGCGGGTGTGTGAAGACTGCGCGGAGCCTGCGCCGATGCTCGCGGATGAGGCGAAGCTGGAGTCGCTGGGGGTGGAGGCGTCGGCGCTGGACATGAGCCGGGCGCGGCGGGGGAGGGGTTGCGACGCATGCCGGGGGACCGGCTTCCGGGGCCGGGTGGGGCTGTTTGAATTGCTGACGGTCGACGCGGACATCCGCCGGCACGTGCAGGCTCGCGACACCGCAGCGCAATTGAAGGAGACAGCGATCCGTCGCGGGATGACGACGCTGCGCGAGGACGGGCTGCGGAAGATCGCGGCGGGCGTGACGACGGTCGAGGAAGTGGTGCGGGTGACGATGAGGGCGACGGTCTGATGGCGCTGTTTGCGTACAAGGCGGCGACGGCGGGCGTGGGCGAGTCGGGCGTGTTGACGGCGGACGACCCGGCGCACGCGCGGCAATTGCTGCGCGACCGCGGGCTGGTGATCCACGACCTGCGCCCGGCGCGGCGGGGCGGGCAGGGGATCACGTGGGGCAAGTGGTTGTCGCTGGGCCGTCGCCGGGCGGGTGAGGCGCAGATGACGGCGTTCGTGCGGGAACTGGCGACGCTGCTGGCGGTGGGTGTGCCGATGACGGCGGCGCTGGACACGATCATCCGGCAAACGCGGGGGGTAGGCTTTCCGGGGGCGGGGGGGATGCGTGCGACGCTGCTGGACGTGCGGGACCGGGTGGCGGGCGGAGCGGGGCTGGCGGCGACGATGCGCGAGCACGGCCCGCCGTTCGACGAACTAGCCGTGAGCATGGTCGAGGTGGGCGGGGCGTCGGGCACACTCGAGACGGTGCTGGAGCAGCTCGCGTCGTTCAAGGAGCGCAGCCGCCAACTCAAGGGCAAACTCACCAACGCGCTGATCTACCCGTGCATCGTGCTGACGATGGCGGTGCTGATCACGCTGCTGCTGATGACGTTCGTGATCCCGGGCATCCTCGAGCCGCTGACGCGGGCGGGCAAGGAGTTGCCGCTGATCACGCTGGTGGTGAAGGGGATGAGCGACCTGCTGCTGGGTTATTGGTGGGCGTTGCTGGCGTTGGTCGTGCTGGCGGTGGCCACGGCGGCGGCGCTGTGGCGGTCGGCGTCGGTGCGGCTGGCGGCGCACCGGGCGATCCTCAAGACGCCGCTGCTGGGGGACGCGGTGCGGAAGCAGGAGACGTCGCGGATCGCGCTGGTGGTGTCAACGCTGATGCGCAGTGGGGTGCATTTTTTGCCGGCGGTGGAGATCGCCCAACGGTCGACGCGGAACCTGGCGATCCGCGGGGCGCTGATCCGCTGCGGCGCGGCGGTGCACGCCGGGCAGGACATCGCCGACGCGCTGGAGCCGACCGACGCGTTCCCGCCCGCGGCGGTGCAGGTCTTCGCGGTCGGCCAGAAGACCGGCCGGCTGGAGGAGATGCTTCAGCGGCTGGCGTCCGACTACGACGCACAGGTCGCGACCGCGGCCCAGCGGTTCACGTCCCTGCTCGAGCCCGCGATGATCCTGCTGCTGGCGGTGTTCGTCGGCTTCATCGCGTTCGCCACGATCCTGCCGATCCTGGAGGCCGGTCATGTGTTGTGAGAAGAAGAGAGTGGCCAGGGGCCAGGGGCCGGTGGCCAGGGAAAAGAGTCGGGGCGGCGATGGTGGTCAGCTCACTGGCCCCTGGCCCCTGGCCACTAGCCACTCCACGCGAGGCTTCAGCCTGATGGAAGTCATGGTCGTGCTGGTCATCATCGCGCTGCTGGCGAGCGTGATCGGGATCAGCGTGAGCGGTTACGTCGACCGGGCGCGCAGCCGCAAGGCCGCGGCCGACCTCGCGGTCCTGCACGGCGGCGTCAAGGCGTACTACGCCGACCACGGCCGCTACCCCAGCGCAAGCGAGGGGCTGGATGCGCTCGTGCCCGGCTACATCGAGCAGTTGACCAAAGACCCCTGGGGCAACGCGTACCAGTACGAGATCCCGGGGCAGGAGAACGCGTTCGAGATCGTCTGCTTCGGCGCCGACGGCTCGGAAGGCGGCGACGGGATCGAGGCCGACCTGACCAACTGGAGCATCAAGGAGGGCGGCTGAGCCGATGCGGAAGCGGAGCGGATTCACGATCCTCGAGTTGACGGCGGTGCTGCTGCTCACGGCGCTGCTGACGGGCGTGGTGGTCGCGTCCCTGAACGGGGCGCAGCGTGCGGCGGGGCTGCGTGAGGCGGTCGCGATGCTGCGCGAGGCCGACGCCGAGGCGCGGGGGTTGGCGCGCGACACGGGCGAGGCTGCGGCGCTCAAGGTCGATGTCGTGAAGCAACAGCTGCGCACCTATCCCACGGCCGATGCGAGACGCCCGATGGGGACGTATCGGCTGCCGCCGCGGGTGAAGCTGCGGGGCTGTCAGCTTCAAGGGGAGGCGGCGCATCGGCTCGGCTCGCGCGAACAAGTGCTGCGGTTCGACGCTGGGGGGGCGGGGCCGACCTACGGCCTGGCGTTGTCGGTCGAAGGAGAGTCAGACGTTTACCTGGTCATCGCGGGGGTGACCGGACAGTTCACCGAGGTGAAGGATGAAGAGCGGATGCGGTCGATCCTCGCGGCGTTGCCGCGGGGCGACGCTGATTGAAGTGCTCGCCGGGCTGGCGTTATTGGGGTCGCTGGCGGTGGCGATGGTGCTGGCGAAGGCCGACCTGACGGCCCAGGACGCGCTGGCCCGCCACAAGCTCGCCGCGGCGGCGGCGGCGGACCGGCTCATGACCGGGTGGTGGGCCGACCCGGCGGCGATGCCGCGCGACGATCGGGGCGACGTCCCTGGTCAACCGGGCCTGCGGTGGCGGACCCGGCCGATCGATCCCCCGGAAACCCCGGACGCCGCTTCGCACCCGACGCTGCGGTGCGAGTTGGTCCGGCTGGAGATGTGGTTCGGGGAGCTGCCCGAGCCGGTGTTGACGCTCGACGTGGTTTGCCCCGTTGAGGAAGACACAGGACATGAAACGAGGCGGAGGCCGCGTGGGTGACGATGAATGATCGCGCTATCCAACATGGTTTCACGATGATGGAGATGCTGTTGGCGTTGGCGCTCACGGCGGCGTTGATGGCGGCGCTGGCGGGGTTGATCGGCGACGCGGCGCGGGCGGCGCAGGCCGTGGAGGCGGACGACGGCGGGCCGGGCTGGATCGGCCGGGCCGCCGCGGCGATCGAGCGCGACATCGACCGGGCGTCGCGCGTCTGGGTCGACGAGGACGACGCGCTGGCCATGGAGCTGCGCGTGTGGAACGATCGCGCGGGGCGCCACGAGCCGGTGCGCGTCGCTTACACCCTGATGGGCGACGACGATCTGCGGTGGCTGGTGCGCCGCGAAGAAAAACTCGCGGCGCTGGTCAACACAAACGTCCATCTCAACGCGGTCGGGTACGGGCTGTCGGGCTTCGAGGCGCGGTTCCCTGATGAAACCGACCTCTCCGAGGACGACGCGGGGCGCCGCCTGCTGACGCTGGTGTTCGCCTCGCCCGGCGGCGACCAGGTGCGGGAGGTGCTGTTGCCGTGACGCCGCGAGCTGTGATTATTGGTGACGATCGCCGCCGGCCGGGCTACGCCTTGGTGCTGACCCTGATCGTGCTGGGGTTGATGGCGACGGTGATGGCGGGCCTGGCGCGGACCAGCGCGACCCGCGCCGGTGACGCCGCCCGGGCTGAGCGCGACCTGCAACTCCGCTGGGGGACGCGCACCCTGCGCGACACGCTCCACGCCCAGGCCGACGCGGTCCTTCACCCCGAGGTCGACACCGATGACGATGACGCCGCCTACCGCCCGACGCGGTTCTCGTCGGTCGCCGCCGAGCTGAACCTCCGGCTCGGCGGGTTCATGTTCCGCGCGGTGCTCTCCGACGAGCAGGCCAAAGCCAACGCCAACCACCTGCTCGAACAGCACGGCCACGCGGAAGCGAACCAGATGCTGGTGGAGCTGTCGTCCGCAGCTTACGAGCCCTGGCCCGTACGCTTCGCGCCCCACCTGCCCGAGCACGCCCAGCGCTTCGGGGGGCTGCCGATCGATGGCTACGGCCGGCTGTTCGACGGCGTCCGCGCGCGCATCGCCGCCGATGACGGCCGGCGTTTGCCGATCGACGACGTCACCTGCTGGGGCGACGGTCGGCTCCACCTCCGCCGGGCGAGCGACGCGGCGGTCCGGGCCGCCCTCCGCGGCCACGTCGAAAACGACGCCGTCGGCCGGCTGCTCGCCGCCCGACTCGAAGACCCCGATGCGCCGGTCGAAACGCTGCTGCAAGCCATCGACCTCACCGGCCGGCAACGCCAGAGCCTCCTGCGGCGGCTGACCGACGCCTCGGCCTGCCACAGCGTCCGAATCACCGCGACGAACGATCGCGGCGCCTGGCCATCGATGACGGTTTACACCCAGCGCGAGAACGGCGCCGACGACCCGAACCGGCCCCCCCTGACCTTCACCTGGCGACCATGAGACCCAAGACGCTGCGCATCCTGATCTACCTCGCTTCCGCGCTGCCCGTGTGCGCCGGCGGATGGATCGTCGCCCGCACCCTCATGCACCCTCCGCCCCCGGATGCCGGAGCTGCGCAGACCTCCAACGGCCTTCAGCCGTTCGATGCGTCGCCCCGGCAGGTCGATGACGAGCCCACGTTAAGCGACCTTCAGCGCGTCGCGTCCGCGCCGCTGCGGCAGCGGCTGTTCGACCCGCCCCCCGCGCCGCCCCCGCAGGTGGTGGAGAAGGTCGTCCCCCCGCCGCGCGTCAAGCTCATTGGGACCATGATCAACGCCCGCCAACCGTCGGCGCTGATCGCCGACGAGCGGGGCAACGTCGAGATCAAGAAGGTCGGCGAATCGGTCGGCCCGGAGAACAACCCCGCGATCATCCGCGTCATCGCCAGCGACCAGGTCACGCTCGAACACCGCGGCGTGGCCGTTCAACTCGACATGGAGCAGGCGCGTTGAAGCGGAAACCGTCCATCCTGATCCATGTCAAGGCCGACCGGCTCCTCGCGTATCGTCTCGACGACGAAACGCCGTCGGCGATCGAGTTGGGCGGCGTGGGCGAACGCTTCACCGCCGAGCTGGCCGACGCGTTGAACGAGCATCTCGACGCCGCGTCGGCGGTGGCGATCGCGCTGCCGACGTCTTGGTGCTTCTGCGGGACCGCCGAGATGCAGGACGTTTCCGCCGCACACCGCCGCCGACAGCTGCTCTTCAAGCTGGAGGCGGTCCTGCCCGCCGACGCCGAGGCGCTGGTCGCCGACTTTGTCATCCGCCCCGACGCCGCGTTCGGCATCGCGACCCGGCACGACCGGCTCGACGCATTCATCCGCCGCCTCGAGCACCACGGCCACGCGGTCTGCGCCGTCACCCCCGCCACCCTCCTCGCGCTGACCGGCGAAAGCTTGGAAACCGCAGGAACCAAAACCAGCGACCGTACGCCGGCGCGGTGCGTGATTGCACAAGACGGCGCCGCCGAGCTGCTGGCGTTCGACGAACGCGGGCCGTACGCCTGGCGCCACGTCCCGCTCGACGCCGCTGTGGTCCGGGATCATCTCGCGGGCTGGCGATCGGACGGCGAAGATCAGGCGCCGATCCGCCTGGTCAACGCGCCCACCGCCTTTGTGGACGCGTGGCTCGACCTCGAGCGTGACGACGAAACCACCGACGTCGAAGAGGTTGACATCGAGCAGTGTTTGATCCGACACGCGCGGGACATCCTCGCGGACCGGCTCGCACCGCCGGTCCAGCTCGCCCGTGACCGGCTCGCGCCGGCGCACCGCTGGTCCGTCCTCCGCACGCCGCTCAAGGTCGCGGCCGCGTCGGTGCTGCTGGGCGTCGCCTGCGTCATCGCGGCGCTGCTCATCCGGACCGAGCAGTACGGCCAGTTGGCCGCTGACCATCGCGGCCAGCTCACCGAGTTGTACCAGCAGACGCTCGACACCCGGAACGCGCCGCCGTCGGGGGTCCGCCGCCGGCTCGCATCGCGGCTGCGCGAGGTCGAGGGGCTGCGCTCGCCGCTCGCCTCGTCGTCAGGAAGCGCGCGACGCGATCTGCCCGGCAATTCCCCCGACGCGGTCGCCGTGCTCTACGCCTGTCTCGAGCGGCTGCCGACGAACCAACGTCTGCTGGTCCTGGAGGTCCATGTCGACCGCGACCGCGTCACCCTCACCGGCCAGGCCCGCTCACACGGCGACGCCGGTCGGCTGATCCAGGCGCTCAACCGCCACCCCCGGCTCGCCTTCGACGACCCCCGCACCCGACAGCTCCGCAACGAGCAGGGCGTCGGCTTCACCGCCGCGGGGCGCTACCGGTCCGCGGTCGATCCTTCGTCTTCCGGGGGCGCTGTCGCAACGATTGTCCCTTCCGGAGCTTCCGGGGGTGAAGGGGAGGGGGCGCCATGAAGCGACGGCAAGCATGGCTCGCCGCGGGATTGATCCTGGCCGTCGGCCTGGGCGCGGCCTGGGTCTACCAGCGCATGGATCGCCAGCGTGAGCTCGCCCACCGGCTGGCCGAGGAGCTTGCCGCGTCGCAGACGATCGCCGCCCGGCTGGTCGCGCTGCGCGACCAGCCCGACCGCGTCGGCGCCGCGAGCCTCAAACTCACCGAGCTGACCCAGCGGATCGAGCACTACGCCGCCGCCGCGTCGATCGACCCCGCCACCCAGTTGCTGGACATCAATCCCCAGCCGCCCCGCCGCCTCGGCGACAGCCCTTACCAGCAGCAGGACACCCGCGTCGAGGTCCAGACCGCCACGCTGCCCACGCTGATGGGCTTCCTCCACGGCCTCACCCACGACGCGCCCGGCCTCCGCCTCACCGACCTGCGCCTCAAAGCCCCGCGCGACCAGCCCGTCGGCGACCTGTGGGACGCCGAGTTCACCCTCAGCCACCTGATCTACGCCCCGCCCCCGCCCCCGGAAGCACCCCCGGAAGACAACCCATGAGCCTCAACGGATGAAGCTTAGAACCAGAAAGAATATGAACCGCAGAGGCGCAGAGGACGCAGAGCCCGGCCGGATAGCCTTTTCCGGGTCCCTGTTTTTCCGGCTTTCCGCTTCTTCCCGCCTCTTCTCTGCGCCCTCCGCGCCTCTGCGGTTCATTCTGTTCTTCCATGACAACGCTGTGAGACCGATATGTTCAACCGTATTCTATGGACCCTGACCGCCGTCGCCGGGCTGATCGTCGCCGGCTGCGACTCGCCCCAACGCGTCACGGTGGACGCGCGTTACGAGACCCTGCCCCGGGGCCAGCAACGCGACGCCGCCCGCGCCGAACGGCTCAACGACCAGGCGGTCGACGCGATCGACGCCGGCGAGCTCGACCGGGCCGAGCAACTGCTCAAGGACGCGCTCACCGCCGACGTCACCTTCGGCCCGGCCCACAACAACCTCGGCTCGGTCTACCTCGAGCAACAGCGCTACTACCTCGCCGCGTGGGAGTTCGAGTACGCCATCCGCCTCATGCCCGCCAGCCCCGAGCCCAAAAACAACCTCGGCCTGGTCTTCGAGGCGGTGGGCAAGACCGACGCGGCGATCGAGCAGTTCAACGCCGCCGCCCAACTCGCCCCCGACGACCCGGTCTACCTCGGCAACGAGGCCCGCGCCCGGCTCCGCGCCGGCCAGCGCGGGCCCGAGGTCCGCCACCTGCTTCAGGACGTGGTCATGAAGGACGAACGCCCCGAGTGGCGGCAGTGGGCCCGCGAGCGGCTGGCGATCATGCCGACGAACAACAACGCCGGCCCAACCGACGATTGATCGAAACGCAGGCCTTGGCGACTTGGACGAGCCGGTTCCACGCGTCGTAGGTGTAGGCGTAGACGCCGTCGTAGGTGAGGTTGCCCGCGGCGTCGTGGGTGAGGGTGTCCGCCGCGTAGCCGCCGCTGTCGATGGTGAAGTCGTCGAGGTGCTCGGTGGTCTCGTAGGTCCCGTCGTCGTCGCGGTCGGTCTTGAGGACCACGTCGTCGAACTCGACCCGGCTG
>JANQFR010000013.1 GCA_028277745.1 Phycisphaeraceae bacterium
AATAGCGGGGGCAGGATTCGAACCTGCGACCTCCGGGTTATGAGCCCGACGAGCTACCAGACTGCTCTACCCCGCAAACTGGATTGAGCCCTGAATCCTACCACCCTTTCCCGACGGCGTCAAAGTGATGTGTGCCATCAGGTTACACGGAGCTTCCCAAGCGGCTTCGGGCTATGATTTTTACAAAAGTACGGGCGGAAGATACAATTACTGGTTTACCCTTGCCTTCGTAGATCTGCCAAAAAGGTCGTGGTTTTCAGGAGCAATCGGCACATGGCCGTAGATATTCAAACGCCATCTGGTGCGGACGGGGGAGGCGCGGAGCCCCGGACACGCTTGCGGTCCGCCGTGATCCGGTTTGCGGGAGATTCGGGGGATGGCATGCAACTCGCCGGGACCCAATTCACGGACACGTCGGCCTTGCACGGCAATGACGTAGCGACGTTGCCGGATTACCCGGCGGAGATCCGGGCCCCCGCCGGGACGGTGGCGGGCGTCTCCGGGTTCCAGATCAACTTCGCCAGCGAAGATATCCACACCCCCGGCGATAAGGTCAATGTCCTGATTGCCATGAATCCGGCCGCGCTCAAGGCGCACCTCGCCGACGTAGAGCACGGCGGGATCGTCGTGGTGAACGAAGATGAGTTCACCAAGACGAATCTGAAAAAGGCCAAGTACGACGCCAATCCACTCGAAGACGAAGGGCTGATCAACAAATACCAACTTTTTAAGGTGCCCATTACGCGCCTGAACGAAGAGGCGCTGGCCGAAACGGGCATGGGCGCCAAGGATGTCGGGCGTTGTAAGAACATGTATGCGCTGGGGCTGGTGTATTGGCTTTACGGGCGGAGTCCTCAGCCGACGATTGATACGCTGAATGCGTATTTTGGCCGCAAGAAGGGCAAGCCCGAGGTTGCCGAGGCGAATATCAAGGCGTTGAAAGCGGGTTATTACTTCGGCGAAACCGCGGAGATGTTCTCGGTGCGTTACGACGTTGACCCCGCGGAGATCATGCCGGGGCGGTACCGCAAGGTTGTCGGTAACGAAGCGTTGGCGATGGGGTTGGTCGCGGCGGCCAAGCTGTCCGGCAAGCAGTTGATTTACTGCTCGTACCCGATTACGCCGGCGTCGACCGTGCTGCACGCGATGGCGAATCTGCGTCAGTACGGGGTCAAGACATTCCAGGCCGAAGACGAGATCGCGGCGGTGTGCGCCGCCATCGGAGCGTCGTTCGCGGGGCAGATCGGGGTGACGGGCACGTCGGGCCCCGGGCTCGCGCTTAAAGCGGAAGCGATGGGGCTGGCGGTGATGACCGAGTTGCCGCTGGTGGTGATCAATGTGCAGCGGGGAGGCCCGTCCACGGGGCTGCCGACCAAGACGGAGCAGTCCGACCTGTTGCAGGCGATGTACGGCCGCAACGGCGATTGCCCATGCGTGGTGCTCGCGCCCAAGTCGCCGGCCAACTGCTTTGAAACCGCGATCGAGGCGGCCACGCTGGCGATGGAGCACATGGTCCCGGTGGTGATTTTAACGGATGGCTATCTGGCGAACGGTTCAGAACCCTGGCTGATCCCGGATGCGTCTTCGCTGGACCCGATCTCGATCAATCACGCGACCGATCCCTCTGCTTTTGCGACGTACGGGCGCGACGACCAGTTGGTGAGGCCGTGGGCGATCCCGGGAACGCCGGGCCTCGAACACCGCATCGGCGGATTGGAAAAGCAGAACATCACGGGCAATGTGAATTACGACCCTGAAAACCACCAGTTGATGACGATGCTCCGGCAGCGAAAGGTCGACCTGGTGGCCGAACGCATCCCGCCGATCGAGCCCCACGGCTCGGCTTCCGGTGAAGTGCTGGTGGTGGGGTGGGGCGGGACGTACGGATCGATCCAGACGGCCGTGGAGCGGGCCCGCGCCGCGGGCAAGAGCGTGAGTCAGTTGCATCTGCGGCATATCAACCCGATGCCCCGGAATCTGGGCGACACACTGCGGAAGTTCAAGCAGGTTCTGGTGCCGGAGTTGAACGCCGGGCAGTTGCGCTCCCTTTTGCGTTCGAAGTATTTGGTGGACGCCCGTGGCCTGAACAAGGTGCAGGGCAAGCCGTTTTTGGTGGATGAAATCGAACAGGCGATCGACCTCATGCTGGACGGGCGGTGGGGCGACGCCGAATACCTCATGCCGCGTGAGCATCAGGTGGACCCGGCGAATCAGGCGTACAACTTTTCCAGCATAGACGGTGATTGATCAAGCGGAGGCGGTGATATGCCTGAATTAAACGTATTGAAACCGACTGATTATGCATCTGACCAGGATATCCGCTGGTGTCCGGGGTGCGGCGACTACGCGATCCTGGCCCAGATGAAGAAGGTGCTGGCCAAGACGAAAGCGGTGCGTGAAGCCACGGTATTCGTGGCCGGCATCGGTTGCTCGTCGCGGTTCCCGTACTACATGAGCACCTACGGGTTGCATTCCATCCACGGCCGGGCGCCGGCGTTCGCAACGGGGATCAAGATCGCCAATCCGGACCTGACCGTCTGGCAGGTGACCGGCGACGGCGACGGCCTGTCGATCGGCGGCAATCACCTGATGCACATCCTCCGGCGGAACGTCGGCGTGAAGATCATGCTTTTCAATAACCGTATCTACGGCTTGACGAAAGGGCAGTATTCCCCGACTTCCGAGATCGGCAAGAAAACGCCGTCTACGCCCATGGGCAGCCTCGACATGCCGCTGTCGCCGCTGTCGGTCGCGATCGCCGCCGAGGCGACGTTTGTCGCTCGATGCATCGACGTGGACAAGTCCCTTCCCGAAGTGCTGGAGCGGGCGTCGGCTCACCGGGGGGCGGCGTTCATCGAGATCTACCAGGACTGCAACGTTTTCAACCACAAGGCGTTTGAGTACGCCACCGACAAAGAGACGAAAGAGGACCATATCCTTCGCCTCGAACACGGCAAGCCGATGATTTTCGGCGCCAACCGCGACAAGGGGATCCGTCTCCAGGGCTGCGGCCCCGAGGTGGTGCGGTTGGACTCCGGGGTGAAGGAAGATGACCTGCTTTTCCACGATGAGACCAGCGAGCCCCTGGCGTACATGCTCAGCCGGATGCGGCACCCGGAGTTCCCCGAACCCATGGGCGTGTTCCGAGCGGTGCAGCGTGAATGCTACGAAGACCTTCTGAATGCCCAGGTGCAGGAAGCCGTCGCGAAGCGGGGTGAAGGCACGATCGAAACGCTGCTTAACTCCGGCGAGTCCTACACCATCGAAGCCAGGGATAGCCAGAATCCCGGGCTGCACGAATCGTGAGCCCTCAGCCTGAAAGCAACCGTTCCGTTTTGTCGCATCACGACGTGGGAACGGATGCGCCGAAACATCGCGTCAAGCCTCTCCGAACCGATGTGCTGCCTGTCACGCAGGTCCATCCCGTGGTTCGGATCGCACATCGTCGCGGCGGACCTGCTCATATTCCTTCGCGCATCATCTTTGACCATGAACTGGTGCTGATTGTTCGAGGCTCGGGGCGATATGTTTATGAAGGATCGGCGTATGAGATCGGGCCGAACGATCTGCTGTTCATCCGGCCGTTTGAACGGCATCGTCTGGAGTTGTTCTCCTCGTCCGAGCATCTCGCCGTCCATTTTGACCTGTCGCCCGACGTGCAGCCGCGGGGCGCTGGGCTCGATCGTCAGGCGTACGCGGTGACGATCGCGGAAGGACAGACGCTACGCCCGTGGACCCGGCTCGATGCGGACGATGTGGCGGCGACGTTGCTCGAAGGGGTGGTCGACGCGTTTGCGACGGGCGATCCATTAGACGAGGCGACGGCGGGCTCTCGTTTGCTGCGGGTGTTATTGTCTTTGCTGAGACGCCACGAGCGGCCCCGCGACGCACGGTTCGAAGCCGCGGCCGAGTTGATCAACCATGAACTCGACGGCGTCTGGACCGCCGACCGCCTCGCCGGGGCGGTGGGGCTCAGTTCAAGCCAGTGCCGCCGACTGTTTGTCCAGTGGACCGGGCTGACGCCGATGGCGTACATCCGCCAGAAACGGGTGAACCGCGCGCGGCGGCTGTTGGCCGAGGGGGAGCTCTCGATCAAAGAGATCGCTTTCCGCTGCGGATTTGCCGATCCGCTTCATTTTTCCCGGCTCTTCCGGAAGATCGACGGCTTGTCGCCGAGTCAGTATCGGCAAGAAGCCCAGGCCGGCCGATAAACTGATGCGCGTTTTATCCATATCATCGGCGTCGTAGCTATTCCGCCAAGGTGAGGCGGTGAATAGCATCATGAGATCACCCTTTACGATGGAGATGATCTCATGTTGACCACCGCTCAGATTGAAGCGTATCGCGACCAGGGATTTATCCGTGGCCCGAAGCTGCTGACCGATGAAGAGACCGCATTGTTAGGCAGTGAGATCGAGCGCGTGATCGCGGATCGCGACCACGCCGACCAGTCGCAACCCGTGTCGTGCCGGAATCTGACCGGTGACCCGAACAACTTCGTCTGGCAGATCGTCAACATCTGGCAGGCCAGTGACGCGTTCCGGGATCTGTTGTTCAACCGTGGCCTTGGCGAGATGGCGGCGGAGCTCACCGGCGCGCGTGAATTGCGCGTCTGGCATGATCAGGTGCAATACAAACCGGCACGGAAAGGCGGCGTGAACTGGTGGCATCAAGACTCGATCTTATGGCCCCCGCTGACGCCGAAAGATCAGCAGATCACCGCATGGATCGCGTTGGACGATGCCGACACGGAGAACGGTTGTATGTCGATGGTGAGCGGATCGCATCGGTGGGGTGATCAAAGCGCATTTCTGGGTCAACTGCAGCGTGAACATGGATTAGACCGGTTTCTGGAGAGTATCCCGACGCGTTTCGAGAACCAGGAAGCCGCGGTGCGCCACTGCCCGGTTGGCCGGGGTGAGGTGCATTTTCATCACCCGCTGTGCTGGCACGGCTCACAGAGCAACCGGTCCGGGCGTCCTCGGCGTGCGATCGCCATCCATCTCATGACGGAGCAAACCCGTTTCGCGGCAGACGGCGGAGACCATCTCATGAGGCCTTTCATCGCGGTGGCGGATGGAGAAACGATCCTGGGAGAGGTGTTCCCGCTGATTTATGAAGCGGCATCATCGGAGGCCGCGGTGTAAGACGCCGTAAAGGCAACAGGACCACTCAATACGGGATGATCTTCGGTGACCCGAAGATTTCCACCAACGCCCGCCCGGTTATCATGTCCGGCCGGATCCGATCGATTGGAAATCTTTGGAGGCTCCGATGCAAAAAGGACTCGATGGCTGGTTTCAACACGCCGAAGCAAACGGATACGGCCCGCACCTGGTCGAATCCGGTGACGGCCGGCTTCTTGTCGTGGAGCGCGGCGCCCGTCTGCTCGCGGCGTCGCTGCCTGGCGTCGAGGGTGATCTTTTCTTCAACAACGACGCGTGTACGGGCGGCGATCGGCTGTGGATCGCGCCGGAGGTCGCCTATTACTGGCCAAGCCTTGAACAGGCGCGCGAAGACCCGGTCAAGTGGGCCGCGACCCCGCCGGCTGTCGACCCGGGCGACTACGCTCTCGGCGACGCCTGGCCCGGCGGCGTCCATCTCCATGCGTCGATGAGCCTCCGCGACGCTCGTGACGACAAACGGATCAACCTCGATGTGACCCGCGTTTTCGCGGCGATCGACCCGCCCGACGGTTTGCCGGCCGGGCTGAAATGCCTGAGCTTTGCCGTCACCAACGAATTAACGGTGAACGGCGGCGACGACGGCGCGGTCGCCGGAGCGTGGGATATCCTTCAAATCCCCCCGGTCGGCACGCTCATCTGCCCGACGACGACTGGCGTCGACCCGCGTTCTTACTACGATCCGTTCGGCGAGCGACACGTGCAATGCGACAGCCGGGCGGTCCGGTTTTTCATCGACGCTGACCGCCGCATCAAGATGGGGCTGCGGCCCGAGCACACGACCGGACGCATGGGGTACTACCGAATGGTCGGTGAGGTCGCCACGCTGATCGTCCGCATCTTTGGCGTGTATCCCGGCGAGCCTTACATCGACATCCCGCGCGACCATCCGGCCGATCAGCGGCGAGGCGGCGATGTCCTGCAAGCCTACAACGATGACCTGACGTTCGGCGCGTTCGGGGAGATGGAATACCACGACCCGGCGGTCCGCGTGGGCGGATGCGAGCGCCGCTACGGACAGAGCGTCACGCACATCCTGGCGGGAGACGACGCCGTTGTGTGCTCTGTTGGCGCGGAGCTTCTGGGCGCGCCGGTCGAGCCGATTGTTTGATCAACGTTTGGCGAGCTTGGTGATCCGGCCGCCGATGATCCACTCAACGACGTAGATGTCGCCGTTGGGCGCAACCGCGATGCCGTGGGGGCTGTTGAATCTGCCGGGCTGAACATGTTCGGTTTCCGCAAGATTCGGCCAGCCTTCGACATCCTTGACGTTGAAATTGTCACCGAGGTTAGCGACGACGTTGAAGTCCTTGTCGAGTGCTTTGACGCCCGCAAAAAGTTCGGGGAGGTAGGTGAGCCCGTTGTGGAAGACAAAGCCGCAGGGGCTGTGGGTCGCGTCATCATTGTGGCGGAGGTATCCGCCGTCGGCATCGTAAACGGTCACCCGGTGGTTGCCGCGGTCGGCGATGTAGAGTTCGCCTTCCGGACTGAACATCAGGCCGTGAGGGCACCGGAACCGTCCGGCCCCCTCCTCGCCGTTGAGCGTGCTTTGATAGGCGCCGCCGGGATCGTAGCGGTGGACGAGCGATGAGCCGTAGCCGTCGGCGACCAAGATATCTCCGTCTGGCCCGATGGCGACCCAGGTCGGCACATATTTGTTGTCGACGCACACCTCGCTTGGCGGGGCGTCGAGGGTTTGGATTGTTTCCCCCTCCAGGGTTGTCTTGACGACTTCTTTCGAGTTCTGGTCGGTCAGCCAGAGGCGCTCGGCGCCGTCTTCTTCGATGAGCGTCATGCCGTGAGCGCCGCCGAAGCGATCGCCCCAGGCGTTTTTCAAGCCGCCGTCGGCGTCAAACACCAGCACGCCGGGGTCGGCCTGGTTGAAGACGAGGATGTCGCCGGTCTTGGACACGACCACGCCATGCGTACGGCCGTTGGCCTTGCCCGACACGGTGTCGGGGATCCGGGTCCACTGGTCATTCCATTCGTAAACATGTTCGCCATTGCCGATCTGCATGGGATTCGCTCCTGATGGTTTTGCGTCAGACGCGGAATCATGCCCGATGCTCGGCCGATGATCAAGCGGGGCTTTCGACATAGGCGCCGTCGGTCAGGCGCGGCGCCGTGTGGCTGACATCGTGCTGCGCGGCCCGGACCACGTCACTCTCATAGCCCCTGGCGATCAATTCCCGCCCCGATCCGCAGGCCGACAGGGTTTCTGTGAAGCGGCGGCTTGCCTGGCGGAAAGCGGCGACGGCGGCCCGGGCCTCGGGTGACGGATCGCCGTTCAGTTCCGCGATGATGGCCCCGGCCCCGATCCAGTCTTCGAGCGCCGGGCGCAGGCCGCCGTCGGGCCAGCGTTCGCCGGCCGGGATGACCGCCACCGTCCCACCGATCCGGTTGGCGGCTTGGGCGGCCGCCCTCGCGTTGCGCAGGCACCCCGACAGGGTGGGCGTCTTGCCGGTGGCGAGCGTGAGCGTGGAGCCGTTGGGCGAAGGGAGCACGATCCGGTCCCCGGGGCCGAGCTTCTCCAGCGACACCGGCGACAGGGAAAAACGATGGGCCGGGTCGCCGCGTACGCCCGCCAACTCGGCCGAGTGCCGCCGGGCGAACTCCCCGGCCGAATCGTCCTTCCAGCGGTAGGGCAGCACCGCCGCGCCGCGGCTGACCGCGACGTCCACGCACGTTGTGAACGACAGGACATCAACAATGATCACGACATCGCTGATCGGCGCCAGCGCCTCAACGCCTTTGATCCCCCACTCGCAACGGATGCCGAACCCGGACTGGTCGTGATGCATCCGTGCAGTTTACGGGCTGGGGACGACGATCGTTTCACCCGGCGAAAACGCCCGCAGGCCGGTGACGCAGTCGCGGATGATCGTCGCCAGTTCGACCGGGTCGAGCGTTTTGTGCTTGGGGATCATCGCTTCAGGGAAAATCGTGCGAAGCAGAGGGGTCTCGACCGCGCCGGGCGCGATGGCGACCGCCCGGACGCCGATTTTTTTCCCTTCGTCGGCGGTGCATTGGGTGAACATGTTGACCCCGATCTTGGCCGCGGCGTACATCGAGAAACCCGGGAACGGGTCGATGCTGGCCATCGAGGAGACATTGACGACGACGCCGTTGCGCTGCTTCTCGAAGATAGGCCACGCCGCGTTGGTCAGCATCACCACCGACGTCAGGTTGGTGTCGATGCACCGACGCCAGGTTTCGGCGTCGATCTTGGAGATCGGGCCCAGGGGGGCGTAGCCGGCGATGTTGCACAGCGCATCCAATCGGCCGAAACGCTCCGCCGTCGCGTCGACAACCTGGCGACACGCTTCCTGGTCGGTCAGGTCCGCGGGATGTACGTGGCGGACCGCGTCGGCGCCGCATTCGTCAGCGATCAGCCGGGCGGTTTCCTGCAGGCTGGATTCGGTCCGGCCGACCAGCACAACGTGGTAGCCGGCTTCCGCCAGCAGCACCGCCGTGTCCCGTCCGATCCCGCTGCCGGCGCCCGTGACGATGGCCGCTTGCTGTCCTTCGTTCATGCGACACATGATAGACGCGTTCCCGATCCCGGGAGCGGCGTCTGACGTATACTTGACTGATGTTCGAAGTTCACAATGGCTCCATGCGGCTGTTTAAGGCCAGCGGAATCAACGTCTACCTGCATTGGTCGTGGTTTGCGCTGGTCTTTGTGTTTTACTGGATCGGGGCCTTCGAGCCCGACCCGTTTTGGGGGGTGATGAAGTTTCTGGCCTTGTTTGCAATCGTGCTCCTGCACGAGTTCGGCCACGCGCTGGCGTGCCGATCGGTCGGCGGGCGGGCAAACACGATCATGCTCTGGCCTCTTGGCGGCGTGGCCTTCGTCAGCCCGCCCCCGAGGCCCGGCGCGGTGCTCTGGTCCATCGCTGCGGGGCCGCTCGTCAATGTCCTGCTGGTCCCGGTCACCTTGGCCGCGTATGTCCTGGTGGTCGGCCAAACGCCGATGGGACAGTGGAGCCCGATCCAGGATTTCGTCGCTTCCGTCACCGTGATCAATGCCCTGCTGCTGGCCTTTAACATGCTCCCCATCTATCCGCTGGACGGCGGCCAGATCCTCCAATCCATCCTCTGGTTCTTTGTCGGCCGCACCCGGAGCCTGCGCTTCGCCGCGATCGTGGGGTTGGTGTGTGCCCCGATCCTGTTCGTCATTGCCTTGTTGATCGGCTGGCCGCTCCTCCTGGTGATCGCGATCTTTATCGGGTGGCAAGCGTACATGGGCTACCGGGCGGCCGTGGCCATGGCTCAACGCGAGCAGATGATGAACCCATGGGAAGCGACCCGCTAAAGCATGCATCGTTCAACGCCGGAGCCCCGCATGCACATGCGGGGCTTAGGGACGCGGCGAACGGGGCGGGCGGCGCAGATTTACTGCGAGTTGTACCCTGTCATCGCCTGGTCGATGCCGTGGGTGATCCAGCACTCGATAGCGTCGCAGGCGCGGTCGAGGACGGCGTCGAGCTTAATGGACTGCTCGGTGCTGAACCGGCTCAGGACGTAGTCCGCCTGGGGGACGCGGCCGGGCGGGTCGATGCCGATGCGCAGGCGGGGGTAGGCCGGCCCGCCGAGTTTCTGCTGGATATCCTTGAGGCCGTTGTGCCCCCCGGCCGAGCCCTCCGGGCGGAGGCGGATCCTTCCGACCGGCAGGGCGACCTCATCCACGATAATCATCAGGTCGGCCAAGTCGAGCTTGTAGAAGTTGACCGCCTCGCCGACCGCGAGCCCGCTACGGTTCACGTAAGTCGCCGGCTGCATGAGCACGACTTTTTCGCCCGCGATCACGCCTTCGAGCACGCCGGCGTGGAACTTGGTCTTGACGCCGGTGATGGCGTGGCGCTGAGCCAGGCGCTCGACCGCCATGAACCCGGCGTTGTGCCGGGTCTTGGCGTATTCGGAGCCGGGGTTGCCCAGGCCAACGATCAAGCGCATGGCGGCTTCGAGGAGGGTTGAACAGCAGGTGGCGGCGAACGGTTGGCCGGGGTTTACTCGGCTTCGTCTTCCTTCTTGGCGCCGATGACCTCGGGCTCGCCTTCGGCGGCTTCGGCCTCGACGGCTTCTTCTTCCTCGATCTCGGCCATGATCTGGACCTGGGCGATGATCGTCTCCGGGTCGGTGACCGCAACGACGCCGGCGGGCAGGGTCAGGTCGGCGACCGTGATCGGGGCATCGGTCGTCAGCTCGCTGATGTCATGGATCAGCCGCTCGGGGATCGCGTCGGCCCGGCACTTGACCGTAACCGTGGACAGCGGGTGATCGAGCACCGCGCCGGCTTCCTGCAGGGACTTGGGATCGCCGGTGAGTTCCAGCTCGACCTCAACCTCGACCTCTTCGGACAGGTCCACACGGGCCAGGTCCACGTGGATGATGTGGTCGCCGAGGTAGTCCCACTGGATATCCTTGATCAGGCAGGGCTCGGTCTTCCCGGCGACCTGGGCGTTAACGAGTTGGGTGTTCTCATGTAGCAGGCCGGTAATCACCTGGGCGTCGACGGCGACGTGGACCGGGTCCTGCTTGTGGCCGTAGACCACGGCGGGGATCTGGCCGGCCTCGCGCAGGCGGGCGCTGTAGCGGGAGCCGGTCTTGTCGCGGGCGGTGGTTTCGAGTGTGGGGATGTCTTGGGCCATGATGGATGCTCCTGTCGGGTGTGTAGCTGTCTTGGGGATTAACGTTGGCCGCGGGCGCCGTTCTTGCGGAACAGCGACGACACGGACTGGTTGTGGTGGACGCGGCGCATCGCATCGCCGATGAGCTCCGCCACGGAGAGTTCGGAGAGCTTGTCGACGATGGGCTCGCACCGGCCGGCGCAGGGGATGGTGTCGGTAACAACGACGCGGCTGATGGGCGCTTCCTTGAGCCGCTCCATGGCCAGGCCGACGAACACGGGGTGGGTCGCCGCGGCGACGACGTCCCGCACGCCGCGGGACTTGAGCAGCCGGGCGGCCTCGCACATCGTGCCCGCGGTGGTGATCATGTCGTCAACCATCAGGGCGGTCTTGCCCTCGACGTCGCCAATGATATTGGCCGACTCCACCTCGCTGCCGGACTTGCGGCGTTTGTCGATGATCGCCAGATCCCCCCCGAGCCAGTTGGCGTACTTGTTGGCCATCTTGACGTTGCCCACGTCGGGGCTTACCAGCACGAGGTCGCCCAGCTCGTCCTTGATCGATTCGAGGTGATCGACCAGCACCGGCGCGGCGTGCAGATGATCGACCGGCATATCGAAGAAGCCCTGGATCTGCTCGGCGTGCAGGTCCATCGCCATGATGCGGTTGGCGCCGGCCACGGTGAGCAGGTTGGCCACGAGCTTGGCGGTGATAGGCACCCGGCCCTCGTCCTTGCGGTCCTGCCGGGCGTAGCCAAAATACGGGATCACCGCCGTGATGCGCTGAGCCGAGGCGCGTTTGAGACAGTCGATATAGATCAACAGCTCCATCAGGTGAGCGTTGACCGGGTTGTAGGTCGACTGGACCACGAAGCAGTCGCGGCCGCGCACGTCCTCCTCGATCTTGACGAACACCTCGCCGTCGGGGAACAGCTCGGTCTTGCCCTGCCCCATGGGCAGGTTCAGGTGCTGGCAGATGCTCTCGCACAGCCCCCGGCTGGCGCGGCCGCAGAAAATCTTCATCTGGCTGGCGTCGTCGTGGCTCATGCGACCTGTCCTTTCTGAGAGGCGACGCGCGCCGAGAGGATGCGGTCGACCTCCGCGAGCTGCTGGGGCGTGTTGATGCTCAACACATCCTCGGCGGGGACGGCGTCGACCACGACCACGGTCTTGCCCTGTTGCTTGAGCAGGCCCGGCGCGTCGGTGAGGTAATACTCCCCCGAAGCGTTGTCATTGCTGACCCGGTCGAGGGCGATAAACAGGGCGTGGGCGTCGAAGCAGTAATAGGAGGGGTTGACCTCCTGGATCGCGAGCTGCTCGGGGGTGGCGTCTTTCTGCTCGACGATGGCCTCGAAGTCGCCGCTGGAGCTGCGCACCACGCGGCCGTAGCCGGTGGGGTCGTCGATGACGGAGGTGGCGAGGGTGGCGTCGGCCTTGCGGCGGCGGTGGATCTCGAGGACCCGGGCGAGGGTGGTGTGGCGGATCAGGGGTCCGTCGCCGGCGAGGACGAACGTGTCCCCGGCCGGCATCTGCTCGAACCGCGGACGGGCCATCATGGCGGCGTGGCCGGTGCCCAGTTGCTCGGCCTGCTCGACGAACACGCAGCTCGGCTCGTCAGCGAGCGCCGCCTGGACCAGGTCGGCCCTGTAGCCGACCACCACGACGATCGTGCCGACCCCCGCCTTCTTGCACGCCTCGACGACCCAGCAGATCATCGGCCGCCCGGCGACCTCGTATAGCACCTTGGGCGCGTCTCCGCCCATCCGCGTGCCCTTGCCGGCCGCCAGGATGATCGCCGCGGGCGGGTTCGATAGCGTGTCGGTCATCGCGTCGTCCTTTCGCGCTTGTGGTCAGGGCGGGGTCTCAAGCCCGACAAAGCAGGCCCACTAGGATTCGAACCTAGACTACAAGTACCAAAAACTTGGGTGCTGCCATTACACCATGGGCCTGTCGGGCCGTGATCCGAACCGGGCCGCGCCGGGCGGTCCGGCCTGGGCGACCCCTGGCTGGCCCGCCGTGACCGACGGTTCAGGAAGGGATGCCCGGCTACACTGGAGAGACTCGACGGCCCGGCTGCCGGAGCGGGTCCGGGGCGTCTGGTGTCCGCGCCGCATCGCTTTGTCGCGGTCGGTCTGCATCCAGGGCCGCAGTTTAGGATTTCGCCCTCCCCTTGTAAAGCCCGCCGGGCCGCCATATTTGCATCCCCGGCCCGTCTGGCCTATATTACGCGGCTCGAAACGCCGTCCAGAGAACGACCGATGCCCACCATCAACCAACTCGTCCGCAAGCCCCGCGCCACCCCCAAGGCCAAGTCGAAGGTCAAGGACCTCGACGAGTGCCCCCAGAAACGCGGCGTCTGCCTCCAGGTCAAGACCGTGACCCCCAAGAAGCCCAACTCGGCGCTGCGGAAGGTCGCCCGTGTCCGCCTGTCCAACGGCAAGGAAGTCACCGCCTACATCGGCGGTGAGGGGCATAACCTCCAGGAGCACTCGATCGTCCTCGTCCGCGGCGGCCGTGTCCGCGACCTGCCCGGTGTGCGGTACCACGTCGTCCGCGGCAGCCTCGACACCCTCGGCGTCGACGGTCGGCGTCAGGGCCGCTCCAAGTACGGCGTCAAGCAAGCTAAAGGTTGACTTGTAAAGCCGCGGCCAATGGCTGCGGTCCCCCATGTTTCCCATTCGACACCGGCAAGTAATCGCGTCCGGGCCAACGACGCGGTGAACACACAGCCCCGACCCGGGGCAGATGAGCCAGGAAAGGACCCCTATGGCCGGCCGCATCACCAAATCCGAAGTCCAGCTCAAGCCCGACCCCAAGCACGGCGACAAGCTGCTCTCCCGCTTCATCAACTGCATCATGCTCGACGGCAAAAAATCCGTCGCCCAGCGCGTGGTTTACGACGCGTTCGCCGAGATCGAAAAACGCACCAACGGCGAACCGTCCGCCATCGACATCTTCCACAAGGCCATCGACAACGTCCGCCCCAACGTCGAGGTCCGCTCGAAGCGCGTCGGCGGCGCCAACTACCAGGTGCCGATGCAGGTCAACCGCAAGCGCCAGACCTCGCTGGCGTTCCGATGGATCATCAAGGCCGCCCGCGCTGACAAGGGCAAGCCCATGCATCTGCGGCTCAGCCGCGAACTGCTCGACGCCGCCCGGGGTGAGGGCAAGGCCATGAACACCCGCGACCAGACCCACCGCATGGCCGACGCCAATAAGGCGTTCGCCCACTTCGCGTGGTAAACCAGCAAGCGCCGTTGACAGGAATCCTCTAGCCGGCGGGCTACGCCCGCCTGGGCCAGGGCCGCGTAGCGGCCCGGCTAAGAGCGTTTCAGTTTGGCTCGCATCGCTTGACCGTCATTTCACCGCGAAACGTCCGCCCGGCGGCGTACAATACGGCGATGTCGCAGGGCCTCGATCGCTACCACCGACAGATGCTCTTGCCGGGCTTTGGCGAAGACGGCCAGGCCAGGCTGGGCCACGCCAAGGCGCTGCTGGTGGGCTGTGGGGCGTTGGGGTCGATCATCGCCGACAGCCTCTGCCGCGCGGGTGTGGGGTGTCTGGTGATCGCCGACCGGGACGTGGTGGAACTGACCAACCTCCAGCGGCAGGTGCTCTTCGACGAGCGGGACGCCGCCGAGGCCACGCCCAAGGCCGAGGCGGCCCGACGCAAGCTCTCGGCGATCAATAGTCAGGTCCGGGTCGACGCGGTGGTGGACGATGTCAACCACACCAACATCGAGCGTCTGGCCGACGGCTGCGGCGTGATCGTCGACGGGACCGACAACTTCGAGACCCGCTATCTGATCAACGACGTGGCGGTGAAGCACGGCGTGCCCTACGTGTACGGCGGAGCGGTCGGAACCGTGGGGATGTGCTACACCATCCTGCCCCACACGCCGGGGGGCGATGCGCCATGGGAGAGGATCGGTCGGGCGACGCCGGACCTGCGTGACTTGTTCGACCAGCCCCCTCCGCCCGGCTCGACGCCGACCTGCGACACCGCGGGCGTGCTTGGGCCCGCCGTCGGCGTCGTCGCGCACCTCCAGGCCGCCGAGGCGATCAAGGTCCTGCTGGGCGCTTTCGAGGCGGTTAACCCGAAGATGGTGCACGTCGACCTGTGGGCCAACACGATCCGCCAGTTCGACGTCGCCGCCGCTTATGGCGCCGGCGATGGGGTCTGCTCGAAGCAACGCCGGTTTGATTACCTCAACGGCGCCCGGGGCAGCGGCGTGACCTCCCTCTGCGGCCGCAACGCGGTCCAGATCACCCGCCCCGATCGCCCGGCCGGGCCGATCGATTTCGACCGGATCGCCGACCGGCTGCGCGCCCACGGCGATGTGCGCACCAGCCGCTTCATGCTCCGCGCCAACCTCACCGATGGCGGCGAGCCGTACGAACTGACCTTGTTCACCGATGGGCGGGCGATCGTCAAAGGCACCGATGAGCCAGCCACCGCCCGTTCGATCTACGCCCGGTACGTCGGGGCCTGACCCGACCGGAGACGCCAGTGATGGACCCTAGTCAGTTGCACTGTTTTGCGTTTAATCTGGGGTACGCCCAGATGCTCATGAACGACATCGAAGACGCCCGCATGGCTGAACAGCCGGGCGGGCTGACGAACCACCCCGCCTGGACATTAGGGCACCTGATTTATTCGTTGGACGGAGCGGTGCAGTTGCTGGGTGAGAAGTCGGTGTTCGTACCCGACGAAGATTGGAACGAACGTTTCGGTATGGGGTCGACGCCCAGCGCAGATCGGGGAGCTTACCCCGCCAAGCAAGCGTTGCTCGACGCGTTGGTGGCCGGGCATGAGCAACTCACGCCCGCGGTTCAGGCGGCCGACGAGAAACGCCTGGCCGCGGCCATGCCCGACAAGCACTTCCGCCGGATCATGCCGACCATCGGCAACGGTGTGGCCTTTCTGATGGGCATCCATTACGCGACCCACCTCGGCGAGTTGGCGGCGTGGCGTAGGGCCGCGGGCTACCCGCGGGTCATCTAACCTTTCCTGAAAGGTCAAGCGTGCTTCGATCTCTCAACGCGATCTATGCGAACAATCTCGACTACACCCGGCGGCTCACCGCCGACCTCGATGATGCGAACGTCTGCGCGCAGCCGGCGCCGAACATGAACCACGCCGCCTGGGTGGTCGGCCACCTCGCGTTGACCGCCGACCGAGTCACCTGCGGCATGCTGCTGGGCATCGAGCCGGCCCTGCCCGACGTGTGGAAAAACCTTTTCAGCGGCCGATCCCGCCCCAACCCCGACCGATCGCTCTACCCGCCGCTTACAGACCTGGTCGAGGCGCTGGCGTCGCGTCACGCGGCTGTTTCCGAGACGCTCGCCAACGCTCAACCGTCTCTGATTGAAAAGGCCACCCCACACGAGGGCTTCCGCAAACGGTTCCCGACGATGGGCCAGGCCCTGCTGCACACCATGATCGGCCACGAGCAGATGCACCTGGGCCAACTCAGCGCGTGGCGGCGCGTGCAGGGGCTGCCGGCGGTGTAAGCATGATCTATCTCGACAACGCGGCAACGAGTTTTCCCAAAGCGCCGTCGGTCGCGGAGACGGTGGCGGGCTTTCTCGCGTCCGCCGCCGCGAACCCCGGCCGCAGCGCCCACCGCATGGCGGTCGAGACGGAGCGGCGGATCGACGATGTACGCCTCCGGCTGACGCGGCTCATCGGCGGCGACGACCCGCGCCGGATGATCTTCACCCTCAATGGCACCGACGCGCTGAACATCGCGATCAAGGGCGCCCTCGCGGCCGAGCCCGACGGCGCCCATGTCGTCGCCACCGTGGTCGAGCACAACTCCGTCGCCCGCCCGCTCCGTGCGCTGGCCGATGCCGGGCGGGTCTGCGTGACGTGGGTCGACTGTGATGAACAGGGCCATGTCGATCCCGCCGACATCGCGGCGGCGATGACCGACGCGACCCGGCTGGTGGTGATGATCCACGCCTCGAACGTGACAGGCGCGATCCAGGACGCCGCCGCGGTGGGTCGGGTCGTCCGGGCCCACGGGGCGTTGTTCTGCCTCGACGCGGCGCAGACGATCGGGCTGCTGCCGATCGATGTGGACGCGATGAACGTGGACCTGCTGGCTTTCCCGGCCCACAAGGCGCTGTTGGGCCCGCCGGGCGTTGGCGGCCTGTGGGTGGGACCGCGGTGTGACCCGGTCATGAGGCCGTGGCGTGAGGGAGGGACCGGCGGCGACTCGTCGTCGCCGGCTCAACCCGTGGAGTGGCCCCACCGTCTGGAAGCGGGGACCGCCAACACCGCGGGGATCATCGGGCTGGGCGCCGCCCTGAAGCGGCCGATCGAGGGGCGGCTGGCTCACGAGCGGGAACTGCGGCGGATGCTCATGGATCGGCTCGAGGGCGATGGCCGGTTCGCCGTCGTGGGGCCGAGGGATTCGGGCCGGTGCGTCGGCGTGGTGTCGTTGAATGTGGCGGGAAGCGACCCGCACGACGTGGCGGCCATCCTGGACGACAGCTTCGACATCGCGGTCCGGGCCGGGCTCCACTGTGCGCCGGGCGTTCATCGTCGGCTCGGCACGTTCCCGGCCGGGACCGTGCGGGCGAGCTTCGGCCCGTTCAACACCGAGGCGGACGTGGACCGTCTGGCCCACGCTCTTGACCAGATCGCTTGAGGGCATATAGCCGGCTCGCTACGCGGCCCTGGCCCGCCGACAATTCAGGCCTGAGGGGTCATAAAAAAACTCGACCGGCGGTGAGCCGGTCGAGTCTTGAGTCTGGCGCGATTGAGGTCGGGACCCGGGTTCCTGGGCAGGTCGTCGACCCCGGCGCCTTGCTTATGCACGCCCCGGACAACCGGGGCGAGATTTTTTCAGATCACGCGGGCTCAGTAAGTCATGCTGACGCCGGCGGTGACGATGTAGCGGACGTCCTGGTTACCGGTGCCGTTGGCGACGGAGATCGCACGGGTCTGGTCGCCGAGGAACAGGAAGGTCAGGCCCACGCCGGCTTCCCATTCGCCGAACTCAGCCGGGACGAACGAGAGGGGCACGCCCAGAGCGAAGCCGACGCTGGCGAACCCGAAGGTGTCGTCGCCGCCGCCGATGACGTAGTAGTCATTAACGCTCAGGCCCAGAGCGAACGGCACCGAGAGGGTGACCGGGTAGTCTTCGCTCTGAAGGATGACGATGCTCGGCTCGAAGCCGAACTCGAAGTAGATGCCTTCCTGGCCGGAGCCGTCGGAGCTGCCGGCGGTTTCAAAGGCGAACAGGATGTACGGCTGGAGGCCGCCGAACTCCATGAAATCGATGCCGGCCTGCTCCCAGAGGGCCGAGTCGTCATACGCGAGCGACAGGTCGATTTCCTGGGCGAACTCGCCGCCGCCCTGGGGGTTCTCCAGGGCGATGTACGCCACGTCGGCCGAGAAGCCCATGGGCAGGCCGAAGGAGAAACCGGCGTACAGGTCGGCTTCGTACCAGTTGCCGGTGGAACCGAAGTTGCCGCCGCTGGTGGTGAAGCTGTTCCAGATGCCGACGTAGAAACCGATGGTGATTTCTTCGTCGCCGACCGGGAAGCTGTACAGGTCAAACGCGACATCCGCGTAGGGCTGAATAACCAAGCGGCCTGTGTTGCCCGCGCCCTGCGAGATACCGCGGAACCAGTACTCGTTGGTAATGTCCGCGCCGAGCGTCAGCGAGACATTCCCGTTGTTGATCGCTTGGATCTCTTGGTCCACGGCTGCATCCTGAGCGAAGCTCGCCACCGGCATCCCGGCAAGAGCCACGGCGCCAGCAAGCAGTCCAGACCGGATCCACTTCTGTCCTTGTGACATCAATTCGACTCCTTAGCTAGTTGGGAACCCTGATTAGCCTTTGATCGCCAACGCGACGATCTATAAGTGCTAGTGTGGCAAAGTTTGTACCAGAATCGTTCAAGTACAGCAAATAATCGGTCAACGCTCGGTTAATCGCCAGTTTCGGCGGATTATGTCGTCGATTAATCTGGATTGCAAGATCCGCTTTGCCTACATCTTGGTCGTATATCGACAGGCCGGCCTTAGACTGCACAAAAATACGCCAGTATTTTTGGTGTTACCGGACGTTCCCGGGCAGCCGCGATGGGACGACGCGGCAGGAGACGACCCGAAAGACACGGGAAAAGGGCGTTTTCAGGGCTCACACGATCTAGGCCGGGGAGAGGCCGCGATAGAGTTCCTGCACCCGCTGGGCCTGGTCGCGGCGCACCGACTCCAGCGTCAGCCGGGCGATCTGGAACCGCGGCTGCTCCTCGGGCACGATCCGGCAGTGCTCCTGGATCACGTTGTAGAGGAACTTGAACGCGTCGCGGGGCTGGTGCATCTGGTCGAGGGCGTCGATCAGCAGGTCCCGGCTGACATCGTTCTCGAAGAGGCTCGTGAGCGTGACCTCATTGGGCTCCCCGTCCATGCACGCCCTCAGCCGACGGGAGCAGAGGTCGTAGAGCATCGCGCCGGACCACGACAGCCGGTCGATCAGGTTCTGCTTGTCCAGCCGGGCCTCCTGGAAGAACCGGGCCGACTCGCGGTGGAGCATGTGCCGCAGCTCGATCGGCAGCAGCAGTTTGATCCCGATCCGGTCCTGCTTGAGGAACTTGTTGTCCATCATGGGCCAGAGGATCGCCTTCATGCGGTCGGCGTCGCCGCTGACGAGGGTCGGCTCGTCGAGGCGGTCGACCAGGACGATCAGCCCGGTGTAGCCGAACGCGTGGAGTACGTCGATCCATCGGCGGGTGAGCTGGTAACGGCTGTCGCTCTCGCCGGTGCGGGAGGTCTCGGGCGAGGGCAGGGGCTGGCGGAGCAGGTCGGAGCGGCCGAACCGGCCGAGCATTCCGGCGAGCTCGCCCGCGGTCCGGTTCACGGCGGGCATGTCCCGGGCGGCCTTGTGGGCCAGCCGCCACCGCGCCGCGTGGCGGTAGCCCCACAGGCCCCAGAGCAGCAGAGCGGCGGCGCCGGCGAGCCCCAGTGACGGGATCAGCCACCAAGGCCGGCTGTCGGCGGCGACGAACGCCATGGTCAGCCCCAGCCCGACTGTAATCAGGCTGAGCAGGATGGCGCCGTAGAAGGTCGCCGCCTGAGGGACCTGATAGCCCAGCCGCAGTTTTTTCCACAGCCGTTCGAGGCGGTCCGCCGCCGATCCGTTGCGGGGTTGGTCATACAGCGCCGCGAGCACAGCCAAGTCGACCCGCACCTGCCGCGGCACGTTCTTTTTGATGTGTTTGTCCACGTGCTCGGGCAGGGCGATGGGGTCTTCGCCGTCGGGCGATTCGTGGAGCAGGGCGTCGACGAGCCGGGTGACCGCGAGGCTGAGGATGGCGTCCTGATGGTCCTCCAGCCGGAAACCGGCGAGGACGGCGTCCGCCTTCTGCTTGTGGCGGCGGAGCAGGTTGTCGAGCATCGGGTTGAGGTCGTCATACGCGACGGTGAGCACCCGCCGGTCGGGGTGTTCGCGGTTGTGCTCGGCGACCTGCCGGGCGAGCTGGAGCCGGATCGCGGTTTTGCCGCTGCCCTTCTCGCCGAACACGATCGAGGTGGCGGGCTTGTCGATCTGGCCGAGCACCTTGGGGAAGTCGGGGTGGGTGGGCGAGCCGTCGATGAGCCGGCCGAACACCGGGTCGAGGCGGGCCTCCTCGGCGGCGAACGGGTTTTCCTTGACGTGGTGATGGGCGAGGAAGGTGTCGATGTTCATATGGGGCCCCTCAGCGGCGGGCGTGGCGCGCGATGGACGTGTGCGGCGACGGCAGGATCATCATAAACTATTCGCCATGACGCAGACGCCCCGTCCCGAGCCCGCCGCTGAGCCGCAGGCCCAGGCCCTCCAGCCCCCGCCAAAGCTCACGAAAACCACGCTCGAGGGCGCCGTTCCCCCGCTGACCGACGAGGAGCAGCGCCGCAAGGCCATCGACATGGCGTTCGATTACCGCGGCGACGTGACGATCGATACCCGTGATGGGCGGAGCCTGACCGGCTACGTGTTCAACCGCGACGCCCAGGCGGCCGAGCCTTACGCCCGGATGATGCTGACCGAGGGCGGCCAGACCGTCATCAAGTATGCCGACGTGGCGAAGCTGACCTTCAGCGGCAAGGACACCGCGGCCGGCAGGTCGTGGGAGTCGTGGCTCAAGCGTTACGTGGAGAAGAAAATGGCCGGGGAAGCGGCCAATATCGAGTCGGAATACCAGTAGACCTGGGGATGCCCGGATGAACAGGACCCAATGCGGGAGATGGCTCTGGCGCGGCTGGCGATGGCGTTGATCCGCCTGCGCCCGTTCGTTCCTGTCCATTCGCATTGACCCATTCATTCGGACCCCCGCCCATGCCCTCCAACCTCCTTGACTTGCCCGCGTTCGAACAGATCGTCGCCGATACGTCGGCCGACGGCGGCGACCTGGTCGTGCCGGTCGTCCGTCGGCTCTTCAGCGACACCCTCACCCCCGTGCTCGCCTACCGCCGGCTCGTCCGGCCCGACGACCGCCTCGCGCCCAGCTTCCTGTTCGAATCCGTGATCGACGGCGACCGCGTCGGCCGGTACAGCTACCTCGGCGCCCAGCCCGTCGCGCAGATCGTCGCGTACGGCCACGACGTCACGTTCACCGATTCACAGGAACCCGCCAACTCACGCCAATACCGTAGCGACGACCCGCTGACCGAGATGGACAAGCTGACCGCGGCGTGGCGGCTCGCCGACGTCCCCGGTCTGCCCGACTTCACCGGCGGCTGGGTCGGCTACGCGGGGTACGACACCGTGCGGTATCTCGAAGGCGAGAAGCTCGCCGACCCCCCGCCCGACGATCGGGGCCTGCCCGACCTGCACATGCAGCTCTACAACGACGTGGTCGCCTTCGACCACGTCCAGAAGACCGTGATGGTGATCACGCACGTGAGGCCGTCGGCGTTCGCCTCGGCCCGGAAGGCGTACGACGCGGCCTGCGCGCGGCTGGATGAGCTGACCGATCGGTTGGTGACGCCGTCGGACCTCGAAGCCTCGCTCTCGCCGCGGCACGTCGATCTCAGCTCCCCCCCGCCGAGCCTGCCGCCGAGCAACATGGGCGTGGGCGGGTACCAACGCGCGGTTGAGCAGGTCAAGGAATATGTCAAGGCGGGCGACGCGTTCCAGGTCGTGCCGTCGCAGCGGTTCGAGCTGAAGACGCAGGCCGACCCGTTTGACATTTACCGGGCGTTGCGGGTGGTGAACCCTTCGCCATACATGTTTTATCTGCAGATCGAGGGGGGGATGCTGGTGGGCTCGTCGCCGGAGATCCTCTGCCGGCTGCAGGGCGACGTGGTGACCAGCCGCCCGCTGGCGGGCACGCGTCGGCGGGGCCGGGACGCGGCGGAGGATGCGGCGCTGGAGGCCGAACTGCTGGCCGACCCGAAGGACCGGGCCGAGCACATCATGCTGGTGGACCTGCACCGCAACGACGTGGGCCGTGTGGCCGTGCCGGGGTCGGTCGAGCTGACCGAGGTGATGATCGTCGAGCGGTACAGCCACGTGATGCACATCAGCTCGGAAGTGACCGGCAGGCTGCGCGAGGGGATGACGGGCTGGGACCTGCTGCGGGTGTCGCTGCCGGTGGGGACGGTGAGCGGGGCGCCGAAGGTGCGGGCGATGCAGATCATCGACGAGCTGGAGACGACGCGCCGCGGCCCGTACGCGGGGGCGGTGGGCTACGCCGACTTCGCGGGCGGGCTGGACATGGCGATCGCGCTGCGGACGATGGTGGTCAGGCCCGCCGACGCCGGGGGGTGGACGGTCCACATCCAGGCGGGCGGGGGCATCGTGTACGACAGCGACCCGGACGCCGAGCACCAGGAAACGGTCAACAAGGCGGCGGCGTTGGCCAAGGCGGTCGACGTCGCCGAGGCGATGTTCACCGGAGGCGCCGAAGCATGACGCCCGGCCGGCCGATCTGGATCCACTCGACCAAGCACGACGGTTCGCCGCACTACCGCTACGGCGCCGTCGTGGTCGAGCACGACGCGGAACGCACCCTCGCCTACACGCCGCCCGACGTGGCCGTCGCCTCCTACCGCGGCTCATCGTCGTCGGACCACCACTGTCTCAAGCTCTTCTGGCCCGACCGCCACTACAACCTGTTCGTGATGTGGGGCGCCGACTGGTCGCCGCGGGAGCACTACGTCAACCTGGCCACGCCCCGGTCGTTCGACGACGACGCGGTGCGGTTCGTCGATCTCGACCTGGACGTGATCTGGCGCAAAGACGGCGGGGTCGTCCTCGACGACGAGGAGGAATGGGACCGCCACCGCGTCACGATGGCGTACCCCCCGCCGCTGGTGGAGCGGGTGCTGGCGGCCAAGGACGAGCTGATGGCCCTGATCGCCGGCCGGGTCTGGCCGTTTGACGGCTCGCTCTACGGCTGGCGCCCCTCGGCCGCCGTTGCCGACGCGGCCGCCCGATTACAGAACGCCCCCGCCGACAGCCGATAAACCCAATCGATGCCCACCGACGTCAAGACCATCCTCCAGCTCAAGGTGCCCGTGATCGTGACGATCGGCGAGCGGCTCATGTCCCTCGACGATGTGCTCGCGCTCGGCCCCGGCGCCATCCTCGAGCTGGAGAAGATCAACGAGGAGCCGCTGGACCTGATGGTCAACAACAAGGCCATCGGCCGCGGCTACGCGGTCAAGGTCGGCGAGAACTTCGGCATCAAGATCAACGACATCGGCACCCCGTCCCAACGCATCCAGGCCATGGGCGGGTAGAGTGGGGCCCGCGATAGCCGGGCCGCGACGCGACCCCGCCCCCGGAACCAGGCGGGCGTAGCCCGCCGGCTAGCCCATCTGCTCTTTAGAATCCGATTCCTCAAGCATTTTCATCACTTCCGACCCACCGGATGAAACGCAGATCACCTTCGATCGATCGAGTTGATCGATCTTGACATCGTCTTTCACATACAAGCCCCGACCGTTCTTAAGGCTCATGACATGGTCTTTGATCCAAGTGAAACGCTGGTCTTCTTCATCGGGGGACAACGTGGATTCATCAGCTAAAACATAATCAGGAAGATTTGTCTCTTCCAACCACCAACCTTGGATGACGGGGTGGGGATGGTGATAGGCATCAACAAACAAATAGCCGCTGGTGTCCGCCATTCGGCGCTGCAAATCGATGAAATCGATGATTCGCCTCGACCATCGAAGTAGGATACGTTCCCGTAGAGAAAGGCAGACGCCGACAGGGATCATTAAGATCATCGCAACGGTCAGTAGAACGATAAGTACCGCCACGACCGGAATCATCACAATGATCATGATCGTCAGGCAAGCCGCAACTATCATGCGATAGGCCGCTGGATCGCTTTTCCGGAATAGCGCATTGTTTAAATGCATATCATGGATTATCGATTTGGACGCGGCGCCTTGTCAATAACTGTCGCCGCCGGTCCACCGTGTTTTGTAACTCACGCGATCCGCACCGGCTCGGCCTTCGGGAACGTCACCTCCAGCCACGTGGTCGGCCGATACACCGTCACCTTCCCGTGCTTCATCCCCGGCGGCAGCAGCAGCGTCTGGCCGGCCTCGAAGTCCACGTCCGGCGCCGCGCCGCAGACGATCCGGCCCGCGCCTTCCAGCACCATCCACACCACCGGCTGGCTCAGGTCCAGATCGGCGACGTAGTCGTCGTTCACCGTCACCCGGTCCACGTTGAAGTATTCGCTGGCGCACAGCCGCGTCGTCACCGCGTGCTCGCCGTGGATCGTCGTCATCGGCTCGTACCGCGACGCGTCGCACGGCCCGAACGTGATGCACTGCATCGCCTGGTCGATGTGCAGCTCCCGGCCGGTGCGGCCCCAGTCGTACACCCGGAACGTCGTGTCGCTGGGTGTCTGCACTTCCGCCGCCAGCACCCCCGCCCCCAGCGCGTGGCACGTGCCCGACGGCAGGTAATGAAAATCTCCCGCCGTCACCGGGATCGAAATCAGCAGATCGACCACCGTGTTGTCGGCGATCGCGGCGCGGAACCGCTCCGGCGTGGTCCCTTCCTTGACGCCCTTGTAGATCACCGCCCCCGGCTCGGCGTGCAGGACGTACCAGCACTCGTTTTTCAGAAAAGCATCCGCGTGCGTCGCGGCGTACTGCGGGCTCGGATGCACCTGCACCGACAGGTCGGCATTGGCGTCGAGGAACTTGACCAGCAGCGGGAAGTCGCCCCCGTCGGTCAGCGGCAGGTCGCCGATCGCCTCCGAGCCGTATTGCTCGATCACCTCGTGCAGCGACCGGCCGGCCAGCGGGCCGTTGACGATCCGCGACCGCTCGGCCCCGCCCCCTCCCCCCGACACCGACGTGGTGCTCAGGTCCGCCAACTCCCACGACTCGCCGATGTCGCCGTCGGGCAGCGTCCGGCCGAGCCGGGCGAGCGTGCGGCCGCCCCAGACTTTTTCCTTGTAAATCGGATCGAAATGAAGCGGATACAACGCCAGGTCCGGCATGAATGGTCTCCCACGGGTGATCGTCCGCACAATATAACCGCCTCCCAGACCCTTGCCTCGTGCCCAGGTGAACGCGACAATAGAGGTATGAACAGGTGCATGCGGCTACTGACGATCGTGGGCGCCGCGTGGGGCCTGACGGCCGCGGCCCAGGCGGCGGCGCCGGCCGACCCCAACGGCCACGTCGACCCCTACGCGGGCTATCAGCCCCGGGTCATCCACGCCCCGCCGTTGATCGGCGGCGCGGCCAAGCAGGCGGCGGAAGAACCGCCTGTCCGCTCATTTACGCTCCGAGCCGACGGCCCGTCCGCAGCGCCGCCGCGGGTCGTCCATAACGCCATTGATCACGTGACGCCCGACCGCGCGTTGCGGGGCCGTTTCACGCCGGTCAAGGAACCGCAGACCGATCCCGCCGCGGCGGTCAACCCCGCGGCGACCGCGCCCGATCAAGCCATCCGCGCCGGCTACACCCCGCGCAAGTCCGCCCCCGTCCCCGCCAGCAACGCGTCCAGCGGGTACGTGGCGCCGCAGTATTTCCCCAACGCCTCGTACCACCACCGCAATCATCGCGAGCACAACCGCAACCCCGGCCGCCGGTACGTCTCCGGCGGCTACGGCTACAGCAACAGCCACTACAGCCATCGCTATCGTTCACGCGTGTTCTACTATTACCCGTCTTATTACAGCTGCGGGGGTGGGTACATCTACCCGGGCCGACGCAATTACGGCTACTGGGGGTGCGGCTGGACGTACTATTCGTACCGGCCGTTCCTGTTCCGCCGCGGCTTCTATGGCTACCGGGGCTGCTACGGTTCGGGCCTGAGCATCGGGATCCGGTTTTGAAGGTTTTATGCGGGCCGCACGGAGTCCCGTCATTCGGGGTCGCATTGAGTTTTTTGTAATCAAGCCGGACCTGAGCGAAGCGAAGGTCCGGATAGGTTTGTTTTTGTGCTGAACCGGGACGGCATCACGACATCATGCGGCCGGCTGGACCGGCGCGTCGCGGAAGACGGCCCGGGTCGGGTCGAGCGACCGGATGCGCCGGGCGACGCGTTCGGCGACGGCGCCGAGGTGGCCGACGAACCAGCCCGCCAGCGAGGGGTGGGGGGTGAGCCGGTCGAGGTGGCGGGCGATGTCGAGGCTGGGCGCGCCGTCGGGGCTGATGGGGACGCACTGGACCAGCAGGATGCCGGCGCGGTCGGCCGCGTCGTACAGCGACTCGGGGCCGTAGTGGTCGCGGACCATCAGCAGCGAGTCGCCCGAAGCGGGCAACAGGCGGTTCTCCGCGATGCGGTCGACGAACAGGACCGAGTGGATGTCGCAGACGTGGCCGTTCACCAGCAGGTGGGTCGGGTCGTCGGGGGTGTCGCGTCGGATCGAGGTCAGGCCGATCGTGACGGTGTGTTCGTCGGCGACCTCATCGTTGACGATCAACGTGAGGGTCAGCGTATAGAGGGGCTGCTTGCCCATGCTGGCGGGCCACCAGCGTTCGGGGTGGACCATGTCGAAGCGGACCGAACCCGCGTTGTCGCGGAGCGTGAGGCGGGTCTTGCCCTCGTCCTCGAAGCCGTCGGCGCCGGTGATGCGCAGGTGCGCATCAACCACGTCCGGCGGCGGCGCGTCGCCGGGCGGCAGGGCAGGCAGCGTGGTGAAGTGGGTGTCAATGACCGCCTGGTCTTCATCCACGTAACGAACCAGAGGTCGGACGGTGCTCAATCGAAGAGGGCTGGGCATGCGAAAAACTCCACAACCACAGCAGGCGTCTTTAAAGATACAATCGAAAGGTCGGAAACGGAAGCATGACTTTATCCCGAATCCAGGTCATCCTTGTCCTCTTCATTCTAGGCCTCGGTTCCGCCCCGATCGCGGCGACCGCCTCTCCGGGCCTGGAAACCTATGAATCGAAGTATTACACGATCCGCCACAACCTCCCCGACGAGCAGGTCCGCCGCGCCGCCGAGCACATGGACCTGGTGTTTCGGGAGTACAGCAAGCGGTTCGCGGGGTTCCGAAGCCGCCGCAAGGGGAGGCAGAACCTTTACCTGCTCAAGACCAAACAGGACTACGTCGACTTGCTCGCCGGGTTCGGCATCAACGGCTCGGCGAGCGGCGGCATGTTTTTCTACGGCCCGCGCGGCAGCGGACTGGCGACCTACATCGGCGGGCGTGACATCGAAGACGTCTTCCCCATCCTTCAGCACGAGGGCCTGCATCAGTTCGTCCGCAATTACATGGGCGACCGCGTGCCGCTCTGGCTTAACGAAGGCCTCGCCGAATACTTCGAACAGGCCCGCATCGTCAAGGGCAAGGTCAAGACCGGCATCGCCGACCCGAACCGGATCGCCATCCTCCGAAAAGCCATTGAAGCGGACGTCGCTTTACCCTTTGATTCGCTGATCAATATCAGCTCGCAACAGTGGCACGCTAACATGCTCTCCGGCTCGCCGCAGGGTTATATCCAATACGTCCAGTCCTGGTCGATCGTCCACTTCCTGGTTCACGACAGCAAGAAGCTGCGCGGCGGGTTCAACGTGTTTCTCAACGAACTGTCCGCCGGCCGCACGCCCGATCAGGCGTTCCGCAAAGCCTTCCGCACCGACAACGTCCAGGCGTTCCACCGGCGTTGGGAAGCGTACGTCCTGGAGGAGCTCAAGCCGGACGACTTCACCGTGGCCGTTGACCGCATGCGTTTCCTCGCCGCCGGGTTGAAGCATCTGCACGACCGGGGCGTGGAGATGCCCGCCGACCTCGACGCGCTCAAGCAGACCCTGCAGGACCGCGGCTTCCACACCGTGACCCGCTCCCATGTCGGCCAGACCAGGACCGAGGCGAGCGACGAATCGGTCTACTCGTTCACCGACTCGAAGGGCAGGCAGAAGCCGTTCGGCTTCACGCCGGCCGCCGACGGCTTGCCCCCGTCCCTCCGCGCCGTCGGCCTGCGGCCGATGCCGACCGTGCAGTGGATCGAGGACGGCGGCAACGTGTCATACAAGATCGCGTACCGGTGAACGCTGGGCAGATTAAGCCTCTTTGTTTTCCACCTCGGTTATCGCCTCATTGAGAAGGTCCAGAACTTTCAACTCGCGCGCCCAGAACTCCAGGTGCTCAAGATCAAGCCGGCCGTGTTGAATTCTGATGACCTCGATGACGTCGCGCCATTGACGATCCGACATCTCCTCCCCCAGACGATACCATTCAAGCTTGTTCAGAATCACGTCTTCCGGCGCCGCCAGGACGAATTGTTTGCCCTGTTTGGAATCGAGCACTTCGTAACGTGTGCGGCGGCAGGCTGCGTAATCAAACGGCCGGTCTTTCACCGCGAAAACGTCGATCTTGAACATCGTTTCGATGTGAATCACATTGAAGGATGACCGGCGTCAACGCAAGGATGTCAGGGTTGTTCGACATGCAGCTTTTCCCCGAGATAGGCTTTGACCCGGCGGGCGAGGTCCTTGCCGTAGCATATCTCGACGAAGCGTAGCTTCACATCGATATCGGACATCCCCGGATTGGCTTGCTGGATCCCTCGCATGCAACGCGCGAGGGTCGATTCAGTCATGGACGAGGCGAGTTCGGCTCGCCGCGTCACCCCGGCCTGCCGCAGCAGATCGACATGCACCCGCTCGGCTTCGAGCGCCGTGTCGCTAAGGCCGGTTCGGGGATGTCGGCGGGCCATGCCGTCAGTCTACATCACTTCTTGCCCGAGAAGAACCGTTTGACCGCGTGGACGGTCGTCTTACGGCCGAGGCTGGCGATCGCGTCGAGCAGGGGCAGCTCCTTGGGGCAGACCTTGACGCAGTTCTGGCTGTTGCCGCAGTCGGTGATGCCGCCCGGCTCCATGATGACGTCCAGCCGCTCGGCGGCGAGTTCCTTGCCGGTGGCGTGGGAGTTGAAGTACTCGATCTGGGCGAAGACCTGGGCGCCCTTGAAGTCGTTGTCCTTGGTGAATTGCGGGCAGGCCTCGAGGCAGCATCCGCAGGTCATGCAGCGCGAGTAGGCGTAGCGCTGCTCCTGCTCTTCCTGCGTCTCGGTCGGTCCGGCGCCGAGGTCGTGCGTGCCGTCGATCGGGACCCAGCCGTGGATCTTCTTGAGGTTATCGAACATCCGCTGACGGTCGACCCACAGATCGCGGACCACGGGGAACTTGCTCATCGGCTCGAGCGTGATCGTGTTGCCGTCCTGCAGGTTCTCCGCGACCAGGCAGGAGCAGGACTGCCGGACGTGGCCGTTGATGACCATGGTGCAGGCGCCGCAGACCTCTTCGAGGCAGCCCGCGTCCCACACCACCGGCTCGACGTTCTTCCCGTCGGTCGTGACCGGGTTCGCCGCCACGTACTGCAGGGCCGAGATGATGTTCATGCTCGGCCGGATCGGCACCTCGAAGCTCTCCCAGTGCGACGGCTTGCCTTCGCCGAGGCTACGCTTGATCTTGAGGATGAACGTCTTGGGGGGGCTGGAGGCGATCATATTCGGCGTCCTTGGGGGCTTACCTGTCCTTGGTATCGTAGGCGAGGCTGCGGCTGCGCGTCGTGGTCAAACGGAAGTGGCCTCTTCCTTCTTCTCATCCTTCTCCGCCGCCGCCTCGACTTTGCCGTAGCTGCGGTCGCGCAGCGGGACCAACGGCAGGGGGATGTCTTCCCAAGTGATCTCGGGCTTGTCCTCGGCGGCGTTGTATTTCACAAGAGTGGTCTTGTGGAACGGGTCGTCGATCCGCTTGGGGTAGTCGAGACGGTAGTGGCTGCCGCGCGATTCTTTGCGGGCGATCGAGCCCGCGAGGATCGTCTCGGCGTACTTGAGCATGTCGCCCACCGCCCGGCTGAAGCTGAGGTTCTGGTTTGTCCACGTGCCGGTGTCGGAGAGCTTGATCGACTTGAACTGTTCCTTGAGCTCGTTGATCTTCGTGTAGGCCTGGTTGAGGCGATCCTCGGTCTTGACGACCGTCGCCGACGCGATCATCTCCTCACCCATCTCGCGCCAGATCTCGTAGGGGTTGTTCTGGCCGTCGTTGGCGATGAGGCGTTCGACCTTGGCCTGCTCCTGGTCGACGTACTTCTGGAACAGGCTGTCGGGCGCCTGGCCGGCGGACTGCTCGTGGGCGACGCCGTCGCGCACGTAGTTGGCGACGGACAGGCCGCAGAACAGGCCGTCGAAGATGCACGAGAGCAGGGCGTTGGCGCCGAGGCGGGTGGCGCCGTGGTAGGCGTAGTTGACCTCGCCGAAGGCGTAGAGCCCCGGGATGTTGGTCATCATGTTGTTGTGGGCGCCGCTGACCATGCCGCGGGCGTCGTCGACGGCGGTGTAAGTGGAGTAAAGCCCGCCCATGGAGTAGTGGACGGCGGGGAAGATCTTCATCGGGGTGAAGCGCGGGTCGTCGCCGGTGAACTTCTCGTAGATCTCGAGGATGGCGGCGAGCTTGTTCTTGGTTTCCATCGGCAGGTGGGTGATATCGAGGTAGACCATGTTCCCGCCGCTGATGCCGTAGCCGTCCTGGCAGACGAAGAAGATCTCGCGGGTGGCGATGTCGCGGGGCACGAGGTTGCCGTACTTGGGGTACTTCTCTTCGAGGAAGTACCAGCGTTCGTCTTCGGGGATGTCGGCGGGCTTGCGGTCGTCGCCTTTCTTACGGGGGACCCAGACGCGTCCGCCCTCACCGCGGGCGGACTCGGACATGAGCCGGCACTTGTCCTCACCGGGGATGGCGGTGGGGTGGACCTGGATCATCTCGGGGTTGCCCAGCCACGCGCCGGCCTGGTAGCAGCGCGACGCGGCCCCGCCGGTGCAGATCACCGACATGGTCGACTTGCCGTAGAGCATGCCGCACCCGCCGGTGGCCATCACCACCGCGTCGGCGCGGAGCGCCTTCATCTCCATGGTCCGCATGTCCTGGGCGACGATCCCCTTGCAGTGGCCGTTGTCATCGATGACCGGCCAGAGGAACTCCCAGAACTCGTGCTTGTTGACCTTGCCCTCGGCCTCGTATCGGCGAGTCTGCTCGTCGAGGGCGTAGAGCAACTGCTGGCCGGTGGAGGCGCCGGCGAAGTGGGTGCGCTTGAAGATCGACCCGCCGAACAACCGCAGGTCGCGGAAGCCCTCCTTGGTGCGGTTGAAGGGCACGCCCATGCGGTCGAGCAGGTCGATGATCTTGGGCGCCCAATGGGTCATCTCGAACACAGGCGGCTGGTGGTTGAGGAAGTCGCCGCCCAGCAGCGTCTCGTCCATGTGCTGCCACTCGGAGTAGCCCTGCTGGCGGGCGACGGTATTGCAGGCGTTGATGCCGCCCTGGGCGCAGACCGAGTGGGATCGCTTGACCGGCACCATCGAGAACAGGTCGACCGGCACGCCCGCCTCGGCGACGCGCACGGTCGCGGCCAGGCCCGCCAGCCCCCCGCCGACGACGATGACTCTCGGATGATCCGCCATGGTTTGAACCGCCTTTCCGTCTCGAACTCGAAGCGCGGGGCGGGCCCCGCCGCTCAACAACTCGTCTTACGACCCGCCGTGGCTCGCCGCGTATTCCATCTGGCGCCGCTCGGCCTCGGCCTCACTGGGGACCTCGACGCCGTGGTCGATCAGCACCTCACGTCCGTCAGGGATAACTTCCATAAACACGATCTTCTGATCGGTCGTCATCTCTTGATAACTGTAGGCGAGCGCCCCGTAAATAGCAGCGCCCCAGAAAGCGGTGAGGGCGATAAACAGCAGCAGGCAGACCGCGCCCCAGCGTTGCTGGGCCTTGGGGGTGATGGTGAGCCCCCAGGAGATCGCCGCGGTCCACAGGCCATTGGCCCAGTGGTAGACCACGCTGGCGACGCCGATGACGTAGAACAGCACGACGATCCAGCTGTACTGCAGGGCGTAAGCGGTCAGGGGCATGCTCATCGGCACGCCTTTGCCGTAGGAGCCGTCGATCTTCAACTGGCCGTAGAAAGGCGTGAACCAGCCGAAGAAGTCCCACCGCCAGCGGAGGGTGGCGATGTGGAAAAAGATGAAGATCAGGGCGAGGATCCCGGTGATGCGCTGGAGGGTGTAGCGGAGGTTGGCGGAGTAGGAGTAGTTCTTGACGTTGCCCTGGCCGGTGAAGGTGTAGACCAGGCCCAGGGCGGCGTGGAAGCCGATGCCGACCCAGAGGCTGATCTCGATGAAGAGCAGGGCGGGCATGCTGTGGATGAAGTCGACCTCGTGCTGGAAGGTGGCGCCGGCGTCGGGCCAGATCATCTGGGCGTTGGTGAAGAGGTGGAAGATCACAAAGAGCCCGACGGGCACGATGCCCGACAGCGAATGGAGCCGTCGGAGCAGGAAGTGGTGTCGTTCGATGAGGCTGAGCTGGGGGGGGGCGGCGGTGGGCGTGGCGCTCACGGCGGGGGTTCCTTTCACCGGGGTGGGGCGGCCGGTTGCGGCCGGTCACTATCAAAAGATAGTGAGATGTTTTTTGTCGTCAAATCCTTTAAGCCGGTCCCCGGGCGGATGAGGAGATCTGCACGTACCGCGTCCGCAGTTCGTACAGCGTGGAGGCCAGCAGGTTGCTCTCCTCGTCGGTCAGGTTGCCCTTGGTTTTCTCTTCGAGCACGCTGAGCATGTCGATGTTGTGCCGGGCCAGGTCGAGGTGCGCGACCCGTTGGCCGGTGCGGGGGTCGGGGATCGCGCCCATCGCAAACAGCGCCTGGGTCACGAACGAGCTGACCAGCGTCTCGAAATTGGCGGGGGGCAGCTGCCCCGGGCCCGCCGCCGCGGCGTCCGGGTCGCTCTCCGAGGCGGTCTCGGCCAGCTTCTCCTTCTCCGCCTGGGCCTGGGCCTTCCAATCGCTGTCGATATGGATCTTGGGTCCGTCTTGTTCATCCGCCATCGGGCGCCCTTTCCGCAAGGTTGCGTGTGACTTGCGCGTGAGTATAGGGGCCGATCCGCATGGCGGCGAATCAAGGCGTCGTCGGGGGGCGGCTCATGGTCAGCGACCGCCGGTACGCCCGCGGCGTCCGCCCCGCGACCTGCTTGAAACGCTTGGAGAAATGAAACGCATCGGCGAACCCGAGACGCTGGGCGATCTGGGCGTCGCTCAGCGTGGTTTCCGCCATCAGGCCGCACGCTCGGTCGATGACGCGCTTGCCCCGGTAGCGCCCGGGCGAGACCCCGAAAGCCTCGCGGAACCGCCGGCGGAACGCTGCATAGCTCAGGCCGACCGTCTCCGCCACCTCTTCTAGCCGCAGCGTCTGCGACGCCTCCCGGTCGATCAGCCGTTGCGCTTCGGCCAACTCCGCGTCCGCCGCCGGGCTCGTCGAGCGGGCGTGTGCCGCGAAGACGTCGCCCAGCAGCCGCATCATCGCGGTCGTCTCCTCGATTACCGCGGGGCTCCCCGACGCTCGATGGTCCAGCACGGTCGTGATCCGGGCCGGCCAGTCCGACGTCCGGGGCAATCGCAGGATCGGCCGCCGACGATCCAGCAGCCCGGGGCGGTCCCACGCGTCGAACCCGGGACCAAGAAAGACGAGAAACAGTTCACGCCAGGTCCCCCCGGTCGGGCCGTAGCGATGGCCCAGGTCCGGCCAGACGAACAAGATGTCGCCCCCGGCCAACCGTGTCGGGCCCCGGTTCTCGTCCTCGTAGACACCCTCGCCCGCGTGGAGGTACACCAGGGCGTAGCTCCCGAGCACGCGCCAGGCGAGGGGTTGCCGGCCGCTCTTGTCCATCTGCCCCTGCTGGGCTACCCAGCCCAGCGCCGCGGCGCCCGCGTGGTCGGGGCGGGTCCGCATCACCCATCGTTTGGGAAAAACATCGGCCATAGCGATCAAAATATACAAATTATGGCAATTTCGCCATTTATTTTTGATTTTATACCGTTATTTTCAGATTTCGAGAGGTCGCATAATCATCATTTCAACCGACGGAACCCCGCCATGACCATCCGCTTCGGACCCCGCGACATCGTGTACCCCTCCACCGAGCTCGGCGAGCTCCGCGACAGTTCGCCCCTGCTGGACGACCCCGCGGCGTTGCGCGCGCGCATGGAGGAAGACGGCTACCTGCTCCTGCGGGGCCTGCTCGACCGCGACGCCGTGCTCAACGCGCGGCAGGCGATCCTCGAGCATATGGACGAGCAGGCGGCCCTCACGCCCGGCCGGCCGGTGCTCGAAGGCGCCATGCCCCAGGGCGGCAGGACGGTGCCGATGATGGGCCGCAGGGGCGTCACCCATGCGCCCGCCGTCCGCGCGGTGCTCGAAGCCGAGGCGTTGTTCGATTTCTATCGTGCTTACTTCGACCGCCCGGCCCTGACTTTCGATTACAAGTGGCTCCGCGGCGTGGGCAACGAGGAGTACACCGGGGCCCACTACGACGTCGTCTACATGGGCCGCGGCAGCGACCACCTGCACACCTGCTGGGTCCCGCTGGGCGACATCTCCGTCGAGCAGGGGACCCTCGCCATCTGTGTCGGCTCCCACAACGCCCCGGGCTTCGCCCGGCTCCGCGAGACCTACGGCCGCGTCGACGTCGACCGGGACCGCATCGAGGGATGGTTCTCTCAGGACCCCATGGAACTGTCCGAGCGGTACGGCGGGCAGTGGAAGACCGCCGAGTTCCGCGCCGGCGACGTCATCACCTTCGGCATGTACGCCATGCACGCCTCGACCACCAACCTTACCGATCGCTTCCGGTTGAGCTGCGACATCCGCTTCCAGCCCGCCGACGAGCCGGTGGACGAACGCTGGGTCGGCGAGAACCCCATCGGCCACTACACCTTGCACGAGGACCCCGGCACGATCGTCCGCATGGCCGACGCCCGCGCGGCGTGGGGGGTTTGAAAAGCAGGAAATGCAGAAAAACAGGAAAGCAGGAAATTCGGAAAATGCGTGGATCAGTGATGGGTCGGTGTGAACGGTTTGGTTTAGCGGCGGGGCATGCCCCGCGTTTCTCCATTTCCTGTTTTCCTGTTTTTTTGCTTTCCTGTTTTTAACCATGCCCTTCTCCCACCGACGCAATTTTGAACAGATCATGCGCCGCGAGCCGGCGCAACGGCTGCCGTTCTCTTTGCCGCTGACCCCGCCGGTCGCTCGGCACGTGCTCGAAAAGCGCCGCGGCGTCCCCTTCGACACCACCTTCCGCGACCTGTACCCCGCCTACCCGGATGAGCCCGGGCGGTGGGAGCGGGCTTACGCGCAGCTCGGGGTTGAGCTGCCCGATGAGGCGGAAGTGAGCCGTTTCGGGTTCGTTCATCTCAAGCCGCCCCCGGAGACGCTCGGCGCGGCGACGCATTTGCGGGAGATGATGCATCCGCTTCAGACCGTCAACGACGTCAGCGAGCTGGAATCGCTGCCCTGGCCCGATGTCGAGGACCCGCGCCACTACGCCGCGTTGGGGCGGCGTGTGCGGCAGATCGAAGATGAGGACCGCGTGGCGGTCGGCCAATGCGCCTGTTCGCTGTTCGAGTCGGCGTGGTACCTGCGCGGCATGGACCAGCTCTTCTTCGACCTGACGGAGGACCATCCGGTCGGCAATTGGCTGCTGGACTACTTCACCCGGCGGACGTGCTGCGCGGTCCGGGCGTACGGCGAGGCCGGCGTCGACGTCGTGTTCCTCGGCGACGACGTGGCCACGCAGCAGTCGCTGATGATGTCGCCCGGCTTTTGGCGCGAGCACCTCCGGCCGCGCCTGCAACGCATCATCGACACGGTCCGCGCCCATCAACGCAAGCCCACCCGGATCGCCTATCACTCCGACGGCGCCCTGACCGACCTGGTCGACGACCTGATCGAGATGGGGATCGACATCATCAACCCGGTCCAGCCCGAGTGCATGCCCTTCGATCAGACCGTTCAGCGGTTCGGGGACCGCGTCGCGTTCTGGGGGATGGTGGGCACGCAGACGACGATGCCGTTCGGCTCGCCCGGCGATGTGAGGGGGGTGGTCGAGCGCTGCGCCGACGCGGTGCGTCAGGGGGCGGCGATGGTAGTGGCGCCGACGCACGTCATCGAGCCGGACGTGCCGTGGGAGAACCTCGTCGCGCTGGTGGACGTCGTGGCGGACATCGATTTGCGCGCTGGAAACGTCTCGATCGGGTAACGGCTATGTCGCCGGGCGTGAACCCGGGCCGCGGGGAGCCGGGTTAGCATGTCGTGCATGATGAAGATCGACCCCACCCTCACCGCCAAGGCCCTGCTGCCTCAGTTGGAGCGGGTCTTCACGCTCGCCGCCGCCAAGTCGCGCAGCATCGACCGGACCTGGGACACCGCCCAAGGCACGCCTGTCTTCACCGTCGAGGGAAGGTACGCCACCCGCGGGTGGACCGAGTGGACCCAGGGCTTCGTGTACGGCAACCTCATCCTCGCCGGCGATGCGCTCGACGACGACAAGCTCCTCAAGCTCGGTCGACGCCGAACCGTCGACCACATGCTCCCGCACGTCACCCACACCGGCGTGCACGACCACGGGTTCAACAACCTCTCCACCTACGGCAACCTCCTGCGCCTGCTCAACGAGAAGCGCCTGCCCTACGACGGCTGGGAGGAGGTCGTTTACCGCAACGCCATCGCCGCCTCCGGCGCCGTCCAGGCCGCCCGGTGGTCGGGCACGGCGCCCGTGCCCGACTCGCCCCTCACCGCCAACAGCCCCGCGCTGGGCTACATCTACTCCTTCAACGGGCCCCACTCGCTGTTCATCGACACGATGCGCACCACCCGCATCCTCGGCGTCGCCTGGCAACTCGGCCACGTCCTCATGCACGAGGGCGACCGGGCCGCCAACCTCCTCAAACGCTCGGTCCTCCACGGCCTGACCACCAACCACTACATCGTTTTCCACGGCCGGTCCGGCCACACCTACGACGTGCGCGGCCGCACCGCCCATGAGGGCGTGTTCAACCGCAACGACGGCGCCTTCCGCTGCCGGTCCACCCAGCAGGGCTACTCCCCGTTCTCCACCTGGACCCGCGGCCTCGCGTGGGCCATGCTCGGGTACGCCGAGGAGCTTGAGTTCTTCCGCACGATCGACGCCGCCGCGTTCAAGGCCGCCTGCGGCCTGACCAAGTCGAAGGTGATCAAGGTTTACGAGCAGGCCGCCAAGGCCACCTGCGACCATTACATGAATGATTGCGCGGCGCTCGACGGCATCGTCTACTGGGACGACGGCGCCCCCGGCCTCGCCCAGATGCCCGGCTGGCGCGATCAGCCCGCCAACCCATTCAACGCCCACGAGCCGGTCGACAGCTCCGCCTCCGCCATCGCCGCCCAGGGCCTGATCCGCCTCGGCCGCTACCTGGGCGCCAAGGCCGGCAAGCGGTATCTGCAGGCGGGCTTCACCGTCGCCAGGGCGTTGTTCGACGAGCCTTATCTTTCCACGAAAAAGGCGCATCAGGGGCTGCTGCTGCACAGCGTGTACCACTGGCCCAACGGGTGGGACCACGTGCCTCAAGGCATGTCGATCCCCTGCGGCGAGTCGAGCATGTGGGGTGACTACCACCTGCTGGAGCTGGCCAACCTCATCAAGCGTCTCGGCGAAGGCGGCAAGTACCCGACGTTTTTCCTATGAACCATGAAACCGCAGATGAACGCAGATGCACGCGGATTGGGGAGCGGGCCGACCGCCAATGGTCCTGTCTTGATTCATCGGCGTTGATCCGCGTTTATCTGCGGTTCCCATTTCGTCTTCCCCTCGGCGGTTTCATTCAGGAGTCCATATGACAACCCCTGTTTCCATCGTGACCGGCGGCAGCCGCGGCATCGGCCGGGCGATCGCGGTCGAGCTCGGGCGGCTGGGCTACCGCGTCGTCATTAACTACAACGCCAACGCCGCCGCCGCCGACGAGGCCGCCGCCCTCGTCAAGGACGCCGGCGGCGACGCGATCACGGTCCAGGCCGACGTCGCCCGCACCGACGACCACGCCCGGCTCCTCGACGCCGCCGTCTCCCGCTTCGGCCCGGTGACCCTGCTGGTCAACAACGCCGGCGTCGCCCCCAAGGTGCGCGCCGATGTCCTGACCATGCCCGAGGCGTCTTACGACTTCGTGATGGACACCAATCTCAAGGGGCCGTTCCTGCTGACCCAGCGCGTGGCGAACCACATGGTTGAGGCAGGGGCCAGTGAAAGCGGAGTGGCCCCTGGCCACTCCATCCGGGCCATCATCAACATCAGCTCGATCTCCGCGTACACCGCCCACGTCAACCGCGGCGAGTACTCGCTCTCCAAGGCGGGGATGGCCATGATGACCCAGGTCTTCGCGGCGCGGCTGGCCGAGGAGGGCATCGGCGTCTACGAGATCCGCCCCGGCGTCATCGCGACCGACATGACCGGGCCCGTGAAAGAGAAGTACGACAAGCTGATCCTCGAGGACGAGCGCGGCATCACCCCGATCCGCCGCTGGGGCCGGCCCGAGGACGTGGCCCAGGCCGTCGCCGCCATCGCCGAGGGCCGCTTCCCCTTCTCCACCGGCGAGGTCTTCAACGTCGACGGCGGGTTCCATATGAAGACGCTGTAAAACCTGCGCGGTGTTCATCGATGTGAAATGATCGGGGAGTCCAGGGCTAACGGCGTCTCGGGCAGCTGATCCAGCTGTGCGTGCGGTAGCATGACGGACAACGCCAATCGAAGCATCTGCTCCCACTGGGCGTCGCCCCAGTCTTCGATCGAGCGGCCGCCCGCTTCAACCAGCGCGGCGTTGCCGGTCTCAAACCGCTCGTGCCCCACCGCCTCGCGAAGCTTGTCCCGAGAGAGCTTTTGTTGTTGATGAAGCGATTGCGCCGCCGCCGCCGCCTCTTTCCGTCCGGCGGTGGACTCCAGCAACTCGTCGACCAGGAATATCGCGGCCATGATCTCGACCGGCTCGACCGCCTCCTCGACCCCCGCGCCGCCCAGCCGGTGCAGCGTCTTGAGCAGCCGGTAGGTCGCCAGCAGCCGCTTGCCGCGCCGCGGGTTATTCACGCCCAGGGTCTCGCCCAGCGCGACGAACAGGTCCGCCTCCTCCGGCGTGTGCTCGATCGGGTCGATCAACTCATGCGACGGCGGGGCCGATGGTGTTTGCGTCGCGTCGTCTGGTTCGGGCCCGCTCTGCGGCGTCGGCTCCGGCTGGGTCCGGTCGAGCGGCTCATCGCTCGGCCCGCTCGATTCATCCGCGGCGGATGGAGGCGGCGGGGCTTCGTCGGTTTGGATCATCGGCATCAGGCCGCGGAGAAACGCCTTAAGGCGGCGCGGCTGGGGCGGTTCGAGGTGGATCGGCAGTTGGATGATCTTGCCCAGGTACTCCCGGCCTCGCTCGGCGTAGTGCTCTTTCGCGGTGACGGCCGACATCATCACGCCCGAGTCGATCGCGATGACCACGATCACGCCTTCCCGGTCCATGACCAAACGCACCGCGTCAAGCAGCCGTACGATGGCGCCGGGTCGGCAGCGGTCGAGATCGTCGACGAAGACCAGTAGCCGCTTCTTCTTACCGTCGACCTCGGTCAATTGGCAGAGCGTATCGATATGTCGCATCATCACCGGCACGTCGCCCAGACGTTTTCGGTAATCCGGCAACTTCATATAGCTGGCCATGTCGCGCCAAACGGGCGCCCGCACGACCGGAGCCAAACCCTGCCACAGCGCGGCCAGAAACGCCCCGGCGATCGCCGGCCCGCCCGTTGTTGCAAACCAACTCCCTTGAAGCATCCCACCCATCTTTGCCGCCCAGCCCAGCGCGCCAGCGCCGATCGCGAGCCCCGCGATGGAAAGCCCCGACCGCCACATCGGTGCGGGATGCTCTTTCCACGCGAACCGCCACAACAGTCGCCAGTATCGCCAATGGTTGTAGTCTTTGGTGAGACCATTCATTACTTCCTGCGTCAGCCCCGCTTGCATGTTTTCGCAGTGCTCGTATTTCCACGCGTTGAACTCGGCAAAAGCAAAGCCGATACGGCTCTGGCTCTGAACCGCCTCGCGGAGCTGGAGCATGACGCTGCTCTTGCCCGCGCCCCACTCCCCGAGCAGGGCGATGGTGAGCGGCGTCTCCTGCTGCTCGTGCGTGAGCATCGCGGTGAGCGTGTCGACCAAGTGCTGGCGGCCGAGGGTGTCGACCGGTGAGGGGCGTTCACATTGTGTGATGGGAATGCCGATGGGTGAGTCACCTACCCAGGCCGCGAGTTCGGGGTCTTCGCGGGACCAGTCGATGCCCCCGCCGTCGCACATCCGGCGGTAACGCTCGGCGATGTGAGTGAGCGGCGGGTCGAGGTCGCCCAGAGCCCTTTCCCATCGGTCGACCAGTTGCATCCATTCCGCAGGCGGCGTTGCATCGGCCCATAACGGCTGCTGAAAAAGTTCGGCGTTCGTAGCAGGGTCGGCTTGGTGATCTTGAAGGAAAGTGTAATCGGCTCTGATGGCGTCGGCGGAAGGGGCGGCATAAGCGGCGACTTCGGCGGTGGCGGGGTCGTCTTCGGCATAAGCGGCGGCTTCGGCGGCTTTGGCGGCGGCGGCGGTGGCGGCGGGGTCATCGGCGGCATAAGCGGCGGCGTCGGCGGCGGCATAAGCGGCGCCGGCGGCGGCATAAGCGGCGGCGGCGGCGGCGGCGGCGGTGGTGGCATAAGCTGCTGCTGCTGCTGCTGCTGCTGCCGCATGATGTTCCCAACGTAATGCGGAAGCCGCTGCGAGTGTAAACGCCCGGTCAAGCTTTTGAAGGTGGTTTCGCGCCTCATCTTTCCAGAACCAGAAAGGCGGCTTGTCCTTGAGTGCAATCGCAACGAGGGGCTGGCACCGCGCCGCGCAGCGAACCGCCATCGCCGTCGCCGACCAGAGCGGCAACTCAGCGATTTCCTCGCGGGAGAGCGTTCCTTCCTTGCGGGTCTTCGGCGCCTCTTTGTTTTTTCCCGGCTCGCTCACGATCGTGACCCCCATCGATAAGCCGCCATCCTACCCCGCGCCTCTCCCTCCGGCCACCAACCCACGTTTCCAGTAACATCCGGGGATGCCCATGCCTTCTCATCTCGCCGATCGGATCAAGAAGCTCCGCAAGCGGCTCGACGCCGATGCATTGCTCGTGACCAACCCCGTCGACATCCGCTACCTCACCGGGTTCGTGGGCGACGACTCGTGGCTGCTCGTGCCGGGGCGGGGGCGGGTGGTGGTGCTGAGCGATTCGCGGTTCGAGGAGCAGATCGAACGCGAGGCGCCGCACGTGCGCGTGGTGATGCGCAAGAAGGAGGGGCTGGCCGCGACACTGGGGAAGCTGATCGCGAAGAAACCGGTGGGGACGCTGGCGCTGCAGGCGGCCCACGTGTCGCTGGCGACGCGCAAGGCCTTGGGCAAGGCGCTCAAGGGCGTGAAGCTGGCCGCGTGGGACGACGGGCTGGTCATGCAGCGGGCGGTGAAGGACGACGGCGAGGTGCGGGCGATCCACAAGGCGTTGGCGATCCAGCAGCGGGCGTACCGGGAGATGCTGGGGTTCATCAAGCCGGGGATGAGCGAGTTCGAGGCGACGGCGTTCCTGGAGTACCGGATGCGGTCTTTGGGGGCGGACGGGACGAGCTTCCCGTCGATCGTGGCCGCCGACGCCAACGCGGCGTTGCCCCATGCGATCCCGGGCAAGAGCCGGATCAAGGCGGGGGGGATCCTGCTGGTGGACTGGGGCGCGAAGTTCAACGGGTACTGCAGCGACCTGACGCGGGTGATCGGGATCGGCCGGATGAAGCCGAGGCTGCGTGAGATTTACGAGGTCTGCCTCGACGCCCAGCTCGCCGCGATCGACATGATCGGCCCGGGGGTGAGCCTCCGGGCGGTGGACGCCGCGGCCCGGAGCGTGATCGAGAGGGCCGGGTACGGCGAGCGGTTTGGCCACGGCCTGGGGCACGGGATCGGGCTGGACATCCACGAGCAGCCGGTGCTGTCGCCGCGGTCCAAGGGCGTGCTGGAGCCGGGGCACGTGGTGACGGTCGAGCCGGGGATTTACCTGCCGGGGCTGGGCGGGGTGCGGATCGAGGACGACGTGCTGGTGACCGCCCGGGGCCGCCGGGTGCTCAGCGATTTGCCCAAGTCTCTTGAATCGGCGATGCTATAAGACTTGAGCCGTCGGTTGTAGCGGTTAGCCCTATCGTGGCCAACACCTTACAACTGGCGGCTCTTGAGCTATCAGCTCCAGGCCCATTGCTTAAAGGCTCTGATGATGCAAGACCTGAAAACCCTCAAACAGCTGGTCCGGCTGATGGTCGACAACGACCTGACGGAGCTGGACCTGGAAGGCGACGGCGAGAAGGTTCGGCTCCGTCGCAAGAACGGCGGCCCGGACGTGCAGTACGTGCCCGCGGCGGCTCCGGCCCCAGTCGTGTCGGCGCCCGCCCCGGCCCCCGCGGTCGCGGCGACAGCGGCGGCGCCGGCGGACGGAGCGTCGGCCCCGCCGGATGAAGACGAGGGGCTGGTCCCCATCAAGTGCCCGATGGTGGGCACGTTCTACACCGCCCCCAGCCCCGAGGCCGAGGCGTTCGTGAAGGTGGGCGACAGCATCACCGCCGAGTCGGTCGTGTGCATCGTGGAGGCGATGAAGGTCTTCAACGAGATCAAGGCCGAGGCGTCGGGCGTGATCGCGAAGATCCTGGTGGAGAACGGCCAGGCCGTGGAGTTCGACCAGCCCCTGTTCATGATCAAGCCGTCCTGAGGGAAAACCGCGGCCGCCCCGCAGCCGTTGAGAACGCATGTTCAAACGCATCCTCATTGCCAACCGTGGCGAGATCGCCGTCCGGATCATCCGCGCCGCCCGCGAGCTGGGGGTGCAGACGGTTGCGGTTTACTCGACGGCCGACGCCGAGTCCAAGCACCGCCGGATCGCGGACGAGTCGATCTGCATCGGCCCGCCCGCCGCCGCGGAGAGCTACCTCAACATCCCCCGCATCATCAGCGCGGCCGAGGTCGCCAACGTCGACGCGATCCATCCCGGCTACGGCTTCCTCGCCGAGAACGCCCATTTCGCCGAGGTCTGCCGCTCGTGCAACATCGAGTTCATCGGCCCGTCGGTCGAGTCGATGCGGCTGCTGGGCGACAAGGTCGCGTGCAAGCAGTTGGCGATCAAGCACAAGGTGCCGACCAGCCCCGGCAGCAAGGGCAAGATCGACGACGAGAAGCAGGCGTTGAAGGTAGCGCGGGAGATCGGCTACCCCGTGATGATCAAGGCCGCCGCTGGCGGGGGCGGCCGGGGGATGCGGGTGGCCAACAACGACATGGCCCTGCGCTCCGGCATCAAGGCCGCGATGCAGGAGGCCGAGGCCGCCTTCGGCGACGCCACCGTCTACGTCGAGAAGTTCATCGACCAGGCCCGCCACGTCGAGGTCCAGGTCCTCGGCGACCAGCACGGCAGCGTCGTGCATCTCTTCGAACGCGACTGCACCATGCAGCGCCGCAAGCAGAAACTCATCGAAGAAGCGCCCTGCCCCGTGATCACCCGCGAGCAGCGCACCAAGATCTGCGGCGCCGCCGTCCGACTCTGCAAGGCCGCCGGCTACTACTCGGCCGGCACCGTCGAGTTTCTCATGGACCGCGACAAGCAGTTCTACCTCATGGAGGTCAACACCCGCGTCCAGGTCGAGCACCCGGTCACCGAGATGATCACCGGCATCGACATCGTCAAGCAGCAGATCCTCGTCGCCGCCGGCGAGAAGCTGCCCTTCGCCCAGAAGGACGTCAAGATGAACGGCCACGCCATCGAGGCCCGGATCAACGCCGAGGACCCCGAACGCGACTTCGCCCCCTGCGCCGGGCCGGTCCGCGAGTTCTTCCCCCCCGGCGGGTTCGGCGTCCGGCTCGACACCCACTGCCACTCCGGCTACACCGTGCCCCCCAATTACGACTCCATGATCGCCAAGCTGATCGTTCACCGCGCCAACCGCGAAGAAGCGATCCAGACCCTCCACCAGGCCCTCCGCGAGTTCCGCGTCTCCCCGACCAAGACCACCATCCCGCTGCACGAACGGCTGATGCTCAACGGCAACTTCGTGCGCAGCGAGATCGACATCAATTTTGTCGAGCGCCTGCTCAGCGGGTAAACCCCGGCCTGATCACACATCCTTACCATCCGCTTCCGCCAGCTTCCGGTTGTTGATCAGCAACATCAACACCAGCCCGATGGCGGCGAGCGCCAGCGGCGCCAGGTATGCGCGGTGAAAGCCGTAGGTGAACGCCTGCTCCATCGCGCCGGCGATCTTCTCGGCCTGGTCGGGCGTGAACCTGCGGAGGATCGCCTGGCTGGATTCGGATTGCGGGGACGCGCCGTTGAGGGCCCGCTGGTCGGCTTGAGAAACGTGGACGCCGAGCGTTTCCAGGACCTCGCGGAGTCGGGCGGCGCTGGCGGCGGCCAGGACCGCGGTCGAGCACGCCACGCCGATCGCGCCGAAACCCAGGTGCGACATGAACGAGAGCCCCCCCGCCAGGCCGGTGTTCTTTTCATCGGTGACGGCCACGGCGGCGGTGCTCGCCAGAGGGACAGCCCCGCCGGCGCCGATCGCCATCACCACCATCATCAGCACCAGGCTCGGATATCCCGCCTCCTTCGACACCATCCACACCGCTAGGCAGCCCAGCACCGTCAAGCCGTAGCCGACCACCAGCGGCCACTTCGCGCCGAACCGGTCGTAGACCCGCCCGCCCAGCACCGCCGTGGTCGCCAGGCCAAACATCATGGGCAACATGCCGAGGGTTGACCACAGTTCAGACCAACCCAAAACCTTGTTGAGGTATTGGGGCCCGTACAGAAAGAGCACGAAAAACGAGGGCACCATCAGCCCGTTGGCCAGCAGCGCGATCATGAACTGCCCGTTGCGCAGCATCCCAGACGGCATCATCGGCTCGGCGACGAACTTCTCGATCAATGGGAACACCGCCGCCAGGGCCGCGGCCAGGATCAACAGACCGATGACCCCCCACGAACCCCAACCCCAATCGCTGCCGACGTCCATCGCGTACATCAGGGCCAGGACCGCGACCGACAGGGCGATCATGCCGCCGTAGTCGATCCGTTCGCGCCGGCGGTCCGTGTCCTTGTCGATCAGCGCCAGCGCGACGAACACCGCGATCACCGCCAGGACCACGTTAAAGACAAAAAACCAGCGCCAGTCCCCAAACGCCCCCAGCACCCCGGCGATGATCGGGCCGATGATGTTGCCCAGCGTGACGAAGCCCATCACCAGGCCCATCGTTGTGCCACGCTGGGCGGGCGACACCGACGCCTGGGGGATGGCGATCACGCCCGGCCACATCATCGCCGCGGAGACCCCCTGCACCGCACGCGCCGCGATCAGCAGCGTGATCGTCGGCGCCAGGACGCACGCCGCTGAGGATGCAATGAAGACAGACAGGCCCGCCAGCAACATCCGGCGCCGCCCCAGCATGTCCGCCAGGCGGCCGTTGCTGACCAGCGTCATCGCGAACATCAGGGCGTAAATGTTGAAGACCCACTGGGTGGTCGAGATGTCGACGTTGAAGTCGTTCTCGATCGCCGTCACGAGCATCACGGCGCCGATGAAGTCGGTGCCGACCGCCAGGGCGGGCAGGGCCACGCTGAACACGGCTTTGGCGACACGACGCTCCACCGCCCTATGGTACCCCGTTCTAAAATGCCGAGCCCGGGGCGACCCGGCGGACGCTCGCCGCCCGGCTACGTGGATGAAACGGCGGCCATCTTGGCGCCGAAGCGGTTGACGCTCTGCATGACCGGCGGCCGCGTCAACTGCTCCAGCGTCATCGCGGCGTCCGAGACGATCTCAAACACGAACACCTCGCCCGGCAGGAGCGTGACGCACTGGTCGTTGATCGTCGCGTCGGGGTCGATCCGGTCGGGGAAGACGCAGATGTCGCGCATCAGCGACCGGGCCCGGACCGTCAGCCGCTTGACCCGGCCGTCGGTTTCCAGCGACGCCTCGAAGTCCGCGTCGGGATACGCCAGTTCCTTGTCCGGCGCGAACCACCACTCATTGCGGGCGTCGCCCATGTCGACCACCAGGAACGCGTCTTCGGTCTGCTCGCGCCAGTCGTCGGGCACGTCGAAACGCTCCAGGCTGCGCGGGGCGACCTCGACGTCCTTCCTCAGTTCCTGCAGCGTCTGGCCGTCGAGCGACATCTTGCGGAGCACGCACTGGCCGCTCCAGACCTCGTCATGGTCGTTGTGGAAGTAGACCGCCAGCGCGCCCATCGGCTCGCCCTGGGGGGCGACGCCGCGGGTCTTGATTGTGACCAGGCGGTCGGCGAAGAAGCGGCGGGACGCGAACAGCAGCGGCTTGGCCCGGCCGTCGTTGTCGATCGCCGACCACGACGAGACGGGGTAGGCGTCGTTGAGTTGCCAGTACAGAGCCCCGCTGTTCCAGGGGAACAGGGCGCGGAACCATTCGACGCCCATGCTCAAGGCCCGGGCCTGCATGACCTGGGCGAGGTAGAGCCAGTCGTCGAAGCGGTCGTCGGGCGGGACGAAGTCGTCGCACATCCGGTCGCGGGTCTGTTCCTGGCCGGGGCGGCCGTTTTTGTTGTGGAGCTTCATCGCGTCCGAGTTCCAGCGGCGCTGGTCGGGCGGGATCACGCGTTCGAGGGTGGGCCAGCAGGGCGGGCCGTGGAAGCCGAACTCGCTGGAGAAGCGGGGGAAGTGGGCGAGGTAATTGCGGTACTGGCCCGGGCCGTGCCAGACGTCCCAGATGTGCCGGTTGCCGAACTCGTTGGCGTTGGCGTCGCGTTGGAAGACGTCGGGGATGCCGGAATAGGGGCTGCCGGGCCAGTAGGGCTTGGTCGGGTCGATCTCGTCGATGACGGCCGGGAAGGTATCGAGGTAGTAGCGCGACCCCCAGCCGCGTCCGTCGACGAACTCGTGCCAGGGCCGGCCCTTGTAATTCCACGCGGTGTAGCCCATGAAGTTTTCGTTGCACCCGTTCCAGATCACCAGCGACGGGCGCCGGCTCAGCCGCGAGACGTTGTCGCGCGCCTCGGCCTCGAACTGCGCCGGGAACGGGCCCTCCTCGCTGTAGCACGCGCAGGCGCAGCAGAAGTCCTGCCAGACCATCACGCCCAACTCGTCGCAGGCCTCATAAAACGTGTCGGACTCGTACACCCCGCCGCCCCACACGCGGAGCATGTTCATGTTGGCGCCGAGGGCCTGATGGATGCGGTCGCGATAGCGCTGGGCGGTGACGCGGTGCGGGAAGCAGTCGTCGGGGACCCAGTTGGCGCCTTTGCAGTAGATCGGTTTGCCGTTGACCTTGAGGGTCATGCCCGCGCCGCGGCCCAGCCCGTCGAACGGGGCGGGGTCCGGCTCGGTCACCAGCTCGCTGGTGCGCAGGCCGATGCGATGGACGACCTCCTGGACCGTGTCGCCGCGTTCGTCTTTGAGCTTGATCTTCAGCTCATACAGCGGCTGGTCCCCGTGGCCGGCGGGCCACCAGAGCCGGGGCCGGTCGACGGTGATCGTGGTCTGCACGAGCGAGCCGGCGACGGCGCCGTCGATCGGGTCGCAGACGAGCCGCCGGCCGTCGGGGCCGCGGAGGCTGTAGCCGATGTCGATCGGGCCCGGATCCGCCGCGGCCTCGGTCTGGACCCGCAGGTCGATCACGGCCCGCTCCTCATCCGCGCGGGTGACCAGTGGGCGGACATCGCCGAAGCGCGCCCCGCTCCAGGCCTCCAGCCGGATCGGCCGCCAGACGCCCGCGGTGACGACCACCGGCCCCCAGTCCCACCCGAAGTTGCACGCCATCTTGCGGATGAAGTTGTGCGGGTGCTGCGGGTTCGAGCCGCCGCCATGGACGGGCAGCTCGCCAAACCGCTCTTCCATCGCTTCGGCGTAGGGCAACGCCGCGGCGAAGGTGATGCTCAGCGTGTTGGCGCCCGCCCGCAGCAGCGGCTTGGCGTTGAACCGGCGCCGTATGTGCATGTTGTCCGCTTCGCCCAGTTTCTCGCCGTTGAGCCGCAGCTCGGCGAGCGTGTCCAGGCCCTCACAAACCACGTCGACCCGGTCGTGCGCCAGCGTGTCGGCGTCCACGTCGAACGTCGCAACGTAACGCCAGTCGGTCCGGCCGATCCAGAGCAGGTCCAGCTCGTTCATCCCGACGTAGGGGTCGGGGATCAGGCCCGCGGCCATGAGGTCGGTGTGGACGCACCCGGGCACGGTCGCCTTGATGGTCTGTTCTCGGATACCGTCGGGGACGAGCGACAGGTCGCCGACCGCTTGAAGGGTCCAGTTGGAATCATGCAGGGACCGTGTGATCATTCTGGCCATTCTCCCGAGAAAATCTCGACCGCCGGCCCGGTCATCAGGACGTGGTTGTCGGACTCGCGCCACTCCAGCCCGAGGTCGCCCCCGGGCAGGTGGGCGGTGATGGCGCGGCCGGTGCGGCCGTTGAGCACCCCGGCGACCGCGACGGCGCACGCCCCGGTGCCGCAGGCGAGCGTGGCCCCGCTGCCCCGCTCCCAATGCAGGACGGTCACCTCGTCGTCGCCGTTGACCTGCACGAAGTGGATGTTCATCCGGTTGGGGAACGCCGGATGGCGCTCCAGCGTTTCGCCCAGCGCCAGCTGCGGGCCGCGGTTGATCGAATCCACGTAAAACACCGCGTGCGGGTTGCCCATGCTCACGAACGTGGCCTCGCGCACCTGCTCGTCGAGCCCGCTCTTGTCCACGGGGATGTCGGGCAGGGCGAGGATCGGCTCGCCCATGTCGACGGTCACGGTTTCGACCCGGCCGTCGCCGTTGGTCTGGTAATCGAGGCTCAGCACGCCCGCGGCGGTCTGGACCTTCATCGGCCTCGCGTCGGCCAGGCCGTGGTCGTGGGCGTACTTGCAGACGCAGCGGATGCCGTTGCCGCACATCTCGCCCTCGGACCCGTCGGCGTTGAACATCCGCATACGGACGTGGGCGTTGACGCCGTCGTCTGGCGGCAGGACCAGGATCAGCCCGTCGGCGCCGACCCCGAAGTGGCGGTCGCTGATGCGCACCGACAGCGCCGGCGGGTCCGCGACGGCCTCGGCGAAGCCGTCGACGTACACATAATCGTTGCCGATCCCGTGCATCTTGGTGAAACGCATGGCGAGCGATTATAGCGGCGGCGTCCACGGCCCGAGGCCGAGCAGCACGTGGGCCGCCGTTACGATCCCCAACGCGGCCAGGGTGGCGAGCTTGATCCAGTTCATCTGCCGGTCGATGCTCAACTCGCTGACCTTCCGCCCGACCAGGCTGCGGAGGTAGGCCTGCCGCCACGCGATCGAGCCGTGCCGCCAGTTATGCTTCCGGGCCGGGACATGGTTCAGGTCGGCCACGCTCTGCAGCGCCCAGACCATGGTGCGCACCGAGTCCTCGTCGACCGTCGCCAGCCGCCCCGGGTCGCGCTTGGCCACCAGGTGCTGGACCGCGTACGTGTCGGCCTGCCGTTCGATCCGCCGCGACACCCACCCGAACGCCAGCGCCCACACCAGCGCGGCGCCCCCCGCCGCCGCGGCGGCTAACCCGTCGGCCCAGCCGGCAGCCTCGACGTCCATCCCCAGCGTGTCCGCCGCCGACCACAGCAGCGTCGCCAGCACCAGCTCCGCCGAACCCAGCAGGCCCAGCGCCGCCGCGATCAGCCAGAACATGTGGCGCCGCCTCACGTGCGCCAGCTCGTGAGCCATCACCGCCTCGACCTGCGGCCGGTGCAGCTTCTCGAGCAGCCCGTCGGTCAGCAGGATGTACCGCAGCGGCCCGACCAGCCCCATCACCGCGGCGTTGATCATCCCCCCGCGCGTCCGCCACAGCAGCACGTCGCGCACCCCCACCCGGTGCTGGCGACACATCGCTTCCATCTGCACACGCACCTCGCCCGCCGGCAGCGGGACCGTGTCCCACAGGTAGCGGATCACCAGCGGCGCCAGCAGAAACACCCCCAGGCTGCCGATCAGACGCACCGCGGTCTGCACCCCGGCGCCGGCGTCGGGCATCAGCACCGGGACCGCCTCGTACCACGCCAGGATGATCAACAGCGGGGCGAGGATCAGCGCCGCCTCGTGCCGGATGTGCACGCCGAGGTAGCCCCAGCGCGACCAGATCGGCTTGAACGCCGCGCCCGAGTCGATCTCCCGGATCAGCGCCGCCTCCCGCAGCCGGCGGTCGATCGGGTAGTACGCCCACCACGCCCACGCCAGCGCCGCGAGCGTCGGGGCGAGGATGAGCAGCTCGTCGACCAGGATGAGGTTGCCGGCTAGGCCGCGCACCGCCGCGAGGCCGCCGCACATCAGGTCGTTGAAAAAGAGGAACAGCACGGCGAGGCGGTAGGCGCCGGTGAGCCGTTCGAGCCGCGTGAGGGTTCCCGCGGCGCGGCCGTCGCTGAGCCGGCGGTAGGCGTTGCGGCAGGCCAACCAGTAGAGCAGTCCGAGGGCCAGCTTCGGCGCCAGGACGATCGCCCCCGCCGTCGCCGGGCCGGGCGTCCACCAGGCCAGGCCGTCGGCCGCGTCATAGATGAACAGCCCGAGGATCAGGGCCATCAAGAGCAACTGCATGACCGTACTGTCGCAGGCTGCGCCCGCGAATCAAATCGCGTCGGGCATATCGCGTGCGGTTGACATTTAGCCGGGCCGCTACGCGGCCCCGGACCAGGCGGGCGTAGCCCGCCGGCTATCGACGGCGAAATGGGTGGTTGACTTAAAAGTTCGAGCGGACGTTGACGCTGCGGCCGGCGCGGCGTTTGCGGTTGATCATCTTCCGGCCGAGCCGGGTCCGCATCCGGGCGCGGAAGCCGAACTTGCGGGCCCGCTTGATCAGGCTCCGGCGCTTGGGGTAGTGCGTGGACATGGACGGGCTCTCTGTATCCTGGGCTTACGGTCGGATGTTCACGATCTTGGCGTGGTAACCGGTGTTCCCCCTCACGTCGGCCACCCGCAGGATGATCACGTGGTCGCCGGGGGAAAGATCGGAGATCGTAACCGACCACGCCTCGCGTGTCGAGTCGAAGATCAGGTCCGTGGGGAGGATGGGCTCGTAGAACTCGGCGTCGTCGACCACGTAGGCGATCGATTGGATCGGGCTGAACGCGTCCACGGCTGTGCCTGAGAGGGTGACGGCCCGGCCCGCCACGGCGGCCTTGACGTCTTCAAGGGTGGGGGCCGTGGTATCGACCAGGACCGGCGCCGAGCGGCGGTGGGCGGTCAGGACCATGTCCGGGGGGTTGTCCAGCTTGTCCGAGGCGGTGACCCGCAGCAGGTACCAGCCGTCGGGCGCCCGGCGGGTGTTCCACTCGTAGGTCAGCGCGTCGAGGTCGGACGCCAGGTCGATCCACCGCTCGGCGCCCGCGGGCTGATAGGCGAGCGTGAAGAGCAGGCGGTCGCCGTTGGGGTCCGACGCCTCCCACTCGACGGTCATGTTCGGCGAGGCCTCGGTCTCCTCCTGGCCCGGCTGGGGCGGCGTCGGCTCGGGATAGGCGGCCTTGAACGTGCTGACCACCGGGCGGAGGTTCGGGGTGACGTACGCGGTGGCCACGCGGCCGACGACCGGGGTCTGGCCGTCGCCGCCGGTGAGGGTCAGGCGGTACTGCAGGAAGCGGGCGGGCGGGGCCTTGACCTCGAGCTGCCGCGGCTGGAGCGGCGACGCGTCCGGCTGCGGTTCGAGCGTGATCGGGTCGGACCACTTGGACCAGGGCGCCTCCTCGGGGTCTTCGACGTTGCCCGAGCGGGTGGCGACCGCGACGCTCGCTCCCGCGGGGATGTCGGCGGTCAGGTGCATCGCGCCCCACAGCGAGACCTGGCCGGCGTCCAGGATGGGCCCGGAATAGGCGCCGCTGGTCGCCGTCTCGCCGGTGAGCAGCAGCAGCTCGGCGGGGTTGGCCGCGCCCATGAGCACGCCCTTGGGGGTCAGCAGCAGGGCCGGCACCTGCTCGGGCTCGACGTCGGCGATGATGGTCATCTCGTTGTTGGACGGGTCCACGCGGAAGACCTGCCCCTCGTTGCCGGTGGCGACGATGAGCTGGCCGTCGTCGTTGACGATGCTGAGGATCATGACCGATTCGCGGAAGACCTCGGCGACAAAGCCCTCGGGGTCGATGCGGTAGACGGCGTTGCCCTCCTTGGGCCCTTCCTGGGGCGCCCCGCCCTGGGCGCGGCGGGCCGGCCGGGCGGAGGCCGATCCGGGCCTGGACGGCCCGGCGGACAGGGCGCCGGACTTGCGGGCCGCCTCCAGCCGGGCCCGCACCAGCTCGCGGAGCCGGTCGCGCTGCTCCGGCGTCGGCTCGGCGTCGGGCTCACCTTCTTCCTCGCTCTGGGCGTCAGCGGCTTCGTCCTCTTCCTGGGCGGGGACGGCGGCGGCGGGCTGATCGGCGGGCGCCGCCTCGGTCGGGGCGACGGCAGCGGCTTCGGCCGCCTCGGCGGGGGCGGCGGTCTCCTCGGGGGCGGGGGGGACCTCCGGCAGGTCGTCGGGCGCGGGCGGCTGCTCGGGCTCGGCCTCGCCTTCGCCGGCCGGCGCCTCGGCGGGGGCGACCCGGCCGACCTCTTCCTCGACCAGCTCCCCGAGCCGGCCGGGCCGGGCCTGGTCGGCGTCGGCGGTGCCGGCGTAGAGCGTGCCGTCGGGCAGGACCAGCAGGGCGCCGATCTCGGGCTCGGGGGCGTCAAAGACGACGAAGCTGTCGAAGCCGGTCTCGGCGTCGGGGTTGGCGGTGAGGCGGTAGATCAGCCCGTCGGTGTCGGCGCCGGCGTAGAGGACGCCGGGGTTGAGCATGGAGAGGCAGAGGATATTGGCTTGGTTGGCGTCGAGGATGGGCGTCGCGGCCGGCTGGCCGTCCTCCCCGAGGGCGACGCGGTAGACCACGCCCTCGGTCCCGGTCGCGACGTAAACCGGCGGGTTGGGCCCCTCCTCTTCGCTGACGACGATGTCCCAGACGTAACGGGCGTCGGGCAGCTCGATGATCGTGACCAACTCGCCCGCGTCGTTGAGCTCGGCCAGCCGGCTGGTCTTGCCGCTGACCCCGGCCAGGAGCTTGCCGCCGTACTGGGCGAGGCAGAACACCTGCTCGTTGGGCAGGGCGGCGACCTCGGTCGTCTCGTCCCCCACGCGTTTGAACAGCTTGCCCTCGGGGCCGGCGGCGAGGTAGATCGTGTCGCCGATCGCCGCCACGTCGTAGATGACGCTGGCGTCTTCGCCCAACTCGGCCAGCGACGTGATGCCGGTGGCGAGCTTGATGTCGCCGAGGTTGGTGACGACGGTGTTGTCGTTCTCGCCGGGCTCGAAGTCGGCCTCGGTGGTCTGGATGAACTGGCCCGGGCGGATGGCCAGGGCGGGCGGCGCCGCGGCGGCGCCCAGGAGCACAGCGGCGGAAGCGATCGTGAACAGACGTCTCATCGTGGAGGTTTCCGGAGGGTAGGGGCGCTCAACGGGTCAGCCGCCGGCGCCGTCGAAGTTGGAGTTGGGCTTGCGGACCTGGATCTGGAAGGAGTGGGCGCCGAGGACGACCGCGTCGGTGTCGATCACCGCGTCCACCGTCTCCAGGTAAGGCGTGGCGGTGGTGCGGGTGGGTTTGGCGATGATGGAGCGGATGCTGGAGGGCAGCGACGGCATCTCCTGTCGGCCGACCGCGATCCCCTGGTTGGTCGTGATCAGCGAGACGTACAACGCGTCGGCCTTGACGTCGAGCATGGTCTGGATCGAGTCGCGCAGGTCGTCGACCGACTCGGCGGCGAACAGGTGCGGGCGGGTCTGCATGACCTGCATGGCGTAGGACTGGGCGTCCGCGATGAGCAGCGGGTAGTCGCCCTCGGGCAGGTCCACGGGGATGCGGACCTCGGCGTGATGGCGGGTGACGCCCTGGCCGAAGATCAGGACGTCGATCGCGACGTCGATCGACTCGCCCGGGCGGACGATGGCCCGGTCGATCGAGGCGTTGGTGATCGAGCCGGCCAGCAGCTTGTCCTCGACGCTCACCTCGAGGCTCATGCCTTCGAGCTTGAGGTCCTCGAAGGGGTTGTTCATCATGGCGGTGATGTAGGGCAGGACGCCAAAGGCCAGGTCGATGCCCCCGCCCGCGGGGATGACGGTGTCGACCGAGAGGGTCCGGCCGCCGGTGAAGTCCATGTCGCCTTTGAAGCGCAGCGTGCTCTTGAGCGGGATGTCCTGGACGGCGGTGAGGCTCTCCATCGCACAGATGGCGGCGGCGATCGGCGTGATCGTCGGGTTGTCGACCAGCGTGTACTGGTAAGACCGCGCGGGCTGCTGGGCGTGCTGGACGGCGACGGTCATCGGCGCGGTGGCGAACTCCGTGACGGAAGAGCCGGCGACCGCGGCCTGCTCGTCCTGGAGCAGCGACCCCGCGACGCTCAGGACCCCGGCCTCGCGGAAACTGATCGACAGGCGGGGCACCACGAAGTGGACGTAGCCCGTCGCCATCGGCACGTTGGTCGAGCCCACCGCGTCCATCGCGTGGCCGAAGCCCAGCACGGTGCCGTCCGGCAGCACATCCGTCACCGTGCCGTGCCCGGCGAGGTCGAGGTCGCCAAACGAAAACGGCACGCTCAGGACCGAACCCGGCTGCAGCCGAACCCGGTCGGCGTCGACGTTCGCCGGCGGGGCGGTGCTCGCGCTCACCGGGCCCGCGGCCGTGGTCAGGCCCATCGGCTCAAGGATCCGGCGCATGGTCCGCGCGACGTCGGGCGAACGCACCGAGAGCGGCACGAGCATCGGGCGCGGGTCGCGCCCATCGTGATCGTCGGCGGATCGGGGCGGGGCGTTGCCCGCCCCCTGGCCGGATGCGTCGCGGAGCATCCGGATCACGGCGTCGAGTTGATGCCGGGCGTAGGGCGAGGCGTTGACCTCGTCCGCGGCGTCCTGCATCGACGTGAGTAGGCGCAGCGCCCGCCCGACGTCGCCGCTTGAGGCCTGGGCGTCCGGCTCGCGCTGCGACGGCGGCTGGACGCGGCCGGAGACGTCGCGCATGTATTCGATGGGCTGCACGCCGGCGAGGAAGCCGACGGTTTCGCCGTACACGTACGCGAAGGCGCCGATCAGCCGCCCGCCCTGGCCGGGCTCGCCTTCGTGGCCGGGCTCCCAGAGGTAGACCGGCGAGCCGGACATGCCCTGGGCGCCGCCGGACTTGAGCATGCGGGGGTCGTCGCTGGTGATCCAGATCACGCCGTGTTTGGGCGAGGTGTTGTTGACCACGCTGACGACGGTGACGTCGAAGGGCTCGATGTCGGCGCCGTGGAAGATGGTCATGCCGTAGCCTTTCATGCCGGGCTTGACGTCGGCCAGGGGCATGATCGGCTGGGGCTGGTCGGGGACGAGGATGGCGGCGGGGGCGACGGGAGGGGCCGGGGATTGGGCGTCGGCGGGGCCGACCGGGATCAGGGCCAGGCAGGCCAGCGCGAGGAGCAACGCCAGGCCCGGACCGGCCGCGGGGTGGGAATATGGGGCGGACGCGGCGGGCGGAGGCTCTGGTGGGGTCATAGGCTGATCACATTAGTCGCCAAATCCATCATTGACAAGGGATCATATGAGTTGGATACTTCATGGACCGATGCTACTGCGGCTCGTTGGGCGCGCAACGCGCCGCAGTGACACCGGCCGAATGTGGCTGAGCCCTCCGCCCCGATGTGGGACGGGCTGAATTTTATTCTTGTCAGGCTAAGCGTGTCACACATGTTAGATCAGGCCGAGAAGATTCTCGGGTATCGCTTCCATGACGAGGCGCTGCTCACCGAGGCCCTGACGCACGCGTCCAGCGCCGGGACGCGGCTCGAATCGAACGAACGCATGGAGTTCCTCGGCGACGCCATCCTCGGCTTCGTCGTCTGTCAGCACCTCTTCGAAGCGTACCCCGACCTGCTCGAGGGGGAGTTGACCAAGATCAAGTCGGCGGTCGTCAGCCGGCGGGTGTGCGCGGAGATCAGCCGACAGATCGACCTGGCGGGCATGCTCAACCTCGGCAAGGGCATGGCCTCGCGGCCGGGCCTGCCCAGCAGCGTGGCGGCGGCGGTGCTGGAGGCCGTGATCGCGGCGATCTACCTCGACGGCGGCCTCGAGCCCGCCAAGGCGTTCATCCTCCATCACATGACAGAGATCATCACTGAGGCCGCCGAATCCGCCCACCAGCACAATTTCAAGAGCGTGCTCCAGCAACACGCCCAGAAGCAGATGCCGACCAACCCGCAGTACGTCCTGCTCGATGAGAAGGGGCCGGATCACGCCAAGGCGTTCGAGGTCGCGGTGGAGATCGACGCTCAGCGTTTCGGGTCGGCCTGGGCGAACTCCAAGAAGGAGGCCGAGCAGAAGGCGGCGCTGCTGGCCCTGGTCGAGTTGGACCTGGCGGCGATCGACGAGGACGGCCGGGTGCGGCTCTGTGACCCGGCGGAGCCCGAGGAGGAAACAGCGGCCCCGTCGACGGGTGCGGCGGAGTCGCGCCCCCTCGGGGGCGCGTGATGCGACTGATCCGGGGCCGCGTAGCGGCCCGGCTAAAGGGGTGATCCAGCGATGGGGCTGGGGTTTACCGCGTCTCGGCCAGCAACTCGGCTTCCGCGTCGAGCCAGTTCTGCTCGTCCAGTCCGATCGGGCGGCCCTTGCCGATCCAGATCTCATAGGCCCGGACCGCGATCTGGTCGGTCGTGGGCTGGTTGCCGTTGACCTTCGCTTTCGCGGTTTTTTTCGCCACGGACTTCTTCCGCGGCTTGGGCGGGGTCTTGGTCTTGATGGTCGGCTTGACCGCGGCTTTGTCCTTGGACGCCGTCTGAGTCTTGGTCTTGCTCTTGGTCTTTGCGGTCTTGGCGGCCGCGGCGTCCTTGGTTTGAGCCTTGGCCTTGGTCTGGACCTTGACCGCTGGCGTCTTCTTAGCTTTCGCCGCGGTTTTGGTGGTGCTGGTGGTGGATTTGGCGCGCTTGGCTTTGGTGGTTTGGGTCGCGTTGGCGGTGTTCGCTTTCGCCACGAAGGGCCTCCTTAACTCAACTCAATGATTGGCGTTGTCCCCGGTCTCCAAACGAACATTACAGCCGCGTCTGGCGAACGGCGACACATTCATCTTTAGTTCTATTGATGATACTCAATGATGACGAATCACCGAGGCGGGGTTGGATAAAAACAGTGTAAATCCTGATCTTTTCTCCGGGCTCCGTGCAAACCGCGCGCCAGCCGGAGGATCGCGCCCCGGGCGCTTGCGGCGCCCATAAAACGCGCATCGTCCGGTTGAGAGCGCTCGGCGGGCGGCGCGGCGTCGGGTTCTTAAGCGGGAGTTAACCTGTTGCGTGTTCGTCCAACGCGTCCAGGACTGCCTGGCTGTGGTTGGGCACCTTCACCTTGTCCCAGCGCTGGGCGACCTTGCCGGCGGGATCGATGAGATAGGTGGTGCGGACCACGCCCATGTACGTCTTGCCGTACATGCTCTTTTCCTGCCACACGCCGTATTTGGTGCAGACCTTGGCGCCCTCGTCGGCGAGGACGGGGAAGTTGAGGTCGTGCTTGTTGGCGAACTTGGCCTTGGACTTGACATCGTCGGGGCTGACGCCGAAGACCTGCGCGCCGCGCTTGGCCAGGTCCTTGCTGCGGTCGCGGAACTGGCAGGCTTCCTTGGTGCAGCCGGGGGTATCGTCTTTAGGGTAGAAGTAGAGCACGACCCAGCCGCCCTTGGCGTCGGCGAGCTTGTGGGTCTGGCCGTCCTGGTCCTTGAGGCTGAACGCCGGCGCCTTTTTACCGACTTCGATGAGGGCCGCTTCGGCGGTCTTGCTGGGCATGGTGTGGTTCTCCGGGGATGGTGGTAAGCTTAGCCGTCTGATTTGGCCGATCTTAGACCCGCCGCCGGCCGATTTCGACCCCCGGAGCACCCCGGAACGCCCCCTCGGAACCTTCCCGCCATGCCCATCAAACGCAACGGCCAGTTCATCACCATCCAGCAGCACATCGTCGAGGCCCAGCGCAAGTACCGCCCCGGCTCGTCCGGCGAGTTTTCCTGGCTGCTCTCGGCGATCACGCTGGCGACCAAGATCATCGCCTCCCACGTCCGACGGGCTGGCCTGGTCGACGTGTGGGGCGAGCAGGGCACGACCAACGTTCAGGGCGAGACCGTCCAGAAGCTCGACCTGCTCGCCAACGAGGCCCTCAAAAACGCCCTGGGCTACCGCGACAGCGTCGGCATCATCGCCTCGGAGGAGGACAACGAGCCCCGCGTCCTGCAGGAGGTGGACGAGGCCCACGGCCGGTACATCGTCATGTTCGACCCGCTCGACGGCTCGTCCAACATCGACGTCAACGTCTCGGTCGGCACCATCTTCACCGTGTTCCGCAACCCCCCCGAGGTCGCCAGCACCGAGGAGTCGGTCCTCCAGCCCGGCGCCGAGCAGGTCGCGGCGGGCTACGTCGTCTACGGATCGTCGGCCATCCTGGTCTACACCACCGGCCACGGGGTCCACATGTTCACCCTCGATCCCGACTACGGCGCCTACCTGCTCACCCGCGAAAACATCCGCATGCCCGAGCACGCCCCTCACTACTCCTGCAACGAGGCGTACTACCACACCTTCCCCTCGGCGTATCAGCGCTACCTCGCCTGGGCCAAGTCCGAGGGCGAGTTCAGCTCCCGCTACATCGGCTCGCTCGTCGCCGACTTCCACCGCATCCTCCTCAAGGGCGGCGTCTTCCTCTACCCCCCGACCGAGAAGCAGCCCGACGGCAAGCTCCGGCTGATGTACGAGGCCAACCCCATCGCCTTCATCGCCGAGCAGGCCGGCGGCGCGGCGTCCGACGGCAGCCGACGTGTCCTCACCGTTGAGCCCAACACCGTCCACGACCGCACGCCCCTGATCATCGGCACCCAACGCAACGTCAACGAGGTCCTCCACTTCATCCAGAAACGCTGACGCCCTCCGCTCCCGATGTCCACCGTCATCACGATCGGCAACTTCGACGGCGTCCACCTGGGCCACCGTGCGATCCTCGACAAGTCCCGCGCGTTGGCCGACCGGCGCGGCGCCCGGGTCGTCGCGCTCTCCTTTGACCCGCCTCCCGTCGCGATCCTCGCCCCCGCCAAGGCCCCGCCCAGGCTCCTGCCCCTTCAACCGCGCATCGAACGCCTCAAGCAGGCCGGCGCCGATGAGGTGGCGGTGCTCGACACCACGCCCGACCTGCTCGCCCGCTCTGCGACCGATTTCGTGGCCGACCTGATTGCCCGCTACGAGCCCGTCGCGTTTGTCGAGGGCGAGGACTTTCACTTCGGCCACAACCGCGAAGGCGACATGGCGTTGCTTGAAACGCTCGGCCGCGAGCACGGCTTCACCGCCCATATCGCTCCCTCCGTTCAGGTTGACCTCGATGACGGGACCCACGCCCCGGTCCGCTCGACCCTGATCCGCCAACTGATCGGCCACGCCCGGCTGCTCGACGCCGCCCGCTGCCTTGCCGCGCCGTTTGAGATCACCGCCCGGGTCGTGCGCGGCGAACAGCGCGGTCGCACGATCGGCGTCCCCACCGTCAACCTCGACCCCAACGACTACGCGCCTTACATCCTCCCGCCCGACGGCGTATATGCCGGCCTGGCCCGGTTCGCCAAAGCTGACGCCGACGCCTCGCACCCCGCCGCCATCTCCCTGGGGCCCAAGCCGACCTTCCAGGGCAAGGCCCTCACCCTCGAGGCCCACCTGCTCGGCTTTCACGCCGACGTCTACGATCAGACCGTGACGCTTTCCTTTGCCCGCTTCCTCCGCGACCAGTACCCTTTCCCCAGCCTCGACGCCCTCAAAAACCAACTGCAACACGACATCGCCCAGACCCGCCGCCTCCATGACCAGGGCCTGCTCCACCTTGACCGCTGACCTGACCCTCCAAGCCGCCGCCGACCTCCTCGAGGGGACACCCGCCGACGCGGGGCCCATCGTCCTGTTGACCCACACCAAGCCCGACGGCGATGCCCTGGGCTGCGTGCTCGCCCTCACTGCCGTCCTCGACCGGCTGGGCAAGGCGACCCGCCCGCTCCTGGTTGGTCCCGTGTCCGGGGCCCTGCTCACCCTGCCCGGCGCCGCGGACCTGCCCGTCCTGACCAACGGCGATCCGCACGGCCTGCCCGAGCCCGCCCGGATCGTCATCGTCGACACCGCCGCGTCGTCCCAGCTCGGCTCGCTCGTCGAGTACGTCCACGCCCATCTCGACCGGACGCTGGTGATCGATCACCACCTCTCCGGCGACCTCGCCCCGGCCCATCAGCACATCGACCCCGACGCCCCCGCGTGCGCGCTGCTCATCGCTCAACTCATCCGGCGCCTGCCCCGTGAGGCCGCGAGCGATCAGCCGCCGGTCCCCTCCGCCCTCTACGCCGGCCTGGCGTCCGACACCGGCTGGTTCCGCTTCTCCAACACCACGCCCGCGGCGTTTCGGCTCGCGGCCGACCTGATCGAGCAGGGCGTCGACCACGCGGCCCTGTTCTGCGACCTGGAGCAGAACGAGAGACCCGGCAAGCCCGCGCTGATCGCCCGGGCCCTCGCGTCGCTGCGCTACACCCCCGGCAGCCGCGCCGCGATCATGTCGCTGCGGCTTGAAGACTTCGCCCAGGCCGGCGCCACGCCCGCCGACACCGAGGGGATCGTCAATCTGCCCCTGGACGTCGGCCCGGTTCAGGCCACCGCGTTGCTCACCGAGCGCGACGACGACGGCGACGCGATCACGGTCCGCGTCAGCTTCCGTAGCAAGCCCCCGACCCCCGCCCACCCCGACGCGCTCGATGTCGCCGCCCTCGCCGCCCGGTTCGACGGCGGCGGCCACGCCCGCGCCGCCGGGGGCCGCACGCTCTTGGCTTTGCCCGACGCCGTCGACGCGGTCTACCAAGCGTTCATCGACGCGCTGTGTTGAGTTTGTTTCGAAAGACTTCAGCGCCGGCGCGAGCGCGGGTCCAGCCGGTCGCGCAGGCCGTCGCCCAGGAAGTTGAGCGCCATCAAGGTCAGCCCCAGCAGCACGCAGGGCACGACCAGCAGCCACCATTTCATGGCCGAGGGGTTGATCACCAGCGTGTAGAGCTCACCGAGCCCGGCGCTGGCCAGGTTCCCCCAACTCGGCAGCGGGTCCGCGACGCCGATGCCCAGGAAGCTCAGGAACGACTCCTGCAGGATCGCCTGCGGCACGGCGAGCGTCGCGTACACCACGATCGGGCCGACCAGGTTCGGCAGCAGGTGCCGGCGCAGCACCGCCAGCCGCCCCACGCCGATCGCCCGCGCCGACTCGATGAACGGCTGGGCCCGAAGGCTCAGCACCTGCCCCCGGATCACCCGCGCCATCGTCAGCCAGCTCACGCTCCCGATCGCGATCAGCAGCGTGACCACGTTCGCGATCTGCCCGGCGGCGTTGCTGCCCATGAAAAGGCCCAGCGTCCGCTCCATCACCGGCTGCAGGCCCAGGTCGATCAGCACCACCAGCAGGATGTACGGCAGCCCGTACAGCACGTCGACGATCCGCATCATCGCCGCATCGACCCGGCCGCCGGCGAACCCCGCCACCATGCCCCAGCTCACCCCGATGAACACCGCCAGCCCCGCGGCGCAGGTCCCGATCGTCAGGCTGATCGCCCCGCCCAGCAGGCAACGCCACAGCAGCGACCGCCCCAGCAGGTCCGTGCCGAACGGCTCGCTCCACGACGGCGCTGACAGCGGGATGTCGCCCGTCAACCGCTGGTGGTCGTACGCCGACAACGACCACGGCAGTGTGAGCAGGCACGGCGCGGCGATCACCGCCAGCATCACCAGCCCGAGCGTCCCGGTGTTGAGCCGGGGCATCCCCCGGCCGGGGGCGGCGTCTTCGACCATCGTCGTTCGGGGGAGGCTGCTCATCGTTTACAACTCGATCCGCGGGTCCAGCCATGCGTACGCCACATCCACGATCAGGTTGAACAGCACCAGGATCGTGGAGTACACCAGGACGACGCCGAGGATCAGGAACTGGTCCTTGTTGATGGCCGCGGCGACGAAGTGCTCGCCCAAGCCGGGGATGTTGAAGATTTTTTCGACCACGAACGACCCGGTCATCGCGGCCGCCGCCGCGGGGCCCAGGAAGCTGAGCACCGGCAGGTAAGCGACCTTCATGGCGTGCTTGAACAACGCCGCCCGGCGCGAGAGGCCCTTGGCCATGGCGGTGCGGATGTAGTCGCTGGACATGATGTCGGCCAGGCCCAGGCGGATCAGCCGGGCGATATAGGCCGCGGGCGCGGCCCCGAGGGTCAGCGCGGGGAGGATGACCTGGTCGGGCCGGCCCCAGCCCCCCGCCGGCAGCACGCCCATGAGGCCGGCGAACACCGCCAGCAGGATCGACCCGGTCACGAAGCTCGGCAGGCTGATCCCGATGAGCGTGATCGCCATGCTGGAAAAGTCCAGCGCCGTGCCCGGGCGCAGCGCCCCCACCACGCCCGCCAGGGTGCCGACGAACAGCGCCACGACCAGCGCCGCGGCGCCCAACGCCATGCTCACCGGCAACCCGTCGGCGATCACCTCGCTCACCCGGTTCTGATAGTGCAGCGACGGGCCCAGGTCGCCCCGCACCACGCCGCGGGCGTAGCTGACCAGGAACGCCCCCGGGCTGTGCAGGTTGTATTGCCGCTTCATCGCCTCCTGCACCTCCGGCGGGGGTCGGCGGCCGTCCTCCCGGTCCAGCGGGTTCCCCGGCGCCACCCACGCCAGCACGAACGTCAGCAGGAAAATCACCACGAGGATCAGCGGCAGTTGCAGCAATCGCACCGCAATCAATCGAACCATAACAGGGGCGTTATACCATCCCTCGTTCAGCGCCGACCCGCCGGGCCGCGTTGCATCCGTGCCGGTTCCGATGTAACGTCCAACAAGTCTTTTGTTTCGCCCCCCACACCTGAGGACCCCCGCGATGTCCACCCGTATTGAGAAAGACGCCATGGGCGAGATGCCCGTCCCCGCCGAAGCCCTTTATGGCGCCTCGACCGCCCGGGCCGTTGACAACTTCCCGATCGCCCACGAGCCCGTCCCCGCCGCGGTCATCCACGCGTTTGGCCACCTCAAGGCCGCCTGCGCCCAGGCCAACCTCGACCTCGGCAAGCTCGACAAGAAGCTCGCCGACGCGATCATCGCCGCCGCCGACGAGGTCGCCCAGGGCAAGCACGACGCCCACTTCCCCGTCGACATCTACCAGACCGGCTCGGGCACCAGCACCAACATGAACGCCAACGAGGTCATCGCCACCCTCGCCAACGAGAAGCTCGGCCTCGGCCGGCACGTCAAGGCCGAGGGCGGCGTCCACCCCAACGATCACGTCAATATGGGCCAGTCGTCCAACGACACGTTCCCGACCGCGATGCATATCGCGGGGGCGATAGCGATCAAGTCTGATCTGTCTGGCGCACTTGGAAGACTATACGACGTCACCTTTGCCAAGAGCACTAAATGGGACAAGATTGTCAAGGTCGGTCGAACGCATCTGATGGATGCAACACCGATTCGAGTGGGTCAGGTCTTCGATGGTTACTGTGCGCAAGCTGATGCCGCAACAGGTCGTTGCGAGAGCGCCCTTCTAGAGTTGACTGTAAATATGCCAATCGGAGGAACGGCAGTTGGGACAGGCATCAACACACACGAGCTGTTTGCAGAGAAGGTATGCACAGCCCTTAATGCCCGTACAGGCCTCATGTTTTCTGAAGCCGACAATCACTTCGCCGCACAAGCATCGAAGGATGCATTTGTCGAAGCCCATGCCCACCTCAAAACCATCGCCGTTTCCCTCTCCAAGATCGCCAACGATATCCGCCATCTCGGCAGCGGCCCGCGGTGCGGGATCGGCGAGCTGAACCTGCCCGCGACCCAGCCCGGCTCGTCCATCATGCCCGGCAAGGTCAACCCCGTCATGTGCGAGTCGGTCATCCAGGTCGCCTGCCGCGTCATCGGCAACGACGCGGTCGTCACCACCGCCGGCCTCGGGGGGGTCGGGTCGATCTTCGAGCTCAACGTCGCGATGCCCGTCATGATCGACGCGTTCCTCGAATCCGTGAAGCTTCTGGCCAACGCGTCCAACGTGTTCGTCGACAAGCTGCTGGTCGGGCTCGAGGTGAACGAGACGCGTTGCCGGGAGCTGCTGGACCGGTCGTTGATGACGGTGACCGCGCTGGCGCCGGTGCTGGGTTACGACGTGTGCGCCAAGCTCGCCAACCAGGCGCTGGTCGAGGACAAGACGATCCGCCAACTGGTGACCGAGCAGAACCTGCTGCCGGCCGACCAGCTCGACGACCTGCTCGACGCGGACAAGATGACCCGCCCCGGGTGACCGGGTTGTTGGATCGGCTTCTTGTTAAGCGTTAAGCCACGAATTTTAGGGGTCAGACAGGCGGTAGACATTTCCATAACGGTCGCAGAGGTGCAAGTTAGACCCCAAGACGAACGGAGGGACGCAGATGAAGCTACGCCCCAACCGTGGAGAAAGCTCTTCCGCAACATAGGTGGCGAACCGATCTCCTGTCGCCAGATCAAAAAAAGTGACGGCGGTCGCTCTTTCCCCGTTTTTCATCACAAACTCCTCGGGCACGACCACTCTGCCCCCGATAAGGGCCATGTTATTCTCAAGAGCAATATTCCTTATTCGTTGACGCCAGACAATCTCACCCGTTTGCGAATCGATGCAAATCAAGCCTGAGTGGTTAAGGCTATACCCTTCCACAGGAAGGCTGGACTTGAAAACCAAAAAACCGTCAGAAAAGATGGGTGCATTAATCAAGAAACCTATGGGTTCAATCGTCGTGCGCGATATCACCCGCATATCAAGCAGTGACACAAAGACGATTTCTTCTCCCTCGATCAGTGCAAGTTGATCGTTCCAGATAGCCGGTGGAGTTCTAATAAAATTATCTGAATACCGGATCTCTGGACGCTTCGCAAGAAACCTGGCTTCCGTCCCGTCGTTCTCGACGAGCACCAACCCGACCTCAGTGACCGCCACCAGCCCGTGCCCCGGCCAACCCACGGGAGGGGTAAGCGAAGCAGACGGCAACATGATCTCATGCTTCTGGCCCGGAACATCCAGCGAGATGCGCACGAGGTTGCCGTCATCCATCGGAACCCACATAGCGCCGCCCCACGCGTATCCACCGTGGAAGATAATTCTTCGCCTGTCAGCAACATTCGGGGTAAGCGGCAATTCCTGAACGACGCGTCCTGTTTGCCGGTCGATCCAGACCGCGACCGCCCAATACGTCCAGGTCGCTCGCTCCTTATAGACCACAGCCACAACATACTCATCACCAATGCCGATCGAGGCAATCGTGCCGCCAAGCAGCGCTGATTCCCAGCGAACCCCCCCGTCCGCGTCAATCGCTACGGCCGACTGTTCATCGATGATCACCATGCATCGGCCGTCCTCTGACAGATTTAATTCAGCATTTGTAGGCCAGCCATATCTTCTTGTTGAAGCGTAGACGCGTTCGGAGACAACCGGCGTCGCGGCAATGGGCTGAGGATTGACGGTCGGTTGAGCGTGAGTGACGGGTTGAGGACCGGTGTTGGCCGACACCGGCGAGGATTCCTCTTTGCAACCCATGGGCGCCATGCAGGCGACGAATGCCGCCACCCATCGCACACCATAACTTCGGGCAAACCCGGCATCCTGCCGCTTACGCTCCTGCATGTTCAAGCTTCCATTTCAATGCGAGCCTTCAGGGAGTACGATATCCTCCGTTCTTTGAACGGAAACAAGTCTGCTACGTCGGCCTGAAATAACAATCCCGCCGCCGAATGAAATTCCCGGGGCAATTGTATACACCTTCGCTTGACCTTGGAGGTTCTCCGGCGCGTATACATCAGCCGCGGAGTCAATGGCTGACACCAAGTGTTGAGGTTGGCCGGTTAATGAAGCTTTGAAAAGACTCTATTTTTGCGGATCAGACAGGCAGTAGACATTTCCATAACGGTCGCAGAGGTGTAAATCCGACCCCAAGATAAACGGGGGAACGCAGACGAGTCTATGCCCTATCTGTGGGGAAAGCCCTTCCACAACATAGGTGGCGAATCGATCTCCTGTCGCCAGATCAAAAAAGGCGACGGCAGTCGCTTTTTCCTCGTTTTCCATCTCAAATTCTTCGGGCACGGCCACCGTACCTTTGATAAGGGCCATGTTATTCTCAAAAGCGGTACTCTTTATTCGCTGGCGCCAGACAATTTCACCTGTTTGTGAATCGATGCAAGCCAAGCCGGAATGGTTGGGTTTGAAACCATCTAAAGTTGATTTGTAAATCAAATACCCCTCAAAAAAAATTGGGGGGTTGATCAAATCACCAATAGATGAAATGGCTTTACGAGATAAAACCTGTCTCTCGGATAAGGAGATAAAGACTACTTCTTCAATACCAATCAGGGCGAGTTGGTCTTCCCAGATGGCCGGAGGACTCACAATGTACTCTGGGTAGCGGAGATTTGATCGTTGCCCAAGAAGCCGAATCTCCGATTGATCGCTTTTGATCAAGGCTAACTCATTTTCAGTAACCACTATAAGCCCGTGGCCTTGCCACCCCACCGGCGTGGTGAGTGGGGCAGACGGCAGCACGATTTCACTTTTGCTGCCAGGGCTATCGAGCTGGATACGCACCAAACCGCCGTCATCCATCGGAACCCATAGGGCGCCGGCCCATGAACAGCCACGGGCTGCAATCCTCCGCTTAATTGATACATTAGAAGTGAGCGGTAACTGCTCAACAATTCGCCCCGCTTGCCGGTCAATCCAGATTACCCAACGCGTCCAGGCCGCTTGATCTTTATTAGCAACGGCCACAACATATTGATCCCCAATGCCGATCGAGTTAATAGAGCCTCCGAGAGGCGCAGATTCCCAGCGAATATTTCCCTTTGAATCAAGCATCACAGCCGATTCCATATCAATGACCACGACGCACCGCCCATCCTCCGATCGATTTAGGGCGCCGTTGCGATACTCTCCTGTCTTTTCGGTTGAAGCATAGACGCGTTCGGCAGCAATTGCCGTTGGCATAATGGGAGGAGCATTTATTTCTGGCTCATGGTCGGCAGTTGATTGAGCATTGGGGTCGGCTGGCGTTGTCGCCAATTCTTCCTTACAGCCTAGAAATAACATGCAGGCTGCAAAAAACACCACGCATCGCATGTCTCTGTCGAGGACCGAACCGGCATCCTGCTTATAGCGCTGCTCCATGCCATTCTCGACTTAATAAGAGCCCTCGGGAAGCTCTGGGTTTTCAGTTTTCCTAAGAGGAAATAATCGGCAGCGTTTGCCAAAATATACATGCCGCCACCAAGCCATCGTCCGACACTGCCGCTGCCGCGCAAGAGCCCCAGGTCACGATGCGTAACTGCAGTGCCAGACGCGGCGATCCGTATGAAATTATTTTATGCTTTTTACGGCGAATCCATCATTTCTTCGGATCGAAGTTCACCCGCTTGAATTCCTTCGCGGCGCCGTCGATGGTCCTGGCGTAGGTCTTGTTCTCGTGGAGGATCGGGGTGATGGCGAAGGTGTAGGACTGGCCGGCGTCGATGTCGGCCAGGGCGATGAACTCGGCGGAGCCGGACTGAAGCTCGGTGATCTGCTTGGTCTTGAAGCCGCCCTTGCGGAACGTTACTTTGTTGCCCGACGCGTCGGTGAGGTGGAAGTGATCGGCCAGCCACTGGTTCCAGTCCGGCTTGCCGGTGGCTCCGAACGGCGGCGGGTCGCTCTTGGCCATCAGCATCGGCACGACGACCTGTAACTCGCACTGTTTGCTGTCATTGGGCGGCGACACCGCGTACCCCATGAGGATGCCCGAGTCGCGATTCATCAGGTACATGCCGTACGACAGGCTGGCCATCAGCGACCCGAGGATTACGATCCATACGATTGCTTTCACCATGGTGATTACCCCACGAAAAGGCTGAAAAAGGAAACCCGGAACGTTGGCCACAGTCTAACGCCCGTCGATCACTTGGCCAAGTTTGGGTTATTTCAAAAAGGTGTAGAAAGAGATTGGGCTTGCTTTTCTTTTAATGCTTGCTGCGCCTTGTTGCGACTAAACCCATTTCCCGGTCATCGCCACGCGCCGAGTTGATCCCGGTCTTTGCTACGGGTTTTAAGGTGTTTCGTTTCAGTATGTTGTGATGAATAAAAAGGCTTTGGCGTCGTCGGGGTTTGGTGGATAATGGAAGTGTGAAAGAAGCCAACGAAAGGGACTTGCCGTGAAACATATCCTGGTTTGTGTGGACTATTCGGACGTCACCGACCGGCTGGTGCAGAAGGCGGCGGAGCTCGCGCGGGCGCTGGAGGCGAGCGTGACGCTGTTTCATGTCGTGATCCCGGAAGAGTTTTACCCGACCTACGACGCGGGGCCGGTGCCGGTGCAGACCGACTCGCGGCTGGCGGTCGAGCGGGCGGAGGCAAAGCTCGATGCGTGGCGTAAGCCGCTGGAGTCGGCGGGGGTGGCGGTCGAGGCGCGGGTGAAGGAAGGCGCGCCGGTGCGGGAGATCCTTCACGAGATCGAGGCGCTGGGGGCCGACCTGGTGCTGATGGGCACACACGGCCACGGCCCGCTGCACAACGTGCTGTTCGGGTCGGTCACCGAAGGGGTGGTGCGTAAGTCCGCGGTCCCGGTGATGGTGGTGCCGAACCGGGGTGCGTAGGTCCGACCGGCGGGTGGGGGGACGATGGCTTACCGACGCTTGGTGCGGAACCTTGAGCCCAGCGTCCGGCGGGGCGCGGACTTGGGCACCACGCCGCCGGGGAACATGGCGTTGAGCTGATCCGGGGAGAGCTCTTCGACGGCGGCGGGGGCGGTGCGGTCGGCGGGGGTCCGGCTCTGGCTGCCGCGGCGGGTCTCTTTCTCCCGCAGATCCCGGATGTCGGCCGGGACCGGGCCGGGGGTGAAGTCGTCGTACTCGATTTTCTCGATCAGGGCGCCGGACATCTTTTCGATATTGGTCAGCAATTGCCCCTGCTCGGGCGTGACGAACGACCAGGCGACGCCCCGTCGGCCGGCGCGGGCGGTGCGGCCGATGCGGTGCACGTAGATCTCCGGGTCCTCGGGCAGGTCGTAGTTGATCACGTGGGTGATGTGCTCTACGTCGAGCCCGCGGGCGGCCAGGTCGGACGCGACCAGCACGTCGATGTTGCCCTTGCGCATGGAGGACATGACCTTGTTGCGTTTGGACTGGTGCAGGTCGCCGTGGATCTCGCGGGCGCCGATCTTCTTGTCTTTGAGGTAGGCGGCGACCTTGTGGACCGTCGCCTTGGTCTTGCAGAACACGACGGTCGTGTCGGGCTTCTCGTGGCGGAGCAGGTGCAGCAGGAGGGTGCGCTTGTCCCACGGCTCGACGGAAAAATACTTCTGGTCGACCATCGCGACGGTCAGCGAGCCCGAGACGGTGGTGAGTTTCTCGGCGTCCTTCTTCATGAAGGAACGCGCCAGCCGTTCGATCTGTTCGTCCAGCGTGGCCGAGACGAAGACCGTCTGGTGTTCCTGCTTGATGGACTTGAGGATTCGGCGGATGTCATCGCGGAAGCCGATGTCGAGCATGCGGTCGACTTCGTCGAGGATCGCGAACTTGAGATTGTTGAAGTGGATCTGCTTGCGGCCGTGGAGGTCCATGACGCGGCCGGGCGTGCCGACGATGATGTGCCCGCCGGACTCGACGGACTTCTTCTGCTGGCGCATGGACTCGCCGCCGATGATGCAGGAGGTGCGGATGGGGGTGTGCTTGCCCAACTCGTCGAGCTCGGAGGCGATCTGGGCGGCGAGCTCGCGGGTGGGGGTGAGGATGAGGGCCTGCATGGGGGTCTGCTTGTCGCAGTGGTGCAGCAGGGGCAGGCCGAAGGCCGCGGTTTTGCCGGTGCCGGTCTTGGCCTGGCCGATGATGTCGGCGCCCTCGAGCATCTTGGGGATGAGCAGGGCCTGGATATCGGTGGGGTGCTGGAAGCCGGCGTCGTCGACGCCCTTGAGGACGCTGCTGCGTAGGCCGAGGTCGGCGAAGGTCTGGGAGGTGTCGATGGTGTCTGAGCTGCTCATAAGGGGTCCAGAATGAGGAATCAGGCGGCGGGTTCGGTCCGGTAACGGCCGAAACTGTCCGCGGCCTGTCGGCTTAGCCGATGATCGACCCGTCGGGAAGGGCTGCTCAGTGCGCAGTACCCGCGGCTGGCGTGCGGCTTGAAGAGGACAGACCGCGGCAGCAACGGGTACCATTCACTGAGCAGCGGCGCTTCCCAAGTGAGACGAGCCGATCGCGGCGGGATGCTGCGATGGCATGAAAATATAAATGGAGACCGCCGGTGATACAAATGATCAACGGGCCCGCTGCGTTTCCCGCCCACTCGCCCGTCCGGGTGGAGGCGCTGAATATGCATGAGTTGAGCTGGCTGGAGATCAACCTCGCGGCCCTGGAACGGAACCTGGGGGTGTTACGCGGGCTGCTGACCGGCGACCGGCCGTACCGGCCCGATGCCCTGCCCCCCCGGGACGCGGCCCGGCCCCTGCTGTGTGCGACGGTGAAAAAAGACGCCTACGGGCTCGGCGCCCCCCCCATCGCCCACCGCCTGGCCAAGGCGGGCGCCGACATGCTCGCGGTCTACGGCCCCGCCGAGGCCGAGGACCTGGTCAAGGCGGCGGTGACCTGTCCGATCCTGCTGTACATGCCGCTCCGCCGCCTGTCGCGCACCGACCTGCTGTACCGCCACGCCGTTGCCGAGAAGCTGCACCTGACGATCCACGACGCCCGGCAGATCGCCGACGTGAACGACATCGGCCAGACGTTCGGCATCCGCATGCCCGTGCACCTGTACCTCGACACCGGCATGTCGCGGGGCGGGTTGTCGGCCGAGCAGTTCGCCCAGGTGCTCGCGTCGATGGACGCCTGGCCGCACGTGCGGATCGCCGGGGTCTACTCGCACCTGGCCTCCGCCGACGCCGACCCCGACTTCGCTTACGAGCAGCAGGAGCGGTTCGAGCAGGCGGTTGCCGACCACGCCCAACGCCTGCCCCGGGACGTGATGCTGCACATCGCCGCGTCCTACGCCGTGCTCCGCGACCAGCGGTTCCACCTCGACATGGTGCGGCCCGGCCTGGCGCTGTTCGGCTACGGACAGCAGACGATGCAGGGGCCGGTGATCGCCGACGCGCCCCAACTGGAGCACACCGTCGCCTGGCGCTCGCGGATCGTCCACGTGCAGCGGTACAAACGACGATCGCCCGTCGGTTACGGCTCGACCCACAAGCTCAAACGTGAGTCGGTCCTCGGCGTCGTGCCCATCGGCTATGGCGACGGCTACCCACTGGCCCTCTCCAACAAGGCGAGCGTGCGCGTCCATCACCCCGACGGGCAACGCGTGTTCGACTGCAGGGTGCTCGGCAGCATCAACATGGACCAGATCACCGTGGACCTGACCGACGCCATGGGCGAGGATGAGACATCGTTTCTCGACGCGCCGGTGGACGTGATCAGCGACGACCCGGCCGCGCCCAACAGCGTGCCGGCGCTGGCGGCGTTGGCCAAGTGCCACGCCTACGAGATCCTCTGCCGCCTGTCGCCGAATCTGCCGCGCCGCCAGATCAATCGTTAGAAGAAGCCCCGGATCCGCGTAGATTTCATGCGGGAAACATGGGGACGCCCACTTGGAGCCGATCAACTTTCGCTCTAGCCGGGCCGCTACGCGGCCCTGGACCAGGCGGGCGTAGCCCGCCGGCTAATGCCATTTTTTCGGTTCAACGGGCCCGATTGCCCCATTCACCCGCAGGACGCGCAGAACGCCAGCACCTTGTCGTCGAGCCCCGGCCACGCGCGGCGGGTCAGGGTGAAATGGTTGGCCCCGTTGACCCGGACAACCTCCACCCGGTCCGCGGCGTGCATCGCCGCCAGCAGCGGCTGGACGTGCCGGTTGGGCGGCAGCACCCGGTCCTTCTCGGCTTCGACCAGCAACACCGGCGCCTCGATCCGGCTGACCGCGTCGAGCGTCGATGAGGCGCCCAATACGAACCCCGCCTCGCTCGCCGCCCGGCTGAACCCGCGCTGGAGCCGGTCCGCGTCGATCCACCCGGCCAGCGCCCGGCGGAACGAATCGATCGCGCTGGGCAGGTCCTTGAACGGCGCAAACGCCACCACCCCCGCGATCCGCGGGTCGTCCGCCGCGGCCAGCAGGGCGGTCGCCGCCCCCATCGAATGGCCCATCACGATCACCCGGCCGCCGATCAGCCCCAGCCCGCACGCCTCGTCGATCACCCGGGCGACGTCCGTCTTTTCCCGCACGCCGAACGTGGTCAGCGCCCGGGACGACCGGCCGTGGCCGCGATGGTCGAACAGCACGGTATCGTGCCCCGCGGCGTTGAGCCGGTACGCACGGTGGAGGTGGAACTCTTTGATCTCGGCCCAGCCGTGCATCATGACCACGGGCAGGCGCCGGGGCGCGCCTTCCATGGCGGGGGAGAACCACGCGTCGAGCGACAGGCCGTCGTCGGTGACGGCCTTGAACATGCGCCCGCCCCGACGCTTGGCGCCGTGACGGAAAAACAACGAAATCAGGCCCCGGCCGGGCATATTGCCCAGCCGCAGCGTCGCCCGGGCGATCTGCGTGGCCGCCCACGGCGCACGCGCCGCGGCGTCACGCCCCGGCGTCGATGAACTGCGGGCTTCGGTCATCCGTCATCCATCATAGCCCCGCTTTGTCCGCTGAGGAGAATCCCGGTATCCTTCCCCCACCATGAGCATTCTTGTCGACAAAAACACCAAACTGATCTGCCAGGGCATCACCGGAAAAGCGGGTCAATTTCACACCACCCAATGCCTCAAGTACGGCACGCAGGTCGTCGGCGGCGTCACCCCCAACAAGGGCGGACAGACCGACGAGAACGGCCTGCCCGTCTTCAACACCTGCTACCAGGCGGTGCAGGAGACCGGCGCCAACGCGACGATGATCTTCGTCCCCCCGCCTTTCGCCGCCGACGCCATCCTCGAGGCCGCCGACGCCGGCATCGAGCTGGTCGTCTGCATCACCGAGGGCATCCCCGTCGTCGACATGATGCGGGTCAAGCGGATCCTCGACCTGTCCAACTACAAGCACGTCAAGCTCATCGGCCCCAACTGCCCCGGCGTGATCACGCCCGGCTGCAACCAGGACGGGTGCAAGATCGGCATCATGCCCGGCTATATCCACAAGTGCGCCAGGGAGGCCGAGACCGGCCGGGCGATCGGCATCATCTCCCGCTCGGGCACCCTCACCTACGAGGCGGTCTGGCAGACCTCGAACCTCGGCATCGGCCAGTCCACCTGCGTGGGCATCGGCGGCGACCCGGTCCGCGGGCTGAATTTCGTTGACTGCCTGATCCCGTTCAACGCCGACAACGAAACCGATGGCGTGATCATGATCGGCGAGATCGGCGGCGCCGACGAGGAGAAGGCCGCCGAGTTCATCAAGAACCACATGCAGAAGCCGGTGACCGCCTTCATCGCCGGCCGCACCGCCCCCCCCGGCCGCCGCATGGGCCACGCCGGCGCCATCATCAGCGGCGGCGAAGGCGGCGCCGAATCCAAGATCAACGCCCTCCGCGACGCGGGCTGTCACATCGCTGAGTCCCCCGCCGACCTCGGCTCCACCATGGCCCGCGCCCTGGGGATTTGAGCCGGGCGCCCACCCGCTGACAACCGGTTTAACTGAAGCGGCCTACATGCGTTATCGTGGCTTTTCGATGACGCACGAAAGGGTTCGGGTCATGGCGTTCGCCGATCCCAGCCGTATTCAGTTCATGAGTGACGCCTTCCGGGTTTTATTACTTTTTTAATTCTGTCCCGGTGACCGCCTTCAGGTACAACTGTACGTGGGGTCTGCTACAGGTACAGCGCCATGAATGTCAAATGCGCAGGCTCGATTACAACATATACATCCAATCGCGACCTACGAATCGACCACAAAGATTCCGCTCTAGAGCTCAGGCGAGACTGGGGGAGACAGATACAACTAGCAAGCTTCTTTATGATTCCCGCATCTCCTGTTCCGTTGCTGTTGCATTTCGTTAATCTGCCGCGTTCAGCGAATAGTCTGTCGGGAACACAAGCTGGGGTGCTCATGGCATCGCTTCTGTTTGGATTCGGCGTCATTACATTCTTGCTGGGCAGTATTCTCAAGAACCGATTTGGCTCTTTATTGAAAATTGAAAAACATGCGAATCGAGCTTCAGTTTCTTATCGGCAGTCTCCATTTGACTTAAAACAGGTCGCAATCGGATACCGCTACGGAACGACTATGATGGCTGCAAAGAGACAGCCCGTGGAGGAACTGGGTCTTATTGTCTATGCGAATAGCGCGACACCTTATTTCTACCCGTTTGTGGGCAGTACGCTACGCGGCTATCTGGTTGAGGTTGGCAATCAGCTTGCTGATGACTTGGGACTTGAGTATTTAAATCTTGGAAAGATGTCGATTTAGATCTCGATCAAAAATTGAAATGTGATTGATATCGAATGCGAAGTCCCGCAGTACGTCCGGGGCGTGATGTACATCGGCAAACTCATCGGCCTCAACTGCCCCGGCGTGATCATGATCGGCGAGATCGACGGCGCCGACGAGGAGAAGGCGGCCGAGTTCACCAAGAACCACGTGCAGAAACCGGTGACCGCCATCTCGCCGAGTCCCCCGCCGACCTCGGGGCGCCACCATGACCCGCGCCCTGAGCATTTGAGCCGGGCGCCCGCCCATCCCGTGGCATAATTCGTGATGATTCCGAACGCTGGCCTGCTTCTGAAGCCAGTCCGGCCGTTATGAGAGAATCATGCGGCATGCGCCCCATTGCCAACAGAATCTATTCGATATATTTTGAACGATTGAAAAGCATTGTTACTAACTTCACTGACCATTTGCCTGAAACAATTTCTTTACTGCGGTAACTAAGATGAAAGAACGCGGTTCCGGAAAGCAGGAAATTGTGATTGGGTTTTTTTTGGTGGTTATTGCTTTGCTAGCACCGCTCATGTGGAATGAACTTCCACCTTCAAGCCAGCTTATTGAGCTTGATGGCGAAGTTTTATCTGTAAAAGACGATTTAAAGGGTTCCAGGTACTGGCGACATGTTGAAGGTTTTATCGATCTTTCGACAGATGAAGCTGGCACTATTTCAGGTAAGATTTCAGGTGGATTAGATAGATTAGAAAGAGTGCCTATAGAAAGTGACAAACTGAAGGTTCGTGGTGTTTGGCGCAGTCAGGTTTTTCACATCATTGAGATTGAAATCGAAGGAAAAACTTTGTTGAGCTACAAAGATTCTTTAAAACACTATAAATCTCGGAGTTGGATAGTTTATGTTGGCCAAATTTTTTTGCTAGTTGTCGGTATAGGTCTTATTGGATTGGGATGGCGTGAACGCCGCGAGTTTAAGCGACGTGACATAGTTGATACGATCTAATTCAGGTTGACCGATTGAAGACGCACCGGCCGCAAGTGGGGCCGTCTCTCGATGGCAGGTCTGCAGTGACCTGCGGCCTGCTCCACATCGCCAGACCAATGATGGTCAGCAGGACGATGCAAAACGTGATGAACAACAGGCCGTAAACCAGGTCCGCATCCTCGCAGAGCCCCGGCCCGTGCTCAACCCGCCGCCCGGGCCCGCGCGTGCGATCTGGCAATTCACCCTTCCCCCCGTCGGCCGCGGCCGGTATCTTCAGTCTTATGACCACTCAAGCGCCTGCCTCACCGCCCAAAGCCGATCCGGCCCGCGAACATCGGCCCAAGCCCGCCGACGGCAAACCCAAACGGCTGCCGCCGTACCAGGTCATCATCCTCAACGATGATGAGCACACCTTTCCCTACGTGATCAGCCTGATTCAGAAAGTCTTTCATCACGACGCGAACCATGCCGTCCGATTGACCGCCAATATTCATCACCGCGGCCGGGCGGTGGTCTGGACCGGGCCCAAGGAGCACGCCGAGATGAAGCGCGACCTGGTGCGCGGCTACGGCCCCGACTTCTACGCCAGCGCGCCGGTCCGCTACCCGCTGGGCGTCAGGATCGAGCCGATGCCCGACGCGTGAAACACGCGGCCGAGGCGGCTTCGGCTTGCTCGGCGGGGCGGGCTATGATCCTTCCGTGCAGAACCGCTACGTGCCCGACCTGGGCGACTATTCCAAGTTCGGCGTGATCCGTGCGCTGGCGCGGGATGACTTGGCCGTGGGGCTGGTGTGGTATCTCAACCCCGATGAGGAAGCCAACAACGACGGACGGCATCGGGCGTATCTGCATCGGCAAGGCGCGCAGCGTGACGCCTTTCGAGACTGTCTGCCCGGGGTGTACGACGCGTTGCGGCGGATCGATCTGGCGGGCGAACGCCACGTCGGGGCGTATCGGCGCCGCGGGGTGGCCGGCGTCCGCGTGTGGGTCGAGGAGCCGGTCCCGCCGGCGGATGCACGGACGGCTTGGGCGGAGCGCGGACGTCGGCGTGTGGAAGGGTGCGGCCTCGTGGTGATCGACCCCGACAACGGCCTCGCGCCCGAAGGGGCCGGGCCGACGCCCAAGCACGCCACGCTGGACGAGTGCGCGATGTGGTTTGACCGCCGCCGTCGCAGCCTGGTGGTTTATCAGCACGCCCACCGCCGCGGCACGGTGGAGCAACAGATCCGGGCCGCGATGCAGCGGCTGCGCGACGCCTTGAAGGCGGATGAGGTGCTGGCCCTGCGGTTCCATCGCGGCACGAGCCGGTCGTACCTGGTCGTGCCTGCGGAGCCGCACCTGGGCTTATTGCGGCGTCGGGCCGAGGCGATGGTGGCCGGGCCGTGGGGTCGGCATGGGCACTTCAGCCTCGTCGGGCCATGAGTTCGCGCCGCGTCGGCGGTCGGCGCGTCACGACCGCCGCGGGTTGCGGCGGGAGGCCCGCGCCTCACGCGGTGGACGGGCCTCCGGCGGCGACCCCGCCGCCGCGCCGGCGGGTTGTGGCTCAGGCGCCGGCGGCTTGCCCTCGGCCGATTCGTCCTCATGCCCGAACCGGCCGAAGATCATCCGGCCCGCCGAGGTCTGCAGCGTGCTGGTGACCACCAGGTCCACCATATGGTCGAGATGATCGCGCCCGCCCTCGACGACGACCATCGTGCCGTCGTCCAGATAGCCGACCCCCTGCGAGGGCGATTCGCCGGGCTTGACCAGTTTGACGGTCATATGCTCGCCCGGCAGCACCACCGGCCGCATGGCCTTGGCGACATCGTTGAGGTTCACCACGTCGACGCCGCGGAGCTGGGCGATCTTATTGAGGTTGTAATCATTGGTCATCACCCGGGCCTGGGTTTCCTGGGCCAGCGAGATGAGCTTCTGGTCGACGTTGCCGCCTTCCGCGTCGCGGTCTTCGATAACGACTTCGACGACTTCGGAGTCCTGGAGCTTCTGGAGCACCTCCAGGCCCCGCCGGCCGCGGGCCCGTTTGAGCTTGTCCGCCGAGTCGGCGATGGTTTGAAGCTCGTTGAGCACGAACTTGGGCGTCAGCAGGACCCCTTGGACCACGCGGGTTTCGATCAGGTCGAGGATCCGCCCGTCGATGATGACCGAGGTGTCCAGCAGCGTGGGCCGGTTGCCGCGGATCTCCTTGGCGAACTCCACGTAGGGGATCACAAACCGGAAATCGTCCTTCGTCTGGATGACGAGGCTGATGCCGATGTAGCAGGTGATCAGTCCGATGATGATTTTGACGCCTTCGAAAAGGTTGAGATACGCGTCGCGCGTCATCAGGACCTGACGCTGGGCCTCGGTGAGTTGGTTGTACTCCTCAGGCGTGGTCGGATGGGCGAAGGGCAGGTCGGGGATGGAGATGAGGGCGATGAAGTCGACGACGAAGGACAGGGCGTAAGCGGCGAGGAGGCCGGCGATAAGCCCGAGGAAGACGCCGGAAACCGCGGAGAGCTTTTTCTGCCGGTTGGAGATGTCGACGCCGATGACGGCCCCCGCCAAGCCAATCGCGACGAGCATGATCAGGACGAACCATCCGAACTGCACGCCCGCGCCGAGTTGGTTGGAGAGCAGGTAGAGGGCGGTGACGGCCGCAGCGACCAGAATGAAAACCCCGCGGAGGATAAACAGGATCATCGGAAATCTCCGGAAGATCAATGATTTAGAGGAATGTATCTCTCAAGCATACGCCACCGCGGGCCAGATGCCAATTGATTTGCGGGCGATGTGCGGCGGGGTTAAGGTGAGGGACTTCCCGCTGCGTCTCGCCGTGGGGTCAGGCGGCCGGGCCCGATGCACGGGCGGGCTCGTGAACCGGGTCAGGCCTTGACCGGAGCAGCCCTAAGCGTCGTTCGCCCGGTGCCGTTGGTGTCCTGGCCGTCTGACCCCGCGGCGGGGGCGTAGGCGTTAGGCGCTGGGGTTTAGGGCCTAGGTGATGGGATCGGACGCCGAAGCAGCGGTCGAGCGTGTGGACGGTTCGGCCGTTCTGCCCGCGACCGGTTAGACTATGCCGCCTAACCCCTAACTCCTAAGCCCTAGCGCCTAACCCCTACCGATGTCCTACACCGTTCTCGCAAGACGTTACCGCTCGCAGGCGTTCGACCAGGTGGTCGGCCAGCAGCCCGTCGCCGAGACGCTCAAGAACGCCATCAAGACCGGCCGCGTCGCCCACGCCTACCTCTTCTGCGGCACCCGGGGCGTCGGCAAGACCTCCATGGCCCGGCTCTTCGCCCGCGCCCTCAACGCCCCCGACACCGTGCCCGACGCGCCCCGCGCCGACGGCGCCGAGTACCCCCCCCAGGACGTTCAGGACCGCATGGCCGACGCCATCATGGCCGGCGAAGACCTCAACGTCATCGAGATCGACGGCGCCTCCAACAACTCCGTCGACCAGGCCCGCCAACTCATCGCCAACGCCGGCCTTTCGCCCACCGGCAACGCGCTCTACAAGGTCTACATCATCGACGAGGTCCACATGCTCTCCACCAGCGCCTTCAACGCGCTGCTCAAGACCATGGAGGAGCCGCCGTCGCACGTGAAGTTCATCCTCTGCACCACCGAGCCGCACAAGGTCCCCGCCACGATCCAGTCGCGCTGCCAGCGATTCGACTTCCGCAACATCGCCACCGCCCGCATCGCCGAGCACCTCACCGACGTGCTCCAGCAGGAGAACGTCGAGGCCCAGAGCGAAGCCGTCTGGCAGGTCGCCCGCCTCGGCAACGGGTCGATGCGCGACGCGCTGTCGCTGCTCGACCGCCTGCTCGCCGCCGGCCAGTCGCCCCTCACCACCACCACGCTCGAAGAGATGTTCGGCCTGCCCGACCACGCGCTGGTCGCGTCGCTCGTCGATGCCGTCGCCGACGGCGATGTCGGCGACGCCCTCACCAAGGCCGCCGATCTGCTCAACCACGGCATCGGCCAGGACCAGCTCATCGAGGTCCTCATCGAACGGTTCCGTCAGCTCATGCTCATCGCCGCCTGCGGCGCCGACTCGGAGCTGATCGAGCTGAGCGAAGACGCCCGCCCGACCGCCGCGGCCCAGGCCCAGCGCTTCGACCCCGCCGCCCTCACCTACATGATCGCCCTGTGCGAGAGCGTCCAGCGCAACGCCAAGTCGTCGTCGAACCCCCGCGCCCTGCTCGACGCCGGCCTGGTCCGTCTGGCGTTGGCCGAGAAGATGGCCGACGTGGCCGCGGTCCTCAGCGGCGCCGGGCCTGCAGCGACCGCCGCTCAAAAAAAAAAGTAGCTGAATCGCCGGCCCCGTCGGTCCCTGCGCTCCCGCCGCCGGCTCCACCCGCGCCCGCCGCGCCCCCGCCGTCTTCGCCGACCGTCGACCTCGCCGACCCGTCGGCCGTGTGGTCAGCGCTGCAGCAGCGCCTCGCCGACCGGCGCCCGTTCGCCTGGGTCGGCAACTTCGAGCCCGACGCCCTGACCGCCGATGGCCTGACCCTCCGGCCCCGCCCCGGCCGCCGCCAGACCGTCGGCTTCGCCACCCCCCAGCGCCTGACCCTCCTCGAAGCCGAGCTCGCCGCCGTCACCGGTAAGCGGCTGCGCATCCGCGTCCAGCAGCCCCCCGACGCGCCGTCCCCCGCCGATGCGCCGTCCCCGGACAACGCCGCCGACCCGCAGCGCGACGCCCTCAATCTCCCGCTGGTCAAGCGCGTGTTCGACGTCTTCCCCGACGCGACGATCATCAACGTCGAACGCGAGGACGAGCAATCCACATAAGAAGCCCCGCATGCGCGGGGATTATGCAAGGTTGAGCCTGATCCTGGCCGCGTTGATCAGTAGTTTGGCGTGCACGTAACGCCGGACGCGTCCGAGCCGC
>JANQFR010000058.1 GCA_028277745.1 Phycisphaeraceae bacterium
CCAGCTCGTGATCGCACGTGGCTACGGCGTGCCGTCGTGGCCTCGGCTGATGCTGGCCTGCAAGATGGTTGCGGCGATCCACCACGACGATGTCGATGCGGTGCGTGAGCTGATCCGAGAGCACCCCGAGCTGCTGCACGAACAGGCCAACGGCCGACCGACAAGCAACTGGGGGCCGCCGATGTCGTACGCCGCCAATCTCGGGCGTGACCGGGTGATCCACATGCTCGCCGAGCTGGGGGCCAAGGACCTGCAACACGCTTTTGTGCGGGCGTGCCTCCAGGGCAAGATCGAGACCGCCCGGTGGTTGCTGGGGCAGGGCGCGGAGCTGGAGCGTGGCGTCGTGACCGGCCCGTGCGAGACGCTCAACGCCGACGGCCTGAAGATGTTGCTGGACCTCGGCGCCGAGATCTGCGACGCGCACGGCAACCGCCTCCCGCCCGTCGCGCTGCTGCTGGAGACCTACACCCGCCACCCCGACGGCAAGCACCGGTGTCTCGAACTGATGGCCGAGCACGGGATCGACCTGCCCGACACGCCGGCCATGGCCGTCCACCGCGGCCGGATCGACCTGATCGAGAAACACCTTGCCAAGGACCCGGGGCTGCCGAACCGCAGACTCACGCATCAGGACATCTATCCCCCTGAGCTGGCGTGTCACGACGAGCAGCCCCTGGCCATGACGGGGGTTGCCCCCGGCGGCGGCACGCTGCTGCACCTGTGCGTGGAGTACGACGAGATCGAGATCGCGGAGTGGCTGATCGCGAACGGGGCTGACCCGAACGCACAGGCCGTGCGTGACGCCGACGGGCGCGGCGGGCATACCGCGTTATTCCACTGCGTTGTCTCGTTCGTCTACCGCACCCGAGGGCGCAAGGACGACCGGTTCGCCCGGTTGCTGCTGGATCATGGGGCCGACCCCGCCGTGCGGGCGACAATCGCCAGGCGTCAGCGGTGGGACGACCCGGACTCGGTGCGGGTGTATCGCGATGTCACGGCCGCTGAGTGGGGCGAGCAGTTCCCGGACCCGGCGATGGTCAACCCGACGGTGATGCGGCTGCTGCAAGATCTGGCTTAATCACTTTACCCCCCGGGTCTTGATTGACTCGGGGGGCATTCGTTACAGTACCACCGGCGTCCAGGACGCCGCCGTGTCCGCGGGAAGGGCTAAGCCCACCTGATATGGTTCGACATCCCGACAAGCTCATCACGTGATGATCTTCTTTCGGCCCGAGGCAGCGGACACCGGGCGCCACCTTCTCGAAAGGAGATTGTCATGCCCAAGCCACCGCCGTCCGCCGTCCCATCACGCAAGCTGCCGCCGCAGCCGGACATCGAACAGCTCAAGAAACAGTCCAGGGCGCTGCAGCGCCGTCACGCCGCGGGCGAGCCGGATGCGCTCGCGGAGGTGAGGCGGCATTTCGACGTGGACCACGACGAGCCGCTCACGCTGTCCCAGGCGCAGCTGGCGTTGGCGCGGGGCTACGGCTTCGACAGCTGGCCCCGGCTCAAAGCCTACGTGGACGGGGTGACGCTCGCGCGGTTGTTCGACCTGGTCGAGGCCGGGGACACGGAGGCGGTGCGGGGGATGTTGCGGCGCCGGCCCGAGCTGGCGCACATGGACCGGGCGGAGAACGACGAGCACCGGGCGCTGCACGTTGCGGTGCTTCGGCAGGATATCCCGATGGTCGGGCTGTTGATGGAGCACGGGGCCGATGCACGCAAGGGGATCTATCCGCAGCGGGACGCGACGTCGGCCTGGCAGATCGCGAAGGACCGTGGGTATGACGCGGTGCTTGCTGCGATCGAAGCGGGTGAACAGGATCGGCGGGAGGCGCAGAGCTGCCCGAACGTGACCGTCAGTGCGGAGCAGGAAGCGATCAACCGGGCGATCCGGGAAGGGCAAACAGACGAGGCGATGCGTCGGTTGGAGGCGGATCCGTCGCTGATCAAGGCGTGTGATCGTGAGGGCAGGACGCCGTTGCATGTGGCGTGTGACGCAGCCGATGTGGGCATGGTGGGTTGGTTGTGTGGGCAGCGAGCATCGGCAAGCCGAACGGATCTGGAGGGGTTGACGCCGGGCGATCTGGCGGTGCGGGGGGTGGGCTGGCGGGAGCGGCATAAGGCGCCACGGGTGCGTGAGATCTTGGATTTGTTGGTGAAACGGGGCGCACCGGTGACGCCGATGGTGGCGGCGGCGACGGGGGACACTTCTGCCCTTGACGGGTTGGATCGCGCGTCGCTGAACAGACTTAATGCATCGGCAAACTCGGGCGGCTTGCTGTGCATCGCAGTCACGTTCGGTCATGACGAGATGCTTGGTGACCTGCTTGATCGCGGTGTCGATGTGGATGAGCGGGTGCAGATGTCCGGCCTGGAGGAGCCGACGTTCAGTTGGGGCCGACCGTTGTGGCTGGCCGCTGCTTTCGGGGAGTACGCGATAGCCGAGCGCTTGCTGGCGCACGGGGCCGATCCAAACGGTCCGAGTTATGCGGCGGGCTCGCCCATGGACCGGGCGTACAACCGGCGGGATGATCGGATGAAGGCGTTGCTTCGGGATGCCGGAGCGATCACACGGGCGGATACCGTTGCGATCAACGGTGATGTCGAGGCGGTTCGGGCGATGCTCCACGGCGAGTTGGAATTGCCACAAGAAGAAGCGGACGGCGACCTGGTCAGTCAGTTGTGTATGTGCGGCACGCTCGGCGGTGAGGATCGGATCGTCGCCATGTGTTTGGAACGCATCGACTGGCCCGGCGATGACCCGCGATGGCTCAAACTCATCGACGCTTCGCTGGAGGTCTGGGCACTGTGGCCCCACCGCGACTACACCGACCACGTGGACCGCTCGGCGTATCCCCGCATGCTGCGGATGTATCTGGCCAAGGGTGTCGATCCCAATCTGCCGGGGCGACGCAATACTTCGCTGCTGCACACCTGCGCGACCTGCGGCGTCGTCTGGGGCCGGGATTTGCTGAGCCCGGTCGAGCGGATCGAACGGGCGACGATCCTGCTCGACGCCGGGGCCGCGTTGAACGTCAGGGACGACCTGCTCCAGAGCACGCCGCTGGGCTGGGCCTGCCGATGGGGCCGGGCGGAGCTGGTCGAGTTGTATCTCGCACGGAGAGCTGACCCGCACGAGCCGGATGCCCCGGCGTGGGCCCGACCGATCGCGTGGGCCCGCAAGATGGGTCACGACCGGATCGCAGGGATGCTCGCGGAAATGGGAGTCGCTTGACTCACGACCTGGGAGACGCAGACCCGACGACCATCCGTCGTCGGCTAGTGGGTGCAGAATTACGCAAGACGCTTTAGCCGGCGGAGGCAGGCGCGCGGCCGGGGTCGGAAGCGTCGAGGCGAAGCCGATGCAGCACGCGGTCATGGGTCTCGAAGCGTTCGTCGGCTTCCATGGTCTTGGCCAGTTGATCGTTGAGGGTGATGCGGTGGCCCGGCACGTGGGCGACCGCGAGCGTCGGGGCCTGCGGGTCGCCGTCGCGTTCGACAACCCGGACGAAGTCGCGGACCTCCAGCCGGTCGGTGTGTTGCGCGAGGTTGAGCATGGCCTGGCCGCCGCCGACCCGAGCGGGCCACGCCCGCACCCGGCTCAGCCGAATATCCCGGCAGGCGCCCACACCCTCGGCAAAGCGGGGGTCCGAAGCATCGAAGACCTGCACGCGACAGCCGCGGGCCCCGTCCATGTTCAGCACGCTGCTTGTACAGCCGCCTTGGACGTCGTCGATGTCGATCCGCTCGATCGGGCTCACCACGCTGAGCGCCCGCACGAAGCTGTGACACTGGTCCGCGCGCAGGTGGCTAATCGTCAGGTCGGTGATGGGCCCGCAGGTTCCGCCCTGGCATTCGATCCGCTCGAGGGCGTCATCGGCGTTGATCGCGACCATGTCGTCGTTGGGGGCGAGCGGGCCCAGGCCGGCGAGCCGACGGATGATGCCGTGGCGGCAGCCGCCGGTCAGGTGCACGCCATCGTTGTTCGGCCGGGGGTGGGTGGCGTGGAACCGCAGGTCTTCAACGGTGAAGCGTTCGAGCTCGACCCCGCGCCAGAAGTAGGTCTCCGCGTCGCAGAGCATGGCGTCGCCGAAAGTCAGGCCGTGGACATTGTGGAAGTGGATCATCACACCGGTGTAGGCCCCGGGGTCGATGAGCTTGCCGGGCACGCGTCGATTTCCGGGGTTGTTGCCGTTCCAGATACCGCCGCGCACCTCGATGTCGGTGTCGCCGCCCTCGGGGTCGGCGTTGGTCAGCAGGTAGCAGTGCTGGTCGATACCGGCCCCATCGGCGTAGACGAAGGTCGCCTGCGGGTGGGCCAGCAGCCGGGTCCGCGAGCGCAGCCGAAGGGTCTGACCGACCCGGTACACCCCCGGGGGCACCTCGATCACGCCGCACCGATCCAGCATCTTCTGGAGCGCGGGCCCGTCGTCGGCGTTGCCATCACCCGCGAGTGGGGGGCGATGGACGGTCGGTGTGGTCGGCATGACGGATTCCTCGGTTCGTGACGGTCCGTGATGGCTTCGGGTGGCGGGTGACACACCCGGGGTCGAGCAGGCATCGTAGCAAGACTCCGCGACCGCTCCGTGGTTCGCCCGTTCTCAAATCGCCAAGCTCGTGCTATATTGATCCTGGCGTTCAGGACGCCGCCGTGTCCGCGGGAAGGGCTGAGCCCACCTGATGTAAGACATCCTGAACAAGTTCATCCTCGTGATGATCTTCTTTCGGCCCGAGCGAGCGGACACCGGGCAACACCTTCTCGAAAGGAGATCGTCATGGCCCAGCAACCCGAGTCCGTTTTCCCATCCACGCCGCCGCGCGCGTACCGGCCGATCCCGCAGCGCCCCGACCTCGACCAGCTCAAGAAGCAGGCGAAAGAGCTGCTGCGGGATTACACCGCCGGGGAGGCCGCGGCGCTCGATGAAGTCAAGCGGTTCTTCCATGTGGACGCAGGCCACCCGCTGACGCTGAGCGAGGCGCAGCTGGTGCTCGCCCGGGCGTACGGCTACGCGAGTTGGCCGAAGCTCAAGGCCTACGTGGACGGCGTGAACAAAGGGGCGTTGGTCGACGCGATTGAGGCCCGCGACCTGGACACGGTGCGGGGGATGCTCCGGCGTCGGCCGGAGCTGGCGGCGGCGACCACCGGGCGGGGCGAGCAGCAAATGATCCACCTCGCGGTGATGAACGACCACCCCGAAATGGTCAGGCTGCTGATGGAGAATGGGGCGGACGCTCGCCGAGGCATCTGGCCGCACCGGGAGTCGACCACAGCCTTCCGGATGGCGACCGAGCGCGGCCTCGACGCGGTGGTTGACGCCATGCTCGAGGTCGAACGGGAGCGGCAGGAGGAACTGAGCTGCCCGAACATCACGGTGAGCCCGGAGCAGGAGGAGCTGGCCCGGCTGATCCGCCGAGGAGAGAGCGATGCCGCGATCGCGATGCTCGAGGCCGAGCCCGGGCTGATGAAGCAGTGCGACCTGGACGGTGCGACGCCGTTGCACCTTGCCGCGGAAACGGCGGACGAGGCGCTGGTGGGCTGGTTGTGCGACCACCGGGCGGATGCGCGGAAGGTGGACGCGGCGGGGGATACGCCGATGGACCGGGCGGTGAAGGAAACGGGCTGGTTCAAGCGGGAGCGGGTGGAGCCCGCGCGTCGGGTGATGCGTCGGCTGCGAGAACGGGGGGCGGCGTGGACCCCGTTGGGCGCCGCGGCGATGGGGGAGATCGAGGCGCTTCAGCGGATGCACCGCGAGCAGCCGGGATCGTTGACCGAGGGTTTCACGTGGAACCGGGGCGGTGTGCTGTCGGCGGCGGTGGTGTTCGATCAGATCGAGGCGGTCGGGGCGTTGCTCGATCTCGGGCTGGACGTCGACGAGAAGATCGCGCTGGGCCGGAGCACGGATGACGAGGAGGCGGTGTCGTGGGGCGGGCCGATCTGGCGGGCGGCGGCGTACGGCCGGCACGCGATCGCGCGGCTGCTGCTGGAGCAGGGAGCGGACCCCAACGCGAACGTGTATGCGAGTGGTTGGCCATTGGATCGGGCGTACGAACGGGGCGACCGGGAGATGCTGGAGCTGTTGTTTGAGTACGGGGCGGAGCCGTCGGCTTACACGGTGTGCGGCGCGCATGACTACCCGACGGCGGAGCGGCTGTTCGCGGAGCGGGGCCATGAGCCGGCGTGGGTGCGAGAGCTGGTGTGGTCGGCGGCGTACTGCACGTGCCTGCCGGTGATCGAGTGGGCGTTGCCGCGGTTGATGGAACTCAAAGACAAGCTGCCCCCATCGGACGGTGGGATCCAATCCTGGCACGACTTGCTGTGTCAGCCGATGCGGATTGCCGGCCCGAACCCGGCCGTCCGCCCCGCGGGCTACCGAGACGACGATCGGTTCACGATCATGCGGCGCCTTCTCGATGCCAAGATCGACCCCAACGCGCTGGGGCGGTTTGGGCTTACGCTCCTGCATTTCGTGGCGACGATCGGCAAACGGCCTGGCGTTAAACCCTACCCGGATGCGGACCGCAACCGCTTTGCCGCCCTGCTTCTTGACGCCGGGGCCGACCCGATGCTGCGGGACGAACTGCTGTGCAGCACCGCGATGGGATGGGCCTGCCGGTACGGCTGCACCGCGTTGGTTGAGCTCTATCTTGACCAAGGCATCGATCCGGGTGAGCCGGACGCCCCGCCGTGGGCGACGCCGATGGCGTGGGCGGAGAAGATGGGGCACGGAGACATCGCGGCGGTGCTGCAACAGAAGGAGGGGCCACGATGAGCACGGCGGTCAAGGGCATGCTGGAAGCCGCGGCGTCGGGCGACAAGGACCGGGTGCTGGCGCTGCTGGACGCCGGCGCCGATCCGGACGGCGTCGTTGGCGACGCGGCGACCGAAGGGGACCAGACGCCTCTGAGCGCCGCGGTTCTCGGCGGACACGCCGCGGTGGCGGAGGCGCTTCTGACGCGCGGCGCCGATCCGAGTCCGCCCGAGGGGCGAGGCGGGTGCCTCGTCACCAAGGCGATGCTCGCCGGGCATATCGATCTCGTGAATCTGCTCTACCGTCATGGCGCGGCGGCGAGGCTGCTCATCGGTTTCTGCTTCACCGACAACTACCCGGCCATCGGTGAGATCCTTGCGCGTGAGCCCCATCGATGGCGGGAGTACGCACTGGACGCCATCCGCTCGGGCAACACCGACATGCTCGCGGACAATCTGCGTCGTAACCCGTCGATTTCTCCGCTCGAAGACGGGTACGTATTCTTGCGCAGCGCGATCTTCCAATGGCGGTTGGCGCACCGCTATCAGACCGAAGGCTTCGATCGGACGCGGTTCCAGACGATCGCGCGGATGCTGCTTGACTGGGGCATCGATCCTGACGTGCGCGGAGATGATGGCACGACCAACCTGCACATGTGCGCCGGTTACGGTCGCGACTGGAGCCCAGCGGAGCAGGAACGCGCGTCGCACGCCGCCGTTCTGCTCGATGCGGGGGGCAGCGTCGACGTGCGCGACGATGAGACGAAGAGCACGCCGCTCGGATGGGCCTGTCGGTATGGCCGTCGACCGCTGGTCGAACTCCTGATGAGCCGCGGCGCACCGGTCGACGAGCCGGATGCGGAGCCCTGGGCCACGCCTTTGGCGTGGGCGGAGAAGATGGGCCATGGCGACATCGCAGCCACGCTCCGTGCGGCCGGGGGGGGCGGAGGATCAATGAAGGATTTTCCTCCGTGTGACGCGTCTGCGGCAAGATATCAAAAAATGATTTAAATTGTTTTCAATTAATCATTTACCTACGATACGCCTGAGTGGGAGACACCCTGCTCAGGCTTTTTCCTGGATTGTGGGCTTGACGCTAAGACAATCCCACCTATGATGAAACTGTTTCATGAATTGTTTGCCGTCTAACTGATCACCGATCCACAGGCAGCGTTCCATGCCCTCTGTCCGTGACATCGCGAAATCCGCCGGCGTCTCCGTCGCCACGGTCTCCCGGGTGCTCAACAACAGCCCCCGCGTCAGTGACGAGGCGAAGCGCAAGGTGCTGGAGGTGGCCAACCGCTCCCGGTACGTCGCGACGGTGGGCAAGCGCTCCACCACCAACATCGCGTTCGTCTACACCGGCGAGTCGTCGCTGGGTTCGCCGTTCGACGCCACGCTGATGCGGGGCATGGCCCTGGGCATGGAGGAGTTCGGCTTCGACCTGATGGTCCTCGACGCCCGCCGGGCCCGCCGCCGGCACGAGGCTTATTCACACATGTTCATGCGCAAGGGCATCCGAGGCGCCGTCCTCCGGACCACCGCGCCGACCGTCGACATCTGCCGTCAGATCGCCGACGAGGGGTTCCCCGCCGTGGTCGTGGGCTCGCGGATCGAGGAGCCCGGCGTCAGCTACATCTACAGCGATTCGCGTCAAACCAGCCAGGAAGCGGTCGATCATCTGACCGGCCTGGGCCACCGGCGGATCGCGGTGTGCCTGAATATCGTGGACGATTCGGACCACGCCGACCGCCTGGCCGGGTACCGGGCGGCGCTCGCGTCGGCGGGGATCGAGTACGACGAGAAGATGGTCGTGCGCGCCACCGCTCTGCGGGAGGGCGGCGCGCAACTGATCCGCCGACTGATGGGCATGTCCCCGCGGCCGACGGCGGTCTTCATCACCGACCCCTACACCGCGATGGGCGCGTTAAACGAGTCGCGCAAGGCCGGCGTGCGCGTGCCCGAAGACCTGTCCATCGTCGGCTTCGATGACGCCGAGCTGCGTTACATGGTCTACCCGGAGATGACCGCGGTGTGCCAGGACGCCCTGGCGATGGGCCGGGAGGCGTTTTCGGTGCTCAACGAGATGCTCTCGATCAAGCCCGCCCCGGTCTCGGATCAAGTCAAAACCACGTCCCGTTCAACCGTGATCCGTCGTTCAATGCAGACCTGGCTCGAGGTGCACGACTCGACCGGGCCATGTCCGCCGTAAGGCATATCCGGCCCGGGCGCGGACGCCGCGGGCCATCGTGAATGGACCTCTCTTCAGGAATCCTCATGGGCGATGTCAGCCCGGCACACTTCTTTTTGGAGTCATTATGAAACAGTTTCAGAAACTAGCTTCAGTTTTTACCCTTACTCTCGGCCTCGCGGCGCCCGCGGCCGCCGCCAACCTGCTGAGCAACGCCGGCTTCGAGACGCCCGACGCCTCGGGCGGCGACGTGAGCGACGCGCCGGGCGCGCCGTGGGGCGGGTTCAATGACCCCGGCGTCCGCTTCACCACCGCGGCGGTTGCGCGCAGCGGCGACCAGTCCCTGAAGATGTTCGGGCCGTTCGACTTCATCGGCGGCGGGGTCGGCGCCACGCAGACCGTCGCCGCCACGTCCGGCCTGACCTACGTCGGTGAGATCTACGCCCGCAACGACAGCATCGATCCGATCCAGGGCGGCAACTTCGGCGTGTACAAGCTCGAGTTCCTCGACGCCGGGCAGGACTTCGTGGGCGGCGCCCCGGTCCTCGGCGTCAACGTGTTCGAATCCAACGTGGTCGACGCCACCACGCCCCAGGACGTGTGGACGCTGCTGGGCGTCGGCGGCGTCGCGCCCACGGGCACGGCCTTCGTCCGGGCCGTGATCGTCCAGGTCCAACTCGGCGACGGCGGCGACCCCGCGGGCTTCGTCGGCGGCTCGATCTTCTGGGACGACGCCAGCGTCGCCATCGTGCCCGAGCCAGCCTCGGTTGCGCTGATTGGGCTGGGCGGCCTGACCATGCTGCTGCGGCGGCGCCGTTAGGCCATTGTCCCTATAGCGGCCGACCGCGGCGACGCGCCCGGCCGCCTTTCGCATCGTGACCTTGAGCTGGAATTCACCCAGACCGCATTCAATAATGCAAAGGAGCCCATGATGGCACGCTCATTTCGTTTCGGATTCACACTTATCGAATTGCTCGTGGTGATCTCGATCATTGCCCTGTTGATCGGCATCCTGCTGCCGGCCCTGGGCGCGGCGCGCGACGCGGCCCGTGACATGCAGTGCCTCTCTAACCTCCGGCAGTTCGGCACGGCCATGTACGGCTACAGCATCGAGCATCGGGACGCCCTGCCTTACGGGGCGTATCAGGATTACGGCCCGGGGACGTCGAACACCTCGGGCGACTGGATGATCACCCTCTCGGGCTACTTCTCCCAGGAGACCGGCACCTATGACGCCGGCACCGACGCGAACGAGGCGTTCCAATGCCCGCGGGCGCCGGTCCCCGGCGGCACGCGCCATTACAGCTCGCACCCGTTGCTGATGCCGAACCTGAACAACGGCAACTACAACGGACCGCCGGCGGACCTGGGCGATATCCGCCGCCCCACCGAGGTCATGGCCGCCGCCGACGGCCTGCAGATCTCCGACTGGCCGGCCAACCCCGGCGGGGTGGGCGACGCCTTCGCGGTCCTCGAAAACCTCTACGCCTGGCAGGATTACCTGAGCGGGACATCCGCGGACTGGTATTTGAAAAACGACGGGACGGATGACGATCCGATCGCCTACACCGGCCCGAGCCCCGACGGCGATTATCCCGATTGGGCGGGCGGCAACCTCCGCTGGCGCCACGCCTCGGGCATCGGCGATGCCGCCAACATGCTCTTCCTCGACGGCCACGCGGCGTCGCTGAAGCAGGCGGCGGTCCTCAATCGTAACATCCGCGTAGACAACTGATGCGACCCCCGTCTGTTCGGCCGGGGCCGTGCCGATGCGCGGCTCCGGTCGAACAAGGCTTTCCTGTCCTGATCCCCGTTCTCCCGGAGCGCAGAACGATGCCTTGTTTGAACGGCCTGATTGGTCTGAGCCTGATTGCACTGATGTTGACGGCCGCCGCGCCGTCGGCGGCCGAACCCCCGGACGTTGAACTGCGGCACGTCGACGGCAAAGCCGAATTGCTGGTTAACGGCGAGCCGATGCGGATCAAGGGGGCGGGGGGCGACGCTTCGAAGAAGCTCCTCGCGGAGGCGGGCGGCAACGCGTTCCGCACCTGGGGCGTCGGCGACGACACGCAGGCCCGTCTCGATGAGGCGCAGGAACTGGGCCTCAAGGTCGTGCTGGGGATCTGGCTCGAGCACGAGCGGCACGGCTTCGATTACAACGACGCCCGGCGCGTCGCGGAGCAATACGAGCGGGTGCGCGAGTCGGTGCTGCGGTTCAAGGACCATCCCGCCTTGCTCGCCTGGGCGTTGGGCAACGAGATGGAGGGCTTCGGCGCGGGCGACAACGCGGCGGTGTGGTCGCACCTTCAGGCGTGCGCAGCCATGGTGAAACAGATCGATCCCCATCACCCGATCATGACCGTGATCGCCGAGGTCGGCGGGGAGCGCATCCGCAGCCTCCATCGGTTGTGCCCGGACATCGATATCGTGGGCATCAACAGTTACGCCGGGGTGACCTCCATCCCGCAGCGTTACCGCGAGGCGGGCGGCGTCAAGCCTTACATCGTGACCGAGTTCGGCCCGCCGGGGACGTGGGAGGTCGGGCGCAACAGCTTCGGGGCGGTCCAGGAGCCGACCAGCACGCAGAAAGCCGAGACCTATGCGCAGGCTTACCAGACGCTGGCCGACGATCCGTTGTGCCTCGGTTCGTTCGCGTTCACGTGGGGGTTCAAGCAGGAGGCCACCGCCACGTGGTTCGGGATGTTCCTGTTCGACGGCAGCAAGACCGCGGCGGTCGACGCGATGACCGAAGCGTGGTTGGGCGCCGGGCCGGCGAACCGCTGCCCGACGATCGAGCCGTTGACGGTCTCGGCCGAGGTGGTCGAGCCGGGCGCCGCGGTTCAGGTCGGGCTCGAGGCCGCGGACCCCGAGGACGACGCCTTGACCGTTGAGTGGCGCCTGTACGCCGAGGCGGACAGCTACTTCACCGGCGGCGACCACCAGGCCGCGCCGCCGCGGTTCCCCGACGCGATCACCGCTTCATCGCTCAGCGGCGCGGTGCTGAAGATGCCCCGGCAGCCGGGCAAGTACCGGGTGTACGCGTTTGTGCGCGACGGCCAGGGCGGCGCCGCGATGGCCAACCACCCGCTGATGGTCAAAGGTGACGGCGAGGCGCCCAAGGGCGTGGCGTCCAGCCTGCCGTTCGTCATCTATGGCGATCAACCGGCCGATCCGAACTACACCCCGTCCGGCTACATGGGGGATCACGATTTCGTCAAGATGGATGAAGCGTCGCGCCAGAATCCTCATGCCGGGGAGACCTGCCTGGAGGTCAGTTTCGAGAAGAGCAGCGGGTGGGGCGGCGTGGTCTGGCAACACCCGGCCAACGACTGGGGCGACCAGCCCGGCGGGTTCGACCTCACCGGCGCCAAGCAACTGCGCTTCTACGCTCGCGGCGCCAGGGGCGGTGAGAAGGTCAACTTCGGCTTCGGGACGCTCGGCGCCGACGCGCAGCACCCCGACTCAAGCGGCTACACCGCGGCTT
>JANQFR010000015.1 GCA_028277745.1 Phycisphaeraceae bacterium
GGACCATATGTCCCGCGGGGACGGTCGAGTGATAACCCACGTCCGCGGCCGGCAGTCGGACCATCTGGCAAGCCGAATCGAACGCGGATTCCAATTCGATCATCACACGACCGACAACAGAGGGGTTTGGTTCGGTGTTGCACGAATTGGAATCCGCGTTCGATTCGGCTTGCCAGATGGTCCGACTGCCGGCCGCGGACGTGGGTTATCACTCGACCGTCCCCGCGGGACATATGGTCCACCACGCGCGGGCCTCGCTGGACTATGCGTTGCTTCTCGTACGGCGCGGCGAGTTGGATCGGGCGGTCGCGATCGTCGAGGCGGTGCTGCCGTTGCAGGTCACCGACCCGACGGACGAGCATTTTGGCATCTGGCCTTGGTACCTCGAGGAGCCGCCGCACGAGATGAAGCCCGCCGACTGGAACTGGGCCGACTTCTGTGGGCTGCGGCTCGCAGAGATCGACCACGACGCCGATATCCTGCCGGAGTCTTTGCGGCACAGAGTCCGCGACGCGGTCGTCATGGCAGGGTGGAGCATCTTTCGCCGCAACGTCGGCCCGACGTACACCAATATCGCCCTGAAGGGCGCCGTCGTGACCGGATACGCCGGCGAAGCACTTGGGCAGGATGAGCTGCTGCGGTATGCCCGCCGACGCATCCGGAACATGGTCGATTTCAACGAGTTCAGCGAGTACAACAGTCCCGCGTACGCCCTGATCTCGCTGGATGTGTGCGAAAGAGCATTGAATTTACTGGACGACGCATCAATGCGGGCGGATTGGCGAACGGTGCACCGTCGGTTGTGGGAGATGATTGCCAAGCACTTCCACGCGCCGACGATGCAGTGGGCCGGACCGCACTCGCGGGCCTATTCCGACGTGCTTCTGACCGAGCAGGCGGAGTTTCTTTCGCGACGCATCGGGCTCAACGTGCCCGCGCATCCTTCGGTCCGGTCGCGTCTCCGTCTGGGCGTTTTCTTAGGGCCGGCCATTGACTGTCCTTCGGACCTAGTGCCCGCATTTCAAGCGGGACGTGACGATGAATGGGAAGCCAAGCTCGTGAGAGACCTTGGCGAAAAGGCCGGAGTCCGTGAACATGTCTGGATGCGAGACAACGCCTGCCTCGCATCCGCGAGCACCGAGACGACCTGGGTGCAACGCCGTCCCCTCTTGGGCTACTTCGGAGGCGCCACTGAACGACTCAGTGTCTTAACCGTTCAGCTGCTCAAAGACGATCGACCCTGGGCCTCCGGGCAGCTGAGTCTGCGTCAGCAGGGGCCATGCATCGAGGGAGAGGTTCGCTTCATACCAGGCCAGGGTGATTACCACTTGATGCTTGATGCGCCTCCTGACGGCGAATTTGACGCCAGCGATATCCGCTTCCGGGTCCGACTCGCGGGGCCAACGCCACTAGCCCACGAGTCCAGAGAGCATTCGTTTGAACTGTCGACCCGAACATCACATGTTCGGGTCGTTATCGGCGAAGGCAACCCGCTGCTGCACCCTTTGGTCGCGGTGGCTGATGGAGATGCCGATGCGTGCTGGGTCGATCTTATTTTTTACAAGGGTGAGCCGAGGCCATGGCCGATCACGCAGATGCAGGACGCGTTAGGCGTTTTTGTCATCGAGGCTGACTCAACCAGCCCACGGATTTCGGATTAGCGTGCGTGGTGGCTGGTGTCAACGTTGCGAACCGCCAACGGGGTTGATCCACGGGGTGAACTTACGACCCTGTGTAGATATGCTCACGAGCTGTAGTCGCCAACTGACCCGCCTCCAGTAGCCAGTGTTCTTTCGCAAGAGCATTTTCCATCTCCCGATGAGAGCCTTACGTCAGTCAAGTTGCTTGAGCTTTATGAGTTGACCGGCGTGAATGCTCTGGCCGAGGATCAAACCTTAACGTTTGAACCTGAGAGAAACTTCCCCTGAAATTGCCATGATGATCGTGTATGGCTCGAGCAACTAGGACGCGAATCGGAGAATCTGACGCGCGCCTACATTATGAGGCAGATCGCCTTAATTCGTCATGTTGACGACATCTAACCGAATCCTGCATCATTTGATTTCGTGGATGAGGTTCGATTACTAGGTAGCTTTGAGCTGCAACCGGTTGACTCGATAAGACAACGTAGTACGACTCATATTCAGGGCTCGAGCGGCTTCAGCGAGGTTGCCCCCCGAGTTTGCCAACGCCATCCTCAACAATTTGGATTCGTATTCCCGCATGGCCTCGTCGTACGTCTGGCTCGGCTGAATGCTGATGGTTCGGCTGCGCTGCTTTAGGTAGCCGGACAGGTCCGCGGAGGTGATGCGTTGTGTCTCGCACATCACGACGGCGCGCTCGATGACGTTGCGTAGCTCGCGGACGTTGCCTGGCCAGGCATGGCCCTCCAGCAAGTCCATTGCAGTGGGCTCGATACGGTGGATGTCTCGGCCGTACTCCTCGGCGATGCGCGTCAGGAAGTAGTTCGCAAGCAGCGAGATATCTTCCCGCCGCGATCGCAGCGGCGGCAGTTCGACATTCAAGACGTTGAGCCGGTAAAACAAGTCTTCACGAAACTCTTTCGCTATGACCATCTCGTCCAGCGGCCGGTTAGCAGCGGCGATGAATCGGCAGTGGACCGGGTATTCGTTCTGTCCGCCGACAGGGCGTGCCACACGCTGCTCTAACACCCGCAACAGCATCGCTTGGGCCGCTTCAGAGATTGATCCGATCTCATCCAGGAAGAGCGTCCCCTTGCCCGCCTGCTGGAGCACGCCCGGCCGATTGGTGTCGGCGTCGGTGAAGGCGCCTTTGACATGCCCGAACAGTTCGCTGGTCAGCAGGGTCTCACTGAGCGCCCCGCAGTTGATCGCAACAAAGGGCTGGTCGGCGCGATCAGACGTCTCATGGATCCGGCGAGCGATCAGTTCTTTTCCCGTCCCCGATTCGCCCGTGATCAGAACCGTCACCGGCGTTTGGGCCACCTTCGCCACCAGTTGCCGTACACGCTCCATCGACGAGGAGCACGCGATCAACGATGGGCGCGTGCCCTCCGCCTCCATCCCGCGTTTTAATTGCCGATTCTCGAGGATCGTGCGTCGCCACTTTGTGGCCCGGCCCAGAGCCAATTCCAATTCGTGGGCGTGTCGTTTCCAGGCTTGATCGTCTTGTTCTTCCGATGGTTCCACCACATAGCTGAACGCCCCCTGCTTGACGAGGTTCACAATGGCTCGGGGGTGGGCCTCGCCCGCCGAGACGACAACGGGTAGATCGCTATCCAACTCAAGAATTTTGCTTAGCATGACCGGCGCCGGGAGCGTCTCGTGCAAGGCCGGCGCCTGGTCGTCGACCTGCTGGACGAAACCAATAGCCACCGCCAGGGGGTAGTCGCGGCATCGCTCCAGATATTCGAGCGCTTCATCCGGATCGGGGATGTCCACAACGTTCCACCGCTCGCGGAAATGCGCCAAGGTCTGTCTGCGGTAGCCGCTGGATAGCAATATGGTTTCCATCAAGGTCCATAGTACGACAAATATTCGTCATTCGGCAGATTTTTGACGCCATGAGGCGCTGCTCAACGTGAACGAGAACTGGCCTGATATAATATAAAACTTTTATAAAAAATAACTTAAAAATTCTCGGGCGTCTCTGTGATTTGCTGGCATGCGGCTTGATAATGCGGATTGATCTAAGTGGGGCGGTACCCCATAGATGTCCAGATTGGCCTCAATGCACAAAGGAAATTCCATGGAGTATTCTCATGACACGCTGGCGATCCTAGGTGGCCCGAAGGCCATCCCCGACAGCTCGCAACATGAGGGCATGTTTCACTGGCCGATTGTCACAGCCGAGGATGAGCAGGCGGTGATCGACGTGCTCAGGGGCGGGCTGATGTCGGGCGTCGAGATCACCAAAGAATTCGAGCGTCAATTCGCCGATTGGATCGGGGCGAAGTACGCCTTGGGCCACTGCAACGGTACGTCAGCCATCCAGGCCTCGATGTGGGCTTGCGGGGTCGGGGCCGGCGACGAGATCATCGCGCCCAGCCTGACTTATTGGGCCAGCGCTGCACAAGCGTTGCAGCTCGGTGCCGCGGTTAACTTTGCCGAGGTCGATCCCGACACACTCTGCATCGATCCCGACGACATCGAACATCGGATCGGCCCACGCACCAAACTCATCGTCGTCGTCCACTACGCCGGCTACCCATGCGACATGGACCGGATCATGGACATCGCGCGCAGGCACGGCCTGAAGGTGTTGGAAGACACGTCTCACGCACAGGGCACGCGCTATAAAGGCCGCATGGTTGGGACGATCGGCGATGTCGGACCGATGAGCCTCATGTCAGGCAAGGGCTTCGCGATCGGCGAGGCGGGCATCATGGTTACGAGCAACCGTCAGATCTTTGAGCGTTGTATCTCTTACGGTCACTACGAGCGAACCGGCGTGCCGAGCCTCACCGGCGATATCGACAACCAGATCCGCGATGAAAAGCTCGGGCGGTTCGCCGGGATCCCGCTCGGCGGGGTCAAGAACCGCATGAATCAGACCTGCGCTGCCATGGGACTCGTTCAGTTAAAGCACTACCCCGATCGGATGGCGGAGATCGACCAAGCCATGCGACGGTTCTGGCGTCTGCTTGAGGGGGTTCCCGGTATTTATCCTCACCAAGTACCTGATGGGGCGGGATCGACAATGGGCTCGTGGTATTTTCCCCGCGGACGCTACCGAAGCGAGGAACTCAGCGGCCTGCCGGGCAAGGTTTTCTGCGAGGCCGTTAAGGCCGAGGGCTACGTGCACAGCCGACTGGGCACTCATGCCCCGATGCACCTTCACCCCATCTTCCACTCGGCCGACATCTTTAACGTGGGCCGCCCGACTATGCTGAGTTTCGGACAGCGTGACGTTAGGCAAGGGCCGGGCTCGCTGCCCGTGACGGAGGGCCTTCATAACACCGTACTCTCGGTGCCCTGGTTCAAGCACGACAATCAGGCCATCATTGAGCAATATGCCAATGCATATCGAAAGGTCGCGCTACGAGCCGAAGAACTGATGGAGCACGCCAAGGTGAGTAAACTCTCGGAGACTCCGGCATAACCGGCCTGAGTGTCGTCTGAATGATCATCGATATCCACCAGCACATCACCTGCAGCAGGCTCCCGCAACTTGCCGAGGTGCGCGGGTGCGGGCCGTTCTCCGCACGACACCTGCTTGAGGATATGGACAAGTGGGGCATCGATCGATCCGTTGTGCTGCCGCTTGCGAACCCGGAGAACGCCGATGTGTTTGGTGTCGCCGGCAATCACGAAGTGATTACTCAGTGTGCCAGACATACCGATCGGCTCATTCCCTTCTGCAACATCGATCCGCGGGCCGTGTTCAACACGCCAAAGGCCGATCTCGGTATGTTCATACGGGCGTACAAGGACCTGGGCTGCAGAGGCGTGGGGGAACTGTGCGCCAACCTGCCCGTGACCAGCCCGTTGTATCGCAACGTCTTCGATCACGCTGGCCGTGAGCAGATGCCGGTGCTCTTCCACCTATCTGGCAAGCGCGGCGGGACCTACGGCATGGTGGACAAGCCCGGGCTCCCAGGGTTGGAACAAGCGCTGATGGACTTTCCAAAGACCCTGTTCATCGGTCACGCACCCGCGTTCTGGAACGAAATCGACGGCAACCTGAAGCCCTACGCACGCGACGGCTACGTCACCGGACCAGTCGAAACCGATGGCGAGCTTTGGCGGTTGATGACCACATACCCCAACCTGTACGCCGATATCTCGGCAGGAAGCGGGCACAACGCGCTAACCCGAGACCCCCCAACGGGTGTCCGATTCATCCAACAGTTTCACAAGAAGCTCTTCTTTGGTACAGATCTCTTCTTTGTAAAGAGCGAACCGCCGCCACATCTAATCCTGATGCAGGAGGCGCTTCGCAAGAAAGACATCACGCGATCAATGTTTAACAACGTTATGCACCACAACTTTGAACGCGTGTTCGGAAAATGATTTATTGACCATGAATGACAAACCAATCAGGATCGGGGTCGTTGGAATCGGAGCTATCGGGCCGTCGCACATACACGCTGTTCAACAAGTCGCGGATTGCCAATTGACGGCCGTGTGCGATCGGCAACTAGAGAGCGCCAAGCAAGTGGGCGATAAACAAGGCGTTGCGGCTTTCACCGATGTGGTCAATATGTTGGATTCGGGGCTGGTTGACGCGATCACGGTGGCTACGCCGAGCGCGGCTCATCAGGAACCGGTTATTGCCGCGCTGGAGCGCAACATTCCTGTGCTTTGTGAAAAGCCGATCGAGATCACCACAGATCGAATCGACGACATCATCGAAGCCGAATCGACCAGCAAGGCGTTCGCCGCAGCGATTTTCCAGGTGCGCTTCTACAAGGTGATCCAGAAGATGAAATCCTTTATCGACGACAACGGCCTGGGTGAAATCTACCACGGCAGCGTTTACATTAAGCTTTGTCGAACTCAGGCATACTATGACTCGAGCGGCTGGCGTGGCGCCTGGGAGTTCGACGGGGGCGGCTGCCTAATGAATCAAGGCATACACCAGATCGATCTGCTCCAATGGCTTCTGGGGCGGCCCACCGAAGTCATCGCGCTGGTCGAATCCAAGGGAAAGGATGTCGAGGTTGAAACACTCGCCTCGGCGCTTGTCCGATTCGAATCGGGTGCGACGGGCGTGATCGAGGCAACGATGCTGGCGTATCCGGGGTACGAACCTTACCTCGAGCTTATCGGTTCAAAGGGGACGGCAGCTTTCTCCGCAAACCGATTGATCCACATGGGCCTAGCGAACCCCACCGAAAAGGAGGCTTCGATTCGCGACGAGTTGATGGGGTTCACACGCGATGGCGCCGAATCCGCTACGGCTGCCATCACGAAATCTCCAGGTCCTATTGTGACCACCACGGATATGGGGCACGCGCCTGTGCTTGAAGATTTCATTGAAGCAATCAGGAGCCGACGCCCCCCATCGGTGACCACCGCGGAGGCACGCGAATCTGTCGCATTTATCACAGCAATTTACAAATCAAGCCACACCGGCGTCCCGGTATCAATCACACCAAGGGTGAAAGCCGCTGGCGATCAATAGTGAATGTAATTTAAAAGTAGTTTCGATAATGATATAGGTCGAAGTCGCCGGTGAACTGGGCAGGTGTGTTAGTCGGGCCAAGCATAGCCCGTCTGGCTCACCAACAACTGCGTGGCGGACAGCGAATGGCAGCAAAGAGCCGAATATGGTCGCTAGATCTTGCAGTGATGCCGATGTTGTTAGATCTGCACGCTGGCTCTGCTTAGCGCGTAGATGATATTACCGTTGATTGATTTGCCTCGTAGCTTGTCATTGATGGTCTTGCGCAGACTTTCGATTACGCCTTACTCGCCTCGACAAAGATAGCTTTAAAGCGGAAGCACTTGTGCAGGTGTCTACTTCTATAGCCATGCATACTACTTCTTGGTAATCGTAATCCGCAACCATACTCAATTATATCAGATACTGCCGTACCGTCACACCCTCCGCTATCCGAGTAAAGGAGACTCGCCATGCCCACGAACGACGGCATGAACTACGCACTCACTGGTAAGCCCGCCCCTGTCGTCGGCCCCGATGAATTTAACTTTGCCGCCATCGCTTTTGATCATGGCCATGTCATCAGCCAGACCAATGGGCTTACCGAGGCGGGCGGTACTCTCAAGTACACCTACGACAAGCTCGACGCGGCGAAGGCTCGGGCCGCCGCCGAGAAATTCGGCGCCACCGCCGTCGATGACCTTCAAACGATTCTTGACGACCCCAACATCCAGCTCTGTGTCGCCGCGGCAATCCCAAACGAACGCGCCGCTCTGGGCATTCGCTGCATGGATGCCGGCAAGCACTACTTTACCGATAAGACCCCGCTGGTATCCCTGCGACAGCTCGATGACGTAAAAGCCGCTGTCGCCCGAACCGGCAAGAAATATATGGTGTATTACGGGGATCGCCTTCACGTCGAGTGCGCCATGCACGCCAGCACGCTCATCACCCAAGGGGCCATCGGACGCGTCATCCATGTTACCGGCTTTGGGCCTCATCGAATCGGCGTATCCGCGCGCCCCGACTGGTTCTACAGCCACGAGCAATACGGTGGCATCCTCTGCGACCTTGGTTCGCATCACATCGAATACTTCCTCCACTACACCGGAGCCAAGGACGGCAAGGTGCTTCATGCCAAAGTTGCTAATTACGCCAACCCCGACCAGCCAGAGTTCGAGGACTACGGCGACTGCACGCTCGTGGCAGACAACGGCGCAACCATGTTCTTCCGTGTCGATTGGCTCACCCCCGATGGCCTCGGAACGTGGGGGGACGGCCGCACTTTTATCATTGGAACGGAGGGCTACATAGAGTTGCGTAAGTACATCGATGTCACCACGGATAACGGCGGCGAACAACTCATCCTTGTCAACGCTGAAGGCGAGCAACGCATCGAGACCCGCGAAAAAGTCGGGTTTAAGTTCTTTGGGCAATTCATCCGTGACTGTCTCGACGGTACTGAAACCGCCATGACCCAGGAACACGCTCTCAAAGTTGCTGAACTGTGCGTCCGCGCTCAGCTCCAGGCCGAACACCTCACCAGATAAGTCACCCTATTCAAGATGATCGCCGGTGTGTTCTCCTCTATACATCATGAAGTCTCCATACGGATTCCCTGTTTTTGCTCGAAAAACACGGATTTTTTCGTTTTTGCAGGGAAGATGGGGGTTTAGGCGGTAGGTTGGCCCGGAGAGGGCGGGATTCAAGATGAGCGTCTCGCTAAGCTCTTGAAACAAATCTATTTGCGTTCCAAATCCCGAGGATTCAAGGACTTGGACCGTCTCGAAGATGTACTGCGTCTGCACGATTTTCTACTGTCTTGAACCCTGTTTTGAGGACACATTGAGGACACACCTCTACCGTTCAAGCTTCCTTGGATTGGGTCAGTGCGGGGGACCGATACATACCTGATCAGTACCTTCAGGATGCCCTGTGGACCCTCATGAGAGCCGCTTAAGCTTCGTCTGATTCCATCCGGCCCGATTGATCACAAGTTGATCTATCCGGTCACGGGTTAGAGCCTCCACGTTCGTCGCAGATTGTCGAGTAAATCTGTTAGAGCGTTTTGCATCATTCCGTTTCATATCGTGTATCCACAAGATCGGAAGTAGTTGTCGCACTCGGTTGGCGTGACAGTGCGGAGCACCTGGGCCAGGGCGTCGCCGATGGCGTCGAAGGTGCGGGCCGAGACTCGGCGCAGCCACGCCTTGACCTTGCTCCACATCTTCTCGATGGGGTTGAGGTCCGGGCTGTAGGGTTACCTATCAGCTTGGGTACTTGGACTGGCGCCCTCTTTCTCGCATGGTCGAGCTGGGCGGCCATTGCCTTTGCCCAAATTCAATTTATGTCCATACTGTGATGCGCGAACGGGCAGGAAAGCCAATCTGTTTGCGATCTGCCCGAAACACCGACAGAATGTCACCGGAGTACTACTAATGATTAAACTCGCTCATCACGCCATGACATGGGAAGGCTGGTGCCGCGAACATGGTCAGGCATTGGACCGCCGCCAGACGTTGCGGGAGATCGCCTCTTCAGGTTACCGCGGTATCGAAGTCTCTCCCAACCTGGTCGGGTCCGATCCCGTAGCGTTGCTGGATGAGTTGCGCCAAGCTGATCTCAGTATCGCCGCGGTGGCCACGGCCGTCGCCGCCGTACCGTATCCGCCCAGTGCACAGGAGTTCGCCGCCGCCGTGCAAACCACACGCGGCCTGGGGGGCGACCAACTCATGCTGTGCGGTGGGTTTCTCGGCAACAAGCGACGGGTCAACCTGGAGCAGGACTACACCCGGTTCGCCGAGGTGCTCTGCGATTGCTGTGAAGTCGCCGGAGAGCACGGCGTGAGTGTCGCGTTCCACCCGCACCTCGGCTGCTTGATTGAAACCACATCACAGACCCAACGCCTGCTCGAGAGCGGGCTGGACCGCTTCAACAACTTTGCGCTATGTATGGACACAGGTCACCTGGCGGCGGCGGGTGTAGAACCGCTGGCGTTCATCAACACTTTCGGCTCACGAATCAGGCACGTGCACCTCAAGGACTGGTTCGATGAACCCGGCGCCGGCCATTTTGTCGAACTGGGGTCGGGCAATGTCGGGCTGGATTTTGCCGCAATCGTAGTCGCGCTTGACGCAATCGGATATGAGGGGTGGTACGTCGTCGAGACCGACCGTTGCAACGGCACGCCAGCTGAATCGGCCGAACAATCCCGCCGCCACCTGGAATCCGTCGCGGTGCTGTCCGGGTAGGCCTGCTGTTGGACTTCGCGATCCGGGGTGAGCGTTCGTCAGCACATCACTAAGCACAAACTGTGTGCCACCGCAGTAAAGCCCATGGCGACCTGCCTTCAACGCTCTGCATACGCAGCGCGATACCGGCTGGGCGACACCCCCTTCTGCTGCCGGAAAGCCTGGCACAAGTAGGCGGAGGAGGAGTAGCCCGATCGCATGGCGACCTCCATCACGCTCAGATCGGTTTGTTCCAACAGCTGAACGGCGAGGTTAAGCCGGACCCGCCGCAACTCCTCGCCCGGCGTCCGCCCCAGTTGCTTCTTAAACCGCTGTTCCAACGCGGTGCGCGAGATCGGTACTTCAGCGAGGACGTCATCGATCGTGATGCCCGCGGCGGCCTGGGACCGGATCATCGTCAAGGCCTTGTCCAACTCCGCGTCGTGCCCACTGAGCCATTCGGTGGACCGCCGCGGCACCACACCCGCGGGCTGGATCATCTCGACAAGGTCCGACTCCGGCCGCTCCCCACGGAACGCCCGTTCCAAGAGCAGCGCGCCACGCAATCCCGCGCTGTGCAGGTCTACATCAACACTGGTCATGGTGGTCGGGCTGAACTCACAACGCAGTTCGTTGTTGTCGGCCCCGATGACGGCACACTTCGCGGGGACATCGATCCCTAGCCGGTCGCAAGCGTCGATCACTTGTGAGCCGAACTCGTCGCTGCAGGCCATGATCGCGATGGGGAAAGGCAAACTCTGGACCCATTTTTCAATCACCTCGGGGCGGTTGAGTTCGTCGTATCTTGGAAAGCGAGGGCGAGGCCTCCCCATCTCGCGCCGGTTGTCGATACAGGTATAGCCGCGATCGGAGAGCGCGGACACGAACCCATCACGTCGGAGCAGGCTGTAGTCCAGGTTCAACCCCAGAAAGGCGAACCGGGTGTATCCCTCGGCGATCAGGTGCTCCGCGGCAAGTCGGCCCACGGCTCGATCATCGGGCGCCACCGACGGCATACCCTTGACCGGCTTGGCCAAGCGGATGCCGATCTTAGGTTTCGGGGTCGCAGCCAGGGCCCGCAGCACGGAGGGTTCGTCGTCCAGCGTAATGAACCCATCCGCGGGGCTACTCTTGAGCCTGCGCGCCAGTTGCGGTTCCCACGCGTACCGCACCACAAGCCGCCAACGGTTCGCCTGGCCGTGCTGGTGGATGCCTTCGAGCAGCGGCTCGACCACGTAAGGCTTGGGCAGGACGATAATGTCAATGCGTCGGCTGGGCATCGTTTACGTTCCGGATTGCGGCAGGGCGATTTCATGTCGGTGGTCGTTGTATGCGAGGCTCATCGCCCGTTCGCCCAAGGGGAGCGAACCCCAGGGGGTCGCAAGTCGATCGCCTTTCGTTTCCAAGCGTTTGCCGCGGATCAGCGGGCCGCGGAGGTAACTCAATATGATCCGCGCCCGCGAATCTTCGCAATCCGCATGGAGTTGAAGCGACGCGGCGTCCCACACCGGGCCGATACGATTTAGTCCATCCACGAAAACCTCGAACGAGCCATCGACTTCACACGACCCGACGCGGACGACCATCGCCGCGTCACCCGGCTCAAAACGCAGCTCACGATCCGCCCACAGCCCCGACGTCTCCCATTGACTTGAACACGAGAGCCACACCGCCAGATACCCATCGCCCCGCCGCGCCACGATCCACCGGCCGCGCTCTTCAACCGAATCGAATGCCTGTCGCGGGAAGTACAGATGCACCCACGGGAGCTGCGCGGACGTGCCGATGTGATACACGAGCATCGCCATGCGGCCGACACCAAAGCTGCGTGGGCCCCACTCGTTACCCTGCCAGAATCCCGGCCGAAGGTCGCCCCCGTGCCCGGGGGGCATGTTGCCCACGGCCCGGTGCCAACGTGGGTCGTCGGTATCCGGCGGCAGGGTCTGCACGTAGCCGTCCAGGATCGCCCGGATCTGAGGCATCATCAGTCGGTCCATCCCCGACATGAACACCGGCTGATTGGCGAACACCACCGCACGCTCGCCTAGCGTCGCCTGCCAGACCTGCTCGGTAAACCGCGCCCGCCCGCCTCCGCTGTTCATGACGCTGAGCATGGCGTCTGCGCAACGCCAAGTGTGCCGCCCGACATGGTCCTCGATCAGCGGGTCGGATTCATCACGCGGAATCGGTCCCCAGTCCCAGAGCCCCCGCGTGTGCGTGGCCGAACTGACGAAGAACGGGGCGTGTCTTGCGATCTGCTGGATGACATGAGGCGGGCGATAACGGCTGACCGCGGCAAGGATCGCGCCGCCGATGAAGTTCGTGTTGAACGGCTCGGACTGGGCGCCAAACGCGTCGTCGTCATCCGCGAACCAGAGGTGGTGTAAGGCGCGGGACGGGTTCTCCCGGCCATCCACGCGGTAGACCGAATAGCTGCGTCGAGCCGCGCCGCACATCGCGCCGCCGAAGCGGTCGAGCGCCTGATCCAGCGCGATCAGGTCGAGCGTCGCCGCCGCCGCGGCTTGGACCTCCGGGTCGCGGCACAGGTCGTAGAGATTGAGCAGCGCAAGCAGGTTGACGTTGTAGTAGGTTTCCGCGCCCCATTCACCGCTGCCTTGGGTGAACCAACGATCCATCCAACCCAAGACTTCATTCCTGGATGCGTCGGCGTCGAGACGGTCGGCGCAGCCGGGGACGTGATCGATCACCACCAGCCTGGCCGCGGCGTGGAGCAGGTTGTGGTTTTCGGTGAGGTCTCCATAGTGCCACTCGAAGTTGCGAACCGTGTCCTCAAAGCGCTCCCATAACTCATGATCCAACTTGCCGGATTCCGTGGCGGCTTCCCCTTGGCGCACATAGAGGTGCAGAAGCGGATGTAGCGCGAAATCGGCGAGATGCCATTGGTCCCCGCCGTCGCGTTCGTCGGCGAGGTTGCGGTCGATCATGTCTAAGGTCTGAGCCACGAGCGCCCGTCCGGTGTCGGTGTGGCCCGTCGCAAAGCAGGCGAGCGCGTAGCCGTCGAAGCACCGGTACGGCCCCCATTGCGTGGTGTCGGGTTGATCGTGCCGCGACGTCACCCACTTGAGGAATACGCGGGCCGCGGGATCGCGCGGCCCCAAAGGATCATGAGTGGTCGTCGCGTGTTGTGTCATGTCAGCAGTGTCGTCCATGCGGGGTGTGTGCGCCCATCGTATATGGAAAACCTAAATTATTATACGCAAAAACCAAAGCCGACGCCTGGGCGTCGGGATATATTGCTTTTAATGATTCCATTCCCCTGTTCCGGCCGTGGGTCGGGAGAGATCGTGTCTTGAAGTAACCGGCATTCGCCAGTCACTTTTACGGAGGCCTTGACCATGTCCATGATGAAAACCACTTCATTGATCGCCGCCTGTGCCAGCCTGCTGTTTGCGGGTTCCTCGCAGGCCGTTTTGTCTTGGAGCGACGACTTCAACAGCTACGCCGACGGCGACAACCTGCGCGACGATGTCGCGGTGTGGAATGGAACCGCTGCATCGTTCGTTGTAGATGACGACGGGGGCCTGAGTGGGAGCGGCGCGATCAACACGCCCTCGACATCTGATCGTCGTGCGTTGCGTAACGATGTCTCTGGCAACCTCGCGGACGGCGCGATCACCGGACGGGTATATCTGAAACCGGACACTTCGGATTCGGGGCTGGTTGAACTCTCGCTCTTCACGACCGACGTGGCCAGTTCGTCGCGTTCCGGCCTGCGAGTTACGCTGTCGACTGGCAACGACGGTTACTTAGAGATTAGCAACGGGGCTGGAGGCGGTTCCGGTAGCCTAGGCGATAACCTTGTCGTTGGCGACTGGTATATGTTTGAGGTTGTCTTCACAAAGAACGGCGGCGATGTGGATGTGGTTGCCAAGGTCTTCGAGTCTGATGCGAATGGTGTGGTTGGCGCCCAATTCGGTAACACCTATACCGACTCGTTGTCATCTTCGGATATCGCGACCGACACGGAAATCTATGCCGGGTTCCGCCCGAGTTTTGACGGCCAGACAGATAACCTGTCGTTTAATCAAGTTCCTGAACCCGCTTCGCTCGCGCTGATGGGGCTTGGAGGGCTCCTGATCGTCGCGCGTCGCCGCAAGGCTTGATGCCTACGATCGATCTCAGACGCACCCCGGCGGTTAACGCCGGCGGGGTGTACTTAAACTTCCACAGCATCGACGGTCACGGGAGCCTTGCCTTGAAACATTCCCTTCGCCATTCTCGCCGCGGCTTCACGCTCATCGAGCTGATGGTGGTGATATCGATCATCGCTTTGTTGATCGCAATCCTTCTTCCGGCGATCAGCTCTGCGCGGGAAGCGGCACGCGGTATCCAATGCGGGACCAAACTCAAGCAACTCGGACTCGCGATTCTGATCTACGCCGAAGACCACAAGAGCGTGATCCCCTATGAATACACCAGCGGCGACCCCGCGGCGGTGGCCCCCAACGAGCCGGCCGGCTTCTTCGACTGGCACGAGCGGCTCTACGGCAACGCGGGGGCCTACGCCTACCTGCCCAACACGGCCGGCGACACGGCGTCGGTCTTCTACTGCCCGCTCGCGGTCGGGGAGGTGGACTTAAGCCCAAGCGGTTCGGGCACCTTCTACTCCATCAACGAACACTTGTACGGCGAACGCCGCGCCAGCGCGACCAACGAATGGCCCCGCCCGGTCAAGAAGGTCGAACTCCAACTATCGGACACGATCCTGCTGGGCGACGGCGTCATCCAGGAATGGGCGGGCAACCCCTTCTTCCGCCCGAAGTTCACCCAAGACTATTCCGCCGTGTGGCGGCTGCCCTACCCATTTCAGGTGGTCACCGGACAAGCCAACGGGCTGCACTCGGGCATGATGCAAACGGTAAGCATCGACGGCCACGTCGAGCGCATCCAGGATTGGTCCGACCCGGAGATTACCGAACGCGTGCAGACCCAGGTCGTTGAGTAGCGATCCCCGGCACCAGGAACTGATAGATGACACATGCCACTTGCCTCGCGTGCTGGCTGCGTAGGTCGGCCGTGGGTGTATGTACCGGAGCTTCGTCCTTGTATACCCAAGCAATCCGTATGATGTGTGTCTTCGTGATAGCCTGCGGCGCTCAGGCCTCGGCCGTGGCGGACGTTGAGCCGGTCCAACTGCTGTCGGACCACCTCAAACCCGATTTCGGCTACGGCGACTGGGAAGCGGCGGTTGGCTCGGCCAAGGGGGCCGAAGTTCGGCTCTCCGGCGTGAGTGGCCAGGGCGGGTTTGGTTACAACCTGAACGCGGACTTATCCAAGCACCTTGACGCGAGCCCCGCGCTACGCGTGACATTGGGCGCGGGCAACAATGCGAAATCACTCCGATTGCTGTTGGTGGACCGCGATGGCACACAGCACCGCTACAGCTTCGTCCTGCCCGACACGCCGGGCGAGCACCTGCTAGCGCCGAAAGAAGGCGCTTCCCTGCGTGACCCTAACACAATCGCGGAACCGGGTACCACGGAAGGGCTCGATGTCACAGGCATCACGCAGGTTCAAGTCATGGGCGACTGGCGGGCCGAGGCGTTGGACCTCACCGTCCACGCAATACTCCTGCAGCCGGAAGATGACGCCTTCCGTGTCCAACGGCAGGCCCGGGCCGACGCCCGCGCCGCGAAAGCGGCGGCCCACCAGCAAGCGATCAAGAACGCGTTGGCGAACCTCAAGCGTGATGCCGCATCGCCGCGCGTCACGCACGTCGCGCCGGTGGCGCCACACATCCTGGCATTAACGATCCAGGCCGGGCACATCCCGCCGCACGGGCAGGCGCCTTACGTTGCGCAGCCGGGTGACCAGATCGTCCCACACAAGAAGCACGAGGCGATTGTCTGGCGCGACGGTAACCTGGTCGTCGAGAACGAGCACTACGTGCTCAAGCGGAAAGTGGCGGGCAAGACCAAGACCATCGGCTTCATTACCCCTGATCACCAGCACGTCTGGGCCTTCGATCAGGTGCGAGGCGACCCGCTGCTGACCATCCTCGCTGACCGCGCCGCGGGTTACCGTGTGAGTTCGCCAGACGACGACACGTTCGCGGAGCCGGTGAATCCCACTGCGGTTTACCGCAAGAGCAAGCCCAGCCAGCACACGTACCCGAACAACGGCGCGGCGATCCGTCACCGTATCTACCTTGAGTTGCCGTCGTCGCTCAAGCCCGGGAAGACTTACACGGTGCATCTGGAAGGGATCAATACGCAACAGAGCACACTGTCGTACACCCACGACTCCAAGTCCGTGCGTTCGGACGCGGTGTCCGCGACGCAGATCGGGTATCGGCCGGACGACGCATACAAGGTCGCGTTCCTCTCGACGTGGCTGGGCACCGGGGGCGGGTTGGCCTACGACATCGACCGCTTCGAATTAATCGACACATTGGGCAGGGTCGTCCACACAGGCGACATCGTGCAGACCAAAGCGCTGGACGCAACGGAGAAGCTCAAGAAAGAGAAGGACTACGCCAAGACCGCGGTGTACGCGATGGATTTCTCCGCGTTCACGACGCGCGGAACGTACCGCGTACACGTCCCTGGCGTCGGCACGAGCGGCCCCATCGCTATCGCCGACACGGCGTGGGAGGACGCGTTTCTCACGTCGATGCAAGGCTTCTTGCACCACCGCTCTGGCATCGCGCTCGGGCCCCCGATCACCGAGTACGTGCGTCCTCGGCCGTTCCATTCGGCCGACGGGGGCCGGGTCTTCAAGATCGATGTCACCAAGGCGGGCGAATCCAAGTCGGTGAACGACGCACTGCGGCGGCTGACCGACGATGGGAAGAAGCCGCGCAGCGAATGGCCCGAGCACGCGCCTGATGCCTGGGGCGGCTACATGGACGCGGGCGACTGGGATCGGCGGACTCAGCACCTTGAGCCGACGTACCTGCACTTGGAGTTGCTTGAACTGTTCCCGGGTTACTTCGAACAACTCGCGTTGCGCGTGCCAAACGAAGAGCGCAAGAACAAACTCCCGGATATCCTTGACGAGGCGATTTGGAATACCGGGCTGTACCTGCGAACGCAGACGCCGGACGGCGGCATCCACGGCGGCATCGAGTCTTCCGCCCACCCCCGCATGGGCGAAGCCTCGTGGCAGGAATCGCTGGCGGTCGGCCTGTTTAAGCCCGAGTCGGAGAGCAGCTACCAGTTTGCCGCCACCGCCGCGAAGCTGGCCCGGGTAGCGAAGACGTATGACGCCAGCCTCGCCGATCGGTACGCCGAGTCCGCGACACGGGCCTGGGCGTGGGCGGCCACGCACGAACAGGCCACCATCGAGGAAGCACCGATGCCGGGGCAGATGAAGGCGTTGCTGCAGGGCCTCAAGCAGAAGGCGAGCGTCGAGTTGCTCTGGCTGACGCGTGACGAAGCCTACGCCCAGACGTTCGCTTCGGTTTCATCGCTAGGCGAAGGCGAAGCACCGCCCGATGAAGCCGCCGCGTTCACCTACGCCCGCCTGCCCGAGGGGCTGGGCAACGCGGACATCAAGGCCGCCGCACGGCAATACATCCTGGACCGCGCGGACACCGCTATCGCGTTTGCCAAGGGCAGCGCTTACGGCCTGGTCAATGCCAACCCGGACCTGCCCATCATCGGTTACGTGAACTACCTGTCGGCGCCAGGCGCGATCTCCCAGGCCGTCCCCCGCGCGCACGCGTTGACCGGCGACCCCCAATACCTGCGGGCCACGGTCCAATCCGCCAACCTGTCCGCGGGGGCCAACCCGGACAACATGACCTTCACCACCGGCGTCGGCTGGAACCCGCCGCGGAACCCCCTGCATATCGACAGCCGGATCACCGGGCAGCCGGCACCCGTGGGCATCACGGTCTACGGGCAGTCGGACCCGTCGGAGCCGTGGGGCTTCAACGACTGGATGCACACATGGTTCCTCAGCAAACAGATGACCCCGGACTCGCGGAGTTGGCCGTTGTACGAATCCTACATCGACGTCGGGTTCTGGCCGGCCCAAAACGAATACACCGTGCACCAGACGATGGGGCCCACCAGCTACACGTGGGGCTACCTCGCGGCCAGACCCGCCGGCGAATAACCGCCTTGCGTTCGGCATAAACCATGACACGCGTTTTGCTTTGCATCTTGTTGCACTCACCTTCGTCCCCCAAGCCATGGCTGAAGATGCCCCCGGCTATGCGTGGTTGGATAGCGATCCGCACCGGTCGTGCCTGCACTTTACGCCGGCGCAAGCCGACGTGTTCCGCAAGGCCGACCCGTTCGACTACGCCGAAGGCACGCACCCGGGCGGGAGCGTGGTCGATGCGAAACGTGGGAAGGCGTACCACTTCCTCCACCGTGGCAAATCGTACGACACCTACTCGTCGGTGTATCTGATCGAACGAACCCTCATCAGCGAACGGTTCACCCGCTTGCTGCCCCGCTCTGAACTGGAGGACGACGGCTAACCGCCGCGATTGGAGTTTTCGGCATGATCAAGATCGGCATCATCGGCGCGGGAGACAACGGCCTTGGGCACGCGGAGTACTACGCCGCGTCCGACCGGGTCGAGTTGATGGGCATCGCGGACCCCGACACTTCACGGGCCGGGCCGGCCTCCGAGAGGTACGGGTGCCGAGCTTTCACCTCGCACGTCCCGTTGTTGGATGTGGTCGACACGGTGGTGATCTCGTCGCCGAACCACCTGCACGCGGACCACGCGATCGAATCTGCGCGGGCGGGCCGCCATGTCTTCTGCGAGAAGCCGATGGGGCTCAACCTCAAGGAATCTCTGGGGATCCACGACGCAGTGCGCGACGCCCGGGTCGCGTCGACGGTCGGCTTCTCCACCGCGTTCGGCCCGGTCTGTCGCACCATGACGCGCTTAGCGCGGTCAGGTGAGCTGGGCCCAATCCGATCGCTGTGGGCCCGGCGGCTGTGGAAGCTCCCGCCGGAGGGCCCCGCGTGGCGCGACGACCCTTCCCGTAGCGGCGGTGTGTTATACGAGATCAATGTCCACGAGTTGGACTGGCTCATGCGGGTGGGCGGCGAGGTCGAATCGGTCAGCGCCCACATATGGGCGGCGGACGATTCCCACCCGCGAGCCAATGACCACCACTGGGTCACCCTCGGCTTCGCGGGCGGCGCGACCGGGACACACGAGGGCTCATGGTGCTCAAACATCTGCAACTTCTACCGCGGCGTGGACGGCACCGACGCGGGCGTGGCCACAGACGAGTGGGGGTCGTCCGTCACACTCACGCGTGACAACCAGTCGGAGACGATCGAATTGGACGAGCGGTTTGATCTGCGCGATCATTTTCTCGACTGCATCGAGCAGCGCGCCGAACCCGTCGCGGACGTCGCGTACGCGTTGCAGGTGATGTGCGTGGCCGAGGCGGTGTTGGTTTCCCACCATGAGCAGCGGTTGGTTGAACCCGCCGGCTTGCTCCGCAAGTTCCGAGGCGGCGTTCCCGACCCCGTGATCAAGGCCAGCCGTGTGCCGCGACGGGTCGTGACTTCAGGCCGAGCGAAATAGCATGGGTCTCATGTCGGCAGCGTGTAACCCGTTGGCCTTGGCGGACGATCTGCACCGGCTGTTTGACAAGCCGGTGGACTGCCGCCGGATCGAACTGCTCGCTGTGGACGACGAGTGCTTCACGCGTATCACCTGCAACGAGGGGAGCGTCGGATTCGCGCCGGTGACGTTCCGGATGCCTGTGCTGCTTGGTTTGTTTACCGATCACGTCCTGCCGTTCTGGCTCGGCCAAGACCTGCGGCAACTCCCTAACCTCATCCCGGCGTGCTATCGGCACCGAAGCAACTACAAGTTCAGCGGGATGGCTATCTGGTCCGGTATCGCCGCGGTGGAACTGGCGGTGGTCGACCTCCTCGCCCGACGGCTCGGGTGGCCGGTGCACCGCCTGCTGGGGCCGAAGCTCAGAGAGTCCGTGGCGGTTCGCGCCACGAGCCCCCGGCGGGACACCGATCCCGCCGAAGAAATCGCGGAACTCGAGGCCCATCGCACGGTCTTGGGCGCTCAGGCGGTGAAGTTCCGCATCGGCGGCCGGTTCCAATGCGCGGACCCGACGCCCGGGCGGACCGAATCTTTGCTGAAGGAAGCACGCCGTGTCCTGCCCGCCTGCGTCGCGATCCACGTGGACGCCAACGGGAGCTACGACGAGGCGACCGCGATCCGGGTCGGGGCGATGCTCGATGATGTCGGCGTGTCGCTGTTTGAAGAACCGGTGCCCTTCGAGCAGTTCGAGGCTTGCCGACGGGTGGCTCACGCGACGCGCGTACCGGTCGCGGCGGGCGAGCAGGAGACGCGCGAAGCGATGTTCGCGTGGATGTGCCGAGAGCACGGCGCGGACGTGATCATGGCAGACATTAATTACAACGGTGGGTTGCTCCGGACCCGCCGCGTCGCCGCGCTCGCCGAGGCCACGGGGCTGCCGTTCATGACGCACATCCAGGGGCACGGCCACCACCTTGCGGTGGTGTGTCAGTTGCTGGCGGTACTGCCCAACGCCGATCAGTTCCTGAGCTATAGTCGCCGGGCGCCCCGCATGTTCGAAGTCCGCGACGGGAAGCTCGACGTGTCCGACACCCCGGGGTTTGGGCTCGACGCAGACTTGTTGCATGATGGACGAACCGTTGCGGAAATCCACAGCCCACCCGTTTGATGATGACGATGAACACAACCCCCGCCACACAACAACGCGCAGTTAGCAGCCGGGTCCGCTCACTGATCGATCGGATGACGCTGAAAGAGAAGGCGGGACAGTTGAGCCAGCTCTCAAGCCGGCATGCCGATCATGCGGCTATGTTGGACTACGCGGCGAGCGGACGTCTGGGCTCGTTGATCCTCGCGTCCACTCCGTTAGCAGGAAACGAAGAACAGCAAATCGCGAAGCTGACGGAACTCAACGCGATCCAACGGGCGGCGGTAGATGGCTCGCGTCTTGGGATCCCGCTGCTGTTTGGACGCGATGTGATCCACGGCCAATCGACGATTTTCCCCATACCGATCGGGCAGGCGGCGACATGGGACCCGGAGTTGATCGAAGACATGGCGCATGTCTCGGCGAAGGAAGCCGCGGCGTCGGGCATCCACTGGACTTTCTCGCCGATGGTGGACATCTCCCGTGACCCGCGGTGGGGGCGGATAGCAGAGGGACTCGCCGGTAGGACGTGTGGGCCGCCCCCGTAAGATCGGGGTGGATGTTCGACGGGCCATCATCCGGATGGCGAGGGAGAACCCGGGCTGGGGTTACCTTCGGATCGTGGGCGAACTGCTCAAGCTGCGGGTCCCGATTGGTAAGAGCAGCGTCCGCCGGATCTTGCGGGAAAAGGGCCTCTATCCCACCCCCGATCGATCGAGCCGGCCCGGCTTCCAACCCTGGCAAACCTTTATCCAGGCTTATGTCAACACATTGGTCGCCTGTGACTTCTTCTGCAAGACGATCTAGACGCCGTTCGGCAAGCGGCAGGCGTACATGATGCTGTTCCTGCACGTGGGCAGCCGGAAAGTCTGGATTTCACCGGCGACCTACCATCCGGATTCGAATTGGGTCAAGCAGCAGGGGCGCAACGCTCTGATGTGGCTCGAAGACAGCGGGCTGGAAGCCACCCACCTGATTCATGACCGAGATACCAAGTTCACCCAGGCGTTCGACCAACTCCTGCAAGCTGCGGGCGTCTGCATCGTGAAGTCGCCGGTTCAGGCCCCCAATGCAAATGCGTTCGCTGAGGCCCGGATCGCGTCTGTGCGGCGCGAGTGCCTGGATCACTTCATGTGCTTCAGCTTGCGGCACGTCGATCACATCGTGCAGGCATTCGTAGACTTCAGCAACGAACACCGACCACATCAACGTATGGGCAATCGCATCTTGTCTCTGCAACCAAAACTGAAGTCGCACCTCAGCAAGCAAGCTGAGTCGCTTAGGCGGATCAAACGCAAGTCTCAGCTCGGCGGGCTGTTGAAACACTACTACCGAGAGGCCGCCTGAACCGGGCTGATCTTGTTGCCCGTTTTTGTTTGACTTTTCAAAGACTAGGCTTATCACATGTCGTGATAACAGCTGCCGTATCGTTATTCCGCAGGGATGCTATTCGAGCTAAGTCTTTGAATCATGAATCTTGTCACCCGAGCGGGTAACCGGTAAATGTAGGATCAATTCAAGGTCGGCTCTAACGACATTCATCATGCGCCTACATTATGGAATAGACCGGTCTCAACTATTGAACCTATCCCCTTGGTGGAAGGAGGTGAAATCCAGCCAGAAATCGCGATTGAGCGAAAACATGTAGTCGGGGATCCTCGGTTGCTTTACCCGGTGATCAGGGTGACGCCGAAGCTTTCTTCAGCGTTATAAAAAGACCGCTCGGGATAGTGCCACAATCTGCTGGCTCACCGCTCGGGTCGCGAATAACGCGGTTGTGACGATACGACGCGCGAACAAACCTACTCCGCTTGACTGACCGGCTCGGTGGGAGTGGCGAGTTTCAACTCGTAAATGAGCAAGTCTCGTGAGTCGTTGTCGTGGCGCTTGGTCTCGATGACAATACGATCGGGGCTGGCATCGGCGGCGAAGTCGAGGTTCGTGACCCAATCGGTGGTTAACGGCGTATCGGAAGTGGACCCGGGCTGACTCAGGCGGTATTGGAAGACGGGTGGATTGGTGGTGCGGTCCCACGCGAACTCGGCGACCAGTCGGTTGTCATAGGAGGAGCCGGTGCCCAGTGTGGCGATGTCCAGACCGGCGTGGGTCTTGCTGGTGAGCGTGCGTGACTTGTCGGCCTCGACACGCACAATATTGCGGGACTGCAGGCGGAGGCGGAACAGCTCTTTCTCGCCGGCCATGGCACGGAGATACCCGTCGGCAGCGCTCGTTGTAGTGCCCACGGTGACGGTAAATACACCCTTTTCTTTCGACTCGCCAAGCTGCCAGATGGCTCGCGGAGGTTGCTCCGTGTTGCCGCCGAGTCGGAGGAATCCGTCTTTGTTGTGGGTTTCGATTGATTCGGTTTCGCCCGCGAACGTCAAGCCGTGTTCGGCGGTGAGACTGGGGATATCGGTCTGCGTGTCGGATTCGAAATCAAGCGTCTGGGGCGAGACGCCGGTACTCAGCAGCAAGGTAGTGGCGATGGCAGCGGCGGTCTTCGGCATGGGGATGCTCCTTTGAGGATCAGGGAGATCGGCATGGGTGCTGTCGATGGCATAGAAACGCACCGCCAACGGTGGCAGAACGTCTTCGAAGGTGTCTGACTCAACCTTCAGGTCACGGTTGTCCGTGAGGTCGACGATCTTCGTCGCAGCCTGGTCGAGTTGGAATCGGGCGTTGCTCTCGGCGGTCTGGCTGGCGTTGACTGCAAGGATGTAGCGGCGGCCTTCAAATGCCATCGTCCGGCATTCGAGGGTGGACTCATCGCTTCCTGTCGTGACCGTTACAGCAGGTGCTGGTTGCGTGGAAAGCAACAACGGCGCGTAGGCCGCGAGTTCTTCGGCGAGTTCGACGACCTGTGGCCAGTATGCGTCAAACTCGATGTCCTGTGCACGGACCAGGTCAAACATGGAGTAGAGCACAATGCCGTTGGCCCCCGCGGCGACCGCCTGCCAGACCATGTTGCGGAGCTGCGGGATGGTGGGCGTGCCGCCGGGCCGATCCTGAGTGCCGGGGTAATTGTGCCAGTCGAAGGCCTGGATGACCTGCCAGAGCGGCCGGGCGTTCTTTACCTCGCCGATCGTGCGGTCGGTCCACTCGGTAACCAGGCGGATCGGTTTGCCGGGCAGGGGGTAAGGATCAGTGCCGATGACGTCGAAGGTGTCGGTGTATCGGCCGACTTGGTGCGGCCGTTGCAGAACAGTCCACGTGGGATGGTCCGGATCGTCTTGCACAACCCAGCGGTGGTGGGCGGCGGCCTGCGGGATGAAGCTGGGCGGCAGTTCATCGTTGATATACCAGCACAGCAGTGCCGGGTGATCACGCAGGTCCCAGATGATCGGCCGGATCAATCGGCCTTCATCGGCTGGAGTGTCGAGCCCGGCGGGAGCAAACTTGCTGCCCGCGAAATAGTCTTTGATCGAGGCTGCGTACATCACGCCGGCGGCTTGAGCACGGTCTAACTCGTTGCGATTGGGATCGCTGTAGGGCAGCACCAGATTGAACGGCGTGTCCTGCAGCAGGTCCAGCGTGCTCTGGGGCAGGCCCTTGCGGGCGTAGACACCGATAGGAAAGACAGGCTGGCCTCGCACGATGAGCCTGCGGTGATCATCGATATAGACCTTCGGCTGATCCTCTGTGGATCGCACCGTCAAGTCGTGCGCGGCGCGGTGCAAAACGGTCCCGTCGGCGTCACGCCACTCCACAACGGCAACGTACGAGCCGATGGGCCAATCCGCGGCATCGAGCTTCAGCGTGTGCTGGCTGACTTCGCCGACGGGTTGATACGTATGGGCGATCGACGCTCCAACTCTATCGAACGCGGTCAGCCAGACCGCGCTGTCCTCGCCGGCGGATGTCGGATCAGCAATGTCGATGCCGACCTCGACTCTTTGCGGGCCATGTTCCCAAAGCCAGCCTCGGTATACCGGCCGGGTCAGCAGGCTTTCAAAGGCCGGTTCCGGGACACGAACGATCTCGATGTCGTCGAACCACGCGGTTCCGGTCGAGCCCTTACGGGCATAGCAGACAATCTGCGCGTGCGTTGCCTCTTGCGGCAGCACGAACGTATCGGTTTGCACCCGTGTCCAATCCCGAGTGCCGTTGAGGCCGGGCGGGTACATCCCGCCCAGGAAGTGGTCCGACGCGAAGTACTCGACCGCCAGCGTCGCACCGTCTCCCGCGACACCTTCGGTCTTCACCCAGCCCTGTAACTGGTACTCGTGATCGAGCGACAACTCGACGCTCTGGATGGCCAGTTTGTACCGATCAGCATTGGCGTTTTGCCAGCGCAAGGCAGATTCACCCGATCGTTTCACGTCGGCGTCAACGCCAAAGCTCGGAGATGGGTAGACCCAGGCCGAGTCATTGGAGGTTGACTCGAACCCGGGGTCGGCAACGAGCGGCGTGCCCTGGGCGTAAGCACCCATCGACCAGAGCACAAGGATTGCCAAAGCTATGCATCGTGCCGTGTAAAGGCTCACCGACGCGGCCTCCCAGCCAGAGCAAACATTCCGAGGCCGAGCAGGGCGAGGCTTGCCGGTTCGGGGATGAGTACCGTGGTGATCGACAGTCCCGAACCGGTGGCGACGTCGATGGTTCGGCCCGAGAGGAAATCACCGCTCGACAAGATCAAGTTGAACTCGCGGACTCCCTCGTCGTAGAGGCTCAGCAGCGAATCGCTGATCGTCTGATCGCCCACACGATCCAGGCCGATAATCTGAAACTGGTTGTTGACAATGCTGCCCTCGGAGGAGGACTCCGCGGGCAGGAAGAAAGTGCTGTACACCGCTTCACCGGTCGCACCAATTCCCGTCAGCGTCGTGCCTGCCGAGGCACTGGTGTACGACAGATACACGTCGTACTTCTTCGTGTCGTCACTGGCGATCAATGCGAGATCGAGGTCGAGCGCAGTGAGATCGAGATTGTTGGTACTCAGATAGCCATCCAGCGGCGTGAGATCGAAACTCCACTGCACGGCGCCAGCCCGTTGAACGCCGCCAACACCGTCAAGATCGGACGTGAAGCGGTTGAGCTGACGAACGCGTGTCACCGAAGAAAACGTCTGGAGCGCAACATCTTCGCCGGCATCGGCCGGGCTATTCCCATCGCTGTTCTGACTCGTGCCGGAAAAATCGCTGTTGATTTGTACCGGCGCGGCCAGCACCGCACGTGTGGAGAAACCGGAGAAGCCGGGGTCGAAGTAAGTCTCGGTAGCGACGTCTCCGGAACTGAGCCTGAAGTCGCCAACTTGCGTGATAGCCGCGCTCGCGGGCACAGCAATCAGCGTTACGAGGGTGAATGCGAGAGTTTTCACAGCTTTTCCTCTGAAGTTAGAACGGCAAGCCGCACAAGGCGTACAGCCTTCGAGTCAGTACTTAGCAGCAAAGATGCGCAGGGTTGGTTCTGCATCAATAGCTCCATGGATTCGCTTCCTCAGATGTCATTCCCCGGCCGTCGCGGCGGCGGGTGATACGCAACTCGTGATCGCGGTTGGCACAATGTGTGTTTCGGTCGTGATGCGGTGCCGCAGGTCGTCGGCTTCGCGACGCAAGGCGGCACACCACGCGCGGCAATACGCGTCGGCGGAGGCATCGCCCACCAGCGGCTGCAGCATCGGCCGCAGTTCGTCGGCGAGACCTTCGACGCTTTTCACCCAAGGCTCGAAATGCTGGAACAGGAACGCGGCCATTCCGCCGTCCCCGCGTTCTGGTTCGGTGGCAAGCCCTGCGAGATGTTCTTTGAGTTGCCGGGCGCGGCGCCAGGCCTCGTGTCGAGTTTCTTCAAGCTTTCGCAGGACGGACCGCAGCGCGTTGACCCGCGTGGTTTCGCCCAGATCATCGATCAGGTGGGCGCAACGCTCCCAGCCATCGTTGGGCCAATTCCCCTCGTGCAGGAGCAGCCCCGCCATGGCCAACTCGGTTAGGCACGCATCGATCGGCTCGATCTGGACTCGGGAGAACGCGTAGCGGGACCACCCGGTTGCTACCACACCAATCAGGTCGTACTCGCTGGCCGCCTGAGCCCAGCCAAGGTGATTGATCAGACGGGCCTCGGCATCGGGCAGGTCGCGGTATGGACCGTCCGCGCCCTTGTACGCCGAACTGCCCCACATCGGCACGCCCGCGGCAGCAATGCGGTCGAGCGTCTCACGGCGGTGGTGGTGCAAACGGTCGTCCGGGCTGCCCCGGTAGCCCCAGACCATGAGATCGGCCTGATGGCCGATGGTCTGGAGGTCTTCGTCGGCCCAGTCGACCATCATGTCGTGCCAGAGGATCGGTCGGACCTCCCGACGATTCACTCGTTCGAGCAGCGGGGAAAGGTGATGCAGAAACAGCGCGGCCTCGCCGTGCTCCGCGGCGAAGGCGGCGGTGTCGGGATGACTGGCAAACACCCAGGCCTCGTCGCCTCCCAGGTGCATGCGACGGGTGGCGGGCATCGCATTCAGCACCTCATCAATCATGTCGCCGATCAAGTCCCCCGCCCCTGGCGCGAGCGGGTTGAGACAATCGGCCCGGTGCTCAACCTCCCGCATACGGGCGTACGGCTCATGCTTGAGCACGTTTTCAAGGTGCCCTAGCGACTGAACCAGCGGGATGAGTTCGACCCCCAGCAAATCGGCTCGCTTAGCCAGCAACTCTATCTGGTCTTGTCTGTAACACCGAGGCGACCTCAGCCTGGTGTCGAACGACCAGGGAAACATGTCTTCCCATTCGATCAGGACCGCATTGAATCGAAGTGCGGCGAAGTGATCCAACAGACACAGCAAGCGGTCGAAGTTCGGTGCTAGGCCTTTGAGATCCAGATGCACGCCACGAATCGCAACGGCCGGTTCCGCCGCGGCGAAACACGTTGAAGAGCGATCGGGCTGGCAGGTGCGTGAAGACATCGTTTACTGCGAAGGGACGGGGCCTGTCGATTGCCGGACCACCATCTTGAGTTCGGCGTACATCATGTCGGACGCAGGCCGTGGCTGGCCGCGCGAAACTTTTTCCAGCAGGTCGAACGCCGCTTGGGCCACGGCGGTGCGTCGGATCTGAAGGGTGGTGGCAGGCGGATCCACGGCACGGGCCACCGGCTTGTCGTCGGTTCCAACCACGCTTAAGTCGCGGCCGATCGTGAGGCCGAAAGACGCGGCAACCGCATACACCGCTGGGAGGTGCTGGTCTGCACAGATAAGTCCGGTCGGTCGGTCCGGTATGCTCAATACGTCGCGAGCCGCTTGTTGCTGCACGCCTTCGCTAAACCCGCCGAAGACCACATACGCGGGGAGCAAGGAAACGCCCCGAGTCACAGCCTGGCGGTAGAACGCCTCGCGACGCAACAGCAGTTCGCGGTGGGGATGATGGGCTTCGGAGTTGTGCAGATAGGCGATGCGTCGGTGGCCCAGTTCGTAGAGGTGGTCGAACTGCTGGCCGACGACCTCATCGGCGTCGGTCGTAATGGCGTTCGGAGGCATCTGAAAGCTGGAGGGAAAGAGATTGACGACCGAGAGTTGGGCGGCGGTCAAAGACCGGATCAAGGAGACCTCGGCCAGTCCCACCGTGATACAGGCCCGGCTGTCAACATCGGCGGCGATGCGTTCGGCCGGATCGGTATCGCTCTCGTCTTCGGCGGGCACATGAAACCTGATCTGCAGTCCACGCGACTGGGCCTCACGGGTCAGGGACGCGATCAGTTCGCCGTGAAACGATCCATCGGTCGGTTCGAGGCCCGATGCCATGCGGCGAATGTCCGGCTGCGCATTCAGATACAAAATATCGATCCGGTCAATATCAGGCACCCGCCGCGCCGTCCGGGCTCGGAAAAGGCCGCGTTGCGGGCGAACTTCGATCAGATTGCGTCGCTCGAATGATCGCAAAGCCTCACTGACCGTCGCTGCCCCCACCCTGCACTCATCCATCACACGGCGGACCGACGGCAGAGCATGGCCGGGCTCCGTGATGCGGAGGCGTTGCTCAATGAAACGGTCGACGATGTGAGTGGACGAAGGCTTAGCCATGGTTCTGAAAGCGATGTTGCTGGACGTGAGACATTGACAGCACGCCCAACTGTCACTATATTATCTAATAATGACAGTTGCGTCAACCCCAATCCGAACGCCGGCATCCAGTGCGGTTTGGCCGTCGCGCACCCCACCGAACCATGCTGCTGCGGCGGGGTTCACGTTGATCGAGCTTCTGGTGGTCATTACCATCGTCGCGCTGCTGATCAGCATCCTCCTACCCGCGCTGTCGAGTGCTCGGGAATCAGCAAGGCGTGCGGTCTGTCTTTCGAACATCCGGCAGGTCGGCCTGATGCACTTCACCTACGCGAATGACTATGATGGCAGATTACAGACGGCCGAGAGCTACGGGGAACTGGGTTCCAGCGCCGACCCCACGTATTGGTTCCTCACCCGCCCCCCAGCGGTGGTTGATCCAGCTATCCCCACCTTTGCCGGGCCGTCCTACCGCAACGGACTGCGGCCGTTGTACCCCTATGGCTTGCTCGATCAGGAGCCCGAGGGCATGTGCCCTTCGATCGATTTCGACGCCTCGCTCAATGACACGTTGACCAACGCCCTCATCGACTTCAAGGGCCGGTTCGCCTACGTCTACCGGCTTTCGACTACGGGGTATTACGGGACCGGCAACGCGACCAACGATGGCGATCAGCTGAACGTTGACCTCATGGCATCCGACCAATGGCTGCGGTTCGACGGGCGAATCGATAGTAATCCGTATCCAGGCGAACCGGACGAGGTCGTCGCCGGCACCCGATCGGCCAGCATCCTGGCGACCAACGTCCAAGTCTCAAGCAGCCCAACCCGCAACTTGCGTCACGATGCGCTGATCACAGTGTATTTCGATGGGTCGGCGACGGGCGTGGCCAGCGGGGAATACGTCGATAGGACCGACTATACACCTTGACCGGAGAGGGCGGGATTAGCCCCGGCCGAAATCCGTAACTCGTTGCCAACAAGTCACATAGCGTCTAAAGCTTGTTTAGCTCAAGAGATAGGGCTGTCTCGTACGTTGTCGTTCTTTGCTGCTGATTGCGCATCTTGAGCCACAGAAATTGGTCCACCTTCGCCCAATCCACCCTCGAACACCTCTTTGCCGAGCCCTCCACTTGTGGCTCGCTCGAACCCTAAAATCTGGGCTTCGTTTAAGAGTGGGTCATATTGCTGGCACCTTGCCAATACAGCAGTTACGGAGTCGAGATGAATGGGTTTGGCTACGTCTTATTGCACCTCCTGTTCGAGTTCTTCTCGTGTCGCAGAGACGCTCACGTCCGATTCCTGCGCGAGGAAAATCGGATTCTACGCGCTCGGCTCGATCAACAGCGATTGATCCTCTCGCCGGAAGAGCGATCGCGACTTATGCGGATCGGGGCCGAACTCAACCACTAGGTCAAGGGCATCATCAGCATCGTGCAGTACCGCATGGGAACTCGTAAGGCCTGGACCTCGCCTGCCACGTACCACCCCGATGAAGTCTGGGTGAAACAGCAAGCCCGCAACTTCATGATGTGGCTGGAGGATCACGGGTTGCAAGCCAGCTTCTGCCTACACGATCGGGACACGAAGTTCACGAAAGGCTTCGATGGCCTGCTTGCTTCCGGGGGTATCAAGGCTATCAAGACGCCGGTCATGGCACCGAACGCCAATGCGTTTGTCGAGAACTGGGTCGCTTCGATCAAGCGGGAATGTCTGAGTCACTTTGTGTGCTTCAGCCGATCACACCTCGATCACATTGTGGATGCTTACACTCGGTATTACAACGAGCATCGGCCTCATCAAGGGCTGGGTAACCAGACGTTGAGCTTTAAACAAAAAGCAGAGCAGTCAGCCGATGATCTGCACTCCGTCACCATTGGACGTATTGGTTGCCAATCCGAACTTGGCGGGTTGCTCAAGCATTATTATCGCCAAGCTGCCTGATTAGGTTTGCACTGGCTCATGCGTGTATATTCGCTTTAAACAGCCAAGAATTGGAGAATTTGCGGAGTGCCTACATTATGAGACAGATCGCCGCAAACACGAGGGCTGAAACAGACGTTTTCTTCTCAGAAACGAACGGGAATACCACGTCCACGTGTATTTTCTCCGTTTGCGCGGACATTTCCGACCGATCTAAAACCATCCGGCAGGGGGTGAGGGCTTGATACAGCACAGCCGTTCCGGGTGAAATGGTTTGCGGCTTTTGCGCCATTTGATTTCGCTTTTGACTCTATTTCACATGGATTGCAGTGATAAAATAATACGTCTATTGCAAAAGGCTCCTCCTCACGACCGGATATTTTTAAGGTTTAAATGGATAAGCCGATCGCTTGGCCAGCCATCGGCGCTCTTTGTATACCTGCGATGGAAACGTATCTTGATGAAAAAATTGATGGGTTGGTGTTTCGGGATTGTTCTGTTGTTCACCGTCACAGCGCCACATGTCTCGGCGCTTGAGCCGTATGAAGTGGTGAATAGTGCGCCCTACGACCGACCACCGATGGTTAAAGTTACAGGCAAAGCCACCGGATTCTTTCATGTTCAGGAGATCGACGGGGTATGGTGGATCATCGATCCGAGGGGCAACGGTTTTTACATCACCGGCGTCAACCAGTTCATGCCTGGCGGGATGGACAGCACCCGGGCCGAGCGTGACGCGGCGATCGCCGAGGCGGGCGGCGCCAAGGCGTGGAACCGAATCGCGATGGGCCAGTTGAACCAGTGGGGTCTCAACGTCGTTACGCTGCCGAATGAGCCTTACTTCTGGGTACCGTTCACCGGGGAGGACCTGGCCAAACGCGGGATCGTTTACGCCCGCCACATCTCATTTGGCTATGACTTCTGGCGTTCGGCTCCCTCGCAGGAGGAGCGCGAAGCGCATTGCATGCTCTGGACCGGCAAGTGGAACTCGGCCTCTGATCCGTTCCACCCCGATTGGATGCAGTGGTGCAGGGATTACGCCCGGAAGCACGTCGCGCCCCACAAAGATGACCAATGGCTGCTGGGCTGGTTCATCGATAACGAGCGCGCGACGAACGACGGCGACTATGTGTTGCGCATCGTCTCGGCCTACGACCCGAGCCGGCCCTGCAAGCAGGCGCTGGTCAAGCTGGCACAGCAGCGGTTCAAGACGGTCGACCGATTCAACGCGGCATTCCAGACGGACTACAAAGACTTCACAGCGTTGCTCAACGACCGGTCGACAGGCCTGACGCAGCCTACGCCCGGGGCCCGAGCGTTTGGGGAGGCGTACGTTGCGGCGGCGGCCGAGGCGTACTACTCGGCGATTTATAACGCCATCCGCGAGGTGGATCCGAACCATATGATCCTGGGCGGGCGCGATTCAAGTGCGCAATACGTCGATCCGTGGATCGAGGTCGCGGGGAAATACGTGGACGTCTACTCGCTGCACACCTACCGCCCGGTAAACCTGGACGAGGGGATGGAGGCCCGGCTAGTAAAGCATTACCGGCAGGTCCACGACGTGGTCAAGCGGCCGATGTTCCTGACCGAATGGAGCTACCCCGTACCACAAGAGGGCAAGCCCAACCTCGGCGCGTCGGGGATGATGGTGCTGGATCACGCCGAACAAGCCCGCTGCTACATGGAGTTTCAGGAGGGCCTGGCGCGGCTGCCGTTCATGGTCGGCTCGCTGTGGTTCTGCTGGGGCAACCCGGTGGATCACCGCGGGGAGTTCACCGCATATGGCCTGGTGCAGCGTGACGGCACGCCTAACGGACCGATGGTCAGAGCGGTCGCCAAGGTCAACCGCGCCGTACCTGAGCTGCACCGCAAGTCCGGCGGCGACCGGTTCACGGGGTATGTCGGCCGGTTCGATGACTGGGATCCCGACCTGCCGAAAGTGAAACCGACGGAAGTGACGGGGTTGACAGGCGATGGCGTGTCGTTGCACATCGACGACGAGGGTCGGTTGGTCTTTTCCGCCGATGGTCAAGAACTGGCCCGCATCGCGGCTCAGGCCGAGCAGTTAATCCCGGCGATGCGTTGGCCGGCGGCGGATCAGGTCCGCATTGTCGGGGTTGGCGAAGACGAACGGTTCCGGGTCGCCCAGTGCGTGGCGACCTTTGATCAGCAGGTTCCAGACTACATGCCGTTTCGCGCGGGCCTGCGCATCATCCTGCCCAAGCGGGGTACGCCCTTCGCCGTGATTCAACTGCTCTGGGTTGAGAACATCGCGTCACGCAACTGGGTCCTGAATCGCGTCCTGATCCGCGCCAGCCCGGTGCTTGCCCCTGATGCGCAGCTGATTAACCGTGTTGTTGAGCGGTCGCGCTGGCTCGGCTGGGAACACCCCGACCTGCCGACGGGCCTGGGTTATGCCAATCAGTCGCCGGTGGTCGAGATGGCCCACTGGCGTCAGGGCGGGCGGATCGTGGCTGACGTGGGCAGCAAGGTGGGCAGACCCCTGGCCCCCGGTGAAAAAATCAACTTCAACAACGTCTGGTTGACACTATTTCCCTACCCGTCAGGCAGCGCTGAAGCAATCATCAAGACAACTCGCAAGGTGGACGAAGCGGTGCCGTGAATCAAGACCGGGTGCTTCGGGCCCTACCGAGACTCGCGGACGAGCCGATTCACTTCAGTATCCCGAAACTTCATCGAATAAGAAGACAGGGAAGCGGGTTGAATCCTTGTTGATGACGATGCCTTCGGCTAAACGGATGGCGCTGCTCCGCACGTTGTCTTCATCCGAATCGTTGATGACGAAGTTGAATCCAAAGCCCTTAGCGAGGTTCGCATCGTTAAGGCCGAGCATCCCCAGGGGCAGGGTCAAGTCGTAACGCATCACACCGTCGATCCGTTGCACGTCCGCGTCGAATTGCCCGGTGGGGTCGTTGATATTTCTCGGTGTCTGCCACGCAGCTTTCTGCACCCGACCCCGGTCATCGAGCGCTGCGCCCAACTCCCAGAAGCCCGCTTGCCCGGGCACGGCGATGGCCACCTGAAGGGAATCGGCCTGCCAGATCTGGCTGCCCTCGAAGGGGGCCAAGTGCACATCGTCGGTCACGTCGACCCTTAGCTTCAGCGCGTCGCCTTCGCGCCATAGCCAACCCTTGGCGCTCAGATCCGCCGGGCCGGTCCACTTGAAGCGTATGGTGTCGGGCGATTCGGCAACCAGGCTGTCCACTTGGGTCGGCTGATCGAGCACGAATTTGGCCAGGGAACCCGGAGCGGCCGTGCTGTCAATCCCAATGCGGCTCCGGATCGGCAGTTCCATCGACCCACCCCACGACGTGCCCACGACGTTCACCTCGCCGCGCAGCACCACCGACTTGTCCTGCGCCAGGGGTTGGATCAATGTCACACGCGGTTCCACCGTGACACTCTGCCCTGCAGAGACACGCACCCTGGATCCCTTGGGCTCCACAACGGTCAGTTCAGAACCAGCGTCCCACGTCACATGGAAGGCCCGCGTTTTCCGGAACGGGTTATGCAGCGTTGCAACGACCGGCGTCGTTTTTCCCGGTTCGAGCCGCACCACGTTCTCTACGGTCAGCAGCGGGCCGAGATATTCGACCTCGCCCTTCACACCCTCGAGCACGAGATACCGTGTCTCGGTGGCGGCGGTGATCGCTACGCGCCCTTCCAGCACCGGCAACTCTTCACGGTTGCCGAACCAGTCGCTCATCCAGACCCGTGCGTTACCGACGTCGAACACCAGCGGTTCATCGGCCAGCCGCGGAGACAGATTCCAGATCACCACCACTTGGTCGTCAGACCCGTTACCGGTGAATGTGCCTTTGCCGTTGAAGAGATAGGCAAAGCGCCCTGAGCCGATATCGATCTGTTTCACAAAGTGTCGACCGCGGAGAAGGCGGGCGCTGTTGTTGTACGCCACCCAGACGGGCCGCGGGGTGAAATCAGGATTGAACATGTGGTAACCGCTCTCGCTGCCTTTGGTGGCCGGTGGGTTCCAGGCGATGAACCAGTGCCACGCCATCGCGCCTTTCGACCAAGCATAGATCGGCACCTGCGTCGCCTGGAGCGACTGTTCATGTTCACGGGCAAAATTCCGGCTTTTCGCGGTCTCGTTGAAATACAGCGGCTGGGTAATGCCGTGTTTCTCACGCAACGGCAGCAGGCGCGATTCGAGTTCTTCCATGAAACCCCACGTTGCGTGGTGACAGTGGTGCGCCTGGATGTCGAAGTAATCTTTGCCATCGGTCAGGATGGCTTCGAGGATCTCGGGGCGGTAATGGGCGTGTCCCATGTAGCCGATACCGCCGGTCATGACCCGGGCATCGGGGTCGACCGCCTTGATCTCTTCGTACGCGGCCTTGAGTAGTTCGATGTATTCATCGGCGGTGCCCTTGAAGAACGGCAGATCCGGCTCGTTCCAGATCTCGTAGAAGCGTACACGCCCCTTGCCGTGGATCGCTACCTGGCGCACCCACTCGCGCCACAGGTCCAGGCGCGGCGGGTAGCGCCACGAACCTCCGGGGTGGACGCTTTCTCGTTTCATCTTGGCGCGGGTCTGATCGCTCTTGGCCCACCACTGCCCGCCGTAGGCGATGAGGACCTGTGCCTCCATACCGTATTTGTCGAGCAAGTCCAGGGTCTCGTTAAAACGGTCCCAGCGATAGCCGCGCGATTGTTCGTTGTATTCCTCCCAATCGGGGCTCATGCGGACAATCTTCGCGCCAGACAACGCCATCAGGCGTAGGCATGATTCGCGGATATCCCAATCAAAGCGTTCCTCGGCGGGATGATAGCCCACACCTTGGTTGCCGAACAGGAACTCGGCCGACTTGTCGATCGGCGTGACGCCCACCGGCTCGAGCAGGGCCAGCGATTTACGGCCGGTCTGTTCATTGCCACCTTTGGGCGTAAATGACCACTCCAGGTAGCGCATGCCGAGCCGTGAGCCGATCATCGAAGCAGACATCGGCCGACGCAGCGACTGACCGGGCCTGATCCGGACCGTGCCCATCGGCCGGCGCGTAAACGGGTGATCGCTCTGCTCGCGGATACCGAGCGCAAACTCACCTTCCAACGTCTTGTCGCCGTCGTTGTGCAGCACGAGTGCGACTTTGTCTTGGTCGCCGGGCTCAATGAAATGCAGCGATTCACCGTTGCAGTCCAACTCGACACGCAGGCCATCAGCAAAAACATGGCTCGTGCCACTCACGGCCAGCACTGCGGCCAATATGGATTCAATTATTCGCATCGTCCTGTCACCCTAAAGCTCCAACGTCACACATCATCTCCAAGGATGATGGGGTGTCTGCAATCATTCAATCGTTCCATGAGGTCACACCGTGCCGATACTCACCTCGATCGTCCACAGCTTGACGGTGGCTTGTTCCAGTAAGGTTTCTGGGCACATCTTGAGTTTGTTTAGATGCATCCAAGATGGTGAGATCGCTCTATTATGACTCAGATTGGATTTCAGGAGACAGGTCAAGAAATCACTGATCAAGTCGCCAAAACACTTCGGGAGAATACTCGGTTGCCAAGGCCGGATCGGTCATAATATTAGCGCCGGCGTCGGCGTTGTCCTGGCCAGTGGGCAGTTCTTCACGATTCAGGGTTTGCGAGTGACCGTCAAGCATCACAACATTCGTGCTGCCCGAGCTAGTGGTCCGGCTGTGTCGCCCCGCGATCCGTTCGAACTCGCCACCCCAGTGCGGATCAATAAACACCCCGTCGTAGATCGCCGCCAATTTCGAGGGTTTTAAGATTTTGCTGAAGCCGAGCATGGGCGGGCTATTCGTCACAACGAGCGGTGGTGCGGACGATGTCATCCGTCGAAATGGATATTGATAAGTATCAACCGTGCTGGCAATCCCAGCGGCATTCAGCCCGTACCAGACGTTGACCTGCGGGTCCTCCCAAGGTGTGGCCCTCATACGGAAGTAGTTCATGGCGCGTTGTCGTGTATCATCGTAGGGACCGTTGGGAGCCACCGCGCCTAGCGTGACGCCGTTTAACAACTCATCGGTCAACCCGGAGGGGCAATAAAAAATGTTGTTGTTGGCGATGGGGACCGGGGTGCCCGCGGGCACCCTGCCACTCTCGATATAACCTTCGCCTACGAGAATCTGGGCCCAGGATTCAGTTATGGCGCCGGCCACGCCGTTGTGTAGATAACCGGCGGGGATCAGAAAATCTTTTTCACTGGCCGCGTAAGCGGAGATCGAGACCATCATTTGTCGGAGGTTCGAACTACACGAAATCGTCCGCGCCGACTCACGCGCTGCGCGGAGGGCCGGCAGGAGGATAGCGACCAACAGAGCAATGATTGAAATCACCACCAACAGTTCGATCAGCGTAAACGCTCTCGTTGACGATCTCCAATGTTGAGCAATGGTTCGAACACTCATGAAACACTCCTTTGAGAACGATCTCATGATGGCACGGCGCCACCCGTTGCTCGGTTCGATCGCTGAAAACGGCTTCGACGGCCGGGCGGGGTGGCTTTAGGCCGCCGCATAGATCTCAAAGCAAACCGATTCACGTTTAGTCGGTTTCCGATTTCTTCAATAGCGGCGATCGACAATCAGGCCGGCCACCGCGGAGGATCGAGGCAAAGTCAGGTTCTCAGGAACGGCGGCGGGCGAAGATGCATAACACGCCCAAACCCAGCAGGCCCAGCGAGCCCGGCTCAGGGATGCTTGTCACGAAAACCGAGTTGCTGACATCGAAGTTGGCCGCGATGTCGGTGAAGTTACCGTTGAGGATCGTAGTGGTGGTCCAGGTAACACCCAAATCGGTAGACTGGATCAAATCAACCCCGCCTTCCCGGAGGCCGAACAGTGTGTACGGCTGGGTCATGTCAGTGGCCAACTTGATGTAGGTGTTGTCGTTGATGTCCTGGGTGTGGAAGCCCACGCTGCCGCCTACCGCCCCGGTCGAGTCGTAGTAGATTCGATCCAGGCCACTGACCGAACCGCTGGCATAAGTGCCGTAGTAGATCGTGTCGACATCCGAGCGGTCATCGCTTACCGGGGCCAAGACCGTGTAGTCGGTTGTGTCCGTGACTTCCTGGGCGATCCAGGTGCCACTGAAATAGATCCGGTCCACCCCCTGGTCACCCGCCAGCATGATGTAGTTCGAAGGAGTGTTGGCCTCGTAAGTGATGTAGGCGTAGTTGTTGACCGGACCCGCGGCGCGAGGTAATTCAACGTTTTCCGTATCCCATCCGCCGCTGAACCGGAACCGTGAAACCTCGCCATTGTCTTTGATACCCACGTACCAATTGGTCTGCTTAGGCGTTTTCGCTATGGGGAACAATTGTTGCCAAGTCGTATCGGCCGTGCCGCCGGTCGCGGCTGCGCCCCCGGCAGGGTCAATGAAGTAAGTCTTGCCGCCCACCAATGCGGTTTGACGACCGGCGTTGCCGCCCGGTGCATCCTGATTAGAGACCAGATCGGTGACCGCGAGCCCGTTGGTGGTAATCACCGTTGGGGTCGTGTTGATGTTGTTATATCGGAATACCTGCGAAGTCGAGATCGAAGCGACCGATACCGAGTTGGAAAGGCCGGAACTCTGCGAGACCACGTTGAAGTCGCCGGCGGCCACCGTGTTCGCGACCCACGAACTGCCGTTGTATCGCAGATCAATCAGGTCAGCACGAGCCTGACTGTAAAGCATTCCTAAAAAGGCGGTTACCGCAAGAATTTTGGTGATATTCATCAACATGTTCCTCCTAAAAAGCGAGAAAAGCTACATCAGAGACAGATTCGTTTTAAAAACAGCATTAAGGGCTTTATACAGACAAAACTCGAAGTGCTGAGCTAATTTTACCACCTAAATTAACTGGAGTTAGATCAGGAAGCGAAAATAAATAGCGCATAATGCGCAAGCATACAGGCCTAGGAACGCTGTTATCTGCACTAATGCTAATTGCCGAGCAAAAATGGCCCCTCGCCTCATCCGCCGTAGTTCCGTCGGGGCGTCGGGACGCCCCGCAGGGGCGTCGCGGGCGCGGGTTTCATCTCGACATGCCGCTTGCGAAACACCGAAGGCGGGCACCCCTCGTGCTGCTGGAACGCACGCCTAAAGTTCTGCTGCAGGCTGTAACCGCACCGGCCGGCGATCAAGCCCAGCGATAGGTCCGTGGTCTTGAGCAGCCAGCGGGCACGCTCCATCCTGATGCGGACGATTTGTTCGTGCGGGGTGCGGCGCAGCAGCTTCGTGCAACGCATCTCCAGCCATCGGCGGCTGCATCGTACATGATCGAGAACATCCTCGACCGAGCACGGATCACAGGCGTGTTCGCGGATGAAACTCAGCGCAACCGCCAGCGTCGGGTCTTCAATGGCGATAATGTCCGATGACTGCCGGATCGCCAATCCCGCTGGCGGAATCACAATCGGTTGCTCCGGCAGCGATCCTCCACGAAACACCTCATCAAGCACTTTGGCCGCCTCATACCCGATGCGGTGCATCTGGGTGTCTACGCTCGAGAGTTTGGGCATCGTCATCTCGCACCGGATCTCGTCGTTGTCCACGCTGACCACGGCGATCTCTTCCGGGATATCCAGGCCCGCTGATAAAATCTGCTCCATCGCCGTGAAAGCGATCGCGTCGAACGACATAAAAAGGCCCACCGGCTTGGGCATTTCGACCAGCAACCGCATGAGGTCGGACATGTCACGCGGACGGTCCGACGAAGTCGCCGCCTCAAAGTCCTCAGCCGCCAGACGGGCCTCCACCCCCGCTTCCTCGAGTACGTGCTTGAACGCCGCCCATCGCTGCGCAGCGTCGGGGCCGCTGTCTTGAAACGAGTCGAACACACACCGCTCGAAACCGTTTTGAATAAAGTGTTCCGCCACGATCCGCCCGACTATGTCGTTATCCACGCCCAGGCAGGGGAGGTTCCACTGCTCGAACAGCGCGTTGCACCCGATCACGATCTGTCGCCGCGGGTCCACGCAATCCATGACCTCGGCATTGAGTGTGCCCAGGCTGCCCAGGATCAGCCCATCGTCCTCGGCCAGATTCAAGGATGAAACATCATAGGGTTGAAAGACGGTCAGCAGCCGCCAATCCGTCAGCGAATGGATGTATTCCGCCGCCCCTTGCAGAAGCGCTCGCCCCGAGGTGTCAGCCCCGTTGGCGATCACGCGTATCTGCTTTTTCTTGTTTTGTGGTGACTCTGAAGCCATAAGAACAATTCAAATTTATCCGACAAAGAAGAACTGATCATCGCATTACCGGTGAACCCATCCCCGCCAGGTGAGCACGGGCCCGCTAACAGGCCTGACCGAAGACCGCCGACGCACCGTTTTACGATCAAACAAACAAGGCAATCAGGAAACAAAACGCATCAGTGCTCCGCGCCGAATCCACTAAGCCAAATTTACTGCGGAAACAAGCAACATTTGAGCAGTGCAAAATATCGCCTCGCGTCATACGAACTGCTGCGGCGCTACAGGTCACCAGATGCGGGTCATGCCAAAGGGACGGCGTGCGGCGGTGAGCGAGAGGCCGGCATCGTCCCAGGCCCAATGGTAGCGGTCGCTTCCAAGTTTGGCCATACGTGGAGAACCCGCCGGGATGGTTTCGCCATCCCCGGCCAGAGAACAACCCAAAGCGATGGCGGGTTGCTCCTGTGTGGCGGGATTGAAGTCCATCGGACGGCCGGTGTGCAGCACGGCATCGACCCAGGCGTGGTCCCCGGCTTGGCCGGCTTCCCAGGTGATGTCTTTGCCCATGAACTGACCCGCCGCGGGACGCGCGACAAGCCGCTGTTCGCCGCAGCGCAACACAAACCCTTCGGCATCGGTCTCGGCGATCACGCCCGGGCCAACGACTTCCAAACGCATACGCAGATCTTCAAGCGGATGCACTCCGTCGGCGGGTCGATCGGACCAACCATTCCACGGACCCAGGTCATCGCAGAAGGACATCGCCGCCAGCACGTTTCGATCGGATTGGGCGGCCCACAACCAGCCGGCGGCGAAATCCTTGCCGTCTTTGAGTACACGCGCTCGGCAGCGTGCGATCGCGTCGCCGACGCGCCAGAAACCTTGAACCTGCCGGGACTGGTGCCAGGTCATCACGGCGCTGACCGTGCCAAGGGTTCGCTGCCCGTCCATCCAGATCGTAGTGACGATGTCTACGCCATCAAGCAGCTGAGCCGCGCGATTAACGTATCGGCGAGCTCGTGTCGGTCGCACGGGGGACTCACTGAATCGTTTGATCAGGTGGGGCGGACAAGGTGGGGCGTTGTCCTTATCGCGAGGCTTAGTGACCGAACCCCGATCTCCCAACAACGTGACGCCCGTGCGGTCCGCAAGCGCCTGGGCAATGTGCGGTGCGAGCAGGTCGTGGTAGGAGCGGCTCTGCGCCCCGGCCCACTGGCCGGTGGGCGCGTGGAAACTCTCTGCGATTTGTTCCCAGGCGATACCCAGCAATGTGCTGGCCGTCTCGACACTTGCCGGATCGCGCACCGTGCGCAGCAGCAACTCACAAGCTGTGACCACCACCAGCGTGTACGTCGGGCTGTTGAACTCCGAGAAGCCCTCGAATCGGTTGGTGTGCTTGAGCAGGTCCGCCAGGCGCTGCCGGCCGTAGTCCAACCAGCACCGATCCCCGAGGACCTCGCCCGCGGCCGCCATCGCCACGCCGCCCAGCAGCGATATATTGGTGTAACCCGGCCCGACATTGCGGCGGAAGATACACAGGCACGCACGATGCAGCGCCTCGCGCATCCATAAGGTCAAATCATCCGGCAGGCGGTCCGAACAGAGAATCAACGCCTCGGCCAACGTCGAGCCGCAGAACTCGGCCCAGTTGTAGTCCGGCCGCGACATCTGGGGCAGCGGCTCTTCCGCGTACCAGGGCCAGAGCCCGAAGGTGGCGCTGGTCGGCTCGATGTCCTGTACCTTCAGCACCGCGCGGATCACGTCGTGAGCGCGGGGGTAGCGGCTTTCGTCGCCGGTCTTGAGCAGGCGCACGGCATACTCCAGACTCTCGCGCGTGCGATGCGCCTCGACCCCCGGCGCGATGCGCGTGTGGTTCAGGTGGCCGTAGCCCACTTGGAGCAACAGGTTCCATTCGGGATCGAACAGTTCGTCGCCATCGACCGGTTGGGTTTGGACTTGGGGCATATGGGTTTGCCTTGGTTGTTGGAGCGCGGCAACAGGTCACACTGCATTGTGAAGTTACTATAAAACCAATTCGGATGGGCGGATCGACGGCGGGAGGCGATATTCGTTCCATCAATCAAATTTTCCGAATCACTCCGGTTGATTACGATTAATCGATGTCTTCAATTTGGTATTCGTATTGCTCTGGGGGTTGCTCAGGTGCGGGATCAATCGTGGGGCGTTTACGTTCTACTCGCTCGATCTGATCGAGTAAGATTTTTCGTAAGTTCTCAGCAATGACGGTGACCCCGGGCCGACCGGCAAGGTTGGCTTGCTCGTGAGGATCGTGCTTGAGGTCGTAAAGATACTCTTCCACGTAGTGGTCGGATCGGGCGTCATTGCGGCTGCGGGAATCCCGATTGATTACGCTGTACTTCCATCGAGTGGTGCGGATGGCCCGGCCGACATGCCGATCGCAGAACTCGACGTAGGCCAGATCGGGTCGGCCGTCGTCCCCGCCGCCAACTAGAGGCAAGATCGACCGGCCGTCCATGTCGTCGTCGGGCGCAATGCCGCAGGCGTCGAGCAGCGTCGGCGGCAGGTCGACCAAGCTCACGTTCTTCTGGATCGCCCCACCCCCGCGGAACTCCGGCCCGGCCAGCACACACGGCACGCGGATCGAGCTCTCGTGCGCGGTCCGCTTGTACTCCGAGGCTCGGGTCTTGAAGTGGCAACCGTGATCCGAGGTGAACAGCACGATCGTATTGTCGTCGAGCCCAAACGACTCGAGCGTGTCGAGCAACCGCCCGAAGCCTTCGTCGATCCGCTTGCACATCCCCCAGTAGCCGCCGAGCTTTGCGTGGGTATTGCCATGGTTGGCGGCGGCGAGATCGGGCGGCACCCACCGGCCGTCGTATCGCTCGGCATAGCCCCGCGGCGCCTCGTAGGAATCGAACCGGTTCTTCTGATGCGGTTCGAGCAGCGACACCATCAGGAAAAACGGGCTGTCACGATGTTCATCGATGAAGCGGATGCCCAGGTCGAAATACCCATCGGTGCGGTAGCCGGGCAGTTGGTGTAACCGGTTATCGCCGTCGAAGAGGTGACAGCAGTAGGCATCGCTGTCGAGGCCGAGGTACTTCTCGGAGCCGTGGTTGGCGGCGAACCAGTACCGATAGCCCCCGCGGTTGGGTTCGGTCACCGGCTCCTCGGTCGCAAGGTGCCACTTGCCGATGTACCCGGTGGTGTAGCCCGCGTCGTTGAAGTAATCTGCCAGCGAGCGGTGTCTCGTGCGATCGAGCGGAATACCATTGCGGAAGCAGCCGGTGCGGGTGGCGTACTTGCCAGTCTGGAACGACGCCCGTGCCGGGCCGCACACCGGCTGACAGGTCGAGCAGTGGCGAACCAACGTGTTGTCCAGTGCCAAGCGGTCAAGATTGGGCGTGATGTCCAGCGGGTTGCCGTACAAGCCCATCGTGTCCCAGCGCTGCTGGTCCGTAAGGACGACGACGACATTACATTTTCGATCATGAGGCATGGAGGGATTCCTGGGATGGAGTCTCAATCAATCGTGCTTGACTATTCCGCGATCCGCGGCGGCAACGGGCCGGCGGTGAAGGCCATCCGGTCGGCCAGACGCTGAAGCAACCGCGCCGAGTCAGCTTCGGGCAATGCCCCCCGAGCTTTCCTTGTGGCCAGCCGGTCGATCAACAGGCCACGATTGATTCCGTTCATGTTCATGTACATCTTTTTAGCACCAGGATTTCTCAGCGCCCTTAATACAAAGGGCCGGTCAAACTATCCGCATATCGAAAGCCGGGTCTGGCTTGGGAATCTCGCCGTTGCGTAGCCTGTCGTCTGTGCGCCACATCCATTGGTCGAGCTGGTCGCGCAGCGTGGCAAGAATCGGCTGTGACCGGGGATGATCCACCAGATTATTCTGTTCGTGAGGATCGAAGACGCGGTCATACAGCGCCTCATGCACCTGTGGCAGATCACGATAGCCGTGGTCGATCCAAAGATTTTGGGAGAGGCCCGAATCGCCCATCAGTAAAGGTTCGAGAGAATCGAAACGTTTGATGTACTTGTATCGTTCGTTGAAGACCGCGCGGAGTGGGAACGGGACGGTGTATTCAGCGAACAGGTAATCGTGGATGGTTTCGGTTTCGCCCTGGACCAAGGGCAGCAGTGACTCGCCTTCGAGCCAAGGCGGAGGACCGATCTCCAGTAACTCACACAGAGTGGGGAAGAAGTCGAGGTGCGAGACGGAGCTGTCGATGACACACCCACCCTCGAATCCGCCCGGACCGCGCATCATCATGTAGACACCGATGCCCTCGTCGTACAACGTGTCCTTGCTGTGCGGCATGGGCAGACCATGGTCGGTCGTGAGGAGTACCAGCGTGTCGTCGGACATGCCTTGGGCGTCGAGCTCGTCGAGGATGCGGCCGATCGCGGTGTCGAGCGTTTTGGCGCTCTCGATATAGTCGGCGAAGTCCTCACGGGTTTCCGGCGTGTCGGGCAGATGCATCGGTGGTCGGACGTAGCGCGGGTCGCCGTGGGACACATCGGGTTCCACGAACGCCTGCCGTTTACCTTTTCGAGCAATTCGGTGCGTCTCGGCGAATCCGATCGAACAGAACCACGGTTGCTTGGGTGGGTCTTTGAGGAACGTCAGCGCGGGTTCGGTCACTGCGTCGGCGCGCGTGCCAAGCTTTCGGTCCCATGATTCGTCATAGCCGATGCGGTCGGCCCAGTCATGCCGGATGACGTGTTGGATGCCGATGAGCTTGGAAAAGTATCCGGCTTTCTCGCGCAACACGTTCACGCTGTGTCGGCTGTAATCGTCAGCCCCCCAGCCGCGATGCGCTATACCGTGGATGCCGCACTGATGTGGGTACAGCCCCATGAGCAGCCCGGCCCGACTCGGCGAACATTTCGGCGAAACCGCGTACGCCTTCCTGAACGTCACGCCCTGTTCGGCGAACCGCTGCATGTTCGGCGTGGGCACCGCGAAACCGTAAGGCTGTATGTATCGCCCGGTGTCGTGGCTGTGGATGTAAAGGATATTTGGGGGGCTCACACATCGCCTCCGTCTTGCTTGGGCGTCAGGCCAAGACAAGCCCGTAGATCACTGTCTGAGTCGAGTGCCTGCCATACAACCTGTATATCCGCGGACCACGCTGGGTCATTCAACATCGTTTCAAACGGAGACGACCGTGTATCGAGCCCTGCGACCGCCCGGGCGAACTCTTGACCAAACCGCGGGCCAGCTTCGTCCGGTCGACCGTCTCCGAAAGTCTGAAACTCGGTCGAGGCGCCGTGAGGATACTTGCTATTGCGGAGTTTCGAGAGCGTGCGGTCGTGCCTACCAAAAGACTTGAGACCGTCTTTGACATTGATCACGTTATCCGGACCCCATCGCTGCTCATATCGCAGCGCTCGTTCGCGCAGCCGATCCAGTACATCAGGATTCACACGCCCAGCCGCGACCAAATCGGATGTCTCGTCGGGGTCAGCCTCCAGGTCGTAAATCTGCTCAAGCCCATTCCAGTACCAATAGACATACTTGAAGCGTTGATCACGGGCCATGACCCAACGCATCGGCCCACAGCCGTTGGCAGAGAAAATGATTCTGCGATCAAGAACGGGGTCGGTCGCATACAATGATTCGCCAACAAGCGCTTCACGATCCTCGGGATAGGTCACACCGCACACATCAAGGCATGTCGGTAAGACATCCAGCAGGTCAACTAGATCATCACATTTCGCGCCGGGACGGAATCGCTCAGGGTAGCGCACAATCAACGGGATACGAACGCTGGAGTCGTAACGTGTCTGCTTGCCGCACATGCCGTGGTCCTGCAGCATCTCGCCGTGGTCGGAGAGGAAGACGATGAGGGTGTTTTCGAGTTGACCGATCGCTTCAAGCGTGTCGAGTACCCGTCCGATGTGGTGGTCGACCATGGTGATCGAACTGAAGTAGAACGCGCGGATGCGCCGGCGTTCCGATTCAGGATCGGCTAGTCCACACCAAGCGTCGGCGTCATCGCCGTACAGTGCTGGCCGGCCTTCCGCGGGGATCGGCTCGGGCAGATCGGTCCCGTCGTAGTGGTGCTGGTCTTCAAGTGGCAAGGCCCGCGGTGGGTGTGGATGGATCCAGCTGCAAAACAGGTAAAAGGGTTCGTTCCTGTGAGCGTGCAGCCACTCGATCGACCGGTCGGCGACCCAGGCGTTGGGGTGGTGCTCGGCGGGCATCTGCGCGTTCTGGGCATGGTGATATAGGAGTGCACGCACACCGTGCAGGTTCTGGATATCGCCCAGGCCGTGGTCGGCGAGGTACTGCGCATACTCATCATACTCGCGGCACGTGGGCACCTCTTCCATCAGTTGCAGCTCGTCAAAGCCGTGATGTTCGCACACAGGTCGGTGATGGCATTTGCCGATCGCCGCGGTGCGGTAGCCCACGGTTGAGAGCAGCCCCGGCAGAGTTGGCAGAGACGGGTCGCGTATCGGCTCATGTGAGTTTCGGAATAACCCGTGCGCCCGACCGGGCATCCCGGTGAGCAGGGCGTACCGCGCGGGTAAGCAGACCGGGTTGGTCGTGTGGGCGTGGGTGTAAAGACACCACCCCGCCGCGAGGCGATCGAGGTTCGGCGTCACCATATGCTCATAACCCGCACAGTGCAGCGTGTCGTAACGCTGCTGGTCAGTCATCAGAATAAGTACATTCGGGCGTTCTGACATAGATTCATATCAAGCAAGGTTATCTATCTGCTCGGCAAGAGGCTGAGAGGCGTACGGCCTTGAGCGATTAGCAAGCGCCCGTCACTGAAACCTTCAGGCCGATCGGCAAGCTGCTCGACAAGCCGTTGACGCCAAAAAGAAAGTTCATCCGCATGCACGGCGTCGTTGCTGAGGTCGTTACTTTCCGTCGGATCAGATTGGATGTCAAAGAACAGCTCGCGCCCGTTGTCGGGACGCCAGACGTATTTACGCTGGCCGTCGGTGATGTAGTGCATGCAGAGATCCGGCTCGTAGACCGCGCCGCCGTTGTCGTGGGCGCATTCACCGTGCAGATACTGCCGCCACTCGGTCAATTTGCCACAAAGCAATGGCAACAGGCTTTGGCCATCGACTGTGTCGGGGATGGCGCAGGCCGCGGCGTCGAGCAGCGTCGGCATCACGTCCATGAGTTCCACCGGCTCGTCGCGCACCTGGCCGCGCTCAATCCCCATCGTGTCGGGGAATGTCATCAGGAACGGGATGCGGGCCGAACCCTCGCAGGCCTGGCCCTTCTGGAAATACTGGTGGTCGCCGAGCATCTCGCCGTGGTCGGACACAAAAACGACGATGAGGTTGTCCAGTTCTTTCACACGGTCAAGAACGCGACCGATCTGGTCGTCGAGATGTTCGATGCAGCCGAAATACCCAGCACGGATCCGCTTCATCCGCTCGGCAGAAATCGCCAAGCGCTTGGATCGTGGCGGCAGATCGAGGATCGGCTTGTCGCTGATGCGGGCCCAGTCGCCGATGGTCGGCTCGCCCAGGTCCTGTTGCATGTAGTGATCGAAGTAAGGTGCTGGCGGGGTGCAGGGTGTGTGTGGGTGAAAGTAGCTGACCTTGAGGAAAAACGGCTTGGATCGGTCACGGCCATCCAGAAACGCCAACGCCCGGTCGGTGGCCCAGTTGGTGAAGTGCAGGTCGTCATCGAGGTGCCACGGCGCGGCCAGCCAGGAGTTCATCGGGGCCTCGGGGTTCTTCTCCGGCCGGCTCACCCCGGGACACTGCTGGTCGAGGAACTCGAGGTAGTCGCCACCGCCGCTACGGTAAGGCCCGTCTGACCAGTCGGTGCTGCCAAAGCCGTACGGCTCGCGTAGAGGGAACAGGTGCAGCTTGCCGACGAGGTGGGTCTGGTAGCCCGCGTCGCGGAGGACGCCCGGGAGCGTGGGGTAATCGAGTGAGATGTCATTGACATTGCCGACCAGGCCGTGGTGCGCGGCGGTCATGCCCGTCATGAGCGTGCGTCGCGCGGGCATGCACAGCGGGCACGCGGAATACGCGCGGCGGAAGCGCGTTCCCGACGCGGCCAGGGCGTCGAGGCGCGGCGTCTGCAACACGGGGTGCCCATCCACGCCCAGGCAATCGCCCCGCTGCTGGTCGGTCATGATGAGCAGAATGTTCGGAGGATGGAGCATCAGGCATACGCCTTTCATTTAGCCGACACATCGGTTGATTGCATCCGGACCGGCGTGATGGCTACACCCGCTTCCGCAGCGTCTAATCGATATGACGTACACAGTGCGATGGGGCTTTGCTTGTCGTCCAACACGATCTGAGGCCGTTCGCGGCGCGCCACCGTCAGCGTCTGATCTTCGAGCACCAATGTGCGATCGAATACCGGTTGGGATGACACCAACTCATACACGACACCATCCGCGGAGCGGTAATGCGCTCCGGCCCGCTCGATGCCAGTGGCTCTAGCTTTCCAGTCGGTCACGATGACGTGGTAGTGTTCACCGTCCCACCAGAGCGTAGGGTCTTCGAGTTCATAATTCGACGGCAGACGATTCGTCATCGGATCGCCAACGACTTCATAGTCACGATCGAATCGGGGAGCACGCAACGCTTCCATCCAATTTGTGAAAGGACGGACATCCGGAACCAACGGCGACCGCTTTTTCCCGACACAGTAGGCGCTGCCGTTGCCGTGGACCCAGAGTGCGGGATTGTTCGTGGGAATACTCGGGCGATCGCTCCGCGACCAGGGCCCTTCGATCACGTCGGCCCAGGCAAATCCGGTGGCCCAATGGGTTTTATCGGTGACACCCAGATAATAAAGCAGATACATCCCATTGATGAGGGTAATTTTCGGATTGTGGTTCCCGATACAATCCCACTGGCCAGTGCGCGGCTCGATCACGATATCCGCGAACGTATAAGGGCCGAACAGGTTGTCCGAGATCGCGCGGATCACGTGGCTCTTCTTCCAGCCCTCGAAGCCGCAGTTATGGGTATCATCGCTCGGCCAGCGCGAAGCGAACAGGTGGTACCTGCCGTCCACCTCGATCACCGAGGGGTCCCAGATATGGAAGCCGGGCATTTCGAACATGGCAGTTCGAGGTGTGGGTAAGCAACTGATGGACATGCCGCAGGGTCTTGCGCGGCTGCTTCCGTGACACCCTGCCAAGAGCGTCTTCGTGTTCATCATCCCGAACCAGGAAGCACCAAGGTATGTCGCGATCATAGGGGAAGGCCTCACGGCTTCAACGTACCGATCCGGCCGAACAACCGTTCCTGGCCGTAGGCGCCCGTGTTGTAATAGATCGCGATCTGTTTGCCATCCGGGCTGATGAGTGCGTGGTGCCGCCAGAGGTTGTGGCCCTCGCCCTCGGCCAACGCTTCGGGCTCGAGGCGATCCACGCTCATGATTGGCGCTGGTTCGAGCGACCAGCCAGTAACGGGCCAGGCCTCGGGCGTGTAGGCCCAGCCGCTGGCGGCAGGGGCGGGCTCACGCACGTTAGGTGATTCCTCGATTGGTGGTGGTGGGGTTGTGCCGCCGCCGGTGATTGCCCACCAACCGCCGTCAGCCGCGGGCAACAGATGCAGCCCGCCGACCCAGCCAAACGAACGATGCCCGGGCTGCGCGATCGGTCGCACGGTCGGACCCAGTTTCGTCGCCACCATGTCACCGGGCCTCATCACGGCGGCACAACTGTTTGAGCCGTAGGGTGAGTGTGGCTGTTCGGGCTGAGGCGTTGCGGGGTAGGCCATGTAAAACAGCAGCACCTCGCCACGGTCGGCGAACCAGAACGCGGTAGGCGTGTCAGTGTGGTACGCGTCGATGTCACCGCCATGTCCCCGCCGAATGACCGGCTCTTCCTGGATCGTCCAAGGACCGGCCAGCGTTTCAGACCGTGCAACATGAATGACCTTTTGCTTGCCTTGAAACGTCGAACTAACCAGCCAGTACTGCCCTTCGATCTTCGCCGCATGGTTTGGGTGAAAGGCGTCCATGAGGATCCAGGGCTTGTGGGTGCCCCAATCGGTGTTGAACGCTTCAGGGTTAGTGTAGGTCACCGGGCCGAGCTTTTCCCAGCCGGCGGGCAAAGCATTGCCTGCGGTCGTCGCCAGCGCTTCGGCGACGCAGTTGTCTTCATCGTCACCCACGTGGCGCTGCGCGAAATAGAACATGCGGTAGTGATCCAACTCATCGTCCCAGACGATGCAGGGATCACCCAGCACGTGGCTGTCGAAGCTGCCCTCTCCGCCACGCTCGAGGATTAGGCCCAGGCGGCGCATGGTGGTGGGCGGAGAGGTGATGGCGCGGGGGTCGGACGTTGTGGTTGTGGTCATTGTCATACAAGGGCCTTGGCCGACTGGTCGGTCGGCAGTGTGTGGTTGGTTTCGTAAAGCTTGCTGCCGAACAGATCGCGCATGGCTTGGTTCTGTGGGTGCATAAGCCATTCGTTGATCATCGCCTCGGCCCGGGCCAGCGACGGGACGTGGTTCCAGTTCAGCAGGCGATGCAGGATGAAGTCCTTGTCGCGCTGACGGATCGCGTTGACGATCATCTCGCACGCCTGCCAGCGGGGTGCGAGAATGCCAGTCATCACCTTCGCGGGCAAGTCCGGTACTGCGATCGGATGGACACCGTCGGCGTCGACCATCGCGGGCACCTCAACCACCAGATCTTCGGGCAGGTCGCGGACGACCCGGCCGCGGTTGGGCACGTTGACCTGGAACTTGCCTGGCCGATCGTGCACCATGGCGTCGATGATCGGCACGATCTGTTCGTTGCTCATTCTCGGCTTGAAGGTTTCGAGTACCGGGGTGCTCTCGTCTGACGCGGCCTGAGCGATCTGATCAATCCGATCCTGGTTGCGGATCAAATACTTCCTCCAGCCCAGTTCCGAGTCGAACCCGCCGTCGGCGGTGTACCAGAACTGCTTGGTCCGCAACGAGTCGTTGTACCACCAGCCCGCGAAACGCGGCGTGTCGCCGATGCCCATCAGGCCAAAGAGTTTGTACTGATGCACCGCCGCACGCGACAGGTGCAGGTCTTTGTAGTCGCGGTCGTGGTTCTCGACCCACCAAGCCTCGGCCTCTTCTTCGATCCATCGATCCAGCAGCGGGTAGGCGTCTTGGCCCTTGTAGCGGAAGTCGGTCATCCACACGCAGTGGTTTACCCCGTGTGTTTCGGCGTGGACGTGCTCAAGGTTCAGGCCGAGGGTCTTGGCGATCTTGCGGTAGCCCAGATGCCCGTGGCACAGACCGATGCACTTCATCGAGCTCTCGCGATGGATCAACGTGCAGCCCTCGAACACCGGGTTGGCCGACTGGATCAACCAGGCGTTCGGGCAGTGTTTTTCCATCTCATGGGCAACCTGGAGGAAGAACGCAGCCTGCCCGTAGTTGTGCAGCGACACGCCGCGGTACGTGCCGTGGCGCTGCGCGATCTGTGTTTGCTGATTGGTCCAGTCATGGCCGCCAACCTGGGCGGTGTTGACCACGAAGTCCGCGCCGTCGAGCGCCTTGGTTCGGTCGGTAGCAGTGACGATCCGAAGATTGGCGTCCAGTTCATCAGAGATTCGCTCCGCGAGCCGTCCGATCATTTGCAGCCGGTCCGCATCCAGGTCTATCAGTACCACTTGGCTGCCGTGAAGCCCTTTGGTCAAGGCCAGATCGCGCACCAGATTGCCGGAAAACACCGCGCTGCCCGCGCCAATGACGATAATCTTTGTACTCATATAAACATATCGCAATTGTTAACGTTTCATACCGCTGATTGTCGTATTGCGCCGAACCGTCGGCGGGTGATCACCCCTGGAAGAAAAGCCGCAGCACTCGAATGGCGAGCGCCGCGGCAGAGGGTTTGGCTGCAACGGCCGGTGTTTATTACCAGTCTCGGCACCGCCGCGACAGCATGCACAGTCCGCCAAGCCCCAATAAGGCCAGCGATGCCGGCTCGGGGATCACGGTCTCGATCACTAGTGTGGGCAGGTCTTCCGGTGCAACAACCGTGGAATTGACCGCATAATTCACACGGTTGACGTTGGAATTGACCGCAATGTCCAGGTCCGACGAGGCATTGAGTCGGAAAAAGACCTCGACCTGATTCGGGGTGTTGTCTGTGTAAAGGCTTTGGATGAAAGCGGTCACGTCGTCACTTAGTACTGTGCCGCCAGCCGCGCCGGAGTTGGTGATGGCCGCCTCGAGCAGCACCTGCGAGGCGTCCGGGGTCGAAGAGGCGTAGAACAGGCCGGCGCCGGAGCCATCGGGGTTCGTCGTGTTCAGACCGTACAGGTCGATATTGGTCGGACCCGTCGCCCCTCCCCCTATCGAGGTGGAAGCGACCTCGACGGTAAAGGTCGCATTACTGATGACCTCGCCAGCCGGCAGCACCGGCAGTAGGAAGCCGATGACTACATTGCCTTGGACGCGGGAACCATTGCTGCCCCCGATGCCGGAGAGGTTGCCGCCGGGCGCCGCAGGGGTGCCGACAAAATAACCCAAGGGGAATCCAACCTCATTCTGGCTCTGGCCTCGGATCTGATCGGCTGAATTGAAAGCGCCGTCGAGTATCGCCGCGTTGGCGGAGACGCCAGACACGATCGCCAGGCCGAGCGCCGTAAACAAGCCCACTACAAGTCGAGTGATACTAGACATGATCTACTTCCTTCTGAAGCTGATTTAGATTGCAGAAACGATTCGAGCCCATTGCTGACACCTGATGAGTGAGACTATCACAGAAAAGCCACGTAGCAACTGCAAAATATTGAAAAATGAAGTACGAAGTGTTGCAGAATCACACGAAAAATTGCCTTAAAAAGCCATTAATGCCAAAATAGCCAACGAGTCAATCTGCAAAGATACGTATATTTAATGTATATTCGTTGCAGGCAGGATGGCCGTATCGGGCTCCTCATGAAAGATATCTCTATTGTGAAGGTGGTCGTAGACATTGGCGCCGGCTGGGGACGCGAAGCCCTGCGCGGAATTGCGGGCTATGCCCACCGACACGGCCCATGGAAAATCGAGCCGGTCGCCCCATGGATCAACCCCACAAGACTGGCTCGGGCTTGCCAGAATTGCAGCGGCGTTCTCGCGGTGGTCACGCACCCAGCCATTACCGACACGCTGATTCAGACCGGTCTGCCAGTGGTCAGCATGAACCACCCCGACGATCGGCTGCCCAGCGTATACCAATCGGATGCCGCGATCGGCCGGTGCATCGTGGGTTATTTTGCCGACCGCGGGTTCTCCAATCTGGCCTATTGCAGTTGGTCGGGCGGCACCAAACGCGCCGATCGCGAGCGAGGCTTCCTTGGTGCAGTTGAAGAACGAAAGCTCAACGGGCTAATCTTCCGAAAGCGATCCCAAGGCCGGTTACCCAGAGGCTCCTCTCAACAACTTATGAAAGATCTGGCGGGCTGGGTCGAGGCCCTTCCTAAGCCGGTGGGCATCATGGTCGAGAACGATCGCGTTGGATTCGACCTGCTGAGCGTGTGTTACCAAGCGAGAATCGGGGTGCCCGGGCAAGTGGCCGTAGTCGGTGTCGACAACGATGACGTATGGTGCGACATGGCTTGGCCACCACTCAGCAGTTTAGCGGTGCCCAGCCGGGAGATTGGACACCGTGCGGCAGAGATGCTGGATCAGCTCATGCGTAGCGAAGTGTTGGAAGAGAATCACGTAACGGTCCCGCCGTTGCATATTGTGACCCGCCAATCCTCTGATTATTACGCTGTTGAAGACCAGCTTGTAGCCCAGGCTCTTGTGTTCATACGCGATCACGTCGGAGATCGAGTCACGGCCGATGATGTCGCGGAATACTGCGCTGTGTCCCGTCGAACGCTCGAGTACCGTTTCCGTGACGCCACACAACATTCACCCTGGCAGCACATCCTCGATGCCCAGATCGATTTAGCCCAGAAACTGCTAACCGAAACCGATCTCTCCATTCCCGACATAGCCAAGGCTTCCGGCTTCGGCAGCTCCAGATCACTACTCTCAACCTTCCGCAAAAAAGTGGGGCAAACGCCTAACGGTTATCGCGGGCAATGCCGCCAATCAGTCCCTGCCCAGAAACTGGGATGAATATGTGGCGGATTCAATTCCGAGGCGTAATATCGGGCAAGGCGTTGGGCTACTACCCACCGCCTCCGGAAACATGATTCATTGAAGGCCTAGTCTCCGCCTCGCTCCGATTGGCTCTTCACCCCAAGGAAAGCATCACAAGATTAACTTAAACTTCGGCAGCAGCCTTGGAGGGATAGACCAGCTGGTAAGATTCTGAAGATTCATGTCGAGGGCTAAGGTGAGTTTCTTCTTGAATACATATTCCTGATTCACAGAGATCGCGGGGGCAAGACATTGCCAACCTTGCGATGAACGTCTAGTGCAGAATAATTTGCCTTATGCATTGGCGTTTTTTCATTGAACTGAGATGACGCAGGGCCATGCGCCGCCAAAGCGACGGTCAGGTAAGGGTTCATGATCAGCTCATCACCCTGCTGGGCGGCAAAGCGCCATATCCGTTGCATCATGTCCTTCACGACCGGTGCATACGTCGAGGCAGTGGCTAGATTGACCATTTCGTGCGGGTCGCGCTGCAAGTCATAAAGCTCATCGAAGTCAAACCCGTTGTAGACAAACTTATAGCGATCATCGAAACACGCGCGCTGGGTGTAGTACAACTCGACGCCGTTCATCTGAGTGAAATGGGTATTACGCCAGTCGGTAGGGATCGAGTTAGCGAACAACGGACGCAGGGATCGGCCCGTGAAGCGATCGTCCGCATGTTTAACACCTGCCAGGTCGAGTACGCTCGGCGCAAAATCGGCGAGGCTGATCAACCGATTACAAACCACGCCGGGCGCTGCAATATAGCCTGGAGCCCGGACAATACAGGGAATGTGATAACCTTCACGGAAGGCAGGAACGCCTTTGCAGAACAGGCCGTGCGCCCCCATGTAGTCGCCGTGGTCAGAAAGGAAAACAAACACCGTGTTGTCGAACAGGCTGCGTGCCTCGAGGGCGGCGATAACATCCCCCAGCAATTCGTCCTGCATGGTGCAATAAGCCCAGTAATGCGCGGTAGCTTCACGTACTTCATCGGGGCTGAGCTGCCCCCAGACCTGCTCGCGTTGTCGTCGATAAATGTTGGGTTTGTCATGGAGCGTGTCGGTGTAGCTCACTGGGAGCGGGACGTCTTCCAGCGGATACAGGTCGAGTAGCCGCTGCGGCACGCGATACGGATCATGCGGCCCAGTCATGCCGGCAAATAAGCAGAACGGCTGGCGATCATTCAGCGTGCGGATCGCTTCACAAGCTGCGGCGGTGAACTCGTAATCATTGGTCTGCTCGTAGCCACGAAGGCCTTGGGATTCATAGGTGCCGTATAGCCGAGCGTCTCCCCAGCCGGGCCGCAACAACCCGCCACGGGGGCGATTGTGCGTATCAGTTTCGGGTAGCCCACTCCGCCATTGTTCGATCGTACGGTGATGGGAGTCGCCTTTGACCGCATCGACCATCAGTTCTTCCCAACCACGGTCACTGGGATTTTCTTCCCCGCTGACATGCCACTTGCCAGTATGGAAACAGCGGTATCCTACATCAATTAAGTCTTCGCAGAATAAGCGGACGCCGGGATTTAAAGCACAGTTAATCGCGGTAGGCGTAAGCACATTGTTGTAGATGCCGTGACGCGAGGGGTACAACCCGCTCTGGAATGTCGCCCGCGACGGGCAGCAGTGAGGTGATGGAGTAAACGCTCGTGAAAAACGTACACCTTCGCGTGCCAGCCGTATGGCGTTAGGAGTGATACAAGGGTGCGCGGGGTCCACCGTGTCGCCTTGCTGCTGATCGGTCATAAAGAACACAAAGTTGGGTCGATCAGGCATATTTACAGCCGCCTGTAAAATCGTTAAGGCCGGACCGGCCAGATATCCAGTGTAGGACCAACTTGGCGCCAAACGGCGGGCCGTTAACCTGCTGGGTGCGTTCGATCAGTGATCGTGATTTGGTGTAAGAAGGACACAATCCATCGGAAACCACCTTGGCGGCAGTCGGATTAACAGATTCCAGCAGTCGCATTGTCTTTACGCGATCGAACCTCTTCAAACGGCTACGTGTTCGATTATGGGTTAAGAACGCCTAACACGCCGATGCGCGAAACCGCCAGTTTCAGCTTACGAGCTCTGTCGGTGAAGTTGCCGCCTTGCAACTGGACTTGCTTGAGCGTCGCGGGTGTCTTGGTAGTCAAGGGGAAAGTGATCGTGGTGAAGCGGTCGGTGGGACGATCGGCCAGGTCGATCTGGACACTACTTTTGCCTTCCTGGCCAATCAGATTGACCGTGAAGGTCTCGGCTTGGTTTCCTTCCAGCAGGCGGATTTCGATCGCGAGGTGTGTGGGCATCGGGTTTCCTAGGGTCAAGCCTCCTAGCCGGATACCGACTCCGCCATGTTCGGTTGCATCGATGACCAAGCATTTGCGCTTCGCAAGTATTTGCAAGGTGACGTTGTCGCCCTTTTTCCAAAAGGGGCCGTAAGCGTAATCGATCCGGTGTACATTGCGGAGAAGAGTGATCGGTCGGCCCCGGTCGTCGTCCCAACCACTGAGGCTGACCGCCGGGGGTGCAGGGAACACTCGTCGATTGGGCGTGTTCTCGACCGGTTGACCGATGTCATCTGGATCAGGAGCGCCGAACACCCAATTGCCGTAGCAGCAGGACATCACCCAAAGCTCACGCGTCACGGGATGGACCCGGATCGCGCTGGCCATCTGCGCCGCGGTGACACCAGGCGTAGGCGCAAAGCGGTCGTCTCCGGTCAGGCGTTGCCAAGTTTCTCCGCCGTCGAGCGAGCGAGCCACTGCGTTGTCGCGTTGGATGAACAGGCCTGTTCCGCAAGCTCCGGCATACACCACACGCGGGTCCACCGGATCGACCGCCACGGCGCTAGTCATAAACTCATCACCTACCAAATCCTTGGGGAGCCGATCACGGACGCTGACCGGTTCATATCCCGGTCCATCACACCGGTACAGGTGATTGTCCTTCCCCGCCACCCAGATGCGGTCGTGGACGTGGTCGTAAGCGATGTCCCAGATATACCTAACACGCTCGGGCAGCGTCGCAATAACCTCCCATGTTTTGCCGTGATCTGTAGAACGGACGACGCGTCGCCCCTTGCCGCCGAACAGCGCACCGTCTTCGTCGGCCGAGGCGATGAACACTCCGTCACAGCCTTTCATTTTCTGCCAAGTCTTGCCGCGGTCTGTGGAACGCATGCTCCACGCAAATAGGACATTAGGGTTGTGCGGGTCACTGTAGGACACCTGCAAGCCCTTGAGGCCACGGATTTTTAGTTCCGACGTCTTGCCGCCATCGAAGCTGATCCACAGATCATGGCCGATACCCTGGTATTCCTTGTTTCCGCCAAAGATGATTTGTCCGTCGGGCGAGTACCCACCATAGACAAAGCCCCAAGGATCGGAATCGTCCCCGCCTTCGCGCATTGCGTTGGTCGTATTAGAGATAGTGAGATTAATAAACTCCCAAGTCTTCCCGCCGTCCATGGTCAGCCCGCCGTTGTAATCCTGGCTGCCGAAGTAGACGGTATCGGGGTTCTTGATTGAGAAATTGAACCTCCCTCCAATCATGATGTTGTTGATCCCGGCGTTGCTCCAGACGAAGCGTTTACCCCCATCTTCTGTGCGGGTGATCATGTCACCGTACATGGAGATTGCCACGTCCGGATCGGAAGGATGCCAGGCGAGTTGGATGGCTTTGCTTCCGTAACGGATGGAGTCGGGAACCCAACTGCCGCTGAGATCGTGATGGCTTTGTGTCCAGGTATTGCCGCCATCATGTGAGACAAAACACCGCCGTCCGCGGCGCTGCGTCGAGACGGTGTACATCCGCTGTGGGTCGGCGGGGCTGACGGTAAAGCGGTAGAATCCGTCAGGCGGGGCGGTGCCAATGTGTTTAAAAGTACTGCCGCCATCATCGGAGCGCATGAGTTGCGTCGCGGTAGTTGCCCAGACAGTCTTCGGTAATGTAGATACAACGTCCAACGAAAGGATGGGCTGCTTGATGATGCGGGTAAAGCTGATCCCGCCGTCGGTGCTTCGCCATAACCCGTTGCCGTTACCGATGACTACAACTCCCTCCCCGGTCACGCGGATCAGACGCCACTTACCTTTGTGACCGTAGGCCTTGCCGGCCGCCACATCGCGCCAAGTCTCGCCGCCATCGGTGGTCTTCCATAGCCGGCCTCCCGGGTCAGCCGGGTTTCTGGCATCAAGCCAGTAAGCGACGGTGCAGTAGCCCTTCTCCGGGTCGAAACTGGCCGGGTCCCAAGACAGTGGCTCAGTCTCATCACGGGTCATACCTTTGCGGACGCCGGCTAAGGTCTGCCGCCAAGTCACGCCGCCATCCGTTGAAAGCCAGACACCGTTGTAGGGGTATAGCTCGTTACCCGTGTTGTCTCCGGCAAGCAGGACGCGGCCGGGATCGCGGGGGTTGAACGCGATCCCCGCGGCTCCGATGGCGACCAGCCCGGTGTTCGAGGGGGCCCAGGTTCTGCCGCTGTCAGTCGATCGGTAGATACCACCGACGTCGGTCGCCATGAGCGCCACCTGGCCATCGACCGGATCAATCGCGAGGGTCTGAATGCGCTGGCAGCCTTCGCCACCAGAAACGCCGGTCGCTTGGTGTTCGGCGGTTTGCATCGGCATGGCGCGCCAAGTCTGGGCATCCGCGCAGGCGGCGAGTCCGACCGTCATGAAAAAGAACAATGTAAGAACATGCGATCTCTGGTACATAGTTGATTCTGCTTCCAATACAAGTATGACGACGAAGCCCGGTCTTCCCGTCTCCTGTCCAAACCGACCCGCGGCATGACCGGGTGTTTGGCGTCCAACCGCTCCGCCATAAACCTTCATTCGAACAATCTCTGATGCTGCTGCATCCATACGGTTGGGTACTTGGGATAGGGCCTATGGGCCGGCTTCCAAGGCCTGATCTTCCCCGGATTCCGCGCTGTCTCATCTTTCGCCGGTTGATCCCCAACCGCTTCCCATTCCGTTCCATCAACGCCAGTCGTCTGGGGTTCGTCCGGCTCCGCCTCCGGCTCTTTCGCGACTACGACCAGCTTGTCAATCTGTACCTTCAACGGCGTCGTCGCGTCATTGAAGTTGATTCCTTGCACCTGGAAGTTTTCGATCGCCGAAAAATCGCCACCAGGCAGCGGGACATAGACAGTCTCGAACACCTCGGTATTGAACCGGTCCAACTTGACCGATACCTTTGATTTTACACCCTGAGCGATAAAATTGAACTGCAGCTTATTCGCCTCGTTGCCCTCGATTAATCGAGCGGTAACCGCTAGAAACTTCTCGCCATTAGGGCTCAGGTCTATCCCCTTAAGCACCAGCCCGCCGCCCCCATCCTGACCGGCGTCGATCTCGACATAGCCGACGCCGCTGTCACGACCTGCCGTGACGGTCTTGCCTTTCTTCCAACTCGTGCCATAGGTATAGTCGAAGGTCTTGGGGCCGAAGTCGCGTAGCGTGATGTCAGCAAAAGCGGGAGCAGCGATGCAGGCCGCTAAAAGCAAACAGCTTGTGAGGGATGGCGTGATTTTCATTCAGAGTATTCTGAGGAGATCGAGCAGACCCGTCGTTGCCCGTCGTCGATCGGGTCGCTGAATCTCGCTATGTGTAAGGCCGGTCGATTTGACGCAGCATGGTTTAATTCAGACTCCACTGAGGTACAGTCGCCTGATTTACTAGATCAAGCGACTGGTTGTCACTCGTTGACGCGGAACATGCCACGAGTGATGCTGTCGCGCGGTAGTTGCTCGGAATGGCCATCGAGAAACACAAACGCGCCAACCTGGCCGATTTCCCCGCCGTGTCGCAGCGCGATCTGCCCCCAACCATTGGAACCACTGAAATCCGGAGACACTGCTAATCCATAGCCTTGTCCCGGCAACAACAGTTCATCATTATCATTTCGAGACCTGTCATAAATCATATGCCGGCTCTTGTTGGCGTTAGACGATGTCTGAAAATACTCGCCTGCATTGATTCCAAAAGCCCGGGCGGCGGCATGACCCGGAGCGGCCGCGGCCTCAGTTTGGATCCCGTCGGTGACCATGGCCACCTCACTGGGCGGGCGGATCACCTGCCCAAGTTTGTAGGGGAACCATTCGTTGGCGTCGGGTATATTGGGATCGCGATTTGTGGTCGTGCTTCGATCCCGCCACCGCGGCATCAACCTGGGGTTGGCGGAATAGTGACGGCCCTCACCGGCCTCGACCACCGCCTGTGGGCAGGTGATGGCTAGACGGACATTGCCGTCTTCTTCGGTGCCGTAAGTATTACCACCCGAGCCCAGATCACTGGTCAGCATCGTTCGCCAGTCAGTCCCTCCGCCGGGGCCCTGGCTTTCGCTGTAAGGCAGGGTATCGTTGTAATTCTGAGTGTAGACGTTCAATGCGATACCGACCTGTCGCAGGTTGGACATGCACGCAATGTCTCTGGCGGCGCTCCGTGCCGCCTGTAGGGCGGGTAACAGAATTGCAATTAGAAGAGAAATTATGCTAATGACAACTAGCAACTCAATCAGGGTGAAGCCATGAGGAGGGGCGTTATGGCGGTTCATCGGAAGCTCCTAGAAGAGGAGAGTAATGGAATCAAAACCCGTGACCGGCTTTTCGGTCCGCCGCGGGGTCGGTCGCAGCTATGCTCAGCCTCGCAGCCGGGCCATCATGCATAGCACACCAACAAGACCGATCAGCGTTAGCGACGCAGGTTCCGGGATAATGAAGCCAACTAAGGCACTCTCGTCGACATGGACATCATCAACAAACCAAGTGCCTTGGCTGCCTGAGAACGAGCTGAAGAACAGGGTGTCCATATTCGGGTTGTTTCCTGCGTTAAAGCCGTTGTCATAATCACCCTCATCGACCACGAGTGTGCTTACACCGTTGGCGGTGGTGACCCAGACATCGATCTTGCCCGAGCCCAGGTCGTTGGCGCCGAAGTAGTCATCAAGCGAAGAGCCGGTGTCGTTGGTGATCACATTGATCTCGACGAGTTCACCCGCATTAAATACGTTCACACCCTCGAGCACCGCCGCGCCCCCGCCATTGCTGACGCCTTGATCGCCGATCCGGATGTCGCTGGTTGTCTGACCACCGGTATTGTTGTTGCTGATGCGCATCACGAGGGGGCTCTCACCTTCGTTGGGGTCGTAGAACAAAAAGGACACCGTCGAGACTTTTCCGCCGAGGTTGTCGATCTCGGCAAGCAAGATCGCACCGTTGCTGCCGCTGCCATCCACGATGCTCGCGTAGTGGTTGGAGGCCCCTTGCGCAAAAAACTCGGAACTATCGACTTCGCGGGATACTGAAACGCCCGAGGGCTCGGTAATGGTGTTAAACGCGCCGCCGGGATTATCATCTGCGCCCGCGGTCTCGAAGTCGTCGAGCAAAGCGGCGGACACGCCGCCCGTCATGAGCGAGCAGGCACCGAGGACAATAAACAGTTTTAATTGTGTTTTCATTGTTGCAAACCTCCTACTGCAAGAAAGGTAATCGGGAATCACAGAACACCTGGCCGCACCGCCAAGTTCACTTGGTAGACGTTCTTGGCGAAAACGTGCTTTGTCCGGGCACAAGTTCAGCGGGAAGAACAATCGGCTCGGTCGAGGGCAACCCTTCGTCGGACACGGCCTGGGCGGCCATCTCCGCGAGTTGTCTGCCCATTTCAACCAACGGGAATCTGATGTAGGTCGGGGTCAGCCCGCCGAGCCAGTGCCCGGCGGCCAGGTCCTGCTCGAAGCTGACGATGGACAGGTCCTTGGGCACCTCGAAGTTGCCGGCACGGTGCAGACGATCCAGGCACACCATAGGAGCGGCGCTGCCGGCGATGACAGCGGTCGGCTGGCGGCGATCGAGAAACCGGCTGGCGGCGTTTACCGCGTCGGTAGACACGTTGCGCGGCTCCCAACGGTCCACCCAGTGCACCATCGACTCGTCGCTGTCCAGCTCCAGCCGCTGCATGGTGTGGGTGAACGCCTCGTGCCGGTCCAGCGCCCAAGGTTCAAGCGTACGCTGAAGCATCAGGCCGATGCGACGGTGGCCCAGTTCGACCAAGTGTTTTACCGCGGCTTGCATCGCCTGCAGATTGTCTTCGTGAATTGTCGGGACACCCAAACCAAGGTGAGGCGTGCCCGTGACCATGCAGCGGATGCCGACGCGCTGCGCATCGCGGATCACGAACGCGTGACGCGGGTCGTTCGACAGCACCGCCAGCACGTCCGGCTGGCTGCGCATCAAGCGGCGAGAGATCGACTCGGCGTCGGCGTCCTTGTCGCCCAGCAGTTCCACGCTAATGCGGTGGTGCTCCGCGGCCTTGTCGATGCCTTCGAGGATGGGCGGGGTGTACCAGTCGTGGCTCAGGTCGCCGAGGTTGTAGACCAGCACGGCCATGCGGATGACCTGCCGGCCCGGCCGGGACTGACGGGCGGCGCGGCCCATGCGGTTAAGCTCGGGATCGTCGGGAGTTTGCCCGTCAGGGATTTGCGCGACTCGAGGGCCAACGTAAGTGCCGTCACCCACACGCCGATCCAGCCAGCCTTCGGCGACCAACGGTTCCAGCGCCCGCCGGACGGTAGACCGGCTGAGCTTGGAAGCTGCGACGAGTTCCGCTTCAGTGCAGAACCGGTCGCCGGGCATCGCACGCGTTCTCACCAAGTGCTCGACCAGCCGCTGCCGCATCGCACCCGCGGCATTACGTGTGGGAAACGGAGCTCGGAACTGAATAGTGGTTAAATTGGACATGAGCGAGCTAGCGAGAAGAGTTTAGACTACTAATGTGACATATGTATGAAACAAATTTAACACCATGAAGTTAATCGCACCCCAGCCCCCTGTCAATGAATTTATCCCTGTTTATTCAATAAATTTTTTTTGTTAATCACGCGTTTCCGGTTGCATTTCCGCGGCCTCAGATTTAAATTGTACGTGTTCATCTATATTTGTTTCATATGGTACATTTAAGATGCCGACCAAGATCGCGATTGTTGGGGCCGGGAGCGTCGTCTTTACCCGACACTTGGTCAGGGACCTGCTGTGCGTGCCCGAATTGCAGGACACCCATTTCGCCCTGACCGACATCAGCGAGCGGAACCTGGGGTTCGCCGCTCAACTCGCCCGCAAGGACATCCGCAACAACCACATGCCCGCGGTCGTCAGCGCTTCGACCGACCGACGAGGCGCTCTCAAAGACGCGGACTATGTCTTCAACGTCACCCGCATCGGTGGCCTCGACGCCTTTCGGCAGGACATCGAGATCCCTCTTCAATACGGCGTTGATCAGTGTGTGGGCGACACCCTCTGTGCCGGCGGCATCATGTACGGCCAGCGCAACATCCCGTTCATCCTCGACCTGTGCCGTGACATCCGCGAGTTGGCGGCCCCCGACGTCAAGTTCATGAACTACGCCAACCCCATGTGCATCAACACCTGGGCGGCGCTCGATGAAGGCGGCGTCGAGACCTTCGGCTTCTGCCACGGCATCGAGCACGGCTGGGACCAGATCGCCGAAGTGCTCGGCGGCAGCTACCCGCAGACCGTCAACGGGATCTGCGCAGGAATCAACCATCAGACATGGTACTTACAGGTTCGGCACGAGGGCCGCGACGTCTCCGCGGAGGAACTGCTGGCGGGCTATCAGAAGCACCCTAAGTTCAGCAAGACCGAAAAATGCCGCTTGGATGTGCTCAAGCGGATCGGTTACTACTCGACCGAATCCAACGGTCATCTTTCCGAGTACCTACCTTGGTACCGCAAACGACCGAAACAGATCAGCAAGTGGATTGACGACTCGTCATGGATCCATGGCGAAACCGGGGGTTACCTGCGCGTCTGCGAGGAAGGTCGCAACTGGTTTGAAACAGACTTTCCACGCTGGCTGGAAGCGGACGACCCGCCGATCACACCAGATGTTCGTTCGAGCGAACGGGGCAGCTACGTCATCGAGGCGTTGGAGACCGGCCGACCCTATCGAACGTACATGAACCTTCGCAACGATGACTGTATCACGAATCTCCCCGGCGACTGCATTGTCGAGGTGCCGGTGTATGTCGATGGGCTGGGCGTGCATGTGCCCAAGGTCGGCGAGTTGCCGATGGCCTGCGCCGCGAGTTGCTCGGCGTCGGTCCACGTACAGCGTATGGCCAAGGAAGCAGGGGTGCGGGGCGATGTCACGCTGCTCAAGCAAGCGATGCTGCACGATCCCCTTGTCGGTGCGGTCTGCGATCCCGACGAGGTCTGGCAGATGACCGACCAGATGCTGGTGGCCCAAGCAGAGTGGCTGCCCCAGTACGCCGGCGCGATCTCCGCCGCGAAGCGGCGTCTGACGACCGCGGGTGGCCCACGCAAGATCAACAACCGTGGCGCAGCCCGCAAAGCGGTCAAGAGTCTCGACGAACTGCGCAAAAACCCGGACGAACTCGCCTGGCTCGACGCGACCGACAGCAAGACGCTCGATTGACTTTCCGAAACCGGCCGATCAGCCCCTCCATCAATCTCCTCAGCATAAGGAGCACGCCAACCACACCATTCCTGATCGATACCTGATCAAAATCAACGGCTGCTTTCACCACATCTGCCCACGTGTCGTCATGGCGATTTGCCGTGGGCCCCAGTCATTTCTCTTTATCTATTAACTGTTTTCTCGAGGATTCACCCCCATGCGATTATGGTCAATTCTGTCTCGATCTTATTTGCGTCTCGATGCACATCCTCCTCAAATCCCACAGGACACGGTTCGGCTCGATCCCCTCGAACCTCGCGTCCTGTTATCGGCAAATGTGAGTTGGACCCCTCTCAATGAGCCGGGGGTAGGCGGACAGGTGACTTCGCTGTCGGTCAGCCCGTTCGACTCAAATCGCATACTTGTTGGCGGGGATATGCTGGGCATCGGCTTAAGCACCGACGGCGGTGACACCTGGAACGAGACCGCCGGCCTCAAAGGCGGCGGGCAAACCGTCGAGCAGTTCACCTGGGTCGACGCCGACACCGTCTGGGCCGGCACCGCTCGCGGGCCTTACAAGAGTGACGACGGCGGCCTGACTTGGACCAGCAAGCGGTCAGGCTTCCCATCCTTTGTTGGCTTGGGTTTCACCGCCCCGGTCCAAAAGATCCTTATCGATCCGAACAACAGCTCACGCGTCCTTGCGTTCATCGGCAACTTCCGGCGCTTTAACAGCAATAACGGTTACACCGACCTCGGCGAGGTCTGGGAGTCGACCGATGGCGGTGAAAACTGGGCCCAGAAATCGACGATCGCCGCAGGCAAACACATCGAGCAGGCGGTCTACAAGGACAACAACACGATCTACGCCATCGCCGACGGTAAGTTCTACCGCAGCAGTGACGACGGCAGCACGTGGGGGCAATTCGGTACGGGCCTGGTTGGCTCGGCCAAGTGGGTGACCAAGAGCCCCACCAGCAACAGCACCGTCTGGGTCTCCACGACCGACGGCATCTATAAGTCCACCGACAGCGGCGCTAATTTCACCAAGACCTCCTCCGGCCTGCCCACCTCCGGTGACTTCCGCGTCGTCGAGGTCGACCAGGAGAACGACGGCCGTGACGTCCTCTATGCCAACGTCTTGGACAACGGGACCAACCGCGCTATCTACGTTAGCACTAACGGCGGCACATCGTGGACCAAAGGCTCGACCAGCTACCCCGGCAACGCCTATTTCAATGGATCACCCAAGGTCCTGACGATCGATCCCAATGATTCCGACCGGATGTTCTTCGGCAGCAACGAGAGCATCTACCGGACCGCAAACGCTACCAGCAGTTGGGTGGTCACTTCGAACGAATCATCGGGCAACGGGTTCTTCACAGGCAACGGCTATTCGGGCCTCGTCGCGGAAGACTTCGTCTTTAATCCTTTTGACCCCAATGAGTCGGCCCTTGCCGCGCTCGACTCGGGCAAGTGGTTCAGCACCGACGATCTCCAGACTTGGAAGTTTGCCAAAAGCGGCTACAACCAGGGTGTCGATCGGTTCAACGGTGCTCAGACCGTTGCTTTCACCGATACCTCCGGCGCCAATCAGGTGATCTACCTTGCTTCTGGCCAGTTCAACGGCAATACCAAGCTCAACAAGACCATCAATGGTGGCGCCTCATGGACAACCCAGTCGCTGCCGTCGGGCACAACCAGCGACATCCGCGGCCTCCACGCCAATTTCAACAGTGGACAGACCAACCAAGTCTGGATCGTCCGCAAGGACTCTTCGGGCAACGGTGATGTCTACCGATCCAACAGTTCCGGCGACAGCGGGACGTGGACCGAGGTCGGCGCCAACATCGGCAACGCCCAGATCATCACGACCGACTTCTCCGCGTCCAATGGCGCCACCTTCTACGTCGGTGCCGATGGTGGGGTCTTCAAGACCACCGATGGCACGAACTTCACCAAGGTCGGCGCCGGCGGCCCCAACGACGTACTGGAGATCACCATCGACCCCAATGACTCAACGGTCCTTTGGGTCGCCGACGACGATACCGGCTTGTGGCGCTGGAACGGCTCGAGCTGGTCGCAGCGGGCCACCAGCAACAAGATCCGTGACGTGGCCGTGGACCCCACCGACTCCAACCGGGTGTTCTACGCCACCGACGAAGACCCCTTCAAGAGCAACACCGGCGAGTCTGGCGTCTGGATGAGCGAGACCGGCGGCGGCAGCGGCTCGTTCACACAGGTCAACCAAGGCCTGCGCAACCTCCGCGTTCAGACCCTGGCCTTCAAACCCGGCACCAGCACCCTCATCGCGGGAACCAACGGCAGCGGCTACTACCGTGCCGACGTCGGGGCGGTCTATCAACAAGCAAGCGACGCCAATAACCTCGTTTCGATCGAGGCGGAGAACTTCGACGCCAACGTGGGCGGCGCCACCGATGCGTGGACCAAGGAGACCGGCGGCTCGGGCGGCTTCCACCTCAACTCCGGACCCGACAACGGCAACACGTTCAACAGTAACTACACCACGAGCAGTCCACGGGTCAGCTACGAGGTCAACTTCACCCAAACCGGCACACACTATGTCTGGATCCGCGGCAAAGCCGGCGGCAGTTCCACTGGCGCCAGCGATTCGCTTCACGTCGGCCTCGACGGAGCAGCGGTCTCTACCGCCGACCGCATCACCGGATTCAACTCGAGTTTCGGCTGGAAGAGCGCCACGATGGACAGCGGTAGCCGGGCGACGATCAACGTCACCACTGCCGGCGTCCACACCGTTGATGTCTACATGCGTGAGGACGGCTTCGACTTTGACAAGATCGTCTTGACGACCAGCAGCTCGTATACTCCCTCGGGCAATGGGCCGGCCCAGAGTGAACGCAGCCAACCCGTCACAACCCTAGTCGACGATAACTTCAACGGTACGGCCAACGGCGCCATCCCCACCGGTTGGGCCCGCGACACCGGCGGTGGTTCGGTCGGCGTGGTCGAGTTTCCCTCGGTCTCCAACAAGTCACTACGTCTTCACGACACCAAGAACTTCGACGGCACCTCAGCGACCCGGACCTTCACACCGGCAAACGGTGTTGTCACCACCGAGTTCCGTTTCCGTCAGTCCGATCAGGACAACTGGACCCGGCTCCAACTCCGCAGTGGCGGAACGACCGCCATCGACCTGCGGACCTCCGGCGGCAACATCGCTATCGAGGGCTCGAGTGGCACGACCAACCTGCTTAACTATGCCTCGAACACCTGGTATGACATCAAGATCGTGGCCGACACCAACGCAGGCACCTTCGACGTGTTTATCAACGACATATTGGAAGCCAGCAACGTGGCCTTCAAGAACAGCGTAACTTCGATCGACCGGTTCCACATCAACACCGGCACCGGAGCCGTCACCAACGTCTGGATCGACGATCTAACCATCACCGCATGAGAACACCCGCGCGATGGTCCTTAGCCGGATCATCGCTGCATTGTCCAAAACTAATCATAATGATTGATACCACCCTACCATCCTCCCCAAGCATACCTTTCATTTTCTCAGACCGGCGCCGCTTGTCATCAACCGGCGGTTACAACAATCGTCAGATCCAGACCATACACTTGAATCCCCTCGGGTCTTGAATTGGACAGGCCGGCCCGTGATGGAAGCGACCGATCAGACGGCTGACAATGTCTGGACCCGTAAACTGGACGACAGCAAGCAAATGTACTATCGCTTGATTAACATGAATCAGGTTATCAAGAATGTCATCACCAGCTAAGCTGGTCAAGATTATGCCAATGCATTTGGAATAGCCTGAGCTAGGGTGACTTGGCGTGCTCCCAGTGGCAAGTGCATGATCCTCTCACCGGAGGAGCGCTCGCGGCTTTTACGGATTGGGGCCGAACTCAATCACCAGGTCAAGGGCATCATCAGCATCGTCCAGCACCGAACGTACACGCGGTGGCTGAAAGAGCACCAGACCGGCAAGAAGCCCGGTCGGGTCGGTCGGCCCAGGACGATTGGACCAGACGTGCGAGATGCGATTGTCCGCATGGCCAAGGAGAACCCGGTTTGGGGGTATCGTCGGATCGTGGGTGAACTACTCAAGCTGCGCTGCCGGGTGTGCAAGTCCAGTGTGAAGCGGATCTTGAAGGAAGAGGGAATCTACCGACAACCTCTGCCACCAGATCGAACGAGTCGGCCCGACTACCAGCCTTGGAGCGTGTTCCTCAAGCTGCACCTGAACACGATGGTCGCCTGCGACTTCTTCTACAAGTCCATCTGGACGCCCTTGGCCTGCCACGAACTGGTCGAGCGTCGAATGGCTTACGAGCTTGAGATGTTCGACGACGTCTGGGACGCATTCTGGGACGCTGTGTTGTGTCGATCCGTGGAAGAGTTGACGCATCTACCGAACTGGCGGATCGGCGAGGAGCCGATTGTCAGGATTGGGGCGGCGGGACCAGCCAACGACATCGATAGCATGTTCCTGTTCGGCAGGGTCTTCACGTCGGCGGCGATCCTGCTGAGCCGGGACGGAGATCGCGTCCCCAGTCTCGCGGAGGTCCGTTCCCTCGTTCAATGCGAATCGGATCGGATGGGAGCGTCGACTTATGTGCAGGATTTACTCCTCGATGAAGGCGTCCGCATCCTGGCGGGGCATTTCTGCGATGCCGACGAATTGGGAGATGACCTGGACCATCCGTTCTGGTCCAAGCCGGGCCAGGCTTGGGTGGTGGAGCGTCACGTTGACGGCTCTAGACCCGTTGCCGGCTTTCAGCCCATTGACGAGGCCCGACAACGGTACAAGGACAATGCTTTCGACATCGTGGTCGATGAGGTCGTAGGCAAAATTATCATGCGCAAAGATGGCGGTGAAGAGACGCACGTGTTGGAAACACTGGCCGGATCACAAGCAGGCATGCTTTGGCTGATACTGACCGATGACGACGGGTTCATCGAGCACGACGAGATCAAGACGATCTTCGGGCTAAGACGTGATGCTTCCAGAAATCAGATACACGCCTATCGGTGCCGAAATTGTGGAACTCGTCTACAAACAAATAGAAATCCCGACGCTCCGCTTCCGGGGTGTCCGCCCGTTCCATTGCGGAGAGTTGAAAAAGCGTCAGCAAGATCGATCCGACCAAATTCGCTTTGTCCTCTCCAAGTCTGCCTTTGGAGAGTGAGGCGATGAATATCCGTCCATGATCCATCATGAAACGGGGATCTATTCCAGAGCTAATCTGCCCAAAAATGTTGCGGACTGCTGGCGTCATTGCCAGTTGACCTACTTTATTCTGAATTGGCGAGAAGGCATCAGCACCAAAACGCTTCACGTAATCAGGAAACTCATATCTCCAGAAGAACTGGACACCCGGGTCTCGAACCTGTTTGAGAACCCACTGCGATAGGTAGTGTCAATCAGCATTCGTTGCACTCCAAGAATGGAAGCGTTTTGGCAGTCCATCAGTGCCGCAAGACATCCATATAAAATGTATTCCAGTCTTTTGCCCCATGACTCTCCCGACATGCGCTGAAATATGGAAACCACGCCCGATGCAACCGCGTCACGCCTCTCTCTTGGCACTTCATTGAGGAGATTGAGACCAATCGGATACTCCGTATCAGACGGATCAAAGTAGACCACGTCATTGACTCGAGAGGATGGAATCTGATTCAGAATATCATCAGCGAGTTGACTGTGCGGATCAATTAAACCAACGCCGTGGCCAAGATAGATGTCTTGGAGGATCATGTTACGCAGAAGCGTTGACTTGCCGACCCCAGTTTGTCCAATGGCATAGACGTGGTGGCGCCGGTCAGATGCACGAATGATACAGGGGGTGACGGCATCTGGCCTAACATCGCACCAATCGGTTATCTCAACGACCGCAAGACCAAGACCATTGTTATTGACCCAAAGCGTAGCCCACTGGTGAAGCTCGCATTCGAGACGTTCGCCACCGGGAATTACAGCCTTGCCCAAATCAGAGAAAAAATTACCGATATGGGGCTCATCGGCATCCGGGGCGGCAAAGTGGCCAAGAGCAAGTTTCACTTCATGTTTCAGAACCCTATCTACTACGGCATGATTAGGTACAAGGGGGAATTGCACGAGGGCAAGCATGAGCCACTCATCAGCAAAGCCCTTTTCGATCGCGTGCAGGAGGTCATGAAGAACCGAAGCCGCCCCAAATCGAAATCGTCCACGCCTTATCTATACAAAGGCGTGTTCACCTGCGGCGAGTGTGGCTGCATGGTGACCAACGAGAAGCAGAAAGGGCATGTATATCTCCGCTGCACCAAGAAGAAAAGGGTATGCAGTCAACGCTACCTACGTGAGGAGGAGATGAACCGACAAGTCTCAGACGCTCTGCTTACCGTGTCCTTGTCGGAAGAGGATGCAGACTGGATGCTTCGTCGGCTTCATGCTCGGCAGGACAAAGAACGAAAGAGGGTTGAACGTGTGGCCGCCGATATCCGAGAGAAGATCGACAACATCGATGGACGCACTAAGCGGCTTCAGGAAGCCTACCTAGATGAGGTCGTATCCCTTGAGGATTTCCGCACCACAAAAACTGAACTCGTCTCTGATCGCCGGTCGCTCAAGGAAAATCTTGATCGACTTGAAGACGAGCAGACCAATCGGCTCGAACCCGTCTTCGAGTTTCTAAAGTCAAGCAAACAAGCGGGTTTAGCGGCTTTGACGGATGATCACGCCGAAAAGCGTGATTGGCTCCGAAAAGCCGGCTCGAACCGACGGGTGCTGTCTGGCCGTCTGGTTTTTGAGCCACGCGGAGCGTGGAAACTCGTTGCAACTTCAAGACTTCCAGCAAACAACCCCGAGCGTCGCGTCAGCGTCGCTCGGGGTCATCGGCCGGAACTCGTTGCAGTTCCATCTAAAGCGGAGAGGGCGGGATTCGAACCCGCGGTAGGGGTATAACCCCTACGACGATTTAGCAAACCGTTGCCTTCAGCCACTCGGCCACCTCTCCGGAGGTCCCGATCTTATGCCTTCGGCGATCGGGGGGCAATGGCGACGACTGGACTCGAACCAGTGACCCAGGGCTTATGAATCCCTTGCTCTACCAACTGAGCTACGTCGCCGTGGCGGATCGCGTATCCTAAGGCCCGGACCGGATCGATTCAAGGCGACGCGGCGTCTCGTGGCCGCGGGATCGTGATCCGTTGCGACCATGACACCCCGCCCTCCGAATTAACGGCGAACGCCTCGTCATCTTGAGGGGATCTGAGATAAACTGATGAATATGAACCCAAGACGTTTTTCGGCGAACCGGGGCGGTGGCCGCCGGTCCAACAGCGGACGCGGGCCGCGGCCGGCCCGTGGAGGGGGGCGGCGGGGCCAGCAACTGCCGATGCTGCTCGGCGAGCCCTCGCCTTCGCTGGCCAAGATCAACACCATGAACATGGCCAAGCTGGAGGAGAAGATCGCCAGCCTGAAGGTCGAACAGGAGCGGATGGCGGCCAAGCTGGCGAGCCTGGAGGCCCGGGACCCCCAGCCCGAGGATAAGATCAAGGCGGCCAAGGACTTGCTGGAACGACTGGCGGCGCTGGAGACGGCGGCGGCGGAGCGGCTGGCGGGCAAGGCCGAGCGTAAGGCCAATTACGAGCAGCGCAACCGTTGAGCGGGGCGTTTGGCCGCCGGTCGGGCCGGCGGCGGCTGGTTTTGGCTTAGTTGGGGATCTATCGTGGTGGGGCGGGGTTCTAAATGCGCGGCCGCGGCGGGACCGAGCGGTGTTCGCGGCGTATGATCGGGAATTCAGGAAGTGACAGGCGGTTGAATGGGTATTGGTAACCCTTGGCCGGCGTCCGGACGGCGTCAGGTCGACACCGGAGGCAACCTGCGATGGCGGAACAGTCGGGATCGGGAGGCGGCCGTAAGTGGTTGATCCGGGGGGGTGTGGCGGCGGCGGGGTTGGTTGTGCTGCTGGTGCTGTTGGTGTTGCTGGCTCCGACGCTGCTGAGCACGGGGATGGGCACGCGGTTTGTCCTGGGGTTTGTCAATGACCGGATCGCGGGGCGGGTGACGATCGCGGACCTGCGGCTGGCGTGGTTCGGCGGCCAGTCGGTGGATGGGATCGAGGTGGCCGACCCTTCGGGCCAGCCGGTGGTGAGCGTCGGGTCGGTCGAACTGGCGGACGCATCGTTGTGGTCGTTGATCCGCGGCAGCCGGGACCTTGGAGCGATCAAGGTCGACCGGGTCCGGGCGGACGTGGTGCGCGAGGAGGGTGGGGCGTTGAACCTGCAGGCGGCGTTCGCGCCCCCCGCCGCCGCGGCCGGCTCGGGTTCGTCCGGATCGTCGTCTTCGCCTCCCGCATCGAAGCCCGCGTCCAGCGGCGGCCTGCTCCCGCCCGGTCTGTCGCTGGAGCTGACGCTGACGGACGTGCAGGCATCTTTCACAGCGCCAGACATGGCCAAGCTGGAGTTGTCGATGCCGACCGGCCAGGTCAACATCCCAAGCCCGGCCGATATCACCGTGGACCTGTCCGCGGCAATCTCGCAGGGCGGTTCGAGCGGCGGCCTGACCGCGAAGGGCAAGATCAAGGACCTGTTCGACGCGGCCGGCGCCTTGGCGCTGGCGTCGGCGGACCTCGACGTCACGCTTCAGGCCGCCGACTTCCCCCTCGACGCGGCGGATCGGATCGCTGGACTCGGCGGCAAGCTCACGGCGTTGTTGGGGACGACCTTGAACGCGTCGGTTGTCGGGTCGGGCGGCGTCGATGCGCTGGACCTGGCCGTCAAGACCCGCAGCGCGCACCTCAACGCCGACCTTAAGCTGATGATGACCGATCAGGGGTTGGCTAACGATGGCGCCGGCCGGGTGTTGTTGACGGTGACGCCCGAGGCGTGGGCCGCGTTGACGCGTGGGGGAGGCGGATCGACGTTGAGTCAGCCCATGCAGATCGTCGTGGATCTCGATCGCCTGACCGCTCCGAAGCGGGGCGATGAACTTGCGATCGGTGAGGCCGCGGCCGAGATGAGCGTGACCATGTCGGACAGCCGCATCACGCTGCCCCAGCTGGGTGAGGTGGACCTGTCCAACACGAGTGTGAAGGTCAGCACGGCGAAGCTCAGCGAACAGGTCCGGGCCGACATCATCAGCACCGCGGCGCTGGGGGGCAAGAGCGGCACGGTCAAGATCAACGGCTCCGCCGACGGCCTGGTCACGCCCGACGGCGCATTCAACACGGCCGGCGAAGGCATGGTGGTGCGCCTGACGGGGGCGGTGGCGGACTTCCCCGCGATCGCGTTGGCCGACGAGTTGCTGCAGCAGGGCGGTCTGCTCGTTGACGCCCTGGGCCCGATGGTCAACGCCAACCTGCAGGCCGACTGGACCGCTCAGACCGGCGACGGGCGGTTCGTGCTCAAGGCGTCGACCGCGTCTTCCAAGATCGACCTGGCCGCGTCGATGAATCAGGACGCTTTCACGGCGGTGCCGGGCTCATCGATTGACTACGTGCTGAGCCCGGCGGTGGTTTCGCGTTTGACCGGGGAAGGCGGGGTGACTTTGGCCAAGCCCGCGCCGATCAAGATCACGATTAATCAACTTGCCGCGCCGATCGAGAAGTTCGACCTCGGCGCCGTCGCGGTGGGCGCGACCATCACGGTTGGCCGGATCAACCCGGTCGGGGTGGATCCGCTTGATGGCGTGACCATCGAACCCGCCACCGTGCAGTTGGCATCGACGACGCTGAACCAGCCGCTGTCCGTCACCGCCGCGACGAAGCTCGTCCGGTCCGGCATGACCGCGGAGGTGAACGCGACTGCGAAGCTGGGCCCGGCCACGGCCGAGGGCGGGCCCGCGCTGGAGTCCGCCAACATCGACGTGACCTCCCTGCCCGTGACGATCCTGGACCCCGGGCTTGTTGCGCTGCTGGGCGACACGCTGGACCGGATCGAGTTGACGGTGAACGGCGACCCGCGCCACGGCCCGACGAAAGCGGGCGCGTCGGTTCAATCATCGCTGCTGACCGCGGAGCTCAACGGCGAATACCGGCCTGCCGCCGAGGGCGCCGCCGTCTCCCTGGCGTCGGGGTCTCATGTCTCCCTGACGCTTGAGCCCCAGCGCTTTGACCGTTTCATCGTGCAGAACAACCCGGGCGCTCCCGCGGCGATCCGGCTCGCGGCGCCCGCGACCGTCAAAGCCGACATCAACACCGCCCGAGTCGAACTGCCGTTCAACCCGGCGGCGACCGAGATCAACGCCCAGCTCACCTCCACGACGCTGCAGCTGATCCCCTCGGCCAATACGAAGGTCAACCTCTCCGACCTCAAGGCTGCGCTGCGCAGCGAGTCACTGGCCGACGCGGTCACGCTCGAGGCCCGCGGCAACGTCACCGGCGCCGACGACAAAGAAGCCGGTCGGCTTGATTCCACCACCACCCTCAACCGCCTGTTCAACGACGCGGGCGGGCTGGACCTCGAAAACCTGACGCTGAAGACCGAAACCGACATCGCCAATTTTCCCATCGCGCTGGCCGACGAGCTGAGCGGCGCGGAACTGCGGCTGCTGCCGATCCTCGGGCCGATGGCGTCGATCAAGCTCAACGGCAACCTGCCCGGCGACCTGACGCTTAGCGCCCAGAGTCCCACGTCGAGCATCGCCGCCGCGATCAACGTCAACGATCAGCGTCAGCTCACCCTCCGCGAAGATATTGTGGCGACGCTTTACGTCACCCCGCAGATGGCCCGCGAGTTCCTGGGCAACATGCACCCGATGTTTCAGGACGCGGTGGAGAGCGAGAAGCCGGTGAGGCTGGTGGTGAACAAGTCGGCGTCGCCGATCCCGCTGACCGGCCTGCAGATCGAGCAGCTCAAGCTCAGCGGCACGCTCGACGGCGGCGTGGTCAAGATGCGCCGCGGCGGATGGCTCGACGAGGGCGTCAACTCGCTGGTCAGCTCCCTGCTCAAAGCGCTCGGCTCCAACCAGGGCCTGCGCCGGCCCGAAGACATCGACACCTATCCCGCGACCTTCACCCTCATGACCTGGACGCTCGACAACGGCGTCCTCGACGCCTCGCAGACCTGGGTCACCAGCCCCGACCTCGCGGTCGGCTTCATCGGCTCGATCAACCTCCAGGACCCCGCTAACGCCACCATCCGGAAGATGGTCATGGGCGTGCTTGAGGCGTCGCTGATCATCGAGAGCCCGATTCTCAAGAACTTCATCCAGCCCGACCAGATCGCCGAGCTGCCTCTCTCTGGCCGGCTCGCCGACCCGACCATCGATTACGGCATCTTCATCCAGGACATCGTCGGCTCCGTCGCCGTGCAGACAACCCGCCAGCTCGTGCCCGGCGGGTGGGGCGGGCTGGTCGGCGGCGTGATCGAAGGCGTCGGGCAAGGCATCAAGGAGGACCGCCAGAGGAAGCTCGGCGTGTCCTGGGACATCCCCCCCGCGGGGCAGGAGCTGATCCGCAGGGCCCAGCAGATGGAGGCCCCGCCCGACGACACCCGGCAACAGCAACAGCAACAACAGCAGCAGGACCAGCAGCAACGCGGCAACCCGCTTGAAGACACCCTCCGCAACCTGTTCGGCGGCTGACGCGGCGGGAAGCCCAGGGACTGCAGTCCCCGGGCTTCGGCTCTAAACTGGGCGGCATGAAACAGGTCATTGTTGAATCGTTCGGCGGGGCCGACCGCCTTGAACTCCACGACACTCCCGATCCCCAGCCCGGCCCCGGCCAGGTGCGCGTCCGGTTGACGAGTATCGGCCTCAACCACGCCGACCTGATGGCCCGCGAGGGGCGGTACAAGATCGCCTCGGGCGACCCGCCGTTCACCCCCGGCATCGAGGGCGGCGGCGTGATCGACGCCGTCGGCCAGGGCGTCAGCGGCGACCGTGTCGGCCAGCGCGTCATCCTCACCCCCGACGCCCCCCGCAACGCCGCCGGCGGGCTCGGCGGCACGTACCGCGAGCTTTACCTCTGCGCCGACGACCAGGCCCTGCCCGCGCCCGACGCCGTCCCCGACGACCAGCTCGGCGCCCTCTGGCTGCCGTACCTCACCGCCTACGGCTGCCTCGTCTGGAAGCAGCAGATCAAGCCCGGCGACGTGGTCGCCCTCCCCGCCGCGTCCAGCTCCGTCGCCCTCGCCGCCGCCCAGATCGTCAAGCATCACGGCGGCGTCGCGATCGGCCTGACCACCAGCCCCGACAAGGTCGAGCGGCTGAACCAGCTGGACACCGCGGCCTACGACCACCTGGTCGTCACCCACGACGCCGACCGCAACATGAAGCCCTGGCACCGCGACCTGCGCCCGCTCGCCCCCAACGGCGTGGACGTGTTTTTCGATCCCGTCGCCGCGGGGGCTTACCTGAGCACGGAGATCAAGTGCCTGGCCCAGCACGGCTGCGTCTGGGTGTACGGCCTGCTCGGCGCCGCGGACACGGTCGACGTGACCCCCCTGATCCGCAAGCACGCCGCGATCCGCGGCTGGGCGCTCAGCGAACTGGTCGCGGCCGGTCCGGACGCGTGGCTGCCTGCTTGCCGGCGCATCCTCGACGGTTTCGCGGAGGGCTGGTGCCGCCAGCACGTCGACGCCGTCTACCCCCTGGCCGACGTCCGCCGGGCCCACGAGGAGATGCACCGGGGGCGGCATGTTGGCAAGCTCGTCCTGACCCCCTAACGGTTAATTTACGACGAAGGTTTGTCGGCGGATAATGATTGAGGGTGTGTGGGCTAGCCGATACCATTCCGGTGGTCGTGTGTTGTGAACAGGATGGGAATGGTCGATGCCCGATAACGGTTTGATTGTCACCCGCCGCCCCGAGCGGTTCATGGCGGATGACCACCGCGTCATCACGCGTTTCTTCCCCGTCGGCGGGGAGGCCCGGGTCCACGCGGTGCTCGATCGCGTCGCCGGCCTGAGCGATGGCGCGGTCGACAAGCTCCTGCGTGAGGTCCTCGACGAGTTCGGCCCGCGCCACCGCAACATCCGCGCCACCTACCTGCGGCACTTCTCCAACATCCAGGGCTACGCCGAAGACCCCGGCGCCTTGTCCGAGGAGAGGCGCTTGCTCATCGGCTCGTACTTCACGATGGAATACTCCATCGAATCGGCTGCGCTGTTCAACCCGTCGATCGTCGCCCACCCCGACCAGACCGGGCTCGAAGACGGCCAGCTGCGCTTCATCATGTCCCTCCGCGCCACCGGGGAGGGGCACGTGTCCTCGATCGTCTTCCGCACGGGAACGGTCGACCGCACCGGCCACCTCGAGTTCGACGCGCCCGGCCGCTTCACCGCCAAGCTCCGCGTCCAGCAGGACCGGATGTACGACAAGAAGCTGTTCTTCCTCAAGCTCGTCGAGATGGCCGCCTACTCCGACGGCGCCCGCATTGTGCTGGACGAGCTGCCCGACTTCTTCACCTACCAGCAGCTCGACGAAAAGATCCACGAGGTCCGCGACCGCCCCGGCCGGCCCTCGCCGTTCAGCGAGTCGGCCGAGAACATGCTCTGGCTGGCGCGGTCCAACTACCGCCTTCAGGTCCCGCCCGACACCGACCCGTCCGAGGTCGTCATCTTCCCCTCCTCCGAGAACGAGTCCCGCGGCATCGAAGACGTCCGCCTCACCCGTTTCACCGAAGACGACGGCAACGTGACCTACTACGGCACCTACACCGCCTACAACGGCTTCCGCATCCTCCCGCAGATCCTCGAGACCGCCGACTTCTGCGACATCCGCGTCCACACCCTCAACGGCAAGTACGTCCAGAACAAGGGCATGGCCCTTTTCCCCCGCCGGATCGACGGCTGGTACATGATGGTCTCCCGCCTCGACGGCGAGAACATGTACCTCATGAAATCCGACAACATGCACTTCTGGAACGAGGCCGTGAAGCTGCAGGCGCCCCGGTACCCCTGGGAGTTCGTCCAGATCGGCAACTGCGGCGCCCCGATCGAGACCGAGGCCGGCTGGATCCTGCTCACCCACGGCGTCGGGCCCATGCGTAAGTACTGCATCGGCGTCAGCCTGCTCGATCTCAACGACCCGTCCAAGATTATCGGCCACCTGACCGAGCCGCTGCTGCTGCCCAACGAGGAGGAGCGCGACGGCTACGTGCCCAACGTCGTCTACTCCTGCGGCGCCGTCGCCCACGGCGACCTGCTGGTCATGCCTTACGCCATGTCCGACTCGGCCACCTGCTTCGCCACCGTCCTTATCCCCGACCTGATCAACGCGCTGCTCCGCACCACCCCCCTGTGCCCCCTGCCCAGCAGCGACCCCGTCGCGGTCGAGTAGGGGGAGGGAAACCGCAGGAACCGGTCGGGCCGCGGCTGTTCCAAGGATTTCTGCTTCATTTTCTGCGGTTCCTGTGTTTTCTGCGGTTCCTGCGGTTTCCCCTCCCAATTCCCCGCCCGTTTTTCGGCGGCCCTATGATTTGAGGCGCGGTAGATTTGCCGCCATGAAGCCCGCCATGCTCGAAACCGAGACAACGTTAAGCGATCGCTATTACGACGGCGTGTTCTACGTCGGCGTCAAGACCACCGGCGTGTTCTGCCGGCCGTCGTGTCCCGCCCGCAAGCCCAAACGCGAGAACTGCGAGTTCTTCACCGACGCCCGACAGGCGCTGCTGGCATCCTACCGCCCGTGCAAGCGGTGCCGGCCGCTGTCGCCGCCCAACGGCGTGTCCGACACGATCCGCACCCTGATCGACGCGGTCGAGCGCGACCCCGCCAGGCGTTGGCGCGACGAGGATTTCCAGAAAATCTCGATCGACGCATCCACCGCCCGCCGCCAGTTCAAGAAACGCTACGGCATGACCTTCGTCGCGTACGCCCGCGCCCGCCGCATGGGCCTGGCGTTCAAGCAGATCCGTGAAGGTCAGGCGGTCATCGACGCGCAGCTCGACGCGGGCTACGAATCGGGCAGCGGTTTCCGTGACGCCTTCTCGAAGATCATGGGCGCCCCGCCCGCGTCCCGGGGCGGCCGCCTGCTGTCGGCCGCCTGGATCGACACCCGGCTGGGGCCGATGATGGCGATCGCGGACGAGACGGCGCTGCACCTGCTCGAGTTCGTGGACCGGCGCGGCCTGGAGCGCGAGGTGCAGCGGCTGCGGACGCGGACCCGCGCGGCCGTGGTCCCCGGACGCACGCCGCCGATCGATCAGGCCCGTGACGAACTGGAGGCGTATTTCGCCGGCGACCGGCTGGCGTTTGACACGCCGATCGTCATGCACGGCTCACCTTTCCAGAAAGCCGTGTGGGAGGCGCTGATACAGATCCCGTCCGGGCAGACCCGGGCGTACTCCGACATCGCCCGGGCCATCGGCCGGCCCGCGGCGGTCCGCGCGGTCGCCCGCGCCAACGGCGCTAACCAGTTGGCGATCATCGTCCCCTGCCACCGTGTGATCGCCGCCGACGGTCAACTCACCGGTTATGCCGGCGGCCTGGCCCGCAAACAGTGGCTGCTCGACCACGAACGCGAGCACATGGCGCTATAAAGCCGCGGATGGCATCCGCGGTCCCCTCCCGCGCGGATGCCATCCGCGGTTCCCCCGCCGCGGTCGTGAATCATGGGCATTCGGGCGCGGCGTCAGACCGCGGATACCATCCGCGGTTTTATAGGGTCAGGCTCGCTTGGGCTTTTTCGTTCCCTGCGTGTAAAGCCGCTGCACCGCCCACCACGCGACCGTCGCCCACAGCCAGCTGTTTACGATGATCGCCAGCGGCACGCCGACCGCCAACGCCACTGCCGGCGACACCGGCAGCCGCCAGCCCTCCTGGTCCAGCCCAAACGTCACGACCGGCACAACCGGCGACGCCAGCACCCAGAAACCCACCGCGATCGCGTCCATCACCGGCCCGGCGGCGGTGCTCCCCGCGACATACACCACCCCGCCCAGCGCAGCGGTGACCACCATGTGCGCATACGACAGGGTTCGAAAGGGGTTGCGCTTGCGCATGACCTTTCTCCGTCGCCTCCGGTTCACGCAGGGTTATCGGCCGATCCGCGGGGAGGCTTAACCCTTCACAGCAGCGACACCGGGTCGACGTCCACCGCGGTGTGCATGTCGCTGATGAGCAGCTTCGTGTTCCGCAGGGCGGTCATGAGCTTCTGCAGGGTCGCGGCGGGGTTGGGCGGGTCGGCGATGAGCTCGATCTGCTGGCGGTGGAAATCGGCGACCCGGGCGATGGGGCACGGCGCGGGGCCGCGGAGGCGGACGTCCGTGCCGAGCTGGCGGTTGAAGGCGTCGAGGTGGTGGAACAGCGTCTTGGCCCGCTCGGCGCAGGCGACGTGATCGCGGTCGCGCACGACGATACGGGCCATGCGGGTGACCGGCGGCAGGCCGACCGCTTCGCGGGTGGCCAGCTCGCTTTGGGCGAAGGCGGCGTAGTCGTGACCGGCGGCCAGGTGGAGGGTCGGGTCGCCGGGGTTGAAGGACTGGACGAGCACCTTGCCGGCCCGGTCGGAGCGCCCGGCGCGGCCGGCGACCTGGGCGATGAGTTGGAAGGTCCGCTCCGCCGCGCGGAAGTCGGGGATATGCAGGGAGGTGTCGCCGCTGATGACCCCGACCAGTCGGACGTTGGGGAAGTCCAGCCCCTTGGCGATCATCTGCGTGCCCAGCAGCACGTCGACCCGCCCGGCGCGGAACGCGTCGAGGGTGTCCTGGTAATGGCTGGCGGTGCGCATGGTGTCCGAGTCCATGCGCGCGACCCGGGCGTCGGGGAGCTTACGCTGCACTTCCTCCTCGACCTTCTGGGTGCCCAGGCCGAACACGCTGACCTTCTTGCCGCACACCGGGCAGTTTGCGTCGAGCAACTGCTCGGCGCCGCAGTGGTGGCACCGCACCACGCCGCCGGTGGGCAGGCGCTGGTCCTTGTGGTAGACCATGGTGACGTCGCAGTGCTCGCACGTTTTCATCCAGCCGCAGCGGTGATCGGGGCAGGCGATGTAGTTGGCGTAGCCGCGACGGTTGAGCAGGAGCATGGCCTGGCCGCCGGCGTCGAGGGCGGCTTTGAGCTCGTGTTCGAGCCGCATCGAGACGAGGTGGATCCCCCGGCGCTGGCGGCGGTCGTCGATGAGATTGACGATCTCGACCCGCGGCAGCTTCATCCCCGGCACGCGTTCGGGCAGGGTGACCAGATGCCACTGCCGCGTCTTGGCCGGGGAGGATGAATGGGTGCGGGCGTTGTGGTAGCTCTCGAGGCTGGGGGTGGCGCTGCCGAGCACGACGGGGACGCCGTGTTGCTGGGCGCGTTTGATCGCGACGTCGCGCGCGTGGTAGCGGGGGAGCTGGTCCTGCTTGTAAGAGCTGTCGTGTTCTTCGTCGACGATGATGAGCCGCAGGCGCTGGACCGGCGCAAAGACGGCCGACCGGGCGCCGACGACGACGTGGGCCCGGCCGTCGCGGATCCGTCGCCACTGGGCGTGGCGCTGGGCCGCGGTCAGCCCCGAGTGCAGCACCGCGACGTCGGGGAAACGATGCACAAACCGTGCGACCGTCTGCGGCGTCAGCGCGATCTCGGGAACGAGGACGATGGCAGATGGATGATGGCAGATGGCAGATGTTTCCGATCCATCTGCCATCTGCCATCTGCCATCTGCCATGAGACTCTCGATCAACCGCAGATAGACCTCGGTCTTGCCGCTGCCGGTGACGCCGTGGAGGAGGTGGACGCCGAAGCGGTCGACGTGGCGGGTGAGGTGATCGAGGGCGCGCTGCTGCGAGCCGTTGAGCGTGACCGGGGCGGCGGGCTCGTCGACCCGCTGGGCGCGCAGGTCCAGATCGGACACGACCGTCTCGACCCGCTCGGCGGTCAGCACCTCCTTGTCGACAAGCTGCTTGACCGGGGACGTCGATTTAGCGCCCGCCCGATCGGCGAGCTCCTTGATCTCGATGGGCTGAGGATGCTTCAGCGCCGCATCGAGCACCGCCTGCTGGAGCTTGGTGAGCTTGAGGTCCTGGCCGGGGGAGGCGGGACGGACCATGGTGCGCAGGGCCGAGCCGGTCCCGCGTTTGACCGCGGCCGGGAGCACGGCGCCGAACACCATGCCCAGCGGGCAGCAGTAGTACGCCGCGACCCACCGCGCCAGCTCGATCAAGTCTTCGGGCAGCGACACGCCCCCGGGGTCCTGCCTGGAGATCGGCTTGACCTTGGCGGGGTCGACGTCCGTCGTGTCATTGCGCTCGATGACGTAGCCGTGCGCCGGCTTGTTGTGGCGGCCCAGGGGCACGGTCACCCGGTCGCCGACCCGCAGCCCCGCCAGCGCCCGCGGCACGGCGTAGGTCAGGCCCGTCGGGGACACGTCGATCCCCTGCTCCAGCGCGACCTGGGCGTAGCCCGCGATCGCGTCGTCGGTATCGTCATGAAACAGGTCGCCCATGGATGTCTGCGATTGTAAAGCCCCGTGCCCCCGGGCGTCCCGCCGCATGCCGGCCGGCCAGCCACTACAATCGCTGGTTCCGTAACGGACCCATGACCTCCCCGTGGAATAACGCAGCCCTTCCGTGAATCCTCCTTCCCCGCCAGTCGGATCGCGCCCCGCCCCCGGGCCGGCGGCCGCGGGCCCGCCCCCGGGCGACGCGAAGCTGACGCCCGCCATGCGGCAGTACCACCGCTTCAAGCAGCAGCACCCCGGCTGCGTGTTGTTTTTCCGCATGGGCGACTTCTACGAGATGTTCTACGACGACGCGGTGCTGGCGCACAAGACCCTGGGCGTGACGCTGACCCAGCGCAGCAAGGGCCAGCCGATGGCGGGCGTGCCCTATCACGCGGTCGAGGGCTACCTCCGGCGGATGATCCAGGCGGGTCACCGCGTCGCGGTGTGCGACCAGGTGGAGGACGCGGCCCAGGCCAAGGGCGTGGTGAAACGTGACGTGACGCGGGTGATCACGCCCGGCACGCTGACCGACGAATCCCTGCTGGACGAGGCCGCGGAGAACCCGCTGGCGGCGGTGGTGTTCCCCGACGACCGGCGGGCGGCGATCGCGTGGGCGGAGCTGAGCACCGGGGCGTTCCGCACGCAGGTGGTCGACGCCGACCAGGCGGGCGACGAGCTGGCGCGGATCGGGCCCAGCGAGCTGCTGTACTGCGAGACCGCGACCGGCGAGGCCCCGCCCCGGGTCGAGGCCCTGACCGCGCCGCTCGGCTGCGCCGCGACCGGCCGGCCGGCGTGGCAGTTCCGCCAGGACGAGGCCGCCGAGGCGCTCAGGAAGCAGTACGGCGTCCAGCAACTGGCCGGCTTCGGGTACGCCGATGACGACCCCGCCATCGCCGCCGCCGGCGCCGTGGTCGCTTACCTCTTCGAGACCCAGCGCAGCGCCGACGGCGGCCGGCTCAACCACCTCGCCGCCCCGCGCCGGTTTGAACGCGCCCAGCACATGGTGATCGACCAGACCTCGCTCCGCAGCCTCGAGGTCGAACGCACCCTCCGCAGCGGCGAGGTCGGCGGCTCGCTGCTGGGCGTGCTCCAGGGCTGCGGCACCGCCATGGGCAAACGCCTGCTCCGCCAGTGGCTGTGCTACCCCCTGATCGACCGGGCGGCGATCGAAGACCGCCAGCGGGTGGTCGAGGCGCTGGTCAACGACCCGCGGTTCGACGATGAGCTGCGCGATGCGCTGGATCAGGTGCACGACATCCCGCGCATGATCGCCCGGCTGTCGGTCGGCCGGGCGTCGCCCCGCGACGTGGTGGGCCTGGGCCGCAGCGCGCAGCAGGTGCGCGCGGTCGTGGAATTGCTGGCCGACCGCCCGACGGTCAGGCCGTTCCACGACGCGATCGCCGGCGTGGCCGAGCCGCTGGAAACACTGGGCAAAGCCATCCTCGACCGGTGTGTCGACGCCCCGCCGGCGCACCTCCGCGAGGGCGGGCTGATCCGCGACGGCGCGGACGGCCAACTTGACGAGTACCGCGGCCTGCAGCGCGACAGCAACACCTGGCTCGCCCAGTACCAGCAGCGGCTCATCGAGGAAACCGGCGTCACGTCCCTCAAGGTCGGGTACAACAAGGTCTTCGGCTATTACATCGAGCTCACCTCCGCCAACCGCGACAAGGCGCCCGACGCCTGGACCCGCAAGCAGACCCTGAAAAACGCCGAGCGGTTCATCACGCCGCAGCTCAAGGATTACGAGGGCAAGGTGCTCAGCGCCCGCGACCGGGCGATCGCGCGGGAGCAGACGCTGTTCACGCAGTTGTGCGACGCCGCCGGCGCCAGGGTCGACGACCTGCAGTCGTTCGCCGACACGGTCGCGGCCCTGGACGTGCTGGCCTGCTTCGCGCGTCGGGCCGCGCGGCATCGCTACGCCCGGCCGACGATCGTCGACGAGCCGACGCTCACGATCGAGGGCGGCCGCCACCCCGTGCTCGACGAGCTGCTGGGCGACCAGTTCGTGCCCAACGACGTGACCCTGGGCGACCCTGCGACCCTCGCGCTGATCACCGGCCCGAACATGGCGGGCAAGTCGACCTACATCCGACAGGCCGCCCTCATCACCCTGCTGGCCCACACCGGCTCGTTCGTCCCCGCCGACGCCGCGACCATCGGCCTCACCGACCGCATCTTTACCCGCATCGGCGCTAACGACGAGCTCCACGCCGGCCAGTCCACCTTCATGGTCGAGATGACCGAAACCGCCAACATCTGCCACCACGCCACCGAACGCAGCCTCGTGATCCTCGACGAGATCGGCCGGGGCACCTCCACGCTCGACGGCCTGTCGCTGGCGTGGGCCATCGCCGAGCACCTGGCCGCGCGGCGCAGCCGCTGCCTGTTCGCGACCCATTACCACGAGCTGACCACGCTCGCCGAGCGGTTCGCCAACGTCGCCAACCTCAACGTCACCGTGCGCGAGTGGCAGGACCAGATCGTCTTTCTCCACCGCATCGTCCCCGGCGCGACCGACCGCAGCTACGGCATCCATGTCGCCAAGATCGCGGGCCTGCCCGGCTCGGTGGTGGAGCGCGCCAACGCGCTGTTGCGTGACCTGGCGGTCAGTCACGAAGGCCCCGCGCCGGTTCCTGCGTCATCGTCATCGACGCCCGACGACCAACTCCCGCTGTTCCGCGAGTATCTCGACCACCCCGCTCTCGACGTGCTGCGCTCCGCCGAACTCGACCGCATGACCCCGCTTGAGGCCTTTGATCTGCTCCGCCGACTGCGTCAGGAAGCCGAATCCGATCAGGCCAAGACCTGAATCTTGAGGCCTACAAATCCTATAAGTCTGTGTTTAATCGAACGTTTTGAAAACACAGGCCGCGGGCTGGGAGATTCCCTCCCCAAAAAGCTGATCCGGGGAGGGTGTGACGCGTATAATGATGGATGAAGAGCGGCTACTTTTGACTCTTGCACGAAAAGTTGAAAATAGCGAATTTTTTTATGCTTCTTTTGATGTTCCGGTATTGTGTGAAGCCTAGAGTTCAAGTAGATTAACCGCCTAAACATATTGCCCCCCCTCACGGCCCGTTCGGTGTTCCCCCCGCCGACGGGCCGACTTTTTTAGGGGCCTGCTTTCAGCGGTGATGAAGGGCTCGATTGTCTTCTGAATCAAGGGTTTTCGCTGATCTTACGGATTTCGTCTCCGTGAAGATGACCCGTTAAGCCATCCCCCGAGCCACCCGTCCAGAGCAGCGCGAACACGGCTCGCGAATAAGGGTAATTACTTATTTTTAGCCCGGGTAGTCCGGAGGTTTAACGGAGTTTGTCCTGGATCATCCCCCGGACGAGCTTGGGGTTAGCCTGACCCTGGCTGAGCTTCATGATCTGTCCGAGCAGGGCGCCGATGGCCTTGTCTTTGCCGCCCTTGATGTCCTCGACGATCTTGGCGTTCTTCGCGTCGGCGAGGACCTGATCGACGTAAGCCTCGAGCGCCCCGGTGTCGCTGACCTGGAGCAGGCCGCGCGATTCGGCCAGCGATTCGACCGACGCGTCGGCCTGACCGGGGTCGCAGCACAAGGCGAAGAGCTGATCCGCGGCGCTGGAGCTGATTTTGTCAGCGTCGGCGAGGGCGGCGATGTCGGCGACCTGCCGGGCGGTGATCGCCAACTCGTGGATCGCGACGCCGCGCTCGTTGGCGGTCTTGGCGCCGTAGTTGAGCAGCATCGTCGCCGCCCTGCGCGGCTCGACGCCCAGGGCGCACACGTCGTCATAGAAGCGGCACAGCCCCGGCTCGTCCATCAGGGCGGCGGTGTCTTTTTCGTTCAGGCCCAGGCCGTGCAGATATCGGTGACGCCGCGCCGCCGGCAGCTCCGGCAGGCCGGCCCGGATCGATTCGAGCCAGTCGTCGTCGACGAGCACGTCCACCAGGTCCGGGTCAGGGAAGTAGCGGTACTCGTCGGCGTCTTCCTTCTCACGCTGGCGGGTCGTGATCATCTTCGCGTCGTCCCACCCGCGGGTGGACTTGGCGCGGGCGCCCATCGTCTTGCCGGTTTTCAGCCATTCATCGATCTGGCGTCCATATTCGTGTTCGATCGCGCCGTGGACCGCGCGGAACGAGTTGAGGTTCTTGATCTCGACGACCGGCGTCTTGTAGACCTGGCCGTCGCGTTCGATGATCACGTTGATGTTGGGCTCGAACCGCATGTGGCCCTTCTGCATGACGCCTTCGGTGACGTCGAGGTGGCGGCAGAGCTCGCGGAGCCGCTGGCAGAACGCGACGGCCTGGTCGGCGGAGGTGAAGTCGGGCTGGGTGACGATCTCGAGCAGGGGGGTGCCCGCGCGGTTGAGGTCGACGATGGAGTAGTCGATCGGGGCGCCGCCCGGGGCCTCGTGCAGCAGCTTGCCCGCGTCCTCTTCGAGGTGGGCCCGGATGATGCCGATGCGGGTCGCGTCGTCGAGGTCGAACGCGCCGTCGTAGCACAGCGGCAGGTCGTACTGCGAGATCTGGTAGTTCTTGGGCAGGTCGGGGTAGTAGTACGACTTGCGGTCCCACTTGGTCTGGCGGGCGATCTTGCAGTTGAGCGCGAGCCCGACCTTGATCGACATCTCGACCGCGGCCTTGTTCATGACCGGCAGCGTGCCGGGCATGCCGACGACCACCGGGTCGAGCAGCGTGTTGGGCTCGGCGTCGAAGTATTCGCGGTGCGCGACGTTGGGCGCGCTGGTCCACATCTTGGAGCGGGTGGCGAGCTCGACGTGGATCTCGAGGCCGACCTTGAGGACCGCGTGGAGGTGTTGTTCGGGGTGGGACTGGGTCATGCGGGGGAGTGTAGCATGCGCCCTTTAGCCCCGGGCTTCGCCCGGGGTCGGCTCGGCTTCTTTCACCCCCGGGCGGAGCCCGGGGCTAACGGGCGGCTGTGGTTTCAACCCGGTTTGTTCGGCGATGAGGGCGATGAGCTCGCCCGGCGAGGGCGGCAGGCCGCGGACGTGGGTGGGGCCGATGATCAGTTGAGGCAGGACGCCGCCGAGTTGGGCGAAGAGCGTGGCGTTGCGCGCGAGCTGGGCGTCGATCCAGGGGTCGGCCAGCGTTTCGTCGAGCGTGTCTTCGTCCACGTGCTCCAGGGCCAGCTCACGGGCGGCCTGCGGCGTGAGATCGGGGGCGAAGAACGCGTCGTGCACGGCGGCGAACGCGGCGGGGTCGGTCTTCCACACCGCCAGGGCGAGGCGTTGGAGGTCGCACGAATAGCGGTGGGCCGGCGTGTCTTGAGCGACGTGGGGGTTGCAGGCGCCAAGCGGCACGCCGACCGGCAGGACGGCGATGGCGTCGCCGAAGACGCGTTGCGCCCGGGTCAGGTCGCGGTGCATGCCCCGGCAGAAGCCGCAGGTGTAGTCGAAGAACTCGACGAGGATGTAGGGCGCCTCGGCCGACCCCAGCAGCGGCAACTGCTCGGGCCGGATACGCGCCCCGCGGTCGCCGACGGCGATCGTGAGCGTGCGGCCGGGCCCGGGGCCGGTGTCGGCGAAGCGGATGGCGGATTCGGAGGCAGCGGGCGCGGCGCCGGGCAAGACGAACTGCACCGCCCCAAGCAGGGCGACGAGCGCGGCGCCCGCAACCAGCGGCTTCCACCTCGGCCGGCCCGCCGCCAGCAGCGCCGCCGCCACGGCGACGCCCAGGCCGTGGGTGATCATGCACAACACACAGAACGCCTGGATCACCACGGCCTGGAGGAGGATGAAATAGGCCGCGGCGGCCAGCAGCAGCCCCGCGAGCATCTGCAGCAAAAAGCGGCCGGGCCTGGGCCGGCACGCCAGCGGGATCAGGACGATGTAAACCCCGACCGCAAGCAGCGCCACCGGCGCGCCCAGCACCCGGGCGTAGGGCGAGCGGAGGACCGTCTCGCAGCTCGACCCCGGTCCGCAGCCCGCCACGCCCGCCTGCGAAAGGGACGCCGCTGTCAACACCAGCGCCATCACCCCGGCGGGGAGGGCCAGCACGCAAGCGAGGATCAAAGCGACGCGCTTCATGGATCGGCGTCGATTATGGTACGGCAGCGGAACACCGGCCGCTGAGGGAGCCCGTCATGAACCAGCCCGCATCCAACGCGCCCGCCGACCTCGCGCCCGCCTCCGAGCCCGAGTCACGGCTGTTGGGCGGCGTCCGCAAGTTCATGCGGATGGAGTCGGCGTCGGGGATCGTCCTGCTGGGCGTGTTGGCGGTGACGGTCGCGGTGGCCAACTCGCCGTGGTCGGATATCTACAACCGCGTGCTCGACAACGAGATCACGGTCCAGATCGAGAACGTGGTCAAGCTTGAGAAGCCGATGGTGCTCTGGGTGAACCAGGGGCTGATGGCGGTGTTTTTCCTGCTCATTGCGGCGGAGGTGAAGCGGGAGGTGATCGCGGGGGAGTTGCGGAGCCTGTCCCGGGTGGCCGCGCCGGTGGCGGCGGGGCTGGCGGGGATGGCTGTGCCGATGGGGGTATACCTGCTGGTGACCTGGATGAGCAGCGGCGCAGCCGGCTTCGACCCGCTGGCGTGGCGGGGCTGGCCGATCCCGATGGCCACCGACATCGCGTTCACCATGGGCGTGGTCACGCTGCTGGGCAGGCACGTGCCCCCGGCGCTCAAGGTGTTTCTGATGACGCTGTCGATCGTCGACGACATCGGCTCGGCGCTGGTGATCAGCATCCTCTATTCCACCGACCTGTCCACCACCTCGTTGTCCGGCGCGGGGGCCTGCCTTGTGGTGCTGCTGCTGTTGAACCTGTCGCGGGTCAAGCGGCTGGCGCCATATGTGCTCGTGGGGGTCGTGTTCTGGGTTTTCGTGATCAATTCGGGGATGACCGCGACGGTCGCGGGCATGGCGATGGGGCTGGCGATCCCGTTCAGGGGCAAGGGCGGCGCGACGGACCTTGAGGGGTCGCCGCTGCGTCGGATCGAGACCTCGCTGCACCCCTGGGTGGCGTTCCTGATCCTGCCGCTGTTCGTGTTCGGCAACGGCGGGATCGTGTTCGCGGGGATCACGCGCGCGGAGCTGACCTCGCCGGTGATGCTGGGCGTCCTGCTGGGCATGGTCCTGGGCAAGCAGGCGGGGGTGTTCGCCATGACCTGGGCGCTGGTGAAGCTGCGGATCGCGAAGCTGCCGACGGGGGTGGGCTGGCGGCAGCTCTACGGGCTCTCGTGCCTGACCGGCGTCGGGTTCACGATGAGCCTGTTCATCGGCAGCGTCGCGTTCATCCCCTCGCCCTTTGAAAACGACATGCGGATGGGGGTGTTGGGCGGCTCGCTGATCTCGGCGGTCTGGGGGTCGATCGTGCTGATCTTCTTCGCGCGGCCCAAGGCGCCGGCCGCCGCCCCGGCCGTCCCGTCTCCGGACCCACCTCCCTCCCCATCCCCCGCTGCGCCGACGGCCGAGCCGGAGGCCATGGCGGAGGATGCAGAGGACGTAGAGGACGTTGGAGACGACCGCGCGGAAGATCCGGATCTTCACGCGGCTCCGCCGCGTTCAGAACCGGCTTCGGTGGAGGTTGAGGTTGAGCCCGATGCGGGCGAGCGGCTTGAGGTGTCGCACGAGGCGGAGGACACGATCGAAGACGAGCTGTTCGACGACACCGCCCCGGATGACGACGCCCCGCGCGACAAGCCGTCAGGCTGAGGGTTCGAGGACGGGGTCGGTTTGGCCGAGCTGTTCGAACGCGTGCTTACGGATCAGGCAGGCGTCGCAGCGGCCGCAGGGGCGTACGCCGGTGGGGCGGCCGGGGTCGGGGATGGGGTCGTAACAGGAGTGGGTGAGGCCGTAGTCGACGCCCAGGTCGAGCCCGCGTCGGATGATGTCGGTCTTGTGCAGGTCGATGAGGGGGGCGTGGATGGCGACGCCGCGGCCCTCGACGCCGGCCTTGGTGGCCAGCTGCGCCATGGCCTGGAAGGCGGCGATGTATGCCGGCCGGCAGTCGGGGTAGCCGGAGTAGTCGACCGCGTTGACGCCGAGGAACACATCGCCGCTGTCGAGGACCTCGGCCAGGGCCAAGGCGTAGCTGAGGAAGATGGTGTTGCGGGCGGGGACGTAGGTGACGGGGATGCCGTCGGTCATGTCGGTTTCGTCGCGGTCCTTGGGCACATCGATGTCGTCGTCGGTGAGGGCGGAATGGCCGAAGGCGCGCAGGTCGATGACCGCGGTGCGGTGGGAGGCGGCGCCGAGGCGTTGGGCGACGAGGCCGGCGGCGATCAGCTCGGCGCGGTGGCGCTGGCCGTAGTCGAAGGTCAGCGCGTGGCAGGCGTGACCCTGCTCGCGCGCAATCGCCAGGGTGGTGGCCGAGTCCAGGCCGCCCGACAGCAGCACGACCGCGGGGCTCGGCTGACTCATCGTTCCTCGTCCTTCGAATCTTTCTCTTCGGTCTTTTCCGGCTCCGGGGCCCGGGCGACCACGACGGTCCGGGCCACCATGTCGCCAAGGCGTTGGCGATACGGGCCGATCAACGGCAGCAGCAGCAGCAGCCACGCGATCAGGTCGAAGGTCTTGAGCAGGTTGCGGGCGACCAGTTGCGCCGCGGTGGGCGCCTTGCCGTCCATCGCGGCCACGCGCAGCCGCATGACCCACTTGCCCAGCGAGCGTTTGAAGACCAACTCGCCGATCGTCACGTGAACGAGGAAGACGCCGATCACGACGACGCCCGGCGCCATGCCCGGCCAGGTCATCCCGGGCCCGCGGCTGGTGGGCCACCGTTCGATGATCTGCTCGGGTCGAAGACTGAAAACCACCATCGCGATGAAGAGCCCCGGCGCGACGTCGATGAGCCCGGCGACCGCCCGGCGGCCGTGATCGGCGAGTGCGAGGTCGCTGGGCAGGTTCAGCATCGCGGACCCCGGGGTGCGGCGCCAGAAGGCGATGATCAGCGCGGTCGCCAGGACGAGCACGCCGATCTGGATCATGAACCCGGGCTGCTGTTCCAGGGGTGTGGGCTGGATCAGTTCCATCGGCTGGGGCGGGGCGACGACTTGGCCCAGCAGGTTCATCCGCGCCCAGAGCAGCGGCGGGTCGGCGCCGTCGTCGGCCGTGCCCAACGCGATGATCGCCGCGCTGGACTCGACCGGCGCAGCGGCCCACTGCCGGACCCCGCCGGGGGGCGCCAGCGACAGCTCGCCGATCGGGTTCACGCCGCTGGGCCGCAGCACGGTGAGCTGCGCCTTCACCTGGTCGGCGGTCGCGGGCTCGAGCTGCTGGGCCAGCACGAGCTGGCCTCCCACGCCGAGCGCAGCGAAGCGCGGCGTGTGATCCATGTCGACGTCCTGGCGGTTCCATTGGCCGTCGCTCCAGCGATACACCCAGAGGGGGGCGTTTTTCAGTATCGGCCGGACGACGAGCGTTGGCCGCTCGTCATCTTCACGGACGAAGGTCATCGCCGCGACGGCGGTGTGGGGCCAGTCGTCGGGCAGCTCGGTGACGCGCCACCGCCCGCGGTGCAGCTGCAACAGGGCGTCGGTCGGCTTGACGGTCGACTCCTCTTCGGAAGGAGGTTCGGCGGTCGCCGCGGGCGCGTCTCCATCTTCTTTTTCTTGGTTTTCATCTTCGGCTTCGGCCGGTTGGGTCGCGGCGGCGCGGCGGAGGGGGCTCAACTCCGAGCCCGGCGGCAGCCCCAGGGCGATGTCGATCGCGATCTCGCGCGGGTCGATCCCCGGCTCATCGGACGGCTGCGTGCTCGGGGCGGCGGGCTCCGACTCGGTGCGGACCAGCGCCCACGGGCCTTCTTTCGAAGCCGTCAGCCCCCGCAGCGCGACACCCGCGGGCAGGCGGGGCCTGAGCCCGCCGACGTACCCCCAGCTCTGCTCGGCGTCGAGCCATTGCGCGTCGATCACCTGCACGGCGCCGTCGGTATAGACGATCCACAGCGATGCATCCGCCGCCGCCAGGCCGCCGGGCGCGAGCCGGCCGTGGAGCTTCTGCACCTCCTGCACGCCGTCGGCCGCGTCGGCCGCCGCGCGGTGATAGACCGCCAGGGACTTGGCGTCTTCATCCTGCATCGCCAGCCAGAGATGATCGCCGTCTCCCGCCGCCGCCAGATCCTGGCCGGCCGTCGGCGGGGCGCCCAGCAGGGACCACAGGCACATCACGCCGAGGACTTTCCCGGCGACGCTTCGGGCCTGCTGTGGTTTTTTCGTCATCATCATTGTCCGCGGGGCGTGTCCTGGGCCGAACAGGTTAGCAGTATTCGGGCGGGCCTGAACCGCGGGGAAGGGAGAGATATCATAGGCGCATATGCGATGGGCGACGGCCATGCTGATCGTGGGGTTGATGACCGGTTGCGGGCAGGAGCGCGTGACCGATCCGCCTCGGACGGCGACTGAGCAGTTCCTCATCTCCGCGGCGGCGCGGCGGGCGGTGGCCCAGCTCTCGACCGACGCCATGCGCGACCGCCTGGTGTTCATGGACACCCGATTTTTTGAAACGGTCGATCACCCCTACGTGCTGGGGGAGCTGCGGGCTCATCTGCTGCTTAACGGCGTCCGCCTCGTCGAGGAGCGTGACGGGGCGCAGATCGTGATGGAGGTCCGCAGCGGCGGGATCGGGGTCGATCGGCACGGCGGGCTGATCGGCATCCCCGAGACCCTGCTGACGCCTGACATCTCCATCGTGAAAGATGTCCAGCAGATGGGTTACGCGAGCATCGCCTACATCGCCTACTGGCGGGAGAGCGGCGAGGTCGTGACGAGTTCGGGCCCGCATGTCGGGCGGTCCTACCGCGACGACTGGTGGTTGTTTGGATCGGGCCCGCGGTCGGCCGGGGACATCGCCACGATCAACCTGGAAGAGTAGCCGGTGCAGCAGACGCCGAAAGCCCAACCCGCTGACCGACCGCGCCGCCGCGGGCGTTGGCGCCGCGTGATCGGGCTGGCGATCCTGGCGCTGCTGTTGCTGCTGGGGGTGATCCAGGGCGTGCTCTGGAGCAACATCCCCCGCAACATGCTCAACCGCGACCTGGACCGCATGCTGGGCATGGACGTGGACGTCCGGGTGCTGTCGGTCGGCTGGTTCGGAAACACGACGGCGCAGTCGTTGCAGGTCACGCTTCCGCTGGGCGAGGGGCCGATCCTCACCGCGCCGCGGGTGCGGGTGCGTCACACCGCGTTGCCGTGGTTGTTGCTGGGCTATGGGATCGAGCTGAAATCGATCGAGCTGACGGACCCGCTGATCACGGTGCGCCAGCGTCCCGACGGGTCGTGGAATGTGATGGAGGCGTGGGAAAGCCTGACCCTGCCCGACGCGGCGGGGGGCTCGGCCGAGCCGCAACGGGTGCTGGAGCTGCCGGACCTGACGCTGTTGCGGGGTCGGCTGGACCTGCTGCCCCTGAACGGCTCGCCGATGCGGCTGGACCGCGTGGCGTTCGAGGGGAGGACGGCGCGGAACCTCAGCTACGAATTTCGGGCCGACGTGCCCGGCCTGTTGGAGACGCACGGCCGCCTCGCGCGGATCGCGCCCTGGTCGCACGAGTTGACATTTAAGGCCGGAGCGGTGGGCGAGTTGCTGACGATGTTCACGGGCGTCCCGCTGAAGCCGTTGGGCGCCGGAGGGCGTTGGCGCGGCCGGGCCGAGGCCGGCGCTCTCACGGGCAGGCTTCATCTGGAGCACGCCGAGCACGCCTTGGTTGAGATGACGGGCATGACGGGCGTGACGCTGGCGTGGGCGGGGCCGACGCTGACCCTCGAGCCCGAGTCATTGAAGGTCGAGTTGAAGCACGATCCGGTCCGGCCGCTGACACTGGCGGGCGGGCGGGCGGTGTTCAGCGGCGACACCCTGACGACCCAGCGCCTGCTCGTGCGCGGGTATGACGGCGACGCCCAGGTCACGTCCTCCATCAACCTCGTCGATCAAAGCGGCCAGGTCGAGATGGAGTGGGAAGACGTCGTGTGGCCCACCGGCTTCAGGCACGGCGGCGACCTGCGGGCGGAGCTCAAGGGCGCCGACCGGTTCGGGCCGATGCGGCTCCAGGTCACGGCCGAGACGATCGGCGTCAGCCGGCTGATCGACTGGCGCGCCGATCTGGTCCTGGACGCCAGCGGGCCGAGCTGGGCGGACCTGGTCGCCCAACTTCAGGTCAACGAACTGCGGTTGTCGCGCGGGCAGGCGGCGTACCGCCCCCCGGACCTGTCGACCCGAATCCGCCTGGACGATCAGGCGCTGACGGTCAGCCAACTCAGCCCCACCGGCTCGGACAGCGACCTGCGCCTGTCCGGCGGCGGGGCGTTCGACTTCGGCTCCGGGGTCTGGTCGGCGTCCTTTCTGTGCGAGCAGTTCCAGATGGCGGGCGTGCCCGAGCCGATCAGCGCCCTGGTGGTAGAGGCCCAGGGCAACCCCGAGCGGGTCGACCTTAGCCGGGCGGAACTGCAGGCCGCCAACCTCGACCTCGCCATGGTGGGGTCGTTGGTCTACGAGCGTCCCGAGCCGCTGGAGATCGATGTGACCCTGCGTCAGGCCGCGCTGCCCGAGGGGCCGATCGAGCAGCTGTCGTTCGACGCCCGGCGGCTGTCGGGCCAGCTCAAGGTGTACGGCACGGTTCAGCCGCTGGCGTTGCGGAGCGAGGGAGAACTCAAGGCCCTGGACTTCCGGTTCGGCGGCGAGCCGATCGGCGACGTGAACCTGCGGGTCGCGGGCGACGTGGACGAGACGCGGGCCGAGCTCAGCGCCGCGGCGGTCGAATGGCTCGGCAGCCAATGGAGCCTGCGCACCGACTACACCTTCGCCGACCAGTCGTGGCGGTTCTACGCCGAGGCGGCGGGCCTGGACCTCTCGCTGGCCAAGACGCTGTTCGATGTCGCCCCGGGCCTGCGGGGCCGGGTCGACCTGTCGCTGGTCGCCGCCACGCGGGGCTGGTCCATCCACAACGGCTCGCTCCGCGGCGCCATGAAGATCGCCGACTTCAGCGTCGGCCACTTCCACGCCGACGCCATCGAAGCCCAGCTGCGCAGCCCCGCCGGTTCGGATGACCTGGAGATCACCGACCTCGTCGCCACGCGCGGCGACGGCAAGGCCGTGGGCGCGCTGGCGTTCGACACCAGCCAACTCGGCCGGATCAACGTCGACCTGCAGATCGATGACTGGCCCCTCGAGCTGGTCCCCGGCGACACCCTGGGCTGCCTGGTCAACGGCCGGGTGGTGACCGACGGCGACCTCGCCCGACGCCAGGGCCAGGGCCGGGCCAGGGTCTCGTTCACCCTCAGACACGGCGAGAACAACCTGGGCGAGCTGCGGGCCGCCGCCAGGCTCGACGGGTCGATCCTGACCATCGGCCGGGTGGGCGGCGACGTGCTGGACGCCCACATCGACGGCAGCGCCCGGATCAACCTGGAGCACCCCGAGTTCAGCGTCGCCGACCTGGTCTGGGAGAACCTGCGGCTCAGCGGGTTCGAGACCTACGCCGCGCTGCTGGGCGAGACCCGCGGCACGGTGTCCGGCCGCATCCGCCTCGACCGCACCGAAGACCCCCAGGCCCTCAGCCCGGTGCAGATCACCCTGTCCATGACCGGGCAGGACGCCGCGTTCCGGACCATCGACTTCACCTCCGCGACGGCGATCGGGTACCTCGAACCGCACCGGTTCATCCTCTCGGACTGCGACGTTCAGGCCGCCGGCGGCGAGTTGGACCTCTGGGGGCGGTATTCCACGCAGACCGACGGCGGGGTGTTGTACGTCAACCTCACCGCGGATGACGTCGGCATCGCCAAGCTCATCAGCGCCGCGAACCCCGACAACCCCGAGCCCAGCGTAGGCCTGCTCGACGGCAACGCCGTGCTGATCCTCCACGCCCAGCGCCCGCGTGATTTTCTCTGCACCGGCGGCTTCGACCTGCACGACTCGGACCTGGCCACGGTCCCGATCTTCACCCGCCTCTTCTCCCTGCTGCGGCTCGACCTCACCAGCCGGCCTCAAGGCTCGGGCTCGGCCAAGTTCCACATCGACGGCGGCCGGTTCACCGCCGATCAGATCCGTTACCAGAACCGCGGCGCCCAGGTGCTCATGGAATTCAGCCTGGAAGACATCTATCAGGGCCGCGACAGCCCGCTGAACGGGTTCGCCATCGTCACGCTGACGCCGCTGCCCAATTTCGACTTCTTCGCCACGATCAACGAGCTGTTCCGCGCGTTTCAGGTCGACGCCAACCCTTACGTGATCGCGGGGACCTTCGAAGACCCGACCGTCCGCAAGGTGCCGTTCCAGGAGCTGACCAACTCGATCCGCAACTTCTTCGGCCGGCAACTCCAGACGAACTGATCCGTTATATGTGCGTGTGTGGGGGAAGCCCGGGGATCGCAATCCCTGGGCTTCGATGGCGCTGATGCAATAGCCGACCGGGGCGGGGCGTTCTGCCGGACGTCATCGGTCTTGCAGGAGTGCCGCCATGTCGATCGACCGTCGGATCATCGCGTTATCGTTGGCGGGGGCGGTGCTGGCCGTGGGGGTGGTGATGCAGGGTGTGGCGGTGATGGAGCATTTCCTGGGGGAGCCTCAAGTCTCGGCCGAGACCGCCTCGGATGAGTCGCCCCAGCGGCTGGCCGCCCGCCGTGCCGGCGATATCGACTGAACGCCCCAACCGGTCCCCGGATGCGCCGGGCGGCCGCATCGCGGTACACTTTGCGGCGATGCTCCGCTACCGCCTGATCTTCGGCCCGCTCATGATCGTGGGCCTGCTGCTGATCCTTCTGTTCGACGACTGGCTCGACCGCGTCGAGCTCCAAGACACGTTCTGGCAGCCGCTGTTCCTCGGCCGGCGGCACCTGCCCGCTGGCCTGCTCATGCTGGTGTTCCTCCTGGTCGCGATTGCCCTGGGCACCCGTGAGCTGGCGGCCATCATCCGCGCCAAGTACATCAGCGCCGACCCGTTCGTGCTCTGGCTGGCGGGGACGCTGGGCTGCGTGCTGATGTACATCATCCCGTACCAGATGGAGTCGCAGCCGACGATCGCCATCTACGCGTCGGTGATGGTGGGGCTGTTCCTGCTGAGCCTGCAGCGTTACACCCGGCAGAAGCGGACCGAGGGCGCGGTCGTGGCCGCCAGCGTCACGATGTTCGCGTTCATCTACATGGGCGTCCTGCCGGGCTTTTTCCTGCTGATCCGGCGGTGGGAGTCGGCGTGGATGATCGCGGCGATCATCCTGATCACCAAGTCCAGCGACATCGGGGCCTATTTCACCGGCCGGGCGATCGGCCGGCACAAGCTGATCCCCTGGCTGAGCCCTGGCAAGACCTGGGAGGGGGTCGTGGGGGGGCTAATCAGCTCGGCCCTCGTGGCGATCGGGCTGGCGGCGTTGAGCAACGCCTACGACCTTGCCGGCGTCTGGGACCCCCAACTGGGCGATCGGGTGACGGTGTACTACCCGTGGTGGTTCGCGGGCCTGGCGGGCCTGCTCTTTGGGGTGGTGGGGGTGGTGGGCGACCTCACCGCGTCGCTCTTCAAGCGGGACGCGGGCATCAAGGACTCGGGCCAATCGATCCCCGGCTTTGGCGGGGTGCTGGACGTGGTCGATTCGCCCATCCTCGTGGCCCCACTCGCGTACTGGCTGCTGGCCCTGGGGGCGTCGCTCTGGTCGGCCGCCCCGGTGACCGGATCGTAAAATCCCCGTCGTTTCCCGACCAGACTGGCTTGCATCCGCCCAATGACCGATATAATGCGATGTGAAGGGTCCGGCATGTTGTCCGGACCCTGTTGTGTGAACCGTCCATCCACGGAGACCTGTACCATCGCCAGACGATTTCGCCCGCAGCCCAAGGACACCGGCAAACGCCTGCGTGTCAACGACCAGATCCGCATCTCTCCCATCCGGCTCATCGACGATGAAAACGAACAGGTCGGCGTGATCGCCCTTGATGAGGCCAAGCAGCGCGCCCGCAACGCCGGCCTCGATCTGGTCGAGGTTTCGCCCAACTCCGAGCCCCCCGTTTGCCGCATCATGGACTACGGCAAGTGGAAGTACGCCCAGCGCAAGAAAGAACAGAAGGCCAAGGCCCACGCCAAGCAGTCCGAGCTCAAGGGCATGCGCCTGCGTCCCAAGATCGATGACCACGACCTGGGCATCAAGGTCAACAAAGCCCGCGCGTTCCTCGAAGATGGCGACAAGGTGCAGTTCACCATGCTCTTCCGCGGCCGCGAGATGGCCCACCAGAACCTAGGCATGCGGACGATGCATGACGTTATCGCCTCGCTCGAAGACGTCTCCAAGGTCGAGGCCCCCCCCAAGATGATGGGGCGGCGGATGACCATGGTGCTCGCGCCGGACAAGAAGCACAAGACCGAGAAACCCAAGGCCGACCAACCCGCCACCGAGCCCGTCGAGGCGGGGGCTCGATAACGCCCCCTCCCCCCTGCGCCGAGAAGCCGGACCTGAGCAAAGCGAAGGTCCGGATCGGCTCGGCGAAAACCCATCCGGACCTTCGCTTTGCTCAGGTCCGGCTTCATCACAAGCTCAGAGCCTGGAGGCTTTTGAAGAAGCTGCGCTTCCGTTCGGAACGGACCCCCCAGTCCGCGGGCATGCTCTGGTAGCCGTCCTCAAACCCTTCGCCGTCCATGCGGTAGTCAAAAAAGCCCCACCCCGCGCCGCTGTCGACGGCGGCCAGCATGTGGTTGTCGTCACGGTCGAAATCGAAGTGATCGTCTTCGTTGATCACGACGGGCTGGCCGCGGTATCCCTCGACCGCGCGGGACTCACGGACCAGCGCCCGGATGCCGTCGGGATCGGGCACGCCGTTGCCGTGCAGCAGCACGAAGTCGGCGACCCGGGCCACGTTCGGCGTCAGGCGCGTGCCGCCGCTGTAGCTCGTACTCACCAGCAGCCGCCCGTCGCTTCGCTGCTGAACCCGGCGGATCAATTCGTGGGCGCGCGGCGCCTTGAGGATCGGGTGGGTGTAGCAGATGTCGCACTCGTTGGCGATCTCGATCAATACGTGCCGGTCGCCGCGGTCGAGCAGCCAGTCGGTCGCCTCGTCGGCCGCGCGCATCACCGCCGCCTCGTCGTCGAGCCGATGGTCCTGGCCGAAATAGAAAAAACCCAGGATGACCGCCATCCCCAGCTCGTCGGCCCGATCGAGCACCCGCGCCATGCGTTCGGCGTAGTCGCTGCGCAGCGAGCCGTCGGCTTCATAAGCCGAGTTCCGCCACGGCTGCTCCTGGCTGTAGCCCTGCGGGCTGCCGCCCTGGAAGTTGATCGTGAACGCCACGAGCCCGTGCTCGCGCCACGTCGGCATGGCGGCCAGGAATGCGTCGGTATTCCGCCGGGGGTCCCACGGGCCGTCGGGGTAGTCCCACATCGGCCGGGTCTGCGGGTTCAGGTCGTCGAACACGCCCTGCACCATCCGACTGTTCATGAGCAGGCCCTCGAGGCGGGTCCCCTCGTAGGTCGGCCGGCCGTTGATGAGGAACCGCGAGCCTTCGATCGCAACGGTGGTGGGTTGGGTCATCAGACGCCTCCTGGCGCCGCGAGTGTAGCCTCATCGCGGCAACCGGGGCGGGATGGCCGCGTCTTGCCGCAAGACATCCCGCAGCACCCGCCCGTTCGATTGCTCCACCTCCATGTCGATCCAGGCCGGCGACCGGGCCGCGATCCGCTCGACCCACGCCCGCTCCACCCGGTCCAACGCCGGGCCCGCGGTCGCCGCGAGCAACAGCGCCGCCCCCGCCAGCACCGGCCCCATCGACCGCACCACCGATCCGGCAAAGGCGCCCGATCCGCCCGGCTGTCGGGCCGACCATAGCACCCCCAACCCTGCTCCCACCACCACCCCGACCCCTGCGATGGCCAGGATGAACACCGCCCAATCGACCGACGGCGCCATGATCGGCGTCACCACGGCGCCGACCACGATGAATCCCGCCGCGACCCCCAGACCCCGCGACGCCGCCCGCCCCGCCAATGCGAACGCGTCCGATCGACCCTTCAGCCACGTGATCTCGTCCATGATGAACAGCCCCCAGGCCAGCACCGTTGCCGCCTTGACCGCAATGACCAGGACCGACCACCACATTTCTTCGGCCACTCCAAGCGTTGGCCCGATGGACCGGGCCGCTGCCCCAGCGGCGGTTAATCCGATGATGATTGCGGTCAACGTCAGCACGCGCGTCCACTGCCGCGGGGGAAGCGCGGCGAACCCGATCTCCGCCGCTCGCCGCTGCAACGCGGCCGTCCCGATGAGCCAGATCAAAACCAGCGTTGCCGCCCAGACCGCGCCGTACGCCGCAAGCGCCGACCCCAGGGCCACGTTATCGTTCAATCCATAGCTGCGCCCACCCCACGGCAATACGGTCCAAACGACAAACAACAACACCGGCGCCGCGGCGCCCAGGCCCAGCACCGCCGCGTAACGCCGCCAGCCCACCCACAACAGCACCGGCCGGTCCCCGTCCGCCCGTCGCCGCCACGTGAGCCACAGCCCCGCTGTGGATGTCGTCAGGGCGAGGCCGATGAGCATCACCAGCAGCACCCCCAGAGCCAACCGGTCGAACATCGCGTATTCCGCCATCCGGAACGCCTCGACATCCACGCGATAGCCCGGGATCGCCGGCATGAGCACACCCAACAGCATCCCGGCCCGACGTTCGATCTCATACGTTTCCTGAGGGTCGTCGCGTGACCAAAAGGCGGTTTTCTGTCGCGCGTGATCGTCGACATCCGCTTGCGCCCGGGCCGCTGCGTCGTCGTCGCCCAGGGCTTCATGAACATGCGCCCGGGTCTCGAGTTCGAGCATCCGGATCGAGTCGGCGACCACCAACCCGATCAGGGTGCGCGCCCCGGCCGCGGCCCGCTGGTTGACCGCCCTTAGTTGATCCAACAGCGCCAGCGCCCCATCACGGTCGCCGGCGTCCGCGCGGCGGATCGCCTCAGCCGCGACGCGCCTGGCCATGACCCGTTGATAGGTCAAGGTCGGCAGCAGCATCTGGACGCCTTCGCCGATGCGGAACACGTAATCCCGCAGCGATCGCGCCGGCGGCAACTGCTCTACACGATGCAGGAGCATGTCCAGCCGGTGTGCGCTGAGGTGGGGTTTGTCCGCCGCCGCGGCGAAAGCGGCCAGGCCCCGGGCCAGCGCCGCGTCGTCCTCGGGCGTCCACACGAACGGGTGCGACTCGTCGCGCTCGCCGTCGCGCCGCAGCCGCATGACGCTGCGCGATTCGTCTTCAACCAGCGCCCCGGCTTCACGCAGCCATATCGCGGCCTCGAGCATGTCGTAGATCCCGTTGTCGGGGTCCAGCTTCCGGCCGCGGTCCAGTTCATGCAGCACCGCCTTGATGGCGTCGGGGTTCCGGTCTTCCATCTGTTCGGCCAAGCCCTGATGCGAGAGCATGACGCCAATGTAGTTGAGCTGATACAGCGGCTCATCCGGGTGCGCGTCGCGCAGCCCGCGCTGGGCCTCGAGATGAGTCGTCGCCGACTCGTCGCCGTAGAAGATCAGCCGTTGGTCGGCCGTCATCTGCGACTTGAGCCGGTCGACGAACCGCTGGGCCGCCCAGCCGAACGGGCCGCTGACCGGCCCCCCCGCATCGAAAGTGCTGTACATCGCCGGCGTCGACCAGCCGGCGATCAGGTACATCAGCGTCAGCCCGATCGCGGCCGGCAGCAGCGTCGCCCGCGCGCCCCACCACGCCGCCGCCCGCAGCCGCACGCGGAAACGGTTGGCGACCCACAGCTTCTCCGAGAGCTCCTCCGCGTCGCCCAGGGCTTTGACCGCCTCGGCGTCAGCGGCCCGCGGGCCGTACCCGGCGCTGCGGTATTCCGCGGCCGTATCGTCCAGGTGCGCCGCCAGCTCGCGCCGCACCTCGAGCCGCAGCTCGCGGTCGACCCGCAGTCGCCGGGTCGCGCGGTCCAGCACGTCGTCGAATCGCGCCATGGTCAGGCTCCGCAGAGGATCGTGTTGACCGCGGACGACACCCGGCCCCACTCCTCCCGCCGCCGCTTCGCCTCGACCGCCCCCTTGCCGGTCAGCGCGTAGTACTTCCGCGGCTTGCCCGACGGCGCATCCCGCCAACGCGACTTGATCAGCCGCTGCTGCTCGAGCTTGTGCAGCAGCGGGTAAAGCGTGCCCTCCTTGAACGCGAGCACGCCGTCGGTGCGGGCGTTGACGACCTTGACGATCTCGTAGCCGTACATCTCGCGTTCGGACAGCAACGCGAGCACGACGGGGGCCACCGCCCCACGGATCAACTCGTTGGAAGCGGTCATGGCGGGCTCCTACTTGCCTAGGATTCCGATGTATTATACCTCGGAATTCGAGGTATTGCAAGGGCCGGCCCGCGTATAATTCGGGTATGACCGGCCGCGCGATCCTCCATGTCGACATGGACGCGTTCTTCGCGTCCATCGCGCAGCTCGACGACCCGTCGCTGCGGGGCAGGCCGGTGCTCACCGGCGGGACCGGCAAGCGCGGCGTCGTCACCTCCGCGTCCTACGAGGCCCGCCCCTTCGGCTGCCGTTCCGCCATGCCCATGGCCGTCGCCAAGCGGCTCTGCCCCCACGCCGTCGCCGTCAAAGTGCCCGGCCAACGCATCCGCGAGATGTCCGCCGGGCTCTTCGATCTCCTCGACGACTTCTCCCCCCTCGTCCAGCCCCTCTCGGTCGACGAGGCGTTCCTCGACGTCACCGGTTCCGACCGACTGATGGGCGACCCGGTCACGATCGCCCAAAAACTGCGCCAGCGCATCCGCGACGAGTTGGGCCTCACCGCCTCGGTCGGCGTCAGCTTCAACAAGTTCCTCGCCAAGCTCGCCTCCGACCTCGACAAGCCCGACGGCCTGACGGTCATCACCCCCGACAACCTCGACGCCACCCTCCTGCCGCTGCCGGTCTCGCGGATCTGGGGGATCGGCCCGGCCGGCGCCGCGCGGCTCGAGCGCATGGGCGTCAAGACCGTCGCCGACCTCCGCCGCCTCACCCGCGAGCAGCTCGACCGTCGTTTCGGCGAACTGGGCGAACGGTTCCATCGGCTCTGCCGCGGCCTCGACGACCGGCCGGTCGTGCCCGACCACCAGGCCAAGTCCATCGGCCACGAGACCACCTTCGGCGACAACCGCACCGACCCCGACATGCTCCGCCAGGACCTGCTGGGCCTCACCGAGTCCGCCGCGTACCGCCTCCGCCGACGTCGCTTCTTCGCACGCGGGGTCACGCTCAAGCTCCGCTTCGACGACTTCACCACCATCACCCGCTCGGCCACGCTCGACCGGCCGACCGACCTGACCGACGAGCTCTACCGCGCCGTCCGCGGCCTCTTCGACAAGTGGGCCGACGCCTCCTTCCAGCCCGTCCGCCTCATCGGCTTCAGCGCCGGGCCCCTCACCGACCAGCCCGGCCAGCTCGAGCTCTTCGAGGACCCCAGGCGCCGGAAGCAGGCCAGGATCGACCAGGCCCTCGACGGCATCGCCGACCGCTTCGGCGCCCAGACGGTCCACCGCGGCGCCCATCATCACGAATCGGGGAAGAAGCAAGACAAGCCGCGGTTTCGGACATAGGGTTATGGCGGGCGGAAAAATGACCTACTGTTTAGCGCCGGCCCGCAGGGCCGGGCTGTCTGAATACCCAATCCGTCGCTTACCCCCGGAGAACCGTTATGCCCAAGCCCTTGCTGCTTTCCTTTGTCCTCGCCGCCGGTCTCGCGATCGGATTGCTCATCAACCCGCTGGTCGACGCGGCGCCGTCCAAGCCCAAGCCGAAAACGCTTTCGGCCGGCCAGCTCTATGACAAGGGCATGGCCGCGGTGAAGGCCAAGGACTACGAAAAAGCGTTGGAGCAATTCCAGGCCGCCGAAAAGCTCGAACCGCGCAACGCCGACGCGCTCAACATGATCGCTTATTCCAACCGCAAGCTCGGACGGCTGAAAGTCGCGTTCACGTACTACAACAAGGCCCTCGCGGTCCGCGAACGGTTCCCCGAGGCGCGCGAATACCTCGGCGAGGCTCACCTCCAGGCGGCCATCCTCCAGGCGCAGGTCCTCGAGTCCTACGGGGACGAAGGCTCGGCCCAACTCGCCGAGCTGGTCCACGCGTTCGAGGCGGCGACCGCGGCGCTGAAGGAAAACCGCAAGCTCTCCGAGATCGATCGCAAGCGCTGGTGAGGCCCGGTCGTATCCCGGCCAAGCCGGTGCTGAGCGTCGCGCAGCGACGCGAAGATCCGGATGTCCGACTGCATGCGGCGTCCTCCGGACCGGCTTGATTAGTTGAGCAGCCAGGCGATCAGCGCCGCCTGCAGCGCGACGATCGACGCGGCCAGGATGAGGATGTTGCGCAGCGCCGCTCCCCGCCACGCGAACCGGCGCGGCTTGGGCACCATCGCCAGCTGAGCCGCCCCCGCCTGCGGGCAATACTCGGCCAATTGCCCCCGCCGGGCCTGGTCCTGGATGATCGCGATCACCAGGTTGCTGTCGAACGGCGACAGCCCCATCGATCGGCCGACCCGCAGCAGGTGGTCGCGCTTCTCGGGCGGCAGCACCGCGCCCTGCAGGCACGCCGCCGTGCGCACCGCCAGCACCCAGCGCGGGTCGTGCTCATCGGTGATCTGCTGCGCCTGCGGCACGTTCGCCGCGGCCTGCGCGGTGTGCTGCGCGTTGATCTTCGCCGCCTTGGCCTCGCCCGCCCCGACCAGCCGCAGTCGCCGCGGCGGCAACCGCACCGGCCGCCCCGGCGCCACGCGCGCGGCCGCCAGTCGCATCGAGATGTCCTGCGGCGTTCGGCTCATCTTCTCTTCCTACGTCCAACCATAGCACGCGGTTGGGACTTGCCCAATAAAAACACCGGGTTCCGGGGCGGAAAGGGGGCCCGGCGCTGTTTTATCGGACGACCGGCAACGCCACCGCCCGGTCCAGCTCGGCGACCGGCTGGGCGATCAGGTCATAGTCTGACCGCCCGGTCACGCGGCAGCGCACGACCTCGCCGGGCGAGATCAACTGCTGGGAGCGGACGTAGGTGAGGCTGTCGATCTGCGGCGCCTGGAACCGGGCGCGGCCCTCGTAGACGCCCTCGTCGGCCGGGCCGTCGATCAGCACGTCCGTCTCCGTGGCCTGCTCCGCCATCCGGTCGTGCCGCTCGAAGACGACCTGCTGCTGGGTCAGCATCAACTCATCGATCCGTCGCTGGATCGTCTCGTCGTCGATCGCTTCGCCGGCGGCGTGCATCGAGCCGGCGGGGGTGTTGGGCTCGGGGCTGTAGGGGAACACGCCCATGTTCTCGAAGCCGAACGCGGCCACGAAGTCGACCAGCTCGCGGTGCTGGTCTTCGGTTTCGCCGGGGAAGCCGGAGATGAAGGTGGTGCGGATCGCCATGCCGGGGACGCGGTCGCGGAGCTTGGCGAGCAGCGTCTCGATGAGTTGGCGCGACGTGCGGCGGCGCATGCGGTCGAGCACTTCATCATTGATGTGCTGCAGCGGCATGTCGATGTAGGGCAGGATGTGAGGCAGGCGAGCGATCGCGTCGATCATCTGGTCGGTGAAGCAGGACGGGTAGGCGTACATGAGCCGGACCCAGCCCCCGCCGAACTCGGCGGCGACGGCGTTGACCGCTTCGAGCATGCCCACCAGGCCCGGGCCGTAGCCGATGTCTTCTCCGAAGCTGGTGGTGTCCTGGCCGATGAGGCTGATCTCGTGCGCGCCGTCGTTCATCAGCTCGCGCATCTCGGCGGCGATGCGGTCGACGGGCTTGGAGCGCATCTTGCCGCGGATCGAGGGGATGGTGCAGAACGCGCAGTTCTGGTTGCAGCCCTCGGAGATGCGGAGGTAGGCGTAGTGGCGGGGCGTGAGCCGCAGGCGGGCGGCGTCGTCCTCGAAGTAGCCCTCCGCGGTGATGTCGCGGTGGGCCTTGGCGATGGCGGCGTTGGCGGCGATCGAGGAAAAGACCGGCAGCTCGACGGCGACGTCCGCCGCCCCGCCCCGCGAGCCCCGCACCGCCTCGACGATCCGGTCGCGGTCGAACACGCCGATCATCGCGTCGATGTCCGGGCACCACTCGAGCATCTTCGCGCGGTGCCGCTGGACCAGGCACCCGGCGACCACGACCCGCTTGACCTGGCCCCGCTTCTTGGCCTCGACCGCCTGGTTGATCTCGTCGACCGACTCGAGCCGGGAGGCCTCGAGGAACCCGCAGGTGTTGATCACGACCGCGTCGGCGGGCTCATCGGACGGGACGGGCGCGAGGCCGTCCTCGGCGAGCAGGCCGAGCATTTTCTCCGAGTCGACCAGGTTCTTCGGGCAGCCGAGGCTGACGAAGGCGACGGTCTGGATGTCGTCAACAGAAGCAGGCATAGACGGAAGATTATATCGGAGATCACCCCCCACACCCCGGCCATCTTTCACAGGGTGAAAGGCGTGTCAGAAGCCGGCCCTGAGCGGAGCGAAGGTCCGGATGTTTTTCGCCGACGCGATCCGGACCTTCGCTCCGCTCAGGACCGGCTTGACCTCCTCTAAGCCCCGCAAGCGCGGACATTATGCGCGGTTGCGGTAAGTGCTTGCGCCAGGCGCAGTTCGCGCCCATACTGCTGTTGCAATCTTTCCCTTTCACGCAAAGGAGCAGCA